>NZ_JBEPRZ010000003.1:0-787647 GCF_040548615.1 Mycolicibacterium sp. 624
TTGATAGACCAGACCTAGAAGCCCAGTAATGGGCGCAGGGAACTGGCACTAACCGGCCGAAAACTTACACACACCAACAGAAACCAATTGTTGGAGAAAACGTGTAACACCACTAAGCTCGCGCAACCACAAACCACAGTCAAACAACGTTTGACCACACCCCACCACCAAAACACACCACCCACACCATGGGCAGCGTGCAAGGGGCTGAAAAGAAAATAGAGTTACGGCGGCCACAGCGGCAGGGAAACGCCCGGTACCATTCCGAACCCGGAAGCTAAGCCTACCAGCGCCGATGATACTACCCTTTCGGGTGGAAAAGTAGGACACCGCCGAACACCCTTTAAAGAATCACCCCCCACAATTGCGTGGGGGGTGATTCTGTATTCGCGCCATTGTGTAATTCGAATTCAATGCGAATTACTCAATGCTCGCGTATCGCCATATGACCCGTATCCTTTTGCGGGACGGCAGGAAGGCAGAACGTGGCCGAGAACAGGCAGGGAGGCGGCGGTGACCGCCGCCCGCAGAACGCTAATCGCGCCGGCGGGCCGCGTCGGCCGTCGGGCGACCGCCGCAACGCACCGCGTTCGTCGGGGCCCGATCGGGCCAGGCGCCCACAATCCACCGGTGACAATTCCCAGGATCGCTCCGGTCCATTGATTCCGGCCAACGTCGAGGCCAAGCAACTGGCCCCGGAGATCCGCGGCGAACTCCTGACCCTGGACAAGGCGACCGCTGACTACGTGGCACGCCACCTGGTGGCGGCCGGTGACCTGCTGGAAGAGGACCCCGAGGCTGCCCTGGCACATGCTCAGGCCGCCCGCGGTCGTGCCGCGCGCATCGCTGCTGTCCGCGAAGCCGTCGGCATCGCGGCCTACCACTGTGGTGACTGGGCTCAGGCGCTTGCCGAGCTCCGGGCGGCGCGGCGGATGGGCAGTAAGTCACCGCTGCTGCCGGTGATCGCGGACTGCGAGCGCGGTGTCGGTCGGCCCGAGAAGGCGATCGAACTGGCCCGTACCGCCGAGGCCGAGCAGCTGGAGGGCGATGACGCCGACGAACTGCGCATCGTCGTCGCCGGCGCCCGCTCGGATCTCGGTCAGCACACGCAGGCGCTCGCAACCCTGTCCTCGCCACAACTGGACCCCACCCGCACCGGCCTCACGGCCGCACGACTGTTCTACGCATACGCCGACACTCTGCTGGCGCTGGACCGGCGGTCGGAGGCGTTGCAGTGGTTCATGAATGCGGCAGCGTCCGACCTCGAAGGGGCCACTGACGCCGAAGAGCGCATCACGGAGTTGTCCTGAGGTGACGACGCTGGCGCAGGCGCATGACTGCCTGCTTCTGGATCTTGACGGCACCGTCTTCCGCGGCCATGAGGCGACGGAGGGATCGGTCGAGACACTCGCTGCGGTCGAGGCTCGGACGTTGTACGTCACCAACAACGCCTCGCGTGCACCCGCCCAGGTCGCCGAACACCTTAATTCCCTTGGCTTTACGGCGAACGCCGACGACGTGGTGACCAGCGCCCAGAGCGCGGCACATCTGCTCGCGGCGCAGGTGGCGGCGGGCTCGAGTGTCCTCGTCATCGGCACCGACTCGTTGGCCGACGAAGTGCGCAACGTCGGCCTGATTCCGGTGCGCACGTGGGATGGCGATGCGGTGGCTGTCGTCCAGGGTCACTCGCCCGAGACCGGCTGGGCGATTCTCGCCGAGGCCGCACTCGCGATCCGGGCGGGCGCCCTGTGGGTGGCCGCCAATGTGGATCGCACGCTGCCGTCCGAGCGTGGTCTGCTGCCGGGCAACGGCTCGATGGTCGCGGCGCTGTGCGCGGCCACCGACCGCCAGCCGCAGGTGGCGGGCAAGCCCCAGCCGACGCTCATGAATGACGCGCTGGCACGCGGACGGTTCGACTCCCCGTTGGTGGTCGGTGACCGTCTGGACACCGACATCGCGGGGGCGAATGCCGCCGGCCTGCCCAGCCTTCTGGTGCTGACCGGCGTGAGCACGGCGGCCGAGATGGTCCACGCCGTCCCACAGGAGCGGCCCACCCACCTGGCGCCCGACCTGCGGTCGCTGCGCGAGCCGGGCGATGGTCTGCGAATCGCCGCCCATCCGGCATGGCAGGTCGAGATCGGGACTGACTCGGTCACCGTCCGTTCGACCGGAGTCGATCCGCAGGACCCGTTGACCGTTGTCCGCGCCACCGCCAGCGCCGTCTGGAACGCCGGGCGCAACGGTGGGCCGTTGCGCATCGAAGCGGCCGACGACATCGCCCGCGAGGCATTGGCGCGCTGGTCGCTGCTGGAGCCGGCCCATCGACTAGCGTGAGTGTCGACATGACTACCGACCCCGACCAGATCCGGTTGGAGATCGCTGCGTTGCTGTCCGATCTGCCTGCGCCGGATGCTCCCGACTCTGATGTGGAAGCCATCGCGGTGCGCTTGGAGCAGGCGCACGATCTGCTGGTCCGCGCACTGGAGTCGGTCGAACGCGGTTCGTCGGCTGGGAGTACCGCGGCGCCGGATCACGAACGGTAAACCGACGTGACACGGCGAGCCCGGGTTGATGTGGAGCTGGTCAGGCGTGGCCTGGCCAGATCGCGGCAGCAGGCTGCGGAACTGATCGGCGCGGGCCGGGTCCGCATCGACGGTATGCCCGCGGCCAAGCCCGCGACGGCCGTCTCCCTGGATGCCAGCCTCACCGTCTCCGCCGACGAGCGCAGCTGGGTGTCGCGCGGAGCCCACAAGCTGATCGGTGCGCTCGACGCGTTCGAGGTCCCCGTCGACGGCCTGCGCTGCCTGGATGCGGGCGCCTCCACCGGCGGATTCACCGAGGTGCTTCTGGACAGGGGCGCGGCCGAGGTGATCGCGGCGGACGTCGGCTACGGCCAGTTGGCGTGGTCCCTGCGATCGGACGCCCGGGTGACCGTGGTCGAGCGCACCAACGTGCGTACGTTGACCGCCGAGCTGATCGGTGGCCCCGTCGACCTCGTCGTGGCCGACCTGTCGTTCATCTCGTTGGCGACGGTGTTACCCGCACTGACGTCATGCGCGTCACAGGACGCCGATATCGTTCCCATGGTGAAACCGCAGTTCGAGGTGGGCAAGGAACGCGTGGGCGCGGGCGGTGTCGTCAGCGATCCCGAACTGCGCGTTGACGCTGTCCTGTCGGTGGCCCACCGCGCCGCCCAACTGGCCTGGCACACCGTCGATGTCACCGCGAGCCCGCTGCCGGGCCCGTCGGGCAACGTCGAGTACTTCTTGCGGTTGCGGGCGCGGACCGCGAATCCGCTGAACGGTCCCGCGCTCGAACAGGCCGTCCGGCGCGCTGTTACGGAGGGCCCGCAGTGAGCTGTGATCGGACAGTGCTGCTGGTGGTTCACACCGGCAGGGATGAGGCCACCGAGACCGCGCGGCGTGTCGAGAAGGTGCTCGGCGACCACGACATCGGCCTGCGCGTACTGGCGGCCGAGGCCGTTGACCGCGGCTCGCTGCACCTGGCTCCCGATGACATGCGGGCACTCGGCGTCGACATCGATGTCGTCGACGCCGACGAGCGCGCCGCCGAGGGCTGCGAACTGGTTCTCGTCCTCGGTGGCGACGGAACGTTTCTGCGCGCCGCCGAACTTGCGCGCAACGTCGAGATTCCGGTCCTGGGCGTCAATCTCGGCCGTATCGGCTTCCTCGCCGAGGCGGAGGCTGAGGCCATCGACTCAGTGCTCGATCACGTCATCAACCGCAGCTACCGCGTCGAGGAGCGGATGACGCTCGACGTGGCGGTACGCGTCGGAGGGCACATCACACAGCGAGGGTGGGCGCTCAATGAGGCCAGCCTCGAGAAGGGGCCGCGCCTGGGCGTGCTGGGCGTGGTGCTGGAGGTCGACGGCAGACCCGTCTCGTCGTTCGGCTGCGACGGGGTGCTGGTGTCCACGCCGACGGGGTCGACGGCCTACGCATTCTCGGCGGGCGGGCCCATCCTGTGGCCCGATCTGGAGTCGATCCTGGTGGTACCCAACAACGCTCACGCCCTGTTCGCGCGTCCCATGGTGACCAGTCCCGACGCGGCCATCGCCATCGAGATCGAGGCGGGCGGCTACGACGCCATGGTGTTCTGCGACGGTCGCCGCGAGATGGTGGTGCCCGCCGGGGGCCGGCTCGAGGTGACCCGCTGCGCCGTACCGCTGAAGTGGGTGCGCCTGGACAGTGCGCCGTTCACCGATCGCCTGGTGCGCAAGTTCCGGTTGCCGGTCACGGGTTGGCGTGGGCAATAGTGCTCGCCGAGATTCGGATCGAGGCGCTGGGTGCCATCAGTGCCGCCACCGCGGAGTTCGGCAGTGGCCTGACGGTGCTGACGGGGGAGACGGGCACCGGTAAGACGATGGTCGTGACCGGTCTGCACCTGCTCGGTGGAGCGCGGGCGGACGCCACTCGGGTGCGCTCGGGATCGTCCCGCGCCGTCGTCGAGGGCCGTTTCACCACAACCGAACTCGGCTCGACGGTCACCACGCGGATCGATGAGGTGCTGGACTCCTCGGGTGCGGAGCGAGACGACGACGGCAGTGTGATCGCGGCCAGGTCGGTCAGCCGCGACGGCCCGTCGCGGGCGTATCTGGGTGGACGCAGTGTGCCGGCGAAGTCACTGAGCACGTTCACCACGGAGCTTCTGGCCCTGCACGGGCAGAACGACCAGTTGCGGTTGATGAAGCCCGAGGAGCAGCTCGCGGCGTTGGATCGCTACGTCGACGTGGAGTCGGCCCTGGCGCGCTACCGCGAGGCGCGGGAGCGGTGGCTGACCGCGCGCCGTGATCTGACTGACCGCAGGCAGCGGGCCCGTGAGCTCGCGCAGGAAGCCGACCGGCTGCAGTTCGGGATCAACGAGATCGACACCGTCGCACCAGAATCGGGGGAGGACGAGGCACTGGTGGCCGAGATTCGTCGGCTCTCGGAACTGGATGCGCTGCGTGAGGCCGCACAGGTGGCGCGCGCCGCGCTGTCCGGTCAACTGGGCGACGAAGCCGCCACCGAGCCGACGTCGGCGCTCGACGGAGTGGGCCAGGCCAAGGCCGCCCTCGGCGCGACGGACGACACGTCGTTGCAGGCGCTGTCCGAGCGGCTGGGTGAGGCGCTAGCCGTCATCGGCGATGTGTCGACCGAGCTCGGCGACTACCTGTCCGAGTTGCCCACCGACGCCAGCACGTTGGAGTCGAAGTTGGCCCGTCAGGGTGAGCTGCGCAACCTCACGCGCAAGTACGCGGCCGATGTCGACGGCGTCCTGGCGTGGGCCGAGGAGGCGCGCGGGCGACTGGCCCAACTCGACGTGTCGGAGGAGGCACTGGCGTCTCTGGCGGCGCGTGTCGCCGAGTTCGAGGTCGCCGTGGTCTCGGCGGCTGCCGTCATCACCAAGGCGCGGACCAAGGCGGCGAAGGCGTTGTCCAAGGCCGTCACCGCGGAGCTCGCGGGCCTGGCCATGGCGGGCGCCGGGTTCGGCATCAGCGTCGCACCGATACCTGCCCGCGCCGACGACTCGGCGCCGATCACCCTGCCCACCGGCGAGACGGTGCACGCCGGGCACGACGGCGTCGACGCCGTCGAGTTCGGGTTCACGCCGCACTCCGGAAGCGACGTGCTGCCGCTGGCCAAGAGCGCATCCGGCGGCGAGTTGTCGCGGGTGATGCTCGCGCTGGAGGTTGTCCTGGCCGCGTCGGCCGAGGGCACCACGATGGTCTTCGACGAGGTCGACGCTGGGGTCGGCGGCCGCGCCGCGGTCCAGATCGGCCGCCGTCTGGCCCGGCTGGCGCGCACCCATCAGGTCATCGTGGTGACCCACCTGCCTCAGGTCGCGGCGTACGCCGACGTCCACCTTGTTGTCGACAGCGCCAACGGGAGCGGGAAGTCGAGCGAGGTGCGCAACCTCGATGACGACGCGCGCGTCGCTGAGCTGGCCCGGATGCTCGCGGGGCTCGGCGAATCCGACAGCGGGCGGGCCCACGCGCGGGAGCTGCTGGAGGCGGCCCGGCAGGAGGCATCGTCATGAAACGGCATCCGACCCGTGTTACGGATGTGACAAAACATAACTTCTGAGGCGGGTGTTACGGCGCGCCTCCACCTTCACTTGAGGGTTGGCCGACAGAATCGGCGTCATGAAGATGTCAGCGCTGCTCTCACGTAACGCCGGCCCACGGCCGGGTGTCACAGGAACCGCCCGCGTCGACCGCGACATCGATCGACTTCTCCGACGCGTGGGCCCCGGCGACATCGTGGTGATCGACGCGCTGGACCTCGACCGCATCACCGCCGACGCCCTCGTCGAGGCTCAGGTGGCAGCGGTGGTCAACGCCTCACCGTCCATCTCTGGCCGCTACCCGAACCTCGGCCCCGAGGTGCTGGTCGCCAACGGCGTGACGTTGATCGACGAGACCGGCGACGAGGTGTTCAAGAAGGTCAAGGACGGCGCGCGCGTACGCCTGCACAACGGCGGCGTGTACGCGGGGGATCGCCGCATCGCGCTCGGCCATGAGCGGACCGACCTCGAGATCCACGACCTGATGATCGAGGCGAAGACCGGCCTGGTCGCCCATCTGGAGGCCTTCGCGGGCAACACCATCGAGTTCATCCGCAGCGAGAGCCCGTTGCTGATCGACGGTATGGGCATTCCCGACATCGACGTCGACGTCCGCGGCAGGCACGTCGTCGTGGTCGCCGAGGGGCCCGCCGCCGCTGACGACCTCAAGGCCCTCAAGCCCTTCATCAAGGAGTACCAACCGGTCCTGGTTGGGGTCGGGATGGGCGCCGACGTGCTGCGAAAGGCCGGCTACCGGCCCGCGCTCATCGTGGGGGACCCCGGTGTCATGAGCGTTGAGGTGCTTCGTTCGGGCGCTCAGGTGGTGCTGCCCGCTGACGCCGACGGGCACGCGAAGGGACTCGAGCGCATCCAGGACCTCGGCGTCGGCGCCATGACCTTCCCCGCCGCCGGTTCGGCCGCGGATCTGGCGCTGCTGCTGTGCGATCACCACGGCGCATCGCTCATCGTCACCGCGGGTCACACCGCCAACATCGAGGACTTCTTCGATCGCTCACGGCAGCAGAGCAATCCGTCGACGTTCCTCACCCGCCTCAAGGTCGGGGAGAAGCTGGTCGACGCGAAGGCCGTCGCCACGCTGTACCGCAGCCGAATCTCCGGTGGAGCCATCGCGCTTCTCGTACTCGCGATGCTGGTGGCCGTCGTCGTCGCGCTGTGGGTGTCGCGCACGGATGCCGCGGTACTGCAGTGGGTCTCGGAGTACTGGAATCAGTTCTCGCTCTGGGTCCAGGGCTGGGTCACCTAGAGGAGTCTGGCTTGATTTCCCTTCGCACGCATGCGATCTCCCTTGCCGCGGTCTTCCTGGCGTTAGCCATTGGGGTGATGCTCGGTTCGGGCCTGTTGTCCAACACCCTGCTATCGGGTCTGCGCGACGACAAGCACGAACTGCAGAACCAGATCAACGGCCTCACCGATGAGAAGAACGCGCTCAACGAGAGGCTGAACGCGGCAGGCGAGTTCGATGCGCAGATGTCGCCGCGGATCCTGCGTGACGCGCTGAAGGGCAAGTCGGTCATCGTGTTCCGCACGCCCGATGCGGCTGACGATGACGTCGACTCGGTGGCGCGCTACGTCGGCACCGCCGGCGGCACTGTGGCCGGCACTATCGCGCTGACTCAGGAGTTCGTCGACGCCAACTCGGCGGAGAAACTGCTCTCGGTGGTGAACTCGCCGATCGTGCCCGCCGGGCGCCAGCTCACCACTTCGCTGGTCGACCAGGGCTCCCAAGCCGGGGACCTGCTGGGCATCGCGCTGCTGCGCGGCAAGGACCCCGCCGTGGACGACGCGCAGCGTGACACCGTTCTTGCCACACTGCGCGACACCGGCTTCCTGTCGTACGGCGATCAGCGGATCGGCGTCGCCGACACCGCGCTGATCGTGACCGGTGGAAACCCCGGGGACACCGCGGGCAATCAGGGCGCCACCGTGGCGCGCCTCGCTGCCGGTCTCGCACCGCATGGCACCGGAACCGTCGTCGCGGGCCGCGCCGGCTCGGCCACCGGCACCGCCGCCGTCGCGGTGATCAGGTCCGACTCCGGTCTCAACGACGCGGTCAGCACCGTCGACGACGTCGACGCGCAATCGGGTCGGATCACCACGGTGCTGGGACTGGCCGACCTGGCCAACGGAGGCCAGCCCGGCCAGTACGGCGTCGGGCAGGGCGCCACCGCGGTGACCATCCCGCAGTAACGTCGCGGCCGCCTCGGCGCGTCAGCACCAGGTTGTCGGAGTCGGTGTTAGGGTGAGATTCCGTGGGTCGGCAGGCCCCGAGCTGGACATCAGCATAGAAAATCAAGTCCTGCCCCATCGCCACGGAGGTTGCTGTTGTCCGGCCAGTCAAAACCGCTACGCAAGCACCCACAGACCACTACCAAACACCTGTTTGTCAGTGGTGGTGTCGCGTCCTCACTGGGCAAGGGGCTCACCGCCAGTAGCCTCGGCCAGCTGCTCACCGCGCGCGGCCTTCAGGTGACGATGCAGAAGCTGGACCCCTACCTCAACGTCGATCCCGGGACGATGAACCCGTTTCAGCACGGTGAGGTGTTCGTCACAGAGGACGGCGCGGAGACCGACCTCGACGTCGGCCACTACGAGCGCTTCCTGGACCGCAACCTGTCCGGGTCGGCGAATGTGACCACCGGACAGGTGTATTCGTCGGTGATCGCCAAGGAGCGGCGCGGCGAGTACCTCGGCGACACCGTCCAGGTGATTCCGCACATCACCGACGAGATCAAGAGCCGCATCCTGGCGATGGCCGCCCCCGATGCCCGGGGCAACCGGCCCGACGTGGTGATCACCGAGATCGGTGGCACCGTCGGCGACATCGAGTCACTGCCGTTCCTGGAGGCGGCTCGTCAGGTCCGCCACGAGGTGGGCCGCGACAACGTGTTCTTCCTGCACGTGTCGCTGGTGCCCTACCTCGCTCCGTCGGGCGAACTCAAGACCAAGCCCACCCAGCACTCGGTCGCCGCGCTGCGCAGCATCGGCATCTCACCCGACGCGCTGATCCTGCGGTGTGACCGCGACGTGCCCGAGCCGTTGAAGAACAAGATCGCACTGATGTGTGACGTCGACATCGACGGTGTGATCTCGACGCCCGACGCCCCGTCGATCTACGACATCCCGAAGGTGCTGCACCGCGAGGAGCTGGACGCCTACGTGGTGCGCCGGCTCAACCTGCCGTTCCGCGACGTCGACTGGACCGAGTGGGATGACCTGCTGCGCCGCGTGCACGAGCCGCAGGAGACCGTGCGGATCGCGCTGGTGGGCAAGTACATCGACCTGTCCGACGCGTACCTCTCGGTCGCGGAGGCGCTGCGCGCCGGCGGGTTCAAGCACCACGCCAAGGTCGAGATCCGGTGGGTCGCCTCCGACGACTGCGAGACCGACGCCGGTGCGGCAGCGGTGCTCAGCGATGTGCACGGGGTCCTGATCCCCGGCGGGTTCGGCATCCGCGGCATCGACGGCAAGCTGGGCGCTATCAAGTTCGCCCGCAAGCAGGGCGTACCCCTGCTGGGCCTGTGCCTGGGACTGCAGTGCATCGTGATCGAGGCGGCCCGATCGGTCGGCATCGACGGTGCCAACTCGGCGGAGTTCGACCCCGAGACACCCGATCCCGTCATCTCCACGATGGCCGATCAGCGCGATGCGGTCGCCGGTGAGGCCGATCTCGGCGGCACCATGCGACTGGGTGCCTACCCGGCCGCCCTGGACGCGGGATCGATTGTGGCGGAGGCCTACCAGGCCACCGAGGTGTCCGAGCGTCACCGTCACCGTTACGAGGTGAACAACGCCTACCGGGACCGGATCGCAGAGAGCGGGTTGCGGTTCAGTGGGACGTCCCCGGATGGTCATCTGGTGGAGTTCGTCGAGTATGCGCCCGAGATCCACCCCTTCCTCGTCGGCACCCAGGCCCACCCGGAACTGAAGAGCCGTCCCACCCGGCCGCACCCGTTGTTCGCGGCGTTCATCGGCGCGGCGCTGAACTACAAGGCCGCCGAACGGCTTCCCATGGAGCTCACCGACGAGCGCTCGCGCGAGGAGTCGACGGCTGCCGAGCGCGCCAACGGGACAGAGCACGCGACGGATGCGGAGCTGCCGGCCGTGCAAGAGCCAGTGCACCGTGGGTGACCACGACTTCGAGACCGTCGCCAGCGAAACCCTCTACGTCGGAAAGATCTTCGCGCTGCGCGCCGACGAGGTGCGCATGCCCGGCGACGGCACGGCGCGGCGCGAGATCATCGAGCACTTCGGCGCCGTCGCCATCGTCGCGCTGGACACCGACCGCAACGTCGTTCTGGTCCACCAGTACCGGCACGCCGTAGGCCGGCGACTGTGGGAGCTGCCCGCCGGGCTCCTGGACTTGGGCGATGAGGCGCCGCACCTCACGGCGGCCCGCGAGCTCGAGGAGGAGGCGGGGCTGGCGGCACAGCACTGGCACGTGCTGGTCGACGTGGTCTCCGCGCCCGGTTTCAGCGACGAGTGCGTGCGGGTGTACCTGGCCACTGACCTGACCGAGATCGGGCGGCCCGCCGCGCACGACGAGGAGGCCGATCTCGTCGTGCGACGGGTGCCGCTTGCCGACGCGGTGCGGATGGTGTTCGCCGGCGAGATCGTCAACTCCCTTGCCGTGGCCGGAATTCTGGCTGCTGCCAACATGTCTGACGAGGGCGCGCTGCGCTCGGTCGACGCGCCGTGGATCGACCAGCCGACCGCCTTCCGGGCCAGGCAGGCATGACCACGCTCCGCTCCGCTGATGTCTCGGGGAGCGGAGCTCCTGGCGGTGGCGCGCTCGACGGCCAGCTGCAGGGTTATGTCGACCACCTGACCATCGAACGCGGTGTGGCCGCGAACACGCTGAGCTCCTATCGGCGCGACCTGCGCCGGTACTCCGAGCACCTCGTCTCGCGCGGCATCACCGACCTGCGCGATGTCACCGAGACCGATGTCAGCGAGTTCCTGGTGGCGCTGCGCAAGGGGGACCCCGACGGTGGCACGCCCGCCCTGTCGGC
This sequence comes from Mycolicibacterium sp. 624, assembly GCF_040548615.1. NCBI lineage: Bacteria > Bacillati > Actinomycetota > Actinomycetes > Mycobacteriales > Mycobacteriaceae > Mycobacterium > Mycolicibacterium sp. 624. The sequence goes on from NZ_JBEPRZ010000003.1 coordinate 11,097, forward strand.
TGTCTCCGCGGCTCGCGCGTTGATCGCCGTGCGGGGGCTGCACCGATTCGCCGCGGCCGAGGGCGTCACCGACCTCGATGTCGCCCGTGCGGTCAAACCGCCGACACCGAGCCGCCGGCTGCCCAAGAGCCTCACCGTCGACGAGGTGCTGGCACTGCTGGACGGAGCCGGTGGGGACGCCGAGACCGACGGCCCGCTGACCCTGCGCAACCGGGCCCTGCTGGAGGTCCTGTACTCCACCGGCGCCCGCATCTCGGAGGCTGTTGGTCTCGACGTCGACGACGTCGACGTGCACTCCCGGTCCGTCCTGCTCCGCGGCAAGGGTGGCAAGCAGCGTCTGGTGCCCATCGGCAGACCCGCCGTCAACGCGCTCGACGTCTACCTGGTGCGCGGGCGGCCCGATCTGGCGCGCCGGGGCAGGGGCACACCCGGCATATTCCTCAACGCCCGCGGAGGGCGGCTCTCACGGCAGAGCGCCTGGCAGGTGCTGCAGGACGCGGCGGAGCGGTCGGGCATCGGGTCTGCGGTGTCACCCCACACGCTGCGGCACTCGTTCGCGACTCATCTGCTCGAGGGCGGCGCCGACGTGCGGGTGGTTCAGGAGCTCCTCGGCCATGCGTCGGTGACGACCACGCAGATCTACACCCTGGTGACCGTCAGCGCGCTACGCGAGGTCTGGGCCGGCGCGCATCCACGCGCGCGGTAGTGGGGCTGCGCGGTAGGGGGCCGGGTCAGGTCGGCTCGCCCAGGTAGTCCGACTCGAGGACGAGGTCGGGCAACAGGGTCTGGTACTCGACGTGCGTCTTGTGCTCGACGGTGTGCCAGCGCTTGTCCTGCTCCTCCTCCATGTAGGCGCGGTAGCGCGGGGCGCCGGGGATGCGGATGTTGTCGGCGACCACGACAGAGCCCGGGTGCAGCCAGCCGCGGTCCAGGATGCTCTCGAGATCGGTCAGGTAGGCGCTCTTCTCGTGATCGATGAACAGGAAGTCCAGCGACCCCGCGGTGAACCCCAGGGCGTCGAGGGCATCGAGGGTCTTGCCGCCGTCGGTGAGGGTGCCGACGACACAGGTGATCCGGTCGTCGAGGTCGGCGTGTGCCCAGATCCGACGGGCAATGGCGGCGTTGGCCGCGGAGAACTCGACCGAGTAAACCCTGGCAGTGGGCGCTGCGCGGGCGATGCGCATCGCGCTGTAGCCGCAGTATGTGCCGAGTTCCAGGGCCTGCGCCGGGGCGGCTCGTCGCACGGCGGCGTCGAGGATGATGCCCTTCTCGTCGCCGATGTTCATCAGCATGGACTGTTCCCGGGCGAATTCGTCGATGGTCTCGAGAACGTGGTCGACGTCACCGCCGCGGGCGTGGGCCTCGACATAGGCCGCGGCCGCCTCTTCTCGGCCGTCACCGATCTGACCTGTTCGGATGAACTCCGGCATGCCCAGCGCCATGCGCACCAGCGACCACCGAAGGAAGGGCAGGCGCTGTTTCCAGCTCATCTCCTCAGCCTAGGCCAGCGGGTCTGCAGTCCAGGGCGTTCTTGTCCCGTTAAGCTTTCCAGGATGTTCGCCACGCCGGAGGGTTGTCTGACCAGGGGCGGTCTCTCATGACCGACGATGGTGGCACCGCCGACGGCATGAACCTGACCGGACGGCCGCCGCGGGTGATCCCCGAGCCCAAGCCCCGGAGCACGCACGGACCGGCCCAGGTCATCGCCATGTGCAACCAGAAGGGCGGCGTCGGCAAGACCACGTCGACGATCAACCTCGGCGCCAGCCTGGCCGAATACGGCCGTCGGGTGCTGTTGGTCGACCTCGACCCGCAGGGCGCCCTGTCAGCGGGTCTGGGCGTACCGCACTACGAACTCGCGCACACCGTGCACAACCTGCTGGTCGAGCCCCGGGTGTCGATCGACGACGTGCTGATCAGCACGCGGGTCAAGGGCCTCGACCTGGTGCCCAGCAATATCGACCTGTCCGCCGCCGAGATCCAGCTGGTCAACGAGGTGGGCCGGGAGCAGTCACTGCACCGCGCGCTGTATCCGGTACTGGACCGCTACGACTACGTCCTGATCGACTGCCAGCCGTCGCTCGGACTGCTCACGGTGAACGGACTGACGTGCGCGGACGGTGTGATCATCCCCACCGAGTGCGAGTACTTCTCGCTGCGCGGGCTGGCGCTGCTGACCGACACCGTGGCCAAGGTGCGCGACCGGCTCAACCCCAAGCTCGACATCAGCGGCATCCTCGTCACCCGCTACGACCCGCGCACCGTCAACGCGCGTGAGGTGATGGCGCGCGTGGTGCAGCAGTTCGGCGATCTGGTCTTCGACACCGTGATCACCAGGACGGTCCGTTTTCCCGAGACCAGCGTCGCCGGTGAGCCGATCACGACGTGGGCACCGAAATCAGGTGGCGCCCAAGCGTATCGGGCACTGGCACGTGAGGTCATCGACCGGTTCGGCGCGTGACCACCGACACCACAGCCGCGAGTTCGGAAGAAGCACCGCAGGCAGGGTTCCAGGTTCACCTGAGCAACTTCGACGGACCGTTCGACCTTCTGCTGCAGCTGATCTTCGCGCACCGACTCGACGTGACCGAGGTCGCCCTGCACCAGGTCACCGATGACTTCATCTCCTACACCAAGGAGATCGGGCGACTTCTCGAACTCGACGAGACCACCGCGTTCCTCGTCGTCGCGGCCACTCTGCTCGACCTCAAGGCCGCCCGGCTGCTGCCCGCCGGTGACGTGCACGACGAGGAGGACCTGGCCCTGCTCGAGGTGCGTGACCTGCTGTTCGCCCGGCTGCTGCAGTACCGGGCGTTCAAGCACGTCGCGGTGATGTTCGCCGAACTCGAGGCGGCCGCGCTGCGCAGCTACCCGCGTGCGGTCTCGCTGGAGGACCGCTACTCCGATCTGCTGCCCGAGGTGATGCTGGGTGTGGACGCCGAGAGCTTCGCGCACATCGCGGCCACCGCCTTCTCGCCGCGCCCGGTTCCGACGGTCGGCACCGATCACCTGCACATTCAGGCGGTGTCGGTGCCGGAGCAGGCCCGGCACATCCTGAGCCTGCTGGAACAGCGCGGTATCGGCCAGTGGGCTTCGTTCACCGACCTGGTGGCCGACTGCACCGGCGGAATCGAGATCGTCGGGCGCTTCCTGGCGCTGCTCGAATTGTTCCGTGCCCGGGCGGTAGCATTCGACCAGGCAGAACCGCTTGGAGTGCTACAGGTTTCGTGGACCGGCGACCGGCCGACCAACGAACACCTGGCCGCTGCGGTGGAAGAAGACTCATGACAGACGATATCGACCGGCTCAATGGGGCCCTGAACACCGCTGAAGACGAACCCGGTGACGCAGTTGAAGGGGCGGCTGAAGACGCCGCTGAGGACGCCACGACCGAGCTGGGCGACGACGACGTAGATGTCGCCGGCGACGTAGACGTCGACGGCGACGTCGCGGAGACCCCGGAACTCGAGGACGTCGAACTCGATGACGACGAGCTCGGTGCTGTGCTGGAGGCGCTGCTGCTGGTGGTGGACACCCCGGTGCCCGCCGACGCGTTGGCCACGGCGATCGATCAGCCGGCCTATCGAGTGGCGGCCAAGCTGACGGTGATGGCCGCCGAGCTCGCCGCCCGCGACAGCGGTATCGACCTGCGCGAGGCCGGGGGAGGGTGGCGCATGTACACCCGGTCCCGGTACGCGCCGTATGTCGAACGGCTACTGCTCGACGGCACGCGGTCGAAGCTGACCCGCGCGGCGCTCGAGACACTGGCGGTGGTGGCCTATCGCCAGCCCGTCACCCGAGCGCGTGTCAGCGCGGTGCGTGGCGTGAACGTGGACGCGGTGATGCGCACGCTGCTGGCCCGCGGGTTGATCACCGAGGCAGGCACGGACCCCGACTCGGGAGCCGCCGCGTTCGCGACCACAGAGTTGTTCCTGGAGCGGCTCGGGCTGTCGTCACTGACCGACCTGCCCGATATCGCGCCTCTGCTACCGGACGTCGACGTCATCGACGACATCACCGAAACCCTCGGTGACGAACCCAGATTCGTCAAGCTCGGCGGTGCTGCAGTGAGCGAGCAGCCGTTGTCCTTCGACGTGGACAAGGACTGAAATGAACGAGGAAACAGAGGGCGTCCGCCTTCAGAAGGTGCTGTCGCAGGCCGGCGTTGCGTCGCGACGAGTGGCCGAACGGATGATCATGGACGGTCGCGTCTCGGTCGACGATCGGATCGTGACCGAGATGGGCACACGCGTCGACCCTGACAACTCGGTGATCCGCGTGGACGGCGCGCGCATCAAGATCGACGACACGATGGTGTACCTGGCGATCAACAAAGAGCGCGGCATGCACTCGACGATGTCGGACGATCAGGGGCGGGCGTGTGTCGGCGACCTCATCGAGCACCGAATTCGGGGCAACAAGAAGCTCTTTCACGTGGGACGCCTCGACGCCGACACCGCGGGACTGCTGATCCTGACCAACGACGGTGAGTTGGCACACCGCCTCATGCACCCGTCCTACGAGGTGCCCAAGACCTACCTCGCGACGCTCAACGGCACCGTGCCGCGCGGCATTGGCAAGAGGCTCAAGGACGGAATCGAGTTGGACGACGGCCCCATTCGGGTCGACGACTTCGCGATGGTGGACACCGTGCCCGGCAAGTCGCTGGTGAAGGTGACCCTGCACGAGGGCCGCAAGCGCCTCGTCCGGCGGATGTTCGCCGCCGTCGGGTATCCGGTGTTCGAGTTGGTCCGCACCGACATCGGCTCAGTTGCACTCGGCGAGCAGCGGCCGGGCAGTATCCGGGTGCTGACCAGCAAGGAAGTCGGCGAACTGTACAAGGCGGTAGGAATGTGAGTGGCTCTGTGACGATCGCCGTCGACGGGCCGGCCGGTACCGGAAAGTCCTCGGTGTCAAGGGGTTTGGCGCGTGCGCTGCAGGCGCGTTACCTCGACACCGGCTCGATGTACCGGATCGTGACGCTGGCGGTGCTGCGCAAGGGGATCGACCTGGCCGACGCCAACGCGATCGGGGCGCTGGCCGCCGAGGCTGATCTGGCGGTCGGCTTCGATCCCGACGAGGACCGCTCCTACCTTGCCGGTGAGGACGTCTCGGCGGAGATCCGCGGCGACGCGGTGACCAAGGCGGTGTCGGCGGTCTCCGCGGTGCCCGCCGTGCGCACGCGGCTCGTGCAGCGTCAACGCGAGCTCGCCGACGGTCCGGGCAGCGTCGTGGTCGAGGGCCGCGACATCGGCACGGTGGTCCTGCCGGATGCCGACGTGAAGATCTTCCTGACCGCGTCGGCGGAGGAGCGTGCACGCAGGCGCAACGAGCAGAACGTCGCCGCGGGCCTGCCCGGCGACTACGACGCCGTGCTCGCCGACGTGCAGCGCCGCGATCACCTGGACTCCACCCGCGCGGTCTCCCCGCTGCGGGCTGCCGACGACGCGATCGTCGTGGACTCCAGCGATATGACCCAACACGAGGTGGTCGCACATCTGCTCGACCTCGTTGAACAACGCGCAGGGGTTCATCCGTGACCGCTTGCGCGAAGAGAAGGCACAAATGAGTGACGACATCGACGGCACCTGGTCCGACGAGACCGACTGGGAGGTCGGCACCGAGGACCTCGTAGCCGATCTCGACGAGGACCTGGCCCCGCCACCGGTGGTGGCGGTGGTCGGCCGCCCGAACGTGGGCAAGTCCACCCTGGTGAACCGCATCCTGGGCCGCCGCGAGGCGGTGGTCCAGGACATCCCGGGCGTCACCCGCGACCGCGTGTCCTACGACGCCAACTGGCTCGGACGCCGGTTCGTCGTGCAGGACACCGGCGGCTGGGAGCCCGACGCGAAGGGTCTGCAGCAGCTGGTGGCCGAGCAGGCCACCGTCGCGATGCGGACCGCCGACGCCATCATCCTGGTGGTCGACGCGGTGGTGGGTGCGACGGCAGCCGACGAGGCCGCGGCCAAACGGCTGCAGCGCTCCGGCAAGCCGGTGTTCCTGGCGGCCAACAAGGTCGACAGCGAGCGCGTCGAGTCCGAGGCGGCGGCACTGTGGTCGCTCGGGCTGGGCCAGCCGTACTCCGTCAGCGCGGTGCACGGCCGGGGCGTCGCCGATCTGCTCGACGTCGTGCTCGAGGCGCTGCCGCAGACCTCCGAGCTGCCCGCGGGCGGTGTGGGACCGCGCCGCGTCGCCCTGGTCGGCAAGCCGAACGTCGGCAAGAGCTCGCTGCTGAATCGGCTCGCCGGTGACGACCGCTCCGTGGTGCACGATGTCGCGGGCACGACGGTCGACCCGGTGGACTCGCTGATCGAACTCGACGGCAAGATGTGGCGGTTCATCGATACGGCGGGTCTGCGACGCAAGGTCGGGCAGGCCAGCGGGCACGAGTTCTACGCCTCCGTGCGGACCCGCGGCGCGATTGACGCCGCCGAGGTCGTCGTCGTGCTGATCGACTCGTCGCTGCCGCTGACCGAGCAGGATCAGCGCATCCTGTCCATGGTCATCGAGGCGGGGCGGGCGTTGGTGCTGGCGTTCAACAAGGCCGACCTCGTCGACGAGGAGCGCCGATACGAGGTGGACAAGGAGATCGAGCGCGAGCTCGGTCAGGTGCAGTGGGCGCAGCGGGTGAACATCTCGGCCAAGACCGCCCGCGGTGTGCACCGGTTGGTGCCGGCCATCGAGAGCGCGCTCGAGTCGTGGGACAAGCGCATCTCCACGGGCCGCTTGAACACTCTGATCAAAGAGATCGTGGCGGCGACGCCGCCGCCGGTGCGCGGTGGCAAGCAGCCCAAGATCCTGTTCGCCACCCAGGCGACGTCGCGCCCGCCGACATTCGTGCTGTTCACGTCGGGCTTCCTCGAGGCCGGATACCGCCGGTTCCTGGAGCGTCGACTGCGCGAGACGTTCGGGTTCGACGGCAGCCCGGTCCGGATCAACGTCCGGGTCCGCGAGAAGCGTGGCGCGCCGAAGCGGAAGTAGCGGTTGTGGCATGGGAATGTGCAGGTCGCGCTGGCGTTGAGTATGGTTAGCCGACCGCATAGACGAGGCAGGAGTGGTGATGGCTGAACGGGCCTTCCGTACCGCCCCGTCTTCGGCGTACGCGTTGGAGCCGTTCTGGCCCTCGCGGCGGTTCATCGCTTTCGACGAATGGTGTTGTGCGCGCAGCTGATTCGCGCCCATGATCACCATGGCCGCCGCTTGACTGCGGCCATCTGTCGAAAGCAGCCGAACCCATGCGTTCGCTCATAATCTTCACCTTCGTCGGCATCGGAGCCCAGCTCGTCGATGGTGCGCTCGGCATGGCCTTCGGTGTCACCGCCTCGACGCTGCTGGTGCTCAGTGGTGTCGCGTCGGCGCAGGCCAGCGCCGCGGTTCACCTCGCCGAGGTGGGCACCACCTTCGCCTCCGGTCTGTCGCACTGGAAGTTCAAGAACATCGACTGGACCATCGTGCTCAAGCTCGGTGTGCCCGGAGCCGTCGGCGCGTTCGTCGGCGCCACGGTGCTGTCGGCGCTGTCCACCGAGGACGCCGCCCCGCTCATGGCCGCGATCCTGCTGGGCATCGGCGTGTACGTGCTGCTGCGGTTCTCGCTGCGCGCAGCCCCGGTCGTCAAGGTCGGTGCGACCAAGCACGGGGCGAAGTTCCTGGCCCCGCTGGGCCTGTTCGGCGGATTCATCGACGCCTCCGGTGGCGGTGGTTGGGGCCCGATCACCACCAGCACCCTGCTGTCGAGCGGCAAGACCGCGCCGCGGACCGTTATCGGCTCGGTGAGCGCCTCGGAGTTCCTGGTCGCGCTGTCGGCGTCGCTGGGCTTCCTGGTGGGGTTGCGCGCGGAGTTCTTCGAGAACCTGCTCGTGGTGCTGGGGCTGGCACTCGGTGGCGTCATCGCGGCGCCGTTCGCGGCGTGGCTGGTCAGCCGCATCAGCCCGGCGCTGCTCGGCACCGCGGTGGGCGGCGTCATCGTGCTGACCAACTCGCAGAAGCTGATCAAGTACTTCGGGATCCACTCGCCGGTGTCGACGCTGATCTACGCGACGATCGTCGTCGCGTGGGCGTCGCTGTTGTACGTGGCGTGGAAGGTCTCGAAGGCGCCCGAGTTCGTGCCCGACGAGCTTGAGGTCGCGGTCGAGGCCGATGAGGTAGCACACCCGACCGAGGCAGCGGACGACGCTCGCTGACGGCGGCCAAAGGAGCACCCACTAACGTACGGGCGTGCCAGTCGTCGACATGATCCTGATCGCCCTCGCGGGGGTCGGGGCCGGAGCCATCAACGCCCTAGTCGGATCGGGGACGCTGATCACCTTTCCCACCCTGGTGACACTGGGCTATCCGCCGGTGACCGCGACGATGTCGAACGCGGTCGGGCTGGTCGCGGGCGGCGTCTCCGGCACCTGGGGTTATCGCCGCGAGCTGCGGGGCCAGTGGGACCGGCTGCGCTGGCAGATCCCGGCCTCGCTGATCGGCGCGGGATTCGGTGCGTGGCTGCTGCTGCACCTGCCCGAGCGGGTGTTCGTCTCCGTGGTGCCGGTGTTGCTCATCGGTGCGCTGGCACTGGTGATCCTGGGCCCGCGCATCCAGGCGTGGGCACGGCAGCGCGCCGAGGACGCCGGACGCTCGGTGGATCACGTGTCGGCCGGGCGGATGGTCGCGCTGGTGGCCGGCACGCTGGCCGTCGGGGTCTACGGCGGCTACTTCACCGCGGCGCAGGGCATTCTGCTGATCGGGGTCATGGGCGCGCTGCTGCCCGAGGACATGCAGCGGATGAACGCGGCGAAGAACCTGCTGTCGCTGCTCGTCAACATCGTCGCGGCCGTGGCCTACACGCTGGTGGCCTTCGACCGGATCAGTTGGGCCGCCGCGGGACTGATCGCCGTGGGGTCGCTGATCGGCGGGTTCCTCGGCGCGCACTACGGGCGGCGGCTGTCGCCGAACGTGTTGCGCGCGGTGATCGTCGTCGTCGGATTGATCGGGCTTGTCCGACTGCTGATGGTGTAGCCGAGGGGGTAGCACCGCCTACCACACCGGTCACACGCCGCGCCGCCCGAGGCGGTTGGGATTGTGGGGCATGGCTGCGGTAACATTTCGCCTTGCTGCCGGCGATCCCGGCAGCGCCGCGGGCTGTGGCGCAGCTTGGTAGCGCACTTGACTGGGGGTCAAGTGGTCGCAGGTTCAAATCCTGTCAGCCCGACAATGAAAGAAACTCGCCGGCGAAGCCGAGCGAGTTTTTTCATGTCGGGGGACAGAATGCCGGGAGCCGAAGCGCCCGCCGAGGTACGAGGCGGTCGCGCCGGCGGTTCCTGTCAGCCCGAGGCAGGTCAGAGGTACTTTTCGAGGAATCGAAAGGTGCCCTTTTCTTGTTTGACCCAAACCGTTGACCCAAATCAGCTCGACCGCGCAGAGTGCCTGACCCAAACTGTCGACGGCCGCGCGGGCGGTCCCGTCGGAGGTGCCTCCGTCCAGGTAGCCGGTGACGGTGACCGACGAATGCTCGGGCAGATTGGCGACGGCGTTGATGTGGGCCCCGGCCTCCAGCCACGCCACGGCCGCAGAAGTGCGGCAAGGTGTGCACGCCAACGCCCTGCACTCTGGCTGCTTTGGCGGCCACTTCGATGACGCGCAGTAGGCTGCGCGGTTTGACGGGGCCGCCAAGTTCGTTGGTCAACTCCGGTCCGCTATCCGCCCACTCGCAGCCAGCCCGCGCCCGGTCCCGTTTCTGGGCCGTGCGTTGTCGTCGGAGCGTCGCGACGACGGGAGTGAGCGGCACCGTGCGACGGGACCTCGCAGTCTTGGACTCGGTGATCAATAGCCGATCCTCGATGCTCCCAATAGTGGCGGCTACCTTGAGCGCCCAGCTGCCCAGGTCGACGCGATCCCACCGCATGGCCAGCGCCTCACCTTTGCGCAGTCCCGTCGTGCCGCGATCAGGGCCAGCGCCGAGTAGCATCGCGACCCCTCGGCGGCCCGCGGGACCGCCGACACGTCGTCGACATCCAGGTGCCGACCTTCCTTGCGTTCGACGCCGGGACCCTTCATGAGGGGCTCCGGATTGCGGGCCAACAGGCCATCCCGCACGGCGCCGTCCAGGCCCGGCAAGGACGGCCCAGCCTCCAGGTGGCGACGGCAGAACGTCGCGTAGAGAACCCGCGTCGATTCCTTGCGACCTGACGCCGCCAGGCTGGCGGCCCGCCAGTGTGTCAGCCAGTCGCCGACGCTGCGCGTCGCGCCCCTTCGCGAACCGCTCGCGCGCCGGGCTCATCTCCTCGCGGACCGCCTTGGCGTCGACCCGTAGAACGACGTGCGCCGACGCTGGCCTATGTGGGGCCGGCATAGGCCAACTTCGCCTCCCAGTCGCCGCGGGCGCGCTTGGCAACCGGGCCCTCACCGTTCGCTCTCTTGCCCATGCTTTCGTCCTTCCTTGAGTGGTGCGGTGGAGTAGGCCTGCCCGCCGGGCGCGATCGGCCTAGGCCGACGCCATCCGGGTTTCCACGCCGAACGTTTGTTGCCGGAGAGCCGTCCAACCTCTGGTAGCGCCGGGCAATCGCGACGGCCAACGGGCGCCGTCGAGTTCTACGACGACAGCGGGGCGCGGTGCCTGGAGGAAACGGGCGCTAAGGCGTAGCCGACGCGCTCGCCACTAGGCGTTCGGACTGCAGCCGACATCCACGGTTCGCGTACCCAGCCGGATCCTGAGTGGCGGCGAAGGGATTTCATCACGAAGCGGCACCGCAGTGCTGTCCTCACCCGAGTACGAGGTGTAAATGTTGATTAGCTCGGGGTAGGTCGTGGGCTTTCCGACTATGTTGTTGCTTTCCCGATAGCGATTGAGGCGATCGGCTAGCAGTAGGTAATTGAAGAGCGGCTTCTCAAGGGAGGCCACGTCGGGCCCGCCGCCGATGCGCCACGACGGTTCCCGTACTTCGAAGGTTTGAAAGAACTGGCATTCCCGGAGCGCCACAACAAGTTCGATTACTTCAGAGTCATAGTTGGGCGCGAACGCCAGGATTTCTCCGATTATGGCTCGTGCCCTATGCACGTGGAAGGTCACGACGTCCGCAACCGTGCCGTCTCGCATACCGTTCGCAGTGAAGACAACGTGGTCGGCCGCGCTGTCGGGGGTTAGCATGCCAAGCATCTCTCGGATGTTCGCCTGGGTGTTTGGGCGCGTTGTGGTCAGTACGTCGGTCTCCAGGCCCGCGGCCCTATTGAGCGATACCACAAGGTCATTCGCCTCGGCAACCAAGCGCACGATCAGGGGCCCAAGGTGACCGTAGTAATTCCGGCGGTCCCGTCGCAGGGGAATCCTCACAAGCAGCACGTAGACGATGAATGCACCGATGTATCCGATGGCTAGGTCGTAGAGCAGGCCGCCCCACTTCGCACCCATGGGAATGACCTCCGGCACGTTGGCCAGAAAAACGTGTTGTAGTGCGGCGCCCACCAACGCCACGACTACGGCACCTGTGAGCACTCTGTTCAGTCGTCGCTCGAACGCGCTCAGGTAGCCGCGCCGGTTCCAGGCCATCCATGCGTCCCAGCGTTTCGCCATGCCGCCATAATGCCCGGCAGGTCGGGCACGAACCCACTGGCCCGTCGGTGCGAGGAATTGAGAAGCAAGCGAGGCCTCATCCGAAGTCCGGTTGTAGTCGAGTCGCGACTGGATCAGGAGGGGCCGATGTCCAAGACGAAGACGTCGACGTGTCTGCGAGGAAGCTGGTGTCGAGCCTGCTCCCGAAGTTCGTCAGCCAGTGCCCCGGAATCCGGGTGTTTTTTACGCCATCCTTTGGGGCGGAGTTCGGGTGCGGTCCAGTAAATGAGGTAGAGGCCGTGAGTGAGTTCGGTGGGGTCCATGTACTTGACCACAAGTTGATCCGATAGCGCGGTTGATAGTTCGCGGTTGTTGACCAATTTGGCCTCTAGGGGCACCCGCGCAATCTGAGCTCCTCCGGAGGTGGCAGTGATGTCGATACGGGTGCCTACGCCCGCATCCTTGCGACGCGTGACCTGTATCTCGCGATCCAGGACGATGTGGGGCTTGAGACGTAGGCGCAGTTGTTCCACCAGCCAGTCAGATATCGTGTCCTCGCCCTTCGGCGAAGCGTTGCTTTTTCCGGGCTCGCCGTCCCACAGGCTTCGAAATCCTCCCCGGCGCAGGTCGTTTTGAACTTGCGTGAGCTGTTCGCAGAGCACCGTGAGTAGACCGGCACTGTCACGAATCAGTCTCGCGTCGCCGCCGTCGAGTAGTTCCATGAGCGTGACCGGAGCCAGGGGCCGCCAGTTCACCATCGCCTCGCGGATTCGCGCTTGATGCAGTAGCTGACGGATCCGGTCGCTGTCTGTTGCTGGCCGATTACTCGCGAGACTGATGAGAGCAGTGGCCATGCCACGACTCGCGATTGACTGCAATAGATGTGTCCGTATCCGACGTGCCACCGCGGCCGGGGTTCGCTCGGCGTAGTCGTGGACATCGTCGGGGTCTTGAGCAAAAGGTAGCTTGTCGAGGAGTAGACGGGCCAGGCCGGTCAGCGACTCGTCGGATAACTGTTCGGGATCGAGGTCGCGCAGATGTACGAGCGGGCCGAGCTGGTTTTGTGCGATCCATCCCTCGATCAGATGTTCCGGCTCCAACTTGACAAGTGTGGTGAACGCTGCTTCGGGGACGTCGCTTTCGCTCATTGCTGCTCTTGCGACCGCAAGCGCCACATCGGGAGCGTGCGCGACTAGTACACCAAAGGCTTCTTCACGTCGGGCCGCGGACTCGTTCGCGCTACGAGCAATATGTTCGACGGCGGTGAGCAGGCGTCCATCGGAGAAGTCGCCTAGTGGGTGGTAGGCGTACGCGATCTTGGGTATGCATCGGACCTGTTCGCGCAGCGCAACATCGATCGCCTCTTGTGCCCCCTGCGGCACCGTACCCCGAAGCTCTCGCAGCCACGACTGCTCGGTCGAGTAGTGCGACATCGCGGTAATTACCGGAGCCCACCTAACCCATGCCAATTGATCCACGTTGGGCAGTAGGTCCGGACGCTGCATGATCAGCGTCGCCACCAGGTTTGCGCCGGCCCAGTCCGGCAGAGCATCGTCGGCTGGCAGCACGTCCCGGCCGGCCCACCGGTCAACAGCGGGCGTCCTGACATTGAGATAGTCAATGCCGACGAGCAGGAGTTCGTCCTGTTCGCCCGTGCTCAATTCCGACCACAGCCGTCTACTGGTCAGATCCCAGTCGAGGTATCGGTTGGCGTCGAGGTGCTGGCCCGTCAGCGCAGCAAAGACGTACCACCAATCGCCCATGGCTGTACGGCAATGCTCGATGGCAGCGCGCAGTTTCGAGATCTCCTCGGCCAAAGAGGCGCTGTCGGCACTGCCGGCGTGGCTTACCCAGCGTGGTCGCGACGAGATGTCTTGATGGCCCAGAAACGACTTGAGCTCTTGATAGGCCGGATGGTCCTCGTCCAATGAGAGGATGCGATCGGCCGACTCGGCGTCGGCCACGTTCCAGGCCAGGTTTCGGGCCACCACCCGAGCCCGTGGAAGGGCTTCGGGCGACGCTACATACATCCAGTCAAGGAGCCAGCCGAGATCTGAAGGGGTCAGGATTCCTAAGTCGAGCACCGCCACGAAAGCGTGCTCGTGCGCGCCCAATGCGGCGGCGGCCATAGTTCGACGGAGATCCCGGTCGTCTTCGGTCTGCCACGGCAGATCGACGCGACGGCCGAGTCGATCAGTGGCCAACGCGATTCCGATTGCTTCGGCGGTTGACGGGTCCCTCGTCTCCCATGCGCGCTGGAGAAGTCCTTCGATGAGATCGTCGAATGCCCGGTCGCCCTCCTCAGGCTGACGCCGCAGTGCATCAGTGAGAGTCGGGAGAACTTCAGCGGAGGGTATGAGCGCGGGAAGCTCGCTGAGCAAGCGTTCGTAGCCACCGATGAAGTGCGGATTGAATCTAGGGCGAATAGCGCCTCGTATGAGGTGGAAGTCTACGGCGTCGGGCAGTACTGCTCGCAGCGCGGCAGCAAGGATCTCGTCCTGTGGGTCCTGCGTAGTGTCCAGTTCAAGTAGCGGCGCCAGTTCCGACCGACGGTCGCCTGGTGCCACTGCGGCGAAGGCAGTAGCCGCTTCGGCTCGGATCATGGCGGACCAGGAAGACTCGAGTGCGATGGCGAGGAGGTCGTCGGCGACCTCGTGGACGACACACTGTCGGGCAATACGACAAATCCAGAACATCACCCAGGTGCTGGATGCGCTCCTCGCGGCCTCCCGTATCTGTCCGGTCAATCCGGGATGCGATAGCACCGAAGTGTCTGCGCGCGAACCGCCTTCGAACACGCCCGCGGCCGCACCGTGAAGCAGTGCTTCAACGACGCTGCCGCGCACCTGATCGTTAGCCAACTCCAGTCCAGCCGTGCTCAGCAGATGTTTGGCGTTCTCGGCGATTACGGCATCGGGCACCGGTGCGCCCTTCGCTAACAACCAACCGAGGACTTCAATCATCGGTCCGGGAACCAGACCGTTGACACCAGCACCGAGCAGCGTGACCAGCCGTTGGCCGGCCACACCGCGTCGCCGAAGGTACGCCGCCGCGAGATACTCCGCGTACGACTGGTGCGTGAACGCCACGCTGCCCTGTCCAGCAGCGGCGAACAGCGCGGTGCCAAGTACCTCCTGAACGTCGGACACGGTTAGGGGAGCACCGGCCAGGTCAGGTTCGGCATGAGTTGGCACCGCGCTCACCGCCATCGGGGCATCGTTGACGCTGCCGGCCTGCTGGAGCGAATAGCTCCCCACGCTGCAGAATGTCGAAAATGCGGCCAGTCGTTCGGCGATCACCTGGCGCCGGTGGTCGTCGAGTTGCCCGGGCAGGCGGGTTGCACTGCCCTCGCTGAGCATTCGGTTTAAAGCGTGCTGCATGGCCATTGACCGATCTGCCGGCAGCTGTTGAGAGGGGCGCCATCCGTCGAGCAGGTTAGACGCATGCAGGGGGAGTGCGAGCAGACGGAGTAGGCCGGCTTGCTCAACGTCGTCAAGGAAGGCATCGGCGTCGCCGGCTGCCATCGCCCGGATGTCTGGGATGCCGAGAGGGAGAAGCTCTAGTTCCTCGAACCCCGGCAGGGCCGCGCGCATCCCCTTTGCGAGTGCGGGAGTCCAAGAGGCGGGTCGACAGGCGAACCGCCATGCCAGGTTGCTCATCCCGGGGCGCCCCAGAAGCTTGACCAGTACGTGTCCGATGTTGGGGTCCAATTGGAGTGCCTCGTCGATGGCATCGACGAACACGGTGACCTGCGGTGCGGCCGCCGATGCGGACTTGCCAGAAGAAAGCTGGTCGAACGCCGCGATCAGGGATTGCGTGCTGTGCATCCGAAGATCTACCGACTCACTGGCGGGCTCCCGACGTTCGATCGCGTCGATGAGCGTGGTCTTGCCCGCTCCGCCGGGTGCGAGGAGCACGTACGAACTCCGTTTGCCGACCATGTCGTCTGATGATCGAGGTCGTTCGCCCGAGTACCAGTCGTACTCCAGCATCGCGGAGTCGAGGAGTCCGTGTTGGGTGCGCGGGATCTTATTGCCTACCGGAGCTAACCGGCGGGCGATACCGCTTCTTTGCGACGCATCGTCTGTCGCTGCGTTGAGACTTGGAGGAGGTTCGTCATGGCGTGTCACTGAGGCATTTACTCGTTCTACCAGTAGCGGCCGCGAGCTTGTACGAATTGTTCGCGGTACTGGTTGAGTGCGGCCTCTGCGCGCCCTATCTCGCCGCCGAATAAGCCCGCTTGCAACGGCGACCACGACGAACCCTGAGAGGCAAGTTGATTGGTGAAATCGTCAACAGGGTTGTCATATCTGCGCGACCGCCAGGCCGACCGTCCAAACCAGTGAGATCCCCTCAACCACTGCCGATCCTCATCTGCATGACGGACATTCAGGAGATCTTCCTCCACCAGTCCTAAAAAGACCTCGGTTGCGTCAAAGGCGACGTCGTAGTCTTCGTCGTCTGGGAACTGTTGAGCAAAAGCTGGTCTCAGTATGTGGTGAAGCCAATCCGCAGTCGGTGTGTGACGCTTCGAGTAGTTCCCCTGATCAATACGCGCTTGGGTTGTCGCGAGATCCTCGCCTTGTGTTACTGAGTTGGCGAGCAGTTGAGGGACAAGGTCGGACTCGAAGGGTTTGTATGGGCTAACCGCCTCTACGAGAGCGACTTTCGGTGCCGCGTCGTAACTGCGGTCGGCGACTTGGGTACCGACAAGAAGCGCTTTGAAGTTGTCCCATTTACCTTGGCCGGAAGTTGCCATGCCGGCAGTGAAAACCGAGATGAGGGACGGGACAAATCTCAAGCCGAGCAAGTAGGTGTGCCCGCCGGCAATCTTATTGCCTTCCGCTGCGAAGGCTTTTTAGCCCCTTGATCCATGGCGATAGCGTGTCCGGAGTTCCGTAGCGTGCCGCGACTTGTAGTGACCAAACGAACGGCTCAGTGAGCGTCCAGTAATCGAGGACAATCTCGGCGGCATGGACCGCTAACTCGCTGTTGGTACCGCCCGGTGACGAGGTCGGGAACCGGTCGGTATCGCGCACTGCTGTTCGGACTCTCGCTACTTCGTCGCTGATCAGATCGTCAAGGTCTATATCTCGTGCGGTGTCGCGGATCATGTCCTTGGTCAATCGCCGCAGTTTTTCTGGCCGCTCATCCGCTGTGGATTCATTAATCGCGGTCTGGATCGACTCGTTGTCGCGGCTAGGGGCCAGCCCCATGACTTCTTTGACTGCTTCGACCAGTTGGGCGGTATTCGCGACTAGCGCCTGCCCAAATAAATCAGAGTAGTTGAGGTCTTCCAGCGTTTTGCCGGCACCGAGATCCACTTGGGGCACGGGGCCATCGTCGAAGCGAACGGGAATTAACCAAGTGCGCCCGGGCGGTCTGAGCCGCCACTCCTCTGCAGCGAGCGTGAGTTCTTCGTTCATGTAAGACCGGTCTTTGGCGCGCGACTCCTCGGAAAAGCAGGCCAAGAACGCCATTGAGCCCGATCGGATGGCTTCGCGGATCTTGGCCTTCCATTCCTCGCCGGGACCGAGATTCGAACGGTCCCGCCAGTACGGAATGTTGACGGCTTTGAGAACCTCGCAGAGCTGGTCAACCTTGTCTGAGTTCTCGTGTACGTATGAGATGAATACATGGCGCGACGGCGTCTCTTGTGCCACAGGTTCCCCCTCCGAATCGGAGGTAACACTACATACCTCCGGAAACTCGATGCCGCTGGTTTCGGAAGTACTGTCGGGGACTGAATGTCATGCGTGATACGGAACGATCTGCGCGTGTGTGAACGGCGCCCATCGCGTCTGAACTGGCATTGCCTCAGTGACCTGCGGAAACGTCTGGCGATGAGTCAGCCCCGCCGTAGGCGCGCAATGCGACCTCCACCGTGGGATCGCGGCTGTGCTGCCGGGGCAGAGGGGCATTTACTCGCCATGCCAGTTGGCGCGGACCGGTGTGGATGGCCGGGGAAGCGGGGTTCATTCTCGGCGGGGTAATACGAGAGCGGCGTCTGCAGCGCTACTTGAACGAGGAGTTGGACGGGTTCTACAGTCTCCCATAGGACTTCACCGACCCAGAGTCGCGCGCCGACATCGCCGCGTTCGCGGATAATCACGTAGCGGTGGGGGCGACAGCGGGGATGCGGGCCGTGCGTGGCAAGAAGGCGAATGACTGGGTGGCGCCGTATCTCGTCTGCTCCGACTAGGTGGATGCGGACAAGCCGCGATGGAGACCGCCGTTGGCGGGAGATGTTCGCCGCGTCCGGGCTCGGAGCCGAACAAGCGGGCCTGCCGTGCACGCTGCTCTCGGCCGTGAAACACGGGCGGTTCAGTCGGTCGGAAGTCTCGGAGTTGATTCCCACCCGCCGGTCCGTGTGCGGCGTGCGGAAGTGGCTATGCACTCCTCGGCCTACACCTCGGCCAAACGATGGTGCTCGCGGCGATCGCGACGTGGACCCATCTCCGGGCGCTGGCGCGATACGCGAACGTGCCGGAGGCGCTGGTGGAATATGGTCTGGGTGATCCGCTGGTGGAGTGGTGCGAGACCGGGTGAGTTGAGGTTCCTGATTGACCGATGGGCACTCGGGTACAGGACTGGGTGTCATACCTAGCCCTGCTCCGGCTACCCCAGGTACTTGTTGCGGAGCGCCTCAGCGCCTCCCGGCCAAACACCACAAACAATTTCCAGCAAACGTCGCTTCCGCGTCGAAGGATGGCAACCCGTATTCGGAACACCGTCTCGGATGTTGTCACAACAAGGTCGGAATCCGGCTGTCCGGCAGGGGCGCCCTGACGCCGTTCCTCCTGCTAAATGCCGTTCAGATGCATTGCAAAACAGCCTAATTCGGCTGAAGTTTGACTGGAGTTCAAAACGTTGAAGGTTTAGATCGTTTCAGCCCGACGCAGTCCAAGTCCGTTTTTCGAGATTCAGGAACGGCCGCTTTCTGCCCTTACTCGAACGCGGCACACAATCCAGCGGGGACCTCCTCTCTATACCCGGTGGGGCGCCGGCAAGGCCCCGTATTCGGTCGAATTCTGCAGCGGCACATCGTCTCGTCCGCACGCCCTCAGACAGTGAGCATCACCCAAACCGCCGCCGCGGATATCAGTACCGCTGTGCCGTAGCTGCACAGCGCGATGACACGGTCGAACCGGCCCAGTTGCAGCCCGTGCTCGATCGTGAACCGGATGCGGTGCGCGAAGTGGAACAGGGCGAGGACACACACGCCGAGTAGCACCAGTTTGGTCAGCGGATTCCGGACGACCGCCAGCAGGTGGGCATGGTCCGGGGCGTCGAGCCACCCGAGCGGAAACGCCACCCCGAACAGGAGCAGCAGGACGGGCAGAACGAGTGCGGCCACCATGCCACCGCCGCTGAACAGCAGCCACAGGAACGGCTCGGCCGACCGTTGATGCCGCGTGGATGTGCTCATGACAGGACCACCCAGGCCAGCACCGCCGAGACGACCACCCACGCCGCGTAGTGCCCCGCAAGAACCGCGCGAGCGGGTACACGGCGTCCCCGAATGTGGGGCACGATCGCGCGCGGCGCCGAACCGAACCAGGTAACCGCGTGGAGCAGAAGGAAAATCAGTGCGACAACATTGAGCGAGACCACAAACGGATTGGCACTCCAGTCCAGGAACCGAAGGTAGGAATCCTGTCCGGCGCCAATCGCACGCACCAGCAGCAGTAGATACACCACAGACCAGGCCACGAAGATGCAACTGATCTCGCGAAGCATGAACAGCCGGTATGACCGCCGCTTCGCCCACCAGAACCTGGCGATCGGCTGACGATACGCGGGCGCCGGCGTGGTCACCGCGCGCTCCTCGGGAACAGCAGCTGCTTCACCGATTGTGTTGCCGCGGTGAGCTTGTAACGCTGTATGGCGCCAGCCGGATCGACTCCCTTCGGACAGGCCGTCGAGCATTCGCCCACCAGGGTGCACGCCCAGGCGCCGTGGTCCGCCGCGAGGACGTCCCGACGGTCCGCCGCGCCCTCATCGCGCGAGTCCAGGTTGTAGCGCTGGCCCAGCGCGATCGCCGCCGGCCCGAGGAAGTCGGGGTCAAGCGCGTACACGGGGCATGCCGAGTAGCACAGCATGCAGTTGATGCACATGCTGAACTTCTTGTACTCGTCGAGTTCTGCTGGGGTCTGCAGGTATTCGCCGTCCTCGACGGACAGCTCGTCCTCGCGGATGATCCACGGCTTGACGGTCGGCAGCTTGGCGATGAAGTCGCTGATGTCGACGACGAGATCGCGGATCACCGGGAAGTTTCGCATCGGCTCGACTCGCACGGGTCCGGGTAGGTAATCCACGAGGAAGGTCGCGCACGCCAACTTCGGGTCGCCGTTGATCGTCATGCCACAGCTGCCGCAGATGCCCATCCGGCACGACCACCGGAAGGTCAGCGTCCCGTCGAGCTGATCCTTGATGTAGTTCAGGCCGTCCAGGATCGCCCACTCGCGGGTGACGGGCACGTCGTAGGCCTGCACGACCGGCTCGGACTCGATCTCCGGCCGATACCTGGAGACCTCCATGACGATTCGTTGCGCCATCACTACACCTCCCGTCGCTCGCTCGCCCCTACCTCCCGTAGACACGCTCGCCCGGAGGCCAGCGCGTGATCGTCACCGGAAGGTAGTCGACGCGCGCGGCTCCGTCGGATTCTCGATGAATCACCGTGTGTGCCAGAAAGCGCTCGTCGTTGCGTTTGGGGAAGTCGGTGCGTTGGTGCGCACCGCGGGATTCCTCTCGGCGCAAGGCGGATTCGACGATGGTCTGCGCGATGTCGAGCATCCCTGACAGCTCGAGCAGCCCCGTCAGCTCCGTGTTGAACGTGTGGCTGTGATCCTCGATCCCGACTCTCGCGAAGCGTTCCTGCAGCACCCGGATCTGGTCGACCGCCTTCGTCAGTGTGGGTCCATCACGGTAGATTCCGGCGGCCGTCTCCAATGTGGCCTGCATGTCCGCCCGGATGTCGGCGATTCGGTCGTCCCCATCGACATGGCGACTGAGCGCATGCTCCAGTCGCAACGTCTCGGTGCGTGCCTGCGCCTGAACTGAAGGTGAGGCGCCGCGGGCGGTCGTGGCGTACTCCGCGGCGGCGCGGCCGGCTCGGGCGCCGAACACCAGCAGCTCGGGCAGCGAGTTCGAGCCCAACCGGTTGGCGCCATTGATGCTGACGCACGCAGTCTCGCCTGCGGCGTAGAGCCCGGGAAGCGTTGTGGCGCCGTCGATATCGGTGTGAATGCCACCCATCATGTAGTGCACCACGGGTCGCACGGGGACCAGTTCGGTCACCGGGTCGATGTGCTGGTAGTCGCGGCACAGCTCACGCACGAACGGCAGCCTTGTGTTGATCAGGTCGGCGCCCAGGTGCCGTAGGTCGAGGTAGACGACGGGTCCGTACGGGGTGTCGACCGTCCTTCCCTTCTCCTGCTCGTGCACGAATGCCTGGGACAGCCGGTCCCGGGGCCCCAGCTCCATACTGCGCAGCTTCGGCTCGGGAGTGGGCTCGCCGAGGTCGTAGTCCTGCAGGTAGCGGTAGCCGTCCTTGTTCAGCAACCAGCCACCCTCCGCGCGCGTCGCCTCGGTGATCAGGATTCCGGTGAACGGCAGTCCAGTGGGGTGGTACTGGACGAACTCCATGTCCTTCAGCGGTGCGCCCGCCCGAAACGCCAGGGCCATTCCGTCGCCGGTCTTGATGCTGGCGTTGGTGGTGAACGGAAACACGCGCCCACATCCGCCGGTGCACACGATCACGGCGTCGGCGAGGATGGTCTCGATGCGCCCGGTCGCCAGCTCGATGGCGACAACACCGCATACCCTGCCATCGTCGAGGAGCAAGGTCGTCGCGAACCACTCGTCGTAACGCACGATGTCGGGGTAGGCGAGAACCCGCTGAAACAGCGTGTGCAGCAGGTGAAATCCGGTCTTGTCGGCGGCGAACCACGTGCGCAGCTTCTTCATGCCGCCGAATGCGCGAACGGCAATGTGGCCGTCCGGCTTACGGCTCCACGGACAGCCCCAATGCTCCAGCTGCAACAACTCGCGAGGCGCCTCGGCCACGAAGGCCTCGACCGCGTCTTGGTCGCACAGCCAGTCACCCCCGGACACGGTGTCGTAGGCGTGCTCGTCGAGGCTGTCGTCCTCGCCTGCCACGCCGGCGGCGCCGCCCTCGGCCGACACGGTGTGGCTGCGCATCGGGTACACCTTGGAGACGATCGCCACGCTCAGGAGTGGATTCGTCTCGGCGATCGCGATCGCCGCGCGCAGTCCCGCACCGCCCCCGCCGATCACCGCTATGTTGTGTGACGCCGTCATCGCGGTCGCTCACGCCTCGAACGTCTCGTGTTCGCCGGTGCGCTCGTCCTTCAGGACTTTGCCGTCATGTCGTGTGGTCCGAAAGCGCGTCGTTCCGTCGTGGTACACATGCCGGATCTCGCGGCAGCCGCAGGCGTACTTGAGGTCGTCGTATTTGAAGCCGTCATCATCACCCTCGACGTGGTGATCACCATCTACCGTGCGCCCGCAGGGCGCCTTCTGCTTCGTGAAGTGCGTCAATGTTGTATCCATCGGCCCGCCTCCTCCGATGTCAGGCGAGTGATCTAGATCACGTCACCAGGATATGCCTGCAGAAGGCTTCCGCGCGAGACCGTTCAATCCTTGGCTCTGACCAACTCGACTACGGGGATGGTGCGCGAAGTCTTGCGTTGGTAGTCGCCGAATTGCGGTTCCACGGCGGTCTGCTTCGCATATATGGCGTCGCGTTCGTCGCCCTCTAGCGTCCGCGCTGTTGACAGGAAGGCATCGGCGCCGAGTTCGACGGTGACATTCGGGTGGGCTACGAGGTTGCCGTACCAGTCGGGGTTCTTGTCGGAACCGCCCTTGCTGGCGAAGATGAAGATGCGGCCGTCATCGAGCAACGGCACCAGTGGCGATATCCGCTCGGTTCCGGACTTCGCGCCGATGTGGTGAAGCAGTATCAGCGGTTTACCGGAGAACACACCGCCGGCTGTGCCTCCCGTGGAACGGAACTCGCTGATCACCGTTCGGTTCATCTCGTCGAACTCGTGTTTGTCCATGATGTGGTCCTCTCGATTCTGCGCAAGCCCTTACGGCACCAGTAACAGCTTGCCCACGGTCTTGCGGTTCTCCATGTCTGCGTGGGCTTGTGCCGCGTCGGCCAGGGGATACTCGCCGAAGATCTGGGCCTTGAGCTTGCCCTCGGCGATCCAGTCGAAGAGCTGTGCGGTGTGGGCGCGGAGCAGGGCAGGAGTGGCGATGTGGTGTTGGAACACCGCGTAGCCGATCTTGATGCTCTTCGGCAGGCTCATGATGTCGATCGGACCGGGTCCGCCAAGCACCGGGCCGTACCAGCAGAACGTGCCCGATCGGCGCAGTACATCGAGGGACCCCTGGAACGTCGACGGTCCGGAGCCGTCATAGACGACGTGCACGCCCTCGCCTCCGGTGAGCCGCAGTGCCTCCTGCGCGAACCGGCCCTCGCTGTCGACGATGACGTGGTCGGCTCCGACGTCCTTGGCCGCGGGGACCTTGGCCTCCGAGGAGACGCGGCCGATGACGTGACCGCCGCGCAGCTTGATGATCTGGGTCAGCAGCAGCCCCAGGCCCCCGGCGGCCGCGTGGACGAACGCGGTGTCGCCGGGCTGCACCGGGTAGAAGTCGGTCGCGAAATGACTTGCGGTGAGGCCCTGCATCATCACTGAGGCAGCCACGCGGTCATCGATCGCATCGGGGATCGGCACCAGCGACGTCGCCGGAATCGCGATCCGCTCGGCATAGCTTCCCGGCGCGTACACCCAGGCGACGCGCTGACCGATTGAGATGTCCTCGACGCCCGCACCCAACGCCAGCACCCGCCCGGCGCCCTCGACTCCGAGGATCTTCGGGTCGGGAATCTCGGTCCATGCCATGCCCTGTCGCACGCCGATGTCCATGAAGTTCACGCCCGCGTAGGCGATCTCCACCAGTGCCTCGCCAGGACCCGGCGTGGGATCGGCACGCTCGACGTACTCCAGCACTTCCCGGCCACCAGCGCCGTTCATCGTCACTGCCTTCATTTCTACTCCTATCGGGAATGGTTATTCAATAATGAGAGAAAGCCGGGGCTATCGGATCGCTCGCAACGCCATGGCGGCCATCTCGGTCAGAGCGGTGGGACCCGCGCCGCCACGGCCGGCGACACGAATGCCGGAAATGTTGGCGACGAGGAACCCAACGGCGACGTCTGGATCGATGTGGACGGCAATATCGCCCTCACGCTGTGCGTCACGAATCCGCCCCGCGACGGCGGCGTGCAAACCATCCGCCAGTGCGTCGTTGATCTCTGCGAGGTCGGGCCGCGATGCGCCGAACTCGCAGATCGAGCCGACACCAAGGCACGGTTGATCAGCAGTTTCGACCACCCGGCGCAGCATCGCCTCGATGCCGTCGATGGCGCGCGGGCCACTTCGTAGGGCATCGAGGTGGGCAGCACACTCACCCATCCCGTACCGCCGAACCGCCGAGCAGTAGAGCTGCCACTTGTCGCCGAAGGTCGCGTAGAGGCTCTGTCGCCCGATCCCCATCGCAGCCACCAGCATCTGGGCCGAGCTGCCCTCGAAACCATGCTCGCGAAACACGCCAATCGCGGCGTCGAGCGCGGCATCCGCATCGAACTGACGGGTTCTGGCCATACGTTAACCATAGCTATGCTGGAATGATCGTTCAAGTAATTTGGCGAAGCCAAGCGAGTTCTTCATGTCCGGGGACAGGGTGCCCGGAGCCGAAGTGCCCGCCGAGGTACGAGGCGGTCGCGCCGGCGGTTCCTATCAGCCCGACAGATTAAACCGCCTGGTCACAGGCGGTGTTTCATCTTCCGATCGAGTCGGAACCTTGCGTGACCGCCATTTTGACCCCCATTGGCGTTAAGTACATTTTGTTGGTGCGCAAGAGTACGCGTGAGCGCCTTCGGCTGATCTGTCGATGAATGTGTACGGTATTGAGAACGCCCAGGCAGCGGTGGGCTTGCTGAGCTGCAGCGGGACTTGCGGGCGGTCGGACCCGATTGCGAAGCCCGACTGCGAAGATCTGCAGTAGGGCGTCCGCGGTCCTCGCGGACCGGTTGGGTGAGCAATGTCAGCGCCAGTCGTCCGAGCCCGGAATGTAGACGACGCCGGGCGCGTGGTCGTCGTAGTGGGCGGTGTCGGGAACGTGCGGGCGTTGGAAGCGGCTCCTGCGTAGGTACCGGACTGGCGCCCAGTGGCGGGTCACCACCCTCAACAGGGCGTCGTGCCCGCGATTGTCGCGCTTCGGCGATACGCTTTTGACCGAGATGTGACGAATCCCGACGGTGGGGGTTTGGCCCGTCAGTCGGGGTTGCGTCAGCCCGAATCTGGTCGATGCTGTCAGGCGTCGTAGTCGACTGCGACTGTGGACGTGGTGGGATGCGACTGACACGTCAGGACGAAGCCGGCCTCGAGCTCCGCTGCACGGAGTGCAAAATTCTGCTCCATGGCTACTGCTCCCATGGTGAGCTTGGCCTTACAGGTGCCACACGCCCCGCCGAGGCAAGCGTAAGGCGCTTCGATGTTGTTCTTCAGTGCGGAGTCGAGGACGGTGTCACCGGCGGCGAGTGCCACGGTGTGCGTTGACCCTGCCAGCGTGATGGTCACGTCAGACTTGGGAAAATCGTGGACTGTGACTCGGTGCGTGCCGCGGAACAGTTCGAGGTGTACCCGCTCGGACGGCACGCCCTCGGACGTGAGGTCGTGCTGCAGGGTTGTGACGAGATCGCTTGGGCCGCAGAGGTACCACCGGTCGATGGAGGTGATGCCGCCGCCGAGCAACTCCTGTACTTTCGTCATGTCGATTCGTCCGCGAAGAGATTCGGGATGGTGGGATTCGGCCGACCGGACGTGAAAGACGCGGAGCCGATTTGCGTATCGCGCTTCGAGTTCGTCGAGTTCGGCCGCGAACATGGTCGACTCGGCGGTGCGGTTGCCGTAGAAGAGTGTGAACCGGCTCTCGGTCTCGATCTCCATGGTGGTGCTCACGATCGACAGGATGGGTGTGATGCCGCTGCCGGCGGCCACCGCGACGTAGTCGCGCCGAGCAAGTGGGTCAAGGGGTGCGCCGAAGCTACCTGTGGGGGACATCAACTCCAGGACGTCGCCGGCGCGAAGTGTGTCGACTGCGAAGGTGGAGAACACCCCGCCGTTGACTTGCCGGATGCCGATCGCCAGTTGTCCCGATGTGGCCGAGGTGCAGATCGAGTAGTTTCGCCGCACCTCCTTACCGCCGATGGCGTGATTGACGGTCAGGTGTTGGCCGGCCTGGAATCCGAACTTGTCGCGGAGGTGATCGGGAACGTCGAAGGTGACTTTGACGCTGCCGGGGGTGAGGGGCTCGACGCTCTTCACGGGTATCGAGTGGGTACTGGCATGGTGTGCCGCCGAAGATCGCGGAACTCGGACCGGGAGCAGCGCGGCGAGTTTTCCGTTCAGGCGTTTCCACTCGCGATACTGCGTGGCATCCAGTTGCTGGCCGAAGACGGTGTTCATTGCGGGGTCGCGGTCGAGGTAGGAGGCCTCATTGCGTTGCCACGCCGCGACGTAACGGTAGAACGGGATGGATGGGTGTAGGTGGTGGACCAGGTGATAGTTCTGCGATAAGAGCAGGGGAGTCAAAATCCACTCCGAGCCGACGCGGTTGCGGGTTGCGCGATAGCGGTTTTCGCGCTGGGTGTCTTCCAGGTCGTGGTGCGGCAGCCAGTCGAACCACCACGCCAGCACGAACATCGCCACCCGCTCGGGAATCAGATAGATCACCGCGAACGTCCACAGCTGACCGGCGAAGGCGGCCCACACGATCAGCGTCACCGTGAGGGTCATCAACGCCACCGTCTCGGCGAGCTCGGCCCGCGGGCGCCTGCGCGCGTTGCGTACCAACAGACCGATGTACGGCAGATCCATCGCTGGGAAGCGGACTGGCAGCTGCCACCAGGGAGCGGCGCTGACGAAGTGATCGGGATCGTTGGCACCGTCATTGGTGTTGCGGTGGTGCTCAATGTGGATGAACGCGAACGATTTGAATGAGATCAGGGGCGAAACGAAGAACATCGCCACTCGGCCGAAAGCGACGTTGACCCAACGATGTGAACTGATCGAGTAGTGCGACGCATCGTGCAACACGGTGAACATGACGAAGATTGCTGCGGCGCTGGCGGCGATGGTCGCGATCGCTGGCAAAGTGTCGGTCAGCGCGACCCAGGTTGACGCGCCGAAGAGCGCGAGCGCGAAGGCGAAGATGCCGACGATCGGCCAGGACAGCGTCGGAACCTGCTCACCCGGATCAGGCAAGGCAAGCTGCGAGGGCTGGGAGTGTTGAGCCGTGGTCACCGTCAGACTCCTCGATCGTGCTTTGGGGGTGGTGACTCGAAACCTATTGACCATGGGTGGCGGTCATCAAGGCCCTTTCAGCCCTGCGTGGTGTGCTGTGAGCACATCGGGTGTGGTCTGGGGCTGTGAGCGGTGAGACGATCAGTCGGGCAGGACGGCAGCGCGAAGCACCCCGCAGACCAGCAGGGCAGCGTGCAGTTCGGCGGTCTTGATGGTCGCGGGTCGGCCCCTGCGCTGTTCGGCGCGGCGCATTCTCTGCAAGATCGTGTTCCGGTGGATCCCCAGCGCGCGTGCTGCGGTAATCAGGCTGCCTTGGGCGTCGAGTACCGCCAGCAGTGCAGCGCGTTCGTCCCGCACTTTGGCATCGTCGCGGGCGAGGTCGCCGAGTTGAGCGGCGACGAAAGCTCTTGCTGTATCCAGGTCGCGCGAGATGGCGTCCACCAGCGCGATATCAGTGAACGCTGTGATCGAGGGCGCCACGCGGCCAGACAGGTCGATGATCCGACGGGTGCGGATGGCTTCGAGGTGGGAGGTCCGAAACCCAGCCGCCCCCGGATGCGGTGAGCCGACGGCGATGTGAACGTTGTTGTACCCGCTCGGAAGTTCGGTCGCCATCTTCGTGAGCGAGGTGGGCATGTCCCCGCTAACCGGTGCCCATCCCCACACTGCGAGTGGGCCATCTGCCACGACGAGTGAGTGACTTGCTCCGAGATGCCGGCCGACGTGTCTGGCGAACCGGTCGAGGTTGACACTGCGATCGTCGGTCCAGCACACGAATCCGATTTGTCGGCCGGTGAGCCGATGGCTGAGCATACGTTCGGCGCGTGCGTTGTCGATGCGTTCACCGGCGAGCAGTGCCCGCACGACTTCGTCGCGTTCGGCGCGTGCCTGGTTTTGACGTCGGTCGAGCTCGGCGACGTATTCGGCAGCAACCAGGCTGGAGATTCGGTCGATGTAGCGAAACCCGAAACGCTCCAGATCGATGAACGTACTCAGGGCGACAACGGGGTCCCCGATGTTGTCGGTGAGCGCGACGGAGAGCTTCTCGGTGAAATATTCGTGACCCAGACGGTAGAACCGCAGCATCACATCGACGCTATGTCCTCTCGACGCCATTGCTCGTGCATGCTCGAGCGCTGTCACTGGGGCCTGCGCCGCCGCCACATCGATCCCGTGACGAAACATCGACAGTGCCGCTTCAAGATTCGACGAGCACGATCCCAAGGTCAGTCCGCGAAGCTCGGCGTCCGCTCCGACCTCCGGTATTCGATCAGCCAGATATTCCAGCATGTCCTCGGCCAGGCCGGACACATTCGTCAACAAAGATGCGGCGATCCCGGTGCCCGCCATCGCGCCGCGGGCCGGTGGTTCTCGCGCGTCCATCAATGCACCCTAACGGCGCCGGCGCAGCAAGCACCACGATCCGGGTTTGCCGCATGGATTCGGACTTGATACCCACCGCACAATCCCCGGACACCGGCGGGGGCGAGAACCTCCGGCCCTTCCACGCCGATTCAGACTGTGAGCTCGAAGGTCTTACGCAACTGCTTGTCGAAGATGCGGCTGGGAACGACACGGCGCATGGCACTGAGCTGGCGCGCCTTCACGCCGGCCGGGTAGCGCAGCTTGGGGTTCACATCGGTGGCGGCGGCCACGATGGCCTTGGCTACCGTCGTGGGGTCATCGCCGCCGTTGACCTGCTCGGCCACCACCTGGTTGGCGAGGTTTCGCTGTCGTGCGTAGGCATCCAGCGGGTGGTCCGGTGCCGTGGTGTTGTCGTCGAAACCGGTTCTGGTGCCGCCCGGCTCGACGAGCAACACCCTGATGTTGTGGCCGCGGACCTCGTGGTCCACGGACTCGGAGTATCCCTCGACGGCGTGTTTGGTCGCGCTGTAGGCCGCCATGTACGGGGCGGGCATGAATCCGAAGATGGAGGAGATATTGATGATCCGTCCGCTTCCCTGGGCCCGCATGTGCGGCAGCACGGCCCTGGTCATCCGGATGACGCCGAAGACGTTGATGTCGAACAGCTTCTGCTGTTGCGCTATCGAGTTCTCCTCGGTGGCCCCGGCGAGTCCCATGCCGGCATTGTTGACCAGGACATCGATGCGCCCGAAGTCGGTGATCACGCCCTCGACGAGCGCGGCGACCGACTCGTCGCTGGTGACGTCGAGGTCGCGGAGCGTCACGCCGCGGCGTCGCTCCAGCCCGTTGGTGTTGCGGCTGGTGCCGACGACGTCGAAACCAGCCTCGACAAGACCGAGGGCGGCGAACTTACCGAGACCGGAGTTGGCGCCGGTGATGAGTGCGACGGGGTGCGATGATGGCATGTGGGTTCATTCCTGACTTGTGTGCGGTGGTGTGGTCATGCTGCTCTCAGCGGACTCTCGTGTCGCGTTCCTCGTAAACGCCTGTGTGCCAGAGACTCCACGGCGATCAAGGCCAGGCCGACGACGGCACTGGCAGCTCCGGCCGCGGCCAGCAGCGCCCAGCCCGAGCGGATGGAGGCGAACGCCGTCGGAGCGCTCGCGATATGCGTCCCGACCACGGTGACGATCAGCGCGATGCCCAGTACGGAGCCGACCTGGCGGGCGGCATTGATCAGCGACGAACCCGAACCCCAGCGTGGTCCCGGCAGCGCGGACCCCACGACCGAGGACAGGGTGGGCAGGATGAGCCCGACCCCCAGCCCGGTCAGCAGCTGACCGGGCAGCAAGCCGCCGAGGTAATTCTGCGAGGGGCCGAGCCGCCACAGCCACCAGAGCGCACCGGCCATGAAACTCAGGGCGCCCAGGGTGGCGACGGCTCCGATCCCCAGCCTTGCCGCAAGACGATTCGCCTGCCGGGCGACGACGACAACGACAGCCGGGCCGGCCGCAAGGCCGACACCGGCGGCCTGAGCAGACCAGCCCCAGGTGGAGGTGAGGTACAGCACGTTGACAAGGAGCATCCCGGCGAATCCGCACGAGAACGCCAGCATCATGACAGTGGCCAGCGCGAACTGGGGGACACGCAGCACCACCAGATCCAACGCGGGCACTGGATGGCGGCGCGATCGGATGACGACCGCGCTCATGCCCACCACAGAGACGAGGAGTGAAGTGATCACTATTGTTGCGCCCCAGCCACGCTCGGGAACCTCGACCAACGCGTAGGCCAGCGCACCGACCCCGAGCACCAGGAAAGCAGCGCCGAGCAGATCGGGTCTTCCGATCGAGGCGATGTCGGATTCGCGAAGGATGCGTACCGCGGCCACCATGGTGACGACGCCGATGGGAACGTTGACCAGGAATACCCATTGCCATCCCGCAGCGACGAGCAGGCCGCCCAGCGGTGGCCCGAGAGCGGCTGCGACCGCTCCCACCGAGGCCCAGGTGCCGACCGCTTTGGCGCGCCGTTCGGGGGGCCAGGCGTTGAGCAGCAACGACAATGAGGTCGGTGTGATCAGCGCAGCGCCGACGCCTTGGACGGTCCTGGCGGCCACCAGCGCCCACAGGTGGGGCGCGAGCGCGCAGGCCGCGGATGCGGCGGTGAAGATCGCCAGCCCGATGAGAAAGACCCGCCGGTGTCCGTAGCGGTCGGCAAGGCGGCCGGCCAGAGCCAGAACCGCGGCGAAGACGACGGTGTAGCTGTTGAGGACCCAGGACATCTGGCCGAAGTCGGCGTCTGGGAAGTCAGCGCTGATGGCGGGGAAGGCGATGTTGACGATGAACAGATCGAGCGTCGCCAGGAAAGCCGCCGATGAGGTGATCACCAGGACGGCGCCCGGCCGGGTGTTGGCGGAGGTGGTCATGTCGTGGCCTCGACGTCAGCCGCGTTGCGGGACTAGGCCGCGGGCGAACAGATCCGACACGTACTTCTCGATCAGTTGTCGCGACAGGTGTGGAATGTCCTCGGCGCCTTCGATGTTCTGCTGCTGCACGGCGTGCCGGAACCCCTCCGCGGGGGCGAGCGCACCCAGCACCTGCGGTTCCGGTCGGCTGTAGGCCGTCAGCAACGGAAGCACCGAATGCTGCCGTTGTGGGTCAGGGAGGGCACGCAGTGCAGTGTCGAACCGATTGAGCCAGTCACCGTAATCGTCCACCCGGTTGATGGCGTGTCCGGCCTCGATCATCCAGTCCACGAACACGTCCAAGGACACACCGTCGTCGTGCGGGTTCATCACGTCAAAGGAGCGGAAGCCGGGACCGGCTGCGCTTCCCAGCGCGGTGATCGCTTCGGCGACGAAGTCCACGGGCAGGCCGTCGTAGTGGGAACGTGCACGCTGCCCCGAAGGGCCTGTCTCGTAGAAGGATCGGGGGGCCAGACCGGTGACCAGCAGGCTGTAGATCAGGCGGGTGAACATGTCGGGGACGTTGAGCTGACCGGCGTAGCGGCGGTGGGCCAGGATCATTCCCGACCGGAACACCGACACCGGCAGACCGCAGAGATCATGGGCTTCGCGCAGCAACACCTCGCCGGCCCATTTGCTGTTGCCGTATCCATTGGCGTAGGAGTCGTCGATCGGTCGCACCGGGCTGATCTCGCGGATGTCACCGTCCTCCTGGAAGCGTCCGGGCTCGACGGTCATCGCGACCGACACCGTGGACAGGTAGCTGACGGGTTTGAGCCGGGTGCGCAGTGCCAGCCGGATGACCTCGGCCGTTCCATTGACGTTGGGGCCGAACAGTTGTCGGTACGGCAGCACGTGGTTGACCAGGGCGGCGGGGTGGACGATGAGGTCGACCCGCTGGGCAAGGCCGTCCCAGATGTGCGGGTCGAGGCCGAATTGTGGCTGGCTGATGTCGCCGGCGATGACCTCAAGATGAGCGGCCAGCGTCCGGAAGTGCTCGAGCAGTCCGGCGTCGCCGCTGTCGAAGACGTCCTCCAGACGTGCCCGGGCGGAGTCGTCGTCGGCGGCGCGCAGCAGGCAGATCAGTGTGCCACCGGTCTCTGAGAGGCGCTGCAGCCATTCCAGTGCCAGGAATCTACCCAGATAGCCGTTGGCGCCGGTCAACAGAACGACGCCGGGTGCGCTGTCCTCGGGTGGCGGCATGGCAGCGGCCTCCGCCAGAAGGGTTTTCGGCAGAAACTTGTCGAGGGTGAGATCGGCGGCATGTATCGAGCCGGTGCTCGATCCGTGCACACTGGCCGCAGTCGGGCCGGATGGCCCGTCCCCGGCCTCGCGCGTGAGGTAGTCCGCGATGTCGCCCAGTGTCGTTGTCGGCCCGGTCAGTACTCCCACCGGAGTCTCCACGGCGAAAAGTTCCTGCAGCAGGTTCGAGAACGTCAGCGCCGACAGAGAGTCTCCGCCCAGGTCCAGGAAGCGATCACCGGGGGTGACTTCGGCGATGGGTGTGCCGAGCAGTGCTGCGGCCGCCTGGACGACGACGTCGATGATCGGTTGGTGGCGCGCCGCGTCCCGCAGCGCCCGTACTTCGTCGGCCCGGGAGGCATCCAGCTGCTCGTACATGTGCTCGAGCTCGGACTCGTAACGTTCTTTCAGTTTGGGGCGCAGCAGCTTTCCCACTCCGGAGAGAAGCCCGTTGTCGGAGGTGAACGGCTCGGTGTCGATCAGGAAGTCGACCGGCAGCTCGTAGGGTTGTAGATCGGCCTCGCGGGCCGTCTTCGAGAGTCCGGCCCGCACGGCAGCCTTCAGTTCGGCGTTGGCCCCGCCGTAGGTGGCCAACGCATCGTCGGTGGGGACGACGACGGCAAGCAGGGCGGGGCGCTCGCTGTTGCCGTAGACGAAGATCTGCCGGATCAGTGGGGCGCCGGCGTAAATGGCTTCCAGATGGGCCACGGCGACGAACTCACCCTGGGACAGTTTGATGACATTGTTGCGGCGGTCGACATAGGCCAGCCGATCCGGTGCGATTTCGGCCACGACATCGCCTGTGCGGTAATAGCCGTCGGCGTCGAAGACCTCGGCGGTGAGCTCTGGGCGCTTGTAGTAACCGGGCATGGCGGCGGCACTCTTGACCAGTAGCTCGCCACGGGGATGGGGTTGGTCGGTGCTGAAGTAGCCCAGCTCCGGGACGTCGATCAGCTTGTAGTCGATGACCAGTGGCCGTACGACGTTGCCGTCGGTGGTGACTGCGCCGATCTCGGTCAGTCCGTAGGTGTCCACCAATTCGGTGTGCAGAGTCGATTCCAGGAACGAGCGCATGTCCGCGGCCAGCGGGGCGGTACTGACGAACCCGCCGAGAACCCGTCCGCCGAGCAGCTTTTCGCGCACCTCGGTCTTGGCGTTCTGTTCGGCGACGTCCGGGTCGGCGCCGCTTGCCACCAGCCGATCGATGATCTGTGCGTAACGCTGGAAGAGCATGTCCACGACGCGGGGGACGAGGCCCAGGTCGGTGGGTCGCGCCAGCGCCCAGTCCTCGAACAGCGTCGAGAGGTCGCTCTCGGCGACGAAGTAGCTGGTGCCGCCGGTCTGGAACGACGCCGCCAGTGGCAGCCGTCCGCCCAGATGGTTGAGCGGCATGAAGTTGACGTTGATCACCGCCGACTCGGTCGATTTCGTGGGAATCGTCCACAGTGTGGCGACCATCCGCTCCGTCCACACGGCACCTTTGGGTGTGCCGGTGCTGCCGGAGGTGTAGAGGATCATCGCCAGCCGGTCGTCGGATCCGTCGGTGTAGATCGGGGCGTCGGGGGCATTCCTGCCCCGCGCGATGAGCGCAGGCAGGGTTTCGATGGTGACGTCCATCCCCGCGGCCGAGAATGTGTCGCGGGCGTGCTGCAGGCTTTCGGCGTGCTGCACATCATCGGCGCGGTAATCCAGCACGACCACCCGTGACAGCTGGTTCATCCCGAGTGCCGACTCCACGGCCAGTTCGAGATAGGCCGCACCGACTGCGAGTACCCGCGGCCTGGTCTCGTCGAGTATGGGTGTCAGCCGAGATGATGTGGCGTTGTGCTGCAGCGGTATTGACACCAGTCCCAGGTAGCCGCACACCAAGTCGATCGTGAGGTAGTCGGCACTGGAGAAACCGATGGCCGCCACGAAATCACCCGGCCGGATGGGATCACGGTGGTCGTGGTGCCACGCGCCGGCCACGGCGCGGACATCGGACCAGAGCTCGCCGTAGGTCACGGTGGTGAACGCGGGGAGCAATCGTGTGGCGCTGCGACCGGCGGCTTCGTCGCGGATCGTCTCGCGGTCCCTGGTGCCCAGTGCCGGACGGTCGGAGTATCCCTGGGCCAGGGTCTGCAGTACCTGCGACAACCGCAACCCGGGGCGACGCGCCGCGCCGAGCACGTCGGGACGCGGAACGGCTGCCTGGAGTTGGGGGTCGGCGTCGACCGCGGTTGCGGTCGGTATCCCAGCGGTCACGCGGTCTCCTGTGCTCGATGCCCACACTCTCTGGCTGTGCCTTTGTCTAGTCAGACCCTAGGCGCCTGACTTTACTGAAGGCAAGTCAGCTGGCACGATGGCTGCTATGACCTCCATGACACTCACCGGCGGGCTCAGCGACCGTGATGCCTGGTCGGCGGACGGTTGCTCCGTCGCGGCGGCGCTGGACGTCGTCGGGCGCCGCGCCAGCCTGTTGCTGTTGCGGGAAGCGTTCTACGGCGCGCACCGGTTCGAGGAGTTCTCCCGGCGGGCCAAGCTCAGCGAGAGGATCACCGCCACCCGGCTGAGGGAGCTCGTCGACGAAGGGTTGCTGGAGAAGCGGCCGTACCACCAACCCGGCCAGCGCGGCAGGGAGGCTTACCACCTCACCGAGAAGGGCGAGGACTTCCTGCCTGCGCTGCTGGCATTGATGCGCTGGGGTGACCGCTGGGTCCGCGCCGACGGGGGCCGGGTCGAGTTGAAGCACTCGGAGTGTGGGGCGCCCATTGAGGTTGAGATTCGCTGTGGTGCAGGGCATCCGGTGTCGGCGGCCGATATCGAGGCCGCGCGGCGCGGTTGACGTGTCAATGCATGCGAAACGTGTTCGACCGTCCGGTCTGCGATGTACTCGTGGACTGGCCGCCGACCTGTGCAGCTTCCAGTTCCCGTAGCGCCATCGCCGCTCACATTGAAGCCTCTTTGAGGTGGTTTCGGCTGGACTTCCATGGAATTGCGGGGAGCTGAGCTGAAGTACACGCTCCCGCGGCGCGACTGAAGTGGGCCATAACCGAGCCGTTGATGTGCTCTGGGCACATCGGCAAGGGATGAGAGGGTCTTGCAGTGCGTCCCACCTGAGGCCCATCGATGACCGGTCAATTAGGCCGTTCTGCGTGGCATATTGAGAGTATGAGTAGGGCACGGCCGGCGTGGGCGGGGATTTCGTCAGCGCACGCGAATACCCTCGCCGGCGAGGAACTCGCGGGCACGACCCAGCTGCCGGTCGGTGGAGAAGGCGTACCACTGCTCGGCGAGGCTCTCCTGGTGAACGAGGTCACGAAACCGGTGGAACGCGACCTTGCCCTCGATCGCCGTCTGCATCCGCTCCCGCAGCGCCGGATCATGCTGCCGCGCAGCGAAATCCGCCATATCACGCCAACCGTCCCGCGGACCGGTCCGATCGAATCGGAGCCAACGGCCGGGCTCTTCCACGTCGATTGCGGCGTCCTCCCCGACCATCATCGGGTCAGTGCTGCTGTCGTCGTGCACGTCCCCGGTGCGCAGGTCGACGTAGCCACCGGTCGACATGCCCAGGTCCCCCTCCTGTTCGGTACCGAGCATCTCGAGGTCAACCGCTACCACACGCCCTGCAAACGGCTCGTCACGCAGACACGCGAGCAGGTCCTCGGCCAGCGCCTCGTCACCCGGGCCAGCGCGCCAAGTCAGCCGGTTGATGACCGACAGCGTCACCGACTCGGCCTGCTCCCGTCGCTGCTCCAGCGCCATCGGCAGACCGGCCCCCCACCTGTTGCAGCGCGTCGTCGACGTCACGTCCGCTCAACGCGGCGAGGAAGCGCGCCGCATCTCCTGCACCCATGGCTTGGCGCAGCTCGGGCAGGTCGAGGCAAGGCACCTGCTGCTGTCCGGGCCACGCGTGTAGCACCATCGGATGGGGTTGGGGGGGTCTGCTCGGAACGCGACTCTGCCCGTCGTCGTCGGCCCACCGGCGCCCGTACTGGTCCGGGATGTTGCCCCATCCCCAGTAAGGCAGGGGCTTCCTTGGCGTGATTCCCAGCACCTCCGCGGCGTCGACCTTTTCGTCGCCGACCACACAGCGGTGAGTCCAGTCATCGCCCAGGTCGAAGTTGAACTGGAACTCCGCACCGGGAATCAGGAGCCGAGCGACCTTGGCCGACTCGATGTCTACCGGTTCCATGACGGGTCCACCGATCGACCCAGCCAGCTCGGCGCCGGTCTCTGTGTCGGTGACCAATCGTTCCATCGGCAAGGATGAATATCGACAGGTGAGACCTGTCCCAGCGGGCGAACGCGTCGTTGATGGCATTCGCGAGGTCCATGAAGGTATGCGACGGTCCAACCGCGAAGACGAAGCCGGGCCATGGCCACAGTTCCTCGCCGCGTCCACCGAGCAGCTCCACCGTCACCGACAACCATGTTCGCGCCACAACTCGAGGATGGCATGCGGGTTACGTCGCCGGGCAGATGGCGGCAGTTCAGATCGCGAGCGCCGGCCAGCGCTCAGTTCGACGGCGCTGGGTTCATCGACCCGATGAAGTAGGTCTCTTTGCCGGTCGGATACCCGCCACCGTTGGTGGCGATGTGCACGTGGTCGAAGTGGTTGGCCGTCTCATTGCCGTAGTTCTCGGTCCAACTTGGCGCGCCGATGCCGGGGTAGAAGCCTTGGCGCCAGATCACGTGGAGCACGCCCCAGCGCTCCGCATTGGCCAGTGCCAACCCGGCGATCTGGTTGCCGAGCTCGATACCCGCCTCGGAGTGGTAGTTCGGGATCATCACATCGATCGCCAACCCGTTGGGATGCCACTTCAAGGGGTCCTGCCGGGCCCCGCCGATCGTGGTGATCTCGGGAAACAACACGCTGATGGCGCGGGCCACCCAGATGGTCTTGACCTGCAGGCCTTGCTCCGGCGTGATGCCTGCGGGTAGCGCGAACTGGAAGTCCCAGGCTGCCGACGGCGTGCTCGCCGCCATCAACTCCGCCTTCGCGGGGCTGGCGACATCGGAGGCGCCGGGCGCTGCCGATCCCGGGTCTGTCGGCGCCACCGCCGCAGTCTCATCGCAGCAGGGCGCCGATGTGTTCTGGGCGTAGACCATGGCTGCGGCCAGCAGGACCGAGGCCGCGAGCGCGAATGCGCGGCCCCGTCCGTTGGCTAACGGTTTGCTGCCCACGAGCAGCACTTTACTGGCACGTCAGACGCGTGTGGCCGAAAGCGGCCGAGACTCAGCGCAAGTAGGTTTCGGTGCCTGTCGGGTACCCGCCGCCGTTGGTGGCGATGTGCACGTGGTCGAAGTGGTTCTGGGTGTCCGAGCCGCGGCTGCTCATCTGACGCGGAGCGCGGCCGGGACCGTAGGAGGTCTGCCGCCAGAGCGCGTGGTTCAGGCCGAATCGCTCCGCATTCTCGAGGACGAACGCGACGATGCGGTCACCGAGGGCCTTGCCCTCGGCCGAGCGATAGTTCGGGATCATCACGTCGATCGCCAAACCGTTCGGATGCCATCGCATGGAGTCCTGCCGTACCCCACCGATGTTGAGGATCTCGGGGAACATCCCG
The DNA here is from genome assembly GCF_040548615.1 of Mycolicibacterium sp. 624. Lineage (NCBI taxonomy): Bacteria > Bacillati > Actinomycetota > Actinomycetes > Mycobacteriales > Mycobacteriaceae > Mycobacterium > Mycolicibacterium sp. 624. The sequence goes on from NZ_JBEPRZ010000003.1 coordinate 48,654, forward strand.
CTGACCGCGCGGGCCGCCAGGATGGTCTCGACCTGGAGACCCTTCTCGGGTGCGACACCGGGGGGCAACACGTGCCGGACCACCAGTCGGGCCGCGGGTGGGGTTGCCTGGATCGGCGGGGGTGGTGTCACGAGCTCCACGGCACTGGGCGCCGTTTCCTCGGTGCTCGCAGCGACCGTGCTCGGGGCGGTGTCGGCGCCTGTGGCGAGCAATGTGGCGGCCGGGACGATTACCGCTGCCACGGCTACCTGACAGCGGCGCCGGGCGTTGGTTAACCTGTGCCTTCTCACCGCGGGGACCCTACCGGCGGGTCTACGGGGAAAAGCAAATCGTCGCTACATATCTGGTGTGGTGTGAAAATATCGCGCGCAGCGGCCATTTCGCGCTAGTCGCGACAGCGCGACTCTGAAATGTGCTGTGATTCAGCATCTTTCGAATGCGTGAAACCAGTCGCTGACTTTTTGGGTGCGTATGCGGGTGGGAGAGAACACATCACACTGACTTGGCCAGTGTGAGCAACGCCGCATGTTGACACTCTTGACCAATTGTCTCGGCAGTGCCTATGGAAGTGGGCGCTTGGGTCAGGCGACCGCCACCGCTTCGCGCGCCATCACCTCTTTGGCGGCGCGCTCGCCGGAGCGGACGGCGCCGTCGATGAATCCGTACATCACAGCCGAGCTCTCGGTGCCGGCCCAGTGGATGCGGCCACAGGGTTCGCGCAGGGCGGGCCCGAACTCGGTGAGCACACCCGGTGGGGTGTGGGCGATCATCCCGCCGCCCGAGTAGCGCTCGATCGCCCAGTTCTGCTCGACGTAGTCAATAGGCGTCAGGGCCCTATCGCCGAACCGCTCGGCGACGGCCTCGAGCACCACTTTCTTGCGCTCGGCCTCGGTGAGCTGTCCGATCTGGCGCGCGACGGGCCCCTCGGTGATGACGGTCAGCACTCCGGGGCTACCGGTGTCGGTGCAGGAGTCGATCGTGAGGTTCGCCGGTGACCCCGGTGCGAAGGACTGGCCCGACAGGCCATCGGCGCGCCAGAACGGTGTGTCGTAGACCAGAGCGATCTTGTACACCGCGCCCGTGGGCATCCGCTGGTGCAGAAACGATCGATCCACCGGCAGCATCGGTTCGTAGAGGATGTGGCTGGCGATCGAGATCGGCACCGCCACGACGACCCGACGCGCGCGCACCACCATGTCCTCGGCGTGCACCGTGACCCCATCGGCGTCCTGGGCGATACGGCGGACCGGTTTCGACAGATGAATCGCGTCGCCGAGCTCGGCCGCGACCGCCCGGTGGATGGCACCCATGCCGCCGACTGGCCGGGCGTCCTCGGCGCCGTCCTTGACGCCCAGCACGAAGCCCGGCCCACCGGACGAGGCCATTTGGTACAGCACGAAGAGCAGCGACACCTCCGAGGCCGCCGAGGTGTACAGCCCGGAAATTGAGGATTCCAGCAGCTCATGGGCGGCCTTGGACAGGGTGTGCCGGTCCAGCCACGCCGCCCAGCTCAGCCGATCCCACTTCTGCGCCTTGGGTGCCTCCCACGGGGCGTGCACCGGAATCGACTTGCACATCTGCGTCAGTTCGAGAAAGACCGTGCCGATATTCGCGACGGCCCACGGGCTCATCGACAGCGGAATGGTGCCCTTGTATCTGTACTTCTTGCCGTCGACGAACATCATGGCCTCGCCGTCGGTGTACTGCTTGTAGCTCGGCACCCCGAACTCGTTCATGAGCGCGTAGATGGCGTCCTGTCCCGGTCCGATCCAGGCACCACCCCGATCGATCCACGCCCCGTCGTCGCGGGCCTCGGTGAACGTGCGGCCACCGACGCGATCGCGTGCCTCCAGCAACGCCGCCGAATGACCCGCCTGTTTCAGGCGCAGCGCGGCGGTCAATCCAGCGAATCCAGCTCCCACTACGCAGAAGTCCACGTCGGCCATGAGCTAACCCCATTGGTTTGTCTGCGCGCGGCCGCCCCGGCCGGGCACAGTGCTGCTCGCGCCCGCGAATCAAGGCGGGCGAAATACATGTCCAGCTAGTACGCGTACTCGGAGCTGTTGTGGATGTCAATAACGCGGGTGCCACCCGATTGCGTCGGCAAGCAGTCAGCGGCGGGATGTCCGACAGGTCTCGCGCCAGGCAGGCGTCGTCATACCGACCTCATCACTCGCAGGCGACGCCGTCGCCGTCCCTGTCCAGACCTGAGCGATAGCCGGGTTCGCCGACATAGAGGGGTGCCGCGCCAGCGGCACGCGCTGCCGCGCAACTTCCGTAGTAGGCGCTCGACGGGATCTGAGGCACCAGCGGAACGATGGATGGCGGTGCTTCCGGCGCGGGAGGCAGTGGTTCGGACTCTGGGGCCGGTGGTTCGAAGAAGGGAACGGGAGGAGCCGCCGCTGTGACGGTAACTGTCGAAATCGCCGGCGGAAACGTCTCCGTCACCGTCGTCGGCGAGGCCGTCACCGTCATCGTCTTCGTCACGGTCGCTGCCGTTGGCGTGGCGTTATCGCTGCCAGAACCCATGTTGCCGAGAGCGATTGCCAGGAGCGCTGCGCCGCCGACACCGCCGGCGATGAGCAGTCGACGTTTGTCGGACGGCGGTTTGGGTGGTGGTGATCCCCATTCGTCACCGTTCCAATACATCTGCCCTGCTATGCCGCTCGGGTCTGGGTACCAGCCAGGCGTGGGTGATGGTTGTTTGGTCACGGCGTCCCCCCCGGGCAATTCTGCTGCGGTTGGCAGGACCGGTGATCTCCGGCCAACGTCGCTGGTAGGCGTGGATGCCACCCGGATCGCCGACGTCGATTCTGACGCAATCGCAAATTTCAGGACGAATGTACTCCTCCGGTCAATTACTGTTCGTGCACTACCCGCCACGGAAGGTCGGTTGTCACATGACGGCAGAGAACGTGGCGGACCCCGCTACCGCGCACGAACAGAGTCAGGGGAGTGGCTCCGAGCCGGAGCTGAAGCGAACTCTGGGCTCGTTTCAGGTGTTTGCGATCTCGTTCGCGTTCATCTCGGTGGCCGTCGGCATCTTCGCGACGTATGACGATGTGCTTGTCAGCGCGGGTCCGGTGGGGATCTGGCTGTGGATCGCCGCCGCGGTCGGGCAGGGTCTGGTGGCGCTGGTGGTGGCGCAGTTCGCGGCCCGCATCGCGTTGAGCGGCTCGTCCTACCAATGGGCCTCGCGACTGGCGAGCCCCAGGATCGGCTGGCTGTTCGGCTGGTTGACGTTCTGGTACCTTGCCATAGCCGTCGTGGCGCTCGACAATGCGCTGGCCAGCCAGGCACTGATGCCGCTGCTCGGCATGGCGGAGGACGAGGGTACGGCCCGGCTGATCACCGTGGCGATCATGATCGTTCAGGCCGCGTTGGTCATCGCCTCCACGCGGCTGCTCGGCATGATCACCTCCGGCGCGGTCGGTGTTGAGCTGGCCATCGTCGTGGTGTTGGTGATCGGTCTGGCGGCCGTCATGGTGTTCACCGGCAGCGGCGACGTCGACAATCTCACCTCCCGCGGCATCACCGCCGATTCGCCCGACTACTTCGCCATCGGCGGCGGGTTGATGGCCGGAATGATCATGGGCCTCACCACACTTGTCGGCTTCGACTCCGCGGCCAATCTCGCCGAGGAGGCCAAGGACCCCTTCCGTAGTGTTCCGCGCGCGATCGTGGCATCGGTGGTCGCGGCGGGCGTGCTCGGGCTGGTGTTCCTGATCGCTCTCACCGTCGCGATCAAGGACGTCACCGCGGTGAGCACCGGCGGTTCACCGGTGGCCGCGATCATCCGGAGCCAACTCGGCCCCGTCGCGGAGCGAATCCTGCTGGCAGGACTGGTGTTCGCGATGTTCGGTGCCGGGATGGTGGTGATGGCCGCCTGCTCGCGGCAGGTGTTCGCCATGGCGCGCGACGGGCGCTTCCCCGCGCACGCCCTGATGCGACGGGTCAACCCGCGCACGCAGACCCCGGTGCCGGCGACCATCCTGATCCTGGCCGTGGGGATTGTCCTGATGCTCGCACTGCCCGGTGAGGCACTGCTGCAGCTCATCATCGGATCGACCATCCTGCCCGCACTCATCTACGGCGCGATCGTCATTCTCTACCTGGTGGTGCGTAAACGCCTGGAGCACAAGGAGGGTGGCTTCAGCCTCGGGCGCTTCGAACTGCCGGTCGCCGTCGCGGCGATGATCTGGGTGGCGTTCGTGCTCTTTGTGCTCGTCACCCCCGAGGCCGCGTTCGTGCCCGTCCTGATTGTGCTTGGCCTGATCCTCGCCGGCGGCGTCTACTTCGCCACCATGCTGGTGTTCCACCGCGAGGTGCTTGACGCCGAGGCCACCGAATGACCTCGGCCACTGCACGACCGGCCGGGTTGACCGGCCGAGTCGTGTGTCCGGCCGACTCCGAGTACCCGACGGCAAGCGCCGGCTGGAACCTGCTCTTCACCCACGAACCGATGGTGATCGTGTTCGCCCAGGAGACGCGCGATGTGGTCAACGCCCTCACGTGGGCGCGGCAGAACGGTGCCCCGGTTCGGGTGCGGAGCGGTCGGCACTGCCTCGAGGGCTGGTCCAGCGTCGACAACGGGATCGTGATCGACGTCAGCGAGATGAAGTCGGCATCGATCGACCTGGTCTCGAACACGGCGACAGTCGGCGCGGGGCTCAACCAGTTGGAGGCCGTGACCGAACTCGGCAGGGCCGGCGTCGCGGCGCCGACCGGGACCGAGGGGACCGTCGGACTGGTCGGCGCGACGCTCGGCGGCGGCTTCGGGCTGCTCACCCGCAGCTTCGGGATGGCCTGCGACAACCTCCTGGCGGCGGAGGTCGTCATCGCGTCGAACGGCGGTGGTGCCACAGCGATCACCGTCGACGAGACCGAGAACGCCGACCTCCTGTGGGCGCTGCGCGGAGCAGGCAACGGCAACTTCGGGATCGTCACGTCCCTGACCTACAGGATTCATCCACTGTCGCAGACCGTTTACGTCACCGCGACATGGCCAGGCCTGGACGACCTCTCGGCGATCTTCGACGCGTGGCAGCGCTCCGCCCCTCACGTCGACGACCGCCTCACCAGCCAGCTCGAGATCCACCGCGAGGAGATCGCACTGATCGGCGTTCTCGCATCCGGGTCGCAAGACGAGGCGATGCGGCTGCTGGCGCCGATCCTGTCAGTGGGCAGTCCCGTGGTGTCATCGACGAGCGCCAGCTGGGCCGACACCTACGCGGGTTTCCAGGTCCCGACCCTCCAGGAGCCCGCGAACTGGAAGTTCCTCTCGCAGTTCATCAGTGACCCGTTCCCGGCTGCCGCGATCGACCTGGTCGCCTGGTTCATGTCGAGGGCCCCGACGCCGGACTGCAACTACTTCGCCAACGCCCTCGGGGGAGCCGTCACGGGTAGTGAGCCCTCCGGCGGCGCGGCGTTCGCGCACCGCGACGCGCTCTTCTACGCCGAGCCCGGCGCCGGCTGGGGCACCCGTGGTGGATTACCGGCGACGGCCGACCCACTGACCGCGACGTGCCAGTCCTGGATCGACGAGTTCGGAGAGGCGTTGCGGCCCTTCGTGAGTGGCGCCTACGTGAACGTGCCGAATGTCGGCACGGCGGACTGGGGGAGCGCCTACTGGGGATCCAACCTCGACCGCCTCCGCACGATCAAGGCGACGTACGACCCGCACAACGTGTTCAGCTTCGAGCAGAGCATTCCCCCCGCCCCGCCACCGGAGGACAGGGACACGTGAGCCGATGGATCGTGACCCACATCCCCGCCGGGCTGCTGCTCGTCGGCCTGATCGTCGTCGTGGCCGGCGGAGCGATGCTCGCCCAGATGTACCTGCGGCGCCGGTTCCCGGTGCTCACGCAGGACGGGCACAACGACGTCACCAAGTTCACCTACGGCTTCATCGGATTCGTCTACGCGTTCTTCATCGGCTTCGTGGTGTCCTCGATGTGGGGTCAGGTCAACACCGCAGACCTCAATGCACGCGCCGAGGGCGCCGCCGCGGCACAGATGGCCAGGGACTCGGTCGTGTTCGACACCGCAGACCGCGACCGCGTCCGGCAGAGCCTTCTGGACTACGAGCGGGCCGCCGTGGACGAGTGGACCCGAGCGGGTGAGGTTCGCTCGCGTGAGGCCGACAATGCGCTGGCCCGCCTCTACGCCGCCTATGGCCAGGTCAAGACCACGACCGACACCCAGCAGAGGATGCTCGCGACGTCGTTTGCGAACCTGGACAAGGTCAGTCAGGCGCGGACCGTGCGAGTGCTCACGGCCCGCGATGACACCGGACCGCCCTGGCCGCTGTGGGTGGTGATCTTCCTGACGAGCGCGATGGTGGTCGGCACCGTCGTCATCTACGGCGTCGAGCGACCCGTGCTGCACTACCCGATGGTGGCCATCGTCGGCACGATCGTCGCCGCCAATCTCTTTCTCGTACTGGAACTGTCCCATCCGTACGTCGGGGCGATCTCGACCTCCTCAGACCCGCTGCAGGAAGTGGAATGGGTGCTGTCCCAACCCGTTACGTAACGGCCTGGACCAGCGGCTAGACCTGGATCACCTCGACGTCAGCGGCGCGCAGGCGCTCCTGCCATTCGGGGCCCACCTGATTGGTCACCAGCACGTCGACGTCTGACCAGTCGATGGATCCGGCGCGGGAGCGCTGCCCGACCTTGTTGCCGTCCGCGAGCACCACGACCCGGCGTCCCTGTCGAGCCATCGCCGCCGCGACCTCCGCGTCGAGGAGGCTGTTGTAGCGCGGCCCGAGCTCGAGATCGATTCCGTCGCAGCCGAGGAACGTCGTGTCCACGGTGATCTGAGACAGTGCCGCGGTGGCCAGAGGGCCGCTGGTGCCGAACGAGGATGCCCGCAACGCCCCGCCGATCACGACCACCTCGATGGCCGAGACGCTGGCCAAGCGCTCCCCGAGGTTGAGTGCAGATGTCGCCACCCACAACGGTTTTGCCTGCGAGACCAACTCCTCGGCCAGCGCGAGGGTCGTGCTGCCATCGTTGAGCAGCAGCGATGCCGGCGGATCGATCAACTTGGACGCCGCCAGCGCGATGGCGCCCTTCTCACGCGCGTTTCGCTTGCGCCGAAGCTCGAAGGCCTCGTCCAGCGTGCTGGAGGACGTCGTCAGCGACGCGCCCCCTCGGACGCGCCTGACCAATCCACGCTTCTCCAGCGCCGCCAGATCACGGCGAATCGTCGGGGCGCTGGCACCGGTTGCACGCTGCATGTCGTCAATGGAGGCGAACTGTTGGCGCGAGATCAGGTCCAGTAGGTGCGCGGTGCGCTCCTCGGCGTGTTGGTCGGGCACAGATGCACTCTACTGATGATCACTAACGATCAGTATCGATCATTAAGTTGTCAGAAATGATCGATTGTGATTCGATCGTGTGATCGTCGTCTCGATTGGGAGGTTCACGAATGGTGGCGCATCAAACGCCGGTCCGCGTGTGGGCGGGTGTCGACCAGGGCACCACGAGTACCCGGACCAATCTGTACGACGACTCCGGTACCTGTGTCGCGTCCGCTCGGCGCCAGTCGCTCACCAGGCACCCGCGCCCCGGCTGGGATGAGCAGGACGGCAATGCTCTCCTTGCCGCGATCGAGGACACCGTCCGCGAAGCCGTCGCATCGGTGCCGGGTGCCGAACTGGCGGGCATCGGTCTTGCCAATCAGGGCGAATCGATCATCGCGTTCGACCGCCGCACTGGCGAACCGCTCTCACCGGCCATCCTGTGGTCCGACCGTCGCGCCGGCGCGATTGTCGACAGCGTGCGGGCGACGCCCTCGGCGGCACGGATCGAGGACGTCACCGGGTTGCGGCTGGACCCGTACTACTCCGCGGCCCGGATCGCATGGGCGCTGCAGAACCTCCCGGAAGTGGCCGCCGCGGCGGCGTCCGGGACACTGGCCATCGGCACACTCGATACGTTCTTCATCCATCGCCTGGCAGGAGGGGCGTATCTGACCGATCCGTCCACCGCCAGTCGGACCCAACTGATGGCGTTGGACGATCTGCGGTTCGACCCAGCGACCGCGGCCGCCTTCGGAATAGACATCGACCTGTTGCCCGCCATCGTTGACACCGTCCTGCCCGAACCGCTGCCGACAACGCTGGGAGCGCCGCTGTACGCCAGCGCGGCCGACCAGCTGGCGGCACTGGCCGCTCTCGGCGCCATCGCGCCGGGTGACACCAAGATCACCTATGGCACAGGCTGTTTCATCGACACGAACGTCGGTGCCCAACCCCGACGCCCGGGCCATGGCCTCATGCCGACTTACGGGTGGACAGTGTCCGGTGAGCCCAAGGCATGGGCGATCGAGGGCGGTGTCTTCAGCGCCGCGACCGCCATCGACTGGCTCGTCAGCCTCGGCCTCGCGCAGGACGCCTCGCAGGTCACAGCACTGGCGGCCGCCGCTGCGGCGGTGTCGAACCACGACCTGCGCATGCAACACCCGCTCTTCCTGCCGAGCTTCACCGGAATCGGTGCGCCGTGGTGGCGACCCGAGGCCGCCGGCGTGCTGGCGTGTCTGCGCGCCTCCACCACCCGGGAAGACCTGGCGTTCGCCGTCGTCGACGGGATCGCGCACCGTGTCGCCGACGTCGTCGACTCCATCGATGCCGAACTCGGCGCAGCGGCGGTGCTGCGCGCCGACGGTGGATTGAGCGCAAACAAGGCGCTCATGCAGCGCCAGGCCGACCTCTGCGGACGCCCCATCGCCATCGCCGATCACCACGACAACACCGCGGCAGGGGTGGCGGGCCTGGCTGCCATCGGCGCCGGCGAACTGGATCTGGCCGGACTTGCCGCACGTGCCAAGTTCACCTGCACCGTCGAACCCACACTGCCCGAGAGCCAACGGAATCTCGAGCGAGCCAGGTGGCGTGAGTTCGTCGAGGCGACTCCCGCGCTTGAGCCGCCCGCGCTGACAACTGCCGCCCAACGGCGGTCCGAGGAACGGATTTGATGAGCACACAGCATTACGACATCGCGGTCATCGGCGCGGGTGTGATCGGGGCGGCGATCGCCGCTGAACTGTCCCGTCACGACGTGCGTGTGGTCTGGTTCGAAGCCGCGCATGACGTCGCCGAGGGTGCCAGCAAGGCCAACTCGGCCATTGCCTGCACTGGCTTCGACATGCCGGCGGGAAGCCTGGAATCACAACTGATTCTGGAGTCCAACCCCGACTGGGAGAACCTCTGCCGCGCACTGGATGTACCGTTCCGCCGCATCGGCGCGCTATCGCTGGCCTTCGATGACGACGACGCGCATTCCCTGCTGCAGCTAGCCGCCCAGGCCGCAGACGTCGGCGTCGACACCGAGTTCCTGTCCGGTGCCGCGCTGCGGCGGGAGGCCAAGACGGCCGCGCCCACCGCAGTGCAGGCGCTCCATGTGCCCGCGGAGGGCATCATCGATCCGATCAGGCTGACCATCGGGCTGGCCAAACTCGCGGTGTCCAACGGCGTGGACCTGCGTCGCTGCGCGCCGGTCACCGGCTTCTGGCACCACGATTCCGGCGAGATCAGCCACGTCGTCACGCCTGGCGGGGCGGTATCGGTCGGCGCGGTCGTCAACGCCGCAGGCGTCAACGCCGACCAAATCACCGACGCCGCGGATGCCGAGCCGTTCACGATGTGGCCACGCAAGGGCCAGTTCCTGCTGCTCGACCGCGCGGTGGGGCACCTCGTCCCCAAGATCATGTGCACCGCACCCACACCGCACACCCGCGGGATCTACGCGGTTCCGACCACCAACCGGACAGTCCTGGTCGGTCCCACCGCGGTTGACGGACTGGACCGCGCCGACAAGACGACCGACGCCGACACGCTCGACTCCGTCTGGGCACGCGCCCAGCGACTGCTCCCGGACATCAGCCGCCGCTACGTCACCAAGGCCTTCTCCGGTCTGCGCCCGGCCAGCGATACGACCTACCGTCTCGAGGTGTCACCGAAGGTGTCCAACCTGGTACACGCCAACGGAATACGCTCGACCGGCGTATCGTCGGCACCGGCGGTGGCGCGGTACGTCGCTGATCTCATCAACCGCAACATCATCGAGCTGACCCCCAAGGCGGACGCCAAGACAGCCGTCGCCGCGCTGCCCCGGCTGGCCGAAACCACCACCGATGACGCGGTCATCGGCTTCGTCGCTCGCCCGTGCGCCACGCCCGACGAGCACCCGATGGTCGTGTGCGCCTGCGAGCACGTCACCGCCGCGGAGATCGCCGCCGAATGTCGCGGCCCGGTGCCCGCCACCTCACTCGACGGGATCCGCAAGCGGACACGTGCGATGGCGGGGCGGTGTCAGGGCGCGTACTGCTCGGTCGGCGTCAGCTTCATCCTCTCGGCGTCCACCGGCGAACAACCGGGGCAGATCCGCCAGGGCGAACCGGAGTCTCAGTGGCAGGCCGACACGAAATGACAAGAGCGCATATCGCCATAGCCGGTTCCGGATTGGCCGGCCTGCACAGTGCAGTCACCCTCAGCGCCTCCGCCGACGTGACCGTCTATGAGCGGCTTCCCGTTCCGGGCGGCGAGCACTGGGAGGATGTCGAGCACCGCCGTCTCGTCCGCCAGGCCATCACCAACGGTGTCCGGTTCTGTGCGGGCACTCAGGTGATCCGCTGGGAGGGTGATCGACTGCTCGCGGTCGGCGAGCGGGGCGGCATCGCGCCCGCCGACGCACTCGTCGTCGCCACCGGGCACCGGCCATCGACGCGGTCTGAACTCGGCATCAACGGAGACAGGTGTGCCGGCGTCCTGCCGGCCACATTGGCCCTGCATCTGCTCAAACAACAAGTCCACCTTGGCGACAACGTGATCATCGCCGGCACGTCGCACTGGTCGGCCGAATGCGCGACCGAGTTGAACTCGGGTCCGTCGCCAGCGGCGTCGGTCGTGTCGATCGGTGTGGGCGCCCGGATCTCGGCAACGCATGGCATGCCCAGGATCGCCGGTGTGACAGTCGAGTCCGAGACCGAGAGTCGACACCTCGCCTGCGACTGTTTGATCCTCGGTGCGGCTCCGGTGCCGTATCGCAACATCGACGGCGCGATCCTCGACGACGCACCGGTCGTGTTCGCGCAGCGCCTCACCGATGAGCACGAGCCCGCAGGCCGGATCGGAATACGGTCCGCGCATCAAGCCCTCGCGCTAGCCGGCCACCAGTTGCCCCATGTTCCAGTCACTCCCAGGATCGGACTACCCCAATGAAAGTGACATCGCCCGTCGGCGAGTTCCCCTACACCTTCGAACGAATCCGGATCGAGGGATCACACCTGGTCGCCGAAGGCCGAATGGGCACCTGGCCGGCCCGGATCGAGGTCGGCATCGCCGACATACCTCCGGCCGCCCGGATCGGTGCACTCGCCGCAGTGGCGGGTGCGCTGCTCGGAGCTGTCGTCGGACGACGACGGAAACTCAAGCACCGCAACGTCTAACAGCTCCACCCACCATTCAACGCTCGGAAGGAAGAACCGCCCATGGCCCAACTCGGCAATGCCGTCATCTATCTCATGATGGCGTTCGTGCTCATCGGTGCGTGCGCACTGGCATTCCGTGGTGATCGGGGGATAGGACGCGAGTTCAAGGAGGGGCTGTACGCCCTGGGCCCGCTGTTCATCCCGGTCGCGGGCATCATGGCCGGCCTGCCCTATCTGGCCTGGTTCGTTGAGCACGTACTCGGGAAGTTGTACGAACCGCTCGGTGCGGATGCGGCGATGGCGGCGACCACCCTCATCGCGAGCGATATGGGTGCCTACCAACTCGCCGAGCTGACGGCCGACTCAACCGGCGCGTGGATCACCGCGTCCATCACTGGATTCCTGGCCGGTGCGACGATTTCGTTCATCATCCCGGTCGGGCTGGCGATCCTCGATGTCCGTGACCACAAGTACTTCGCGCTGGGCATCATGAGCGGCATCCTCACCGTTCCCGTCGGTGTCATCGTGACGATGGGCATCCTGCTCGTCACGGGAACGCCGCTGCGCCCGACCGTCAGCACCGATGGCCCGTCGACGGCCACCCTCGACGGATTCTCGTTCTGGGACGTGCTGATCAACCTGCTGCCGGTGATGCTCGTGACCGTGGCGATCGCGATCGGCCTCTACTTCTTCACCCGGGCGATGGTGACCGGATTCATCTGGTTCGGCAGGGGTCTCAACGCCGCGATCTACCTGGTCCTGGCGGTCTCCATCGTTGACCATGTGACCGGCATCTTCAGCTCCACGTTCAGTTGGTGGGGCTTCGAGCCGATCATCGCCACAGCCGACGATCAGATGCGTCCACTCGAAGTTGTCGGCAATGTCGCGATCGTCCTCGCCGGTGCGTTCCCGTTGGTCTACGCGATTCGGACCTATGCCGACAAGCCGCTTACCGCGGTCGGCAAGCGGCTGGGCATCAGCACAGAGGGCACGACCGGGCTGCTCGCCGCGACCACCAACATGCTGGCCGCATTCCACCTGATCAAGGACATGCCGGCGAAGGACAAGGTTCTCGTCGTCGCGTTCGGGACCACGTGTTCGGCACTGATCGGTGACCACCTGGCGTTCACGGCCAACTTCCAGCCCAACCTGATCGGTCCGCTGATGATCGGCAAGATCGTCGCAGGCATCACCGCGATGCTGCTTGCGGTGTGGATCGCGGTTCCCACGGCTCAGCGCATCGAACGTGAACGCGCACAACAGGAAGCAGAGGAACGCGCACAACACGCCGCAGACGAGATCGATGATGTGGATGGGGTCGAGGTCCCGCAGACATAGGACGACATCACGTTCGACGTAGTTTGCCGGCATCGCAGCGGGCACGGGCCGAGGTGTAGGTTCTCAAACCTTATGTCCAAAACGCGGCCATTGAACTGGCCGTCTCTAGGAATTCTCACCTAAGGCCACAGGAAATTCTCACTGTCGTGTCCTATTTCAGTGCACTATGCACGCCTTGTAGCCTGCCTCCAGGAACGCGGGGCCACCGACACGTCGGGCGAGGGGACGGCCGGGACTGGGCCACCACGACCACCGGGTGACTACTGCCCCCAGTTCCGAAGGGGCTCTTGATTATACGTGCCAACAGCGTGGACGTTGCTAGTGAATTGCGGCAAGTAGCAACGTTACGAACCGTTCGGTTGCGTCTGCCAAGCGGTCTACGGCGACGAGAAGGTTGACTGTATCGTTGGTGTTCGCGAACTGCTGTTGTGCCGATGCAAAATAGATCTCACGCAACTGCGTGTTGATGTTGAATTTCCGGATCCCGTGTTGCAATGCGCAGAGGATCTGGTCGTTAGGTATCCCAGATGTGCCGTGGAGGGACAGGGGTACCGAAACACGTTCTGTGAGAGCAGATAGCAGATCGATGTTGAGTGTGGGCTGTGACTTATACCTGCCGTGTACGTTGCCTATAGCCACCGCCAGGAGGTCTGCACCGGTCTCGGTTGCGAACCTGACGGCGCTATCGACATCGGTCATTTCTTGACTGAGGTGTGAGTGGGCGATGTCTTCGTTCCCAGGAATGTGTCCGAGCTCGGCTTCCACCGAGGCGCCGTACTGACGGGCGATCTTGCAGGCCCGTCGTACGAGGTCGGCATTGTCCTCAAACGGTAAGTGCGAACCGTCGGCCATGATGGCGCTGACGCCGAAATCAAGTGCAGCCTCGATCAGGTGCAGATCGCCGGTGTGGTCGAGCTGTACAGCGATTGGGACTGAGGCTGTTTGGGCGAGCGCAATGGTCATCTTGGTGAAACGCGGGCCATACCTGCCGGTGAATGCCTTCTCGGATATGAGAATGCAGACCGGAGTGCCGCTGAGCTCGGATGCTGAAAGGACACCAGCCACCTGTTCGAAGTTGTAGCAAGTGAAGGACGGCAATACACCGGTCGCTGAGAAAATTTCATGAATCGGCGTCAGCATGGGTCTCTCCCTGTTAATGCAGCAGTGCGGTTTTCGAGGTCGGGCGCGTATCAGACCGCCCGATGACGCATGTTCAGACATGAACACGTCGGCACCTGCTGACCTACGGTGTTTCTCGCTTAGCTTCTGCCGGCGAGAGGATGGTGACGATGCTGGAGTCGTCGCGCTGCGCCAATCCTTGTGATTCGCCGACTAGGTACAACTGGTGTGCAGCCGCGGTCGTTGGAAGTGCCACGGCCAGTTCCCGTCCAATATCCAAGACAATTCCCAGGTCTTTGGTGAAGATGTCCAGGCGTGACCGGACCTCGGTCTGATCGGTTAGCGCTTGAATCATGCGTGGGCCTCGGTCGCCGAGCATGAAGGATGCTGCTGCTCCGTCCTGCAGGGCCTCGATTATCGCCGTGGGGTCCAATCCAAGGCTGTGGGCCAGGGCGACTGCTTCCGCGGCGGCTGCAATGTGGACGCCAGCGAGCAATTGATTGATGGCTTTCGCTGCTTGCCCGTCTCCGGCTCTAGTGCCCACCACGGTGACGGTCTTCCCTAGGTGACTGAGCAACGGTTCGGCTCGCTCCAGAACTTCTGGCTGCGCCGCTGCCATGATGAGCAGCTCGCCGGAACCCGCGCGGGTCGGCCCACCGCTGATGGGCGCGTCGATCAGTTCAATGCCTCTCCGGTGAAGCTCGCCGCCGATCCTTGCGGCCGCCTTCGGTCCTACCGTGCTGGTGAGAATGACGGTGTGGGGAGGCTGGTTCGCCTCGACGAGACCGTCGGGACCGAAGAGCGCGGCGTCGACTTGATCGGCGGTGCGAACCGACAGCAATGCGATTGGCACGTTTGCTACCGCAGCTGCCGGGCTTGCCGCGGCCTGGACGCCGGCCTGCGAGGCCTTCGCGCGCTGATCGGAGGAGATGTCGCAGGCGGTGACGCTGAACCTACACGCAAGACGTGTTGCCATTGGCAGCCCCATCGCACCCAATCCGACGACTGCGATATCCCTCTGCGAGGTGTTGACCATGATCTTGGCTTCCTATCTTTAGATTTGACGAAGGGTGCGGACGACAGTGACTAAGCCGTCTTCACCACCGACGTTGCCCGGAAAGACCACATAGGGGATTCCACGTGAAGGTCCGGTGGCGGGTTCCCAGAGGGACACGACGCCGGGCAGGAGGTTTCCGCGTGTCCACGCTCGGCTGATGTCTAGTGCCTTGGAGGCTATGTCCGCCGAGGTGATCCCTCCCTTTGCGAGCACGAAGTGTGGCCGCACACTGGCCAACACGTCGCGGACAATAGTCACCAAGGCGCTGCTAACGGTCTGCGCAACAGTGAGATTGCGATCGCGATCTTCCGCTGAAATGACCTCGCGGCTGGTTCCGATGACAAGATCCGCGTTGCTGTTGGGGTCACCGAGATGTTCAATAGCTGCAGCGGCGATCTCAGCACAGTGCGATTTTGACGTCTGAGACTGCATGAGCCGAGGGACGTCTACTTGAAGCGCGGTGATCTCCTCTTCTGCGCGCAGCAGCTGTAGTTGGCGTGTAGTCATACCCACGTGGGATCCGACGACGATGAGGCCACGCGAAGAGACTGGACGGTTGTCGGTGTCAGCTGGGGCGAGCAGGGTCCGTAGGCGTTCGAGAGCGATCGGCGGTGCGGGGGACTGTGCGCACCGCGCTCGGACAAATGACGGCCCGGTGCGGTAGACAAACCGCAGGCCTTCCCTTTCGGCGTGAAGGATGCCGAGCACAAGGACGCGTAGGTCGTCTTCATCGAGTGCGTCGACGACGATGACCTGAGCAAGAGTGAGCGTGGCGAGCAGTTCCGCTACACGGGCCGGTCCGCCGCATCGCAGGTCGCGCAGTGTGATGGCGGGGACCTGCGATCGCTGGATACGTCCGTGGCTCTTCTCTTCCACCCAAGCCCGCAGGTCGGAATGCGAGTAGGCAAAGCTAGGATCGCGCGCAAACTCGCTCTTAGACACTGGGATTAAGCCGGTGTCGGTGGTCAGCCAATGGGTGGAGTCGATCGTTACCCGGCCCGCGTCGAGGAATGCGGGGACCACAATGACGCCGTCGACAGCACGCCCGGCGGCACGTTCGGTATCTGTGATTGCGTCGGTCTCTAGCGGAAAGTGGCCGCGCAAGGTCGAGTCGCTGCGGCTGGCGATTGCGTAGTCGATGCCAAGAGCTGCAGCGGTTCTCTGCAGATTTCTCAGCACGTCTCGGTTCACCGCCTCCGCCTCGGGGGCTGTAAGGCTTCGCGTGTTAGTGAGAACGAAGAACGCTGGGGTGTCCGTCCTGAGTGCCCATGTGAGGTCTTCGTCGCGCCATTGCGTCAGCACAGGCAGGTCGATAACGCTTTGGGTACCGGTGGGATCGTCGTCAAGAACGACGAGCTTGCGCACTCCGCGGATCGCAGCACTGACTTCCGCTAAGCCGCATGGGCGGAGCTGCGGAAGGTCGGCGACGAGTTCTTCGCGAGTGATCGAGGTTTGTCTCATTGGTTGGCTCCATCTGCCGTGCCGCCTGAGCGGCTCAGGGCCCGTCGAGCGATCCCGGCCAAGAGCGCCGTCCCGACTGGAATCACCGTGTCGTTGAAGTCGAAGTCCGGGCAGTGCAACGGAGCCCCACCTGTTCCAAGGTGGAAGTATGCGCCGGGAACGTGATCAAGAAAGAACGCGAAGTCTTCGGAAGCCATGCTCGGCGGGAGCGTTTGTAACACGTGCTTCTGCCCCACAATTTCACCTGCGACAGCGGCAACCAGTTCAGCGTGCGAACTGGAGTTGACCGTAAGCGGCAGGAAGGTTTCATATGCGGTCTCGGCGTCGACGCTGAAAGCGCGCGCGATGGCTTCGGCGATTTCGGAGATCCTCTTCCGTAAGAGGTGTCCAACATCGGGATGGGTCCACTTGGCGGTGCCGGCGAGTTCCACCGATACCGGGATGGTGACGCTGGGCGTAGATTCTCCGAACCTGATTTGGGTGCCAGCATCGATTGAGTGCACGGTGACCACGGCACCTCTTGAAGGATCAACGTTGCGGCTGACTACCGACTGCACAGCCGTAATGAACTGTGCGGCGGCGACAACTGGGTCAATCGCGAGGTGGGGCTGGGCGCCATGCCCACCGCTTCCTGACATGCGGATCCAGAAGTCATCTCGCGCGGCCATGATCGGTCCCGGTGCAACTGCGATCTGCCCTGCGTTAAGGGAGGGCCAGTTGTGCAGTGCGTAGATCGCGTCAACTGGAAACCGTTCGAACAGACCGTCGTCGAGCATCACTCTGGCTCCGCGATGGCCCTCTTCACCCGGTTGGAAGATGGCTACTACCGTTCCCGCAAAGTCGCGGTGACGAGCCAGTTGTTCGATGACCCCCAGGAGGATGGCGACATGACCGTCGTGGCCGCACGCATGCATGACACCGTCGCGCCGGGACCGGTACCCCACGTCGTTCGCCTCGTGGATGGGTAGCGCGTCCATATCGGCGCGCAAACCGACGGCGGTGCCGGAATCCGCTTCACGTCCCCGGATGATCGCCACCACTCCAGCGCCGCCGATACCAACGTGAACCTCGTCCGCGCCCACACGCCGAGCCACGTTCGCGACGATGTCGGCGGTGCGATCCGTGTTCAAGCCGATCTCAGGGTGTGCATGAAGGTCTCGCCGGATAGCCACGAGATCTTCGCTGGCAGCAGTTGCGTTCATCGGTCGGAGTCCTGACACAGGGTTTCAGTGTCCACATCAGCCGACATGTCGTTGGCCGTAGGTAATTTGGATGGTTCAGGTATGAACACTAAGCACACCACAGCTGTGACGCCTGCAACGATCACGGGGTACCACAGGCCGGTGTAGATATCGCCGCTGACACTCTGGATCGCCACGATCGATGCGGGCATTAAGCCCCCAATCCATCCGTTGCCGATGTGGTACGGGAACGACATTGCCGTGTAGCGGATGCGTGCGGGGAACAATTCGGTCAAAGCTGCTGCCATCGGGCCAAAAACCATGGCGGCCAGCATGATCAAGTACAAGAGCAGCAGCACCACCATGACGTGATTGATTTCGGCGTCGTCTGCACCCAGTGGGTACCCTGCATCGAGTAGTGCGGGCTCAAGCTGATTCTTGAATACGGTGACCAAGGCATCGTCGCCAGAAGAGCCCGCGCTATAGGACGCGATCTCTCGATCACCGACCCGAATTATCGCGGTGGTTCCCTCAGTGGCGGTTTCGTTCGCGTACGGGATACCTCGTTCCGCGAGAGCAATCTTGGCGACATCACACGACGACGTGAACTCTGAACGCCCCATGGGGTCGAACTGCAGCGAGCACTCGTTAGGATTTGCCACGACCACGACCGGCACTGAGGTGCGCGCCTGCTCCAATGCGGGGTTGGCGAAGTGGGTGATCGCGGAAAATGTCGGGAAGTACGTCAAGGCGCCGAGCAGACATCCGATGACAATCAGCGGCTTCCGGCCCGTACGGTCACTCAGGTAACCGAAGCCGATGAAGAATGGGACACCCAGTGCAAGCGCGACACCCGTCATGATGTTCGCGTCAGTGGGGTCAACCTGAAGTGTGTTGGTCAGGAAGAGAAGTGGATAGATCTGCGCGACGATCCAGACGACCGCCTGACCACCGACCAGTCCGAATAGCGCTAGAAGCACAAGCCGTAGGTTGGCCCACTTCGTGAAGGTCTCCTTGATGGGGGCTTTGGCGGTTGCCCCGGCAGCTTTCATCTTCAGGAAGGTGGGAGATTCGTGCAGCCGCAGCCGGATCCACACCGAGATCCCGAGCAAGACCGCCGACCCCACGAATGGGATCCGCCAGCCCCAGGCGTCGAAAGCTTCGTCGGACATCGAAAGTCGGCACAGCGTGATGACTGCTATCGATAGCAGGAGTCCCAATGTGGCGGCTGTCTGCAGCCAGCTCGTGTATCCACCACGTTTGCCGCGGGGGGAATGCTCAGCGATATAAACCGCAGCTCCGCCGTACTCACCGCCAATTGCGAGTCCCTGTAGTACCCGCAGCGAGATCAAGGTAATGGGCGCAAAGATGCCAATTGATTCGTAGGTGGGCAGCAGACCCACGGCGACGGTTGCCAGGCCCATGATCAGAATGGTCGCCAGGAAGGTCCGTTTCCGCCCGGCGCGATCGCCAAAGCGCCCGAATAGGAGCGCGCCGATGGGCCGTACCACGAAGCCGATCGAGAACGCGACTAGCCCGAAGATGAGCGCTGCGGCAGGGCTGACAGCCGTGAAGAACTTCTGTCCAACAACAGCTGCCAAGGCGCCGTAGAGATAGAAGTCGTACCACTCGAATACGGTTCCCGCTGTAGACGCGGCAATCACACGCCGCGCCGTCGTTGGCGGGGACGTTTCTATACTGCTCGTATCGCTGTTGGTCATGAGTGTTCCAGTTCGCTCACGCCGCGACGGATGCTGTCGGGGCTCGAAAGTTTGGGCAGTCGGCTAGGTGATGATGGCGGCTTGGTGGCGTTTGAGGGTCGTTCCGAAAACCTCTAGAGCACGGTTGATTTCGGTTTCAGTGCAGTTCAGAGGTGGGGCAAAAATGCACAATCCGTTCCGGTGGTACAGCCAAACCCCGCTTCGCATCAGGTCGGCGATGAACTCGTCGGCTGCGGCAGCTGAAGACTCGGAGGTGGAGGTTGGTTCCATGGTTGCGCGATCTCGGACCAGATCGAGACCGATAAAGGCGCCGATACCTCGGACATCACCGATCGTGTCGATGTCCTTCTTCAGGTCGGCTAAACCTGACGTAAGCCAATTCTCGATCCGGTAGGCACTCGAGAAGTGTCCGCCGTGCTCGTATTCGTCGAGCGCTGCTAAGCCGGCCGCCATCGCGACTGGATGACCGGAGTAAGTGTGACCACAGTCAAACACCCGTTGGTCAAATGCGTTGGCCAACGACTCGCGAATCAGAAAGCCGCCAAGGGGGACGTGAGCTCCCGTGACACCCTTTGCGAAGGTGACGATGTCCGGTTCAACCCCAAACGCGCGGACGCGAAGATTTCACCGACGCGACCAAAGCCGCACAT
This sequence comes from Mycolicibacterium sp. 624, assembly GCF_040548615.1. Lineage (NCBI taxonomy): Bacteria > Bacillati > Actinomycetota > Actinomycetes > Mycobacteriales > Mycobacteriaceae > Mycobacterium > Mycolicibacterium sp. 624. The sequence continues at coordinate 68,617 of NZ_JBEPRZ010000003.1, forward strand.
TACTTCGTCGTGAATTAGAAGGATGCCGTACTTAGTTGCGAGATCACGTAGGCCGCGTAGGTAGTCTGTTGGGTAGGCTATAAGACCCGCCGATCCGAGCACTGGCTCAATTATCAAGGCAGCAATGCTGTCTGGATTCTCGAGTCCTATAACGGAATCCAGGTGACGAAGTGCTCGATTTGTCTCTTCTCGGGAGTCCTGAGAGTCGAACGCCGGTGCTGTCCCGCCTGGGGTGAAGAACCGCACCACCCCAGGCGGAATCATCGGCTCCGCTGGCCAGCGACGGGCGCCACCGGTTAACGCGGCTGATGCTAAGGTGTCGCCGTGATAGGACCTGTACGCCGCCAACACTTTTGAGCGGCCGGTTAGACGCCTCGCTATGCGTATAGCGTCGTCATTGGCATCGCCTCCTCCTGAGGTGAAATGCACACGGGCGTTCTCAGCCCAGGGTGCATACTCGCTGAGGCGTTGCGCAAACTGCGTGCGTACATCGCATCCCAGGTGGGGTGCCACGTAGCTCAGCGTGCTGGCCTGCGCAGCGATGGCCGAGGCAATGCGCGGGTTGCTGTATCCGAGATTCGTGCAGATCCAACCGCTGGAAAGATCGAAATACGCTCTGCCGCTCTGGTCGTACAGGTATGAGCCCTGAGCACGCACAATCACGGGTAACCTCTGCGCACCCTGAATCTGCCAGGGCGTCAAGAAGCGGTCACTACTTTCGCCAGTTCGTGTGACTCGGCCGGATCCCGCCAGACCCGCCATATGTCAGCGTCCCCCAGCCACAGCGACTGTTGCTGCCGTGACGTACGAAGATTCGGGCGACAGCAGCCAAATAATGGCGTCAGCAACTTCATTCGCAGTCCCCGGGCGCTGCATTGGTATGCCAGTGGCAAGGTCTTTGGTTCTGGTCGGTTTACCGGCCGCTGCGTGTAGGTCAGTTTCGATGAGACCGGCTGCAACACCGTTGACGCGGATACCTTCGGCAGCCACTTCTCGACCCAAGCCGGCCGTGAGGCTGTCGATTGCACCCTTAGTTGCTGCGTAGTGAACCCACTCGCCGGCCCCACCGAGTTCGGCTGCGCGGGATGAGACATTCACGATGACACCACCTGCGCCGCCATGTCTGGTGGACATGCGACGGACCGCCTCGCCCGCGCACAGAAACGCGCCGACGACGTTGACGGCGAACACACGTTCAACCGTGGCGGCTTCAAGTTGATCGACGCGGGTAAATCCGCCTGTCACGCCGGCGTTGTTGACGAGACCGACGATAGGACCAAGGTCCGATACGGCTGTATCGAAGAGCCGCCTGACGTCAGCATCGACGGATACGTCGGCGGCGACCGCGATGGCCTTCCCCCCGGCGTTGCCGATGTCCTCAACAACTCGCAAAGCTCCGGCGGCGTCTTGAGAATAGTTGACCACCACCGAAAAGCCGCGCTTAGCAGCGGCTTTCGATACGGCAGCGCCTATGCCCCTGCCGCCGCCCGTGACGACCAATGTGCCATCGGCAACTGGAGAGCTATTGACCGTCGAGATCATCACGCCTCACCTCGGATTGTGCGGAGAATCTCTGCGGCTACTCGCTCGGGTACTTCGCGTTGGGGAAAGTGACCGATCCCAGCCAAGTCGACCCGGCGGTACTGACCGGTGACCCGGGCCTCCCATCGGCGGGCTGTGTCAGGACGGGTGCAGTGGTCTTCCATGCCTTGGATGTGCGTTGTTCGGACGGTAATGGCGGGCATGCCGTCGACTAGCCGCTGTGCGTCCTTGTACTGCTCGGTAATCGGTGCGTTGCGCCACCGATAGCGGTAGTAGTGCAACACCGTGTCGACGAACTGGTCGTTTTCGATAGCGGTGGCAACTTCGGCGAAATCCTGGTCACTAAACTCCCACTCTGGTGACCACTTCCCCCAGAGGTGGCGGCAGAACTCTCCGCGGTTGTCCTGAAGGAGTTCTCGCCCATGCTCTGTCTGGAAAAGCCACTGGTACCAGAACGAACTCACTTGGTCGAGGGACAGATCCGAGACAGGTGTTGCCTCGTTGTAACCTGTGCCCAATGTGACCATGGACCGTACGCGACCAGGAGCGAGTCCGGCCAGTGCGTACGCCGCGCGACAGCCCCAATCACTGCCGACGATGTGGAAGCTGTCGAGTCCGAGACTGTCCGCCAGCTCAATGACGTCGGTAGCCAACGCGGCAGTTTCGGCAGAGACCGTCTTCCCCGGGTGAATGCGGGTCAGTCCGTGGCCCCGGATGTGGGGACGGACGATGAAGAGATCGCTCGTCGGAAGATGGTCAACCACGCCATCCCATGTCGCGGCCGTGTCGGGGAAGCCGTGCAAGAGGAACAAAGGTGTTCCCTCTGCTGTCCCGTCGGTTTCGTAGCCCATGTTGACGGTCGAGAGGTCCACGGTCGTTACGTCGCGCGGCCGGGCCTCAGTTGCTGTCACGTCGGTGTTCTCCAATCTTGTTGTGAGTGGTGGAGAGCGACGATAGGCAGCGGAAGGACGTGGCGGAAGCGGTAGACTCACTGAGTGAGTCAGTCAAGGGAAGATGCCTCGATGCTGGGCAAGGTCGTATTGATCCTTGAAGCTGTCGCGTCTCATGGACCCGTTGTGTCTCGGAGCCAGATTTGCACATCTACGCAGCTGCCCAAAGCCACCGCAAACCGCATCGTTGCCGACCTGGTTGCTATGCGGCTATTGCAACCAGTTGAGGGTGGATTGGGATTGGGTATGCGCCTGTTTGAGCTCGGGGTGCTTGCCGAGCAGCGCGGGCTAGGGCTACGTGACGCCTCTCTGCCATCAATGGAGGATCTCTACGAAATCACCCACGAAACAGTGCAACTCGCCGTACGTGAGGGGAACGAGGTCATCTATCTGCAGAAGATATCGGGGCGGCGAAGCATGCGTCTGGACACGCGCATTGGTGGTCGCCAGCCACTGAACTGCACCGGTTCCGGAAAACTACTGCTTGCCTTCGCCTCAGATCAACTGCAGCAGAGCATCTTTGATGACTGCAAACTAGTGCGCCGGACGCCTCGTTCGATTACTGACCCATTACACCTACGACGCGAGCTGGCGCGTGTCCGTGTCGAACGGTTCGCAGTTGATAACGAGGAGTTCGCGATCGGTACGAGGTCAATCGCGGCGCCCATCATGTACCGCGGTGAAGTCGTCGCAGCACTGGCTCTATCCGGAAGCGCCGAACGCATGTCCGAACGGTCGGCCGTACCAGCTGTCCGCGCAGCCGCGGCCGCCGTCAGCCGGGACCTTGCCCGGGTGCCTTCACCATTGCTTCAATAGAGCGGAGAAATGGCTCTGAATCCCGTAGCGCGCGAAATCTTAACTGGCGGGCAGGTTCTTGTTCATGTTCGGGACACTGATTCCTCCGAGAGCACTCGCTACCTACTAGGTCTATTTCTTGTATTGGCGGCCCAATTCATCACCACCTACTAGACTTGTGAGTAAGTCATCATCATTTCGAGGCGGCTAGGTTTCGTTCATGCCAACCGACATCACCGTGCGCGGATCCTTCTCGGCGTTTGAACCCCCCGAGAGGGCGACGGTCCACACATCGATCGCCTATGAGGGCCCCGCGATGGATTCGGTCTTCGAGCGGGTCGCACGCGACCTGGAGGCCGTGAAGGCGTCGATCGTCCCACTCATGGACGGAAGCCGCGGTGAGGTCACCTGGTGGTCGGCCGAGCAGCTGCACACCTGGTCGAATCGCCCGTGGAACAACGAGGGCAAGCAACTGCCGCTCGTCCACCACGCCAGTGTCGGTGTGGAGGCGAAGTTCCGCGACTTCAGTGCGCTGTCGCGGTGGATCGGCGAGCACATCGCCACCATCGAGGGATTTCGCGTCGAACGCATCGACTGGGCGCTGACGTCGACGCGTCGAGACGAGCTGCTCAAGGACGCTCGGACCGCGGCCGTCGTCGATGCCATCACACGTGCACAGCAGTACGCCGATGCGCTCGGATTTGGTGCAATACGTCCTGTTGCCATCGCCGACGCCGGGATGCTCGGCGTCGAACCCCGACCCCCGGGTGGTCCCGCTGGTGGATACCTTCGGGCCAGCGCGATGTCCGCCCCGGGTGCGACCGTCGAGTTCGCGCCAGAGGACATCGAGATCTCGGCGTCGGTGGATGCGCGGTTCGCGGCCGGGTAGCGACCACCGGCCGGAGGCCTGAGTCGGTCGGCCGTACCGGGCGGCTCAGGCCATGGACGACATCATCGCGGTGACGACCAGGTCGGGGCAGTCGAGCATCTGGGTATGGTTCGCGCCCGGCAGCATCTCTGCGTGCACATTGGGAATGTGGGTGCGTGCCCGTTGCAGGGCGACATCGGGTCCGCGCCGGTAAACGACGTCCTGATCGCCGATCAGGACGGTCACCGGCACGGTGAGTCGTCCGAGGTCAGCGTCACTGAACACTCTCGGCGGCAGCACTTCTCGGCGTAATGGCCTGGAGGCCGTCATGCAGTCCGCGATCAGCGCCATGATGGGGTCCGACGTCGCATTGGGCGTCGCCGACATCCACTGCAGGAAACGATCCGCCAGGGCGGGTGAACGCAGAAGTCCCGTCGAGAACGATCTGAGGAAGAAGTGGACAGGGATGGGGTCCAGGGTCGCGGCGGGGCCGAGCACCGACAGATGGCTCACCCGTTCTGGCGCCTGCAGCGTGAAGAGGGCCGCTAACCATCCGCCATATGAGAAGCCCGCCAGCCTCGCCGTATCGACACCAAGTGCGTCCAAGGTCTGCCGCAGCCAGCTGACGTAGTCCTCCGCCCGGCGAACGGGTTTGGTGGCGACGCTCTTGTTGGCATCGGTGATCGTGTCGATGCAGAAACAGCGATAGGAACTGCTGAGCGCCGCGATGATCGGCCTCCACACCGCGGACGTCGTGTTCGCGCCATGCAGGAGGACGAGTGGCGGAGCGGAGGGACTGCCGCTGACCACGACGTGCGTCTGGCCAAACGCCGAAGCGACCTCCATGTCCTCGCGGGGCACGGGCCAGTCATCCATGACCGATTCGTAACTCGCAAGGAATCGCGCTCTTGCTCCTGGATCTCGAAACGGCGTGAGGTTGGCCATCGTCATCGTTTCTCACATCAGGTGAGCCGAGCGATCAGGTGCAGCAGTTGGGGTCCAGCACGGTGCACAGCGCCACCACTGCGTCGCGGTGCGCCCGGTGGTAGACGTTCATGCCGCGCCGGTCGGAGTCGACGAGGCCGGCCCGCCTGAGCTGGGCGAGGTGATGGCTGACGGTGGACTCCGTCAGGCCGAGCGCCGCCGCGAGGTCGCCGCTGTTCTCCTCTCCCGCTGAGGAACTGAAGAGATAGGACATGATCTTCACCCGCGCCGGATCGGCGAGCGCCTTGAGCCGCAACGCGACCTCGAGCGCATCCTCGTCGCTCATGGGACCTGCCGCCACGGGCGCGCAGCAGACCGGAGCGGACATGTCGATGGTCGGCAGAGCCTTGGGCATTCCTTGATGATGCCACGAAGATTGACATATATCAAAAAGGTGGCATGCTGGCCGTGGCGCGCTACTTCGATATAAGTCGCACAGGTAGGAAGGCTCACCATGTCCCGGATGCAACTCGCCCTCAACGTCGATGACCTTGATGCGGCGATCACGTTCTACACCAAGCTCTTCAACACCCCGCCCGCCAAGGTCAAGGAGGGCTACGCGAACTTCGCGGTCGCCGAGCCGCCGCTGAAACTGGTGCTGCTGGAGAACCCCGGCAAGGGCGGCACAATCAACCACCTCGGTGTCGAGGTGGAGTCCAGCGAGACCGTGCACGCGGAGATCGCCCGGCTCACCGGCGAGGGGCTGTTCACCGACGAGGAGATCGGCACCACGTGCTGCTTCGCCACGCAGGACAAGGTCTGGGTCACCGGGCCCGCCGGAGAGAAGTGGGAGGTCTACACCGTGCTCGCCGACTCCGACACCTTCGGCACCAGCCCCGAACACGCCGAGGGCGGAACTGCTGAGGGCGGTGTCTGCTGCGGGGGTTCGGCTGCGGAAGCGGTGAAGCCGAGCAATGCCTGCTGCTGATACTCCCGGCATGACCACCCCGGTAGAGGCCGGCCACCCCGCCGTGGTCGAGAGGCTGTCGCTGCTCGACCGATTCCTGCCGGTGTGGATCGGCCTGGCGATGGTCGTTGGCCTGCTGCTGGGGCGGCAGATCCCGGGATTGAACACCGCGCTGGATCGCGTTCAGATCGACGGCATCTCGCTGCCGATCGCGCTGGGCCTGTTGATCATGATGTACCCGGTCCTGGCCAAGGTCCGCTACGACCGACTAGATACCGTCACCGGCGACCGTAGGCTCCTGATCAGCTCGCTGATCCTGAACTGGGTGCTCGGCCCCGCGCTGATGTTCGCGTTGGCCTGGCTGTTGCTGCCGGACCTGCCCGAGTACCGGACCGGCCTGATCATCGTGGGCCTGGCCAGATGCATTGCCATGGTGATCATCTGGAACGACCTCGCCTGCGGCGACAGGGAGGCCGCGGCGGTCCTGGTCGCGCTGAACTCGATCTTCCAGGTCGTCATGTTCGCGCTGCTCGGCTGGTTCTACCTCTCGGTGCTACCTGGGTGGCTCGGCCTGGAGCAGACCACCATCAGCACCTCGCCATGGCAGATCGCCAAGTCGGTCCTGATCTTCCTGGGGATTCCGCTGGTGGCGGGCTACCTGTCACGCAGAGTGGGGGAGAGGGTCAAGGGTCGCCCCTGGTATGAGGCCACATTCCTGCCGAGGATCGGCCCGTGGGCGCTGTACGGCCTGTTGTTCACCATCGTCATTCTCTTTGCGCTCCAAGGCGATCAGATCACCAGCCGCCCGCTGGACGTCGCACGCATCGCGTTGCCGCTGCTGGTGTACTTCGCCGTCATGTGGGGCGGCGGCTACCTGCTCGGCGCGGTCCTCGGCCTGGGCTATCAGCGCACCACGACATTGGCGTTCACCGCCGCGGTCAACAACTTCGAACTCGCGATCGCCGTCGCCATCGCCACCTACGGCGCCACGTCTGGGCAGGCGCTCGCCGGCGTCGTCGGTCCGCTCATCGAGGTCCCAGTGCTCGTTGGATTGGTCTACGTCTCGCTGGCCCTGCGGCGCCGGTTCACGACCGACGCGGAATCACCAACTCCCGCTTCCGATCGGAGCGCACCATGAGCGACAGCCCGGCCCCTCTGACGACTCACACGCATCGGGACCTGTCAATCGACCAGAGGCATGCATTGAAGACGGCGGCCAGTCGTCTGCACGCCGACTTTGGTGAGCACTTCGGTGTCGAGACCGTCGAGCGGTTCCTCCACACCTCCTACGATCAGTTCGCCGGGCGAGCCACAATCCCAAACTTCTTGCCGCTGCTGGCCGAAAGGTGGGCTCGTCAACGCCTCACAGCCCTGGCTCGCGTCGAGGGCAAGATCTCCGACACCAAGCCCACTGTGCTGTTCCTGTGCACGCACAACGCAGGCCGGTCCCAGATGGCGCTCGGCTTCTTCAACCATCTCGCGGGGGATCAGGGTGTGGCTTGGTCGGGTGGGTCCGAACCGGGCACCGAGATCAATCCGGCGGCGGTTCAGGCGATGGCCGAGGTCGGCATCGATATCACACGCGAGTTCCCCAAGCCCTGGACCGACGAGATCGTTCAAGCCGCCGATGTCGTCGTCACCATGGGGTGTGGGGACGCTTGCCCGTTCTTCCCTGGAAAGCGCTACGAGAACTGGGAGTTGATCGACCCCGCTGGCAGGGGTGTCGATGCCGTCCGTCCCATCCGCGACGACGTCGAGGAGCGGGTCCGCCGACTTCTCGACGAACTCGGTATCAATCCCGTCGGCTGATGTCTGCATCCAATCACGTGCCGAGCGTGCTGTTCGTGTGCGTCAAGAACGCAGGCAAGTCCCAGATGGCCGCCGGGCTGATGCGAACGATCGCCGGCGACACCGTGGAGGTGCACTCCGCGGGTACCAGGCCGGGCGGTGCGATCAATGCACTGTCGGCCGCGGCACTGGCCGAAGGCGGGATCGACATCACCGATCAGACGCCGAAGCCCATCGATTCCGCGCTGTTGCGCAATGTCGACGTCGTGGTGATCCTGGGCCGGGAGGCCCACGTCGAGCCCGTCGAGGGAACCCGGTTCGAGACCTGGGACACCGACGAGCCCTCCGATCGCGGGATCGGGGGTATCGAGCGGATGCGCCTCGTCCGCGACGACATCGAGAACCGCGTCCGCCGTCTGATTGACCAGTTGGGGGCGGCACCCAACGGGTGATGGCGGCGCGACGTCCACTCGATGCAATTCCGTTCCGATCCGGGCGGTGACCGTAAGGATTGCGTTTGGATCGTTGTCGATGACATCCGTATCGTGTCGACTTCGGTTGTGAGTGCAGATCAAGGGTCTATAGCTGACCTCTTGCAGGTGTTGTCGATGATGGCGGTCCCAGCCGCGGTGCTGCTGCGGTGTCGCTTCCTGAATCGGCGCGATGAGCGCCGTGATGGTGCTGCGCGGGTCGGTGCGTCCGAGGCCCCGGCGCCGTCTGACCGTCCGGCACGCGTGCGAGACGAAGTCGCATACGCTCGGTCCGAGCTGCCATCGAGCTGGAGAACCGAATGCTGCCGAAACTGCACCCCGGACAGGTGTTCCCACGCCCGTGCGCGGAGTACACCGCACATCTCGGCGAGCATCAGGCCGCAGCATTCACGGCGCTGTGGAACCTGAACGACGACCCGAGGAACAACGTCGACGCCGCGGCGCGGCACATTCACGCCGCGCTCCGTGCTCCCGCCAGGGACGGTTCTGTGAAGGTCGCTCCCCTGGAATTGCGCGTCGAGTTGCACGCTGGCGTCGAGAAGGTGGATTGGATGTACGAGGCCGGCACCGCCGCCGCGATGGACATCGAGTACATGTCGCTGTTCTCGATCATCGCCGCGTGGAGCCACGAGATCGTCGGCGGCAACATCGACGCGTTCGTCGTCGACGTGAACCACGAGTAGCACTCGTCGTACCCTCTCCAGGCTGATTGTGACGCGACGGGCACCCGCGTGTCCGCCACCGCCGAGCTCTGGTGCGGTTCAATGGCCACTGTGGAGGACGATAAGTCGGCGGGACGCCCGAGGGACGCGTCGATCGACGAACGCGCCCTCGCGGTCACCCGCGAGCTGCTGGTGGAGACGGGCTGGGATGACCTGAGTATGCGGTTGATCGCCGCCCGCTCGGGGGTAAGTCGATCGAGTCTGGACCGCCGCTGGTCATCGAAGGCCGAACTCGTGCTGCACGCGATCCTCGGTGCCACACCGGATCTCGCACCGTTCGCGGGCACCGACCGCGCCGGATGGGTGGACTGGGTGGCACGTGGCAGCCGTCAGCTCTTCACCCGCCCCGAGGTGCGGGCAGCGGTTCCCGGGCTGCTGCTCGCGATGGCCGAGAACCCAGATCTGCGCCACCGGTTGTGGACGGACTTCAGCGGGCCCGCGGTGGCGCTTTTCACCGCGTCCAGTCCCGGCGACCCGGCCGATGCCGAGCGCGATGCCCGTGCCCTACTCGCGATGGGGGTGGGCGCGGCGCTGCTGCTTTCCACCGTCGCCCTGGAGGACGACACCGATGCGCTGCACGCCCGGGTGATCGAGGTGCTCACCAGTGCTGTGGCGCCCGCGGGAATGACGCGATGATGGCCTCGACGGGGGAGCGCCACGTCATGCCGAGGTCGGCCAAGGTCGCGGTGTCGTCGGTTGGCGTTGCGGCAGTGAGCAACAGCGCCGCCTCATAGCTCAGGCCGTCGCCCATCGGCACGATTGCGCCCAGGGCGTCGCCCACCCGGCTCAGGCCACGAAAGACGCCGGGGCTCAGCGGTATTCGCCGTATCGGTCGACCCGATCCGCGTTGCAGCGCTGAGATCATGTCGTTGAACGGCACCATCTCCCCGCCGCAGACGTAGCGGCGCGGGCCGCGGCCGGGGGTCATCACCGCCGCGTGCACCGCGGCGACGTCGCGGACGTCGATCATCTGCATGCCGCCGCGCAACCGGGGCGCCACGCCGAACCGCACGATCGGCGCCCACCCTCGCTCGGTGACACCGGGTGCGGTGTGAAACGCCTCGCCGACGACGCTCGACGGATAGGTGACGACCACGGGTGCACCCTGTGCCTGCAGTCGACGCGCGACGCGGTCGGCGTAGCCCTTGGTCTGGGCGTACGCGCTGCGCCCCTCGGCGGTCGGGGTGTCGGGACCGATGACGCCGGTCGGCGATGGGAACAGGGCGCTGTAGCTGCTCACCGACACCACCGGGTCGAGTTCCCTCTCGACGGCGCGCGTGAGCACAGCCTCCGTGGCGTGGGCGTTGATCTCCCACATCAGCGCGTTGCGGCGGTTGTCGGTACCCACCACGCCCGCGGCGTGCAGCACCGCATCGCAACCATCCAGCAGGGCTTCGATGGTCGCGGCATTCCTGACGTCGCCGGACATCACGTCCACGCCGTCGAATTCGCGGAGATGACGCAGGACCGTGGCGCCCTCCGCGTCCGGCCCCACGAGCAGTCGCACCCGATGCCCCGCGCTGAGCAGGGCGCGCACGCTGTGCGCACCCACGTAACCGGTTCCGCCGGTGACAGCGATCAGCATGGTCCTCCTTGGGCGAGTGCCTTGGCCAGGTCATTCGTGCGTGCTACCTTACGATGCCAATGGCAGCGAAACTAATCTCCGCGTCCGTCGACGTCGGCCCCACCGCCTCATCTGCGGCATTCACGCAGATGAGGCTCGGTCCGTTGACGTTGAAGAACCGATTCATCAAGGCCGCGACCTTCGAGGGCCGGATGCCTCGTGGTGAGGTCACCGACGACCTGATCGACTTCCACGTCGAGGTGGCGCGCGGTGGCGCGGCGATGACGACCGTCGCCTACTGCGCGATCTCCGATGGCGGCCGGGTGCACCGCGACACCATGGTGCTCGACAGTCGCCGCGCCGCCGCGCTGCGCCGGTTGACGGACGCCGTGCACGCCGAGGACGCGCTGGTCTGCGCGCAGATCGGCCACGCCGGTCTGGTCGCCAACACCCGCTCCAACCGCACGCGCACGTTGGCGCCGTCGACCCGGCTCAGTGCGCCGGCGATGGGCCTGGTGCGCGGCGCGACCCTCGGGCAGCTCGACCAGGTCATCGACGACTTCGGCGCTGCCGCACGCAATGCCGTCGACGCGGGCTTCGACGCCATCGAGGTGCATCTGGGCCACGGCTACCTGGTGAGCTCGTTCTTCAGCCCGAATCTCAACAAGCGCAGCGACCGCTACGGCGGTGACATGGCGCGGCGTGCCGAACTGGGTCGTCGGGTGCTCGAGCGGGTGCGCCACGAGGCGGGGGACAGCGTCGCCGTCACCGCCAAGTTCAACATGGACGACGGCGTCCGCGGCGGCTTCTGGCTCACCGACAGCCTGCCCACGGCACGGCTGTTGGAGTCCGACGGGCACGTCGACGCGCTCGAACTCACCGGCGGCAGTTCGCTGTTCAACCCGATGTACTACTTCCGCGGTGACGTCCCGATGGCCGAGTTCATCGCGTCCCAGCCGGCCGTCGTGGGTCTGGGCCTGCGCGTCATCGGCTCGCGCATGTTCCGCAGCTATCCGTTCGAAGAGGCGTTCTTCCTGCCCCAGGCCCGTCAGTTCCGCGAGACGCTGTCCATGCCACTGATCCTGCTGGGCGGGATCAACACGATGGACACCGTCGAGACCGCGATGACCGAGGGCTTCGAGTTCGTGGCCATGGCCCGTGCCCTGCTACGCGATCCCGATCTGGTCAACAAGTTTCGCGCCGAGACCACCCGTGAGGGGTTGTGCGTGCACTGCACGAAGTGCATGGCGACGATCTTCGGTGGCACGCATTGCGTGCTGCGCTAGCGGCGTCAGCCGAACTCCAGCAGGGTGAACGCGCCGCGGTGCTGCTTGGCCAGCTTCAGCTGCCAGAAGGCGGGATAGAGCTTGCCGAAGATGAGGCCTCGGCCTCGGGGTATCGGCAGATCGTGCACGGCGCGGACACCTGGCACGGTGTTGGCCAGATCCGCCAGCTGAGATGCCGACAGGCTGAACGGCATCGGCGGAACGCGGTACCGCCGGGAGGATCGCAGTCCTCTCGGGGCGATCTTCTTCACCAGGACCGGCGGCAGGTCGAAGATCATCTGGCCACCCGGAAAACGCCTGGCGCACTCGGTGATCAGGCTCATCGCCTCGTCGGGCTGCAGGTACATCAGCAGACCCTCCGCGGTGATGAAGACACCATCGCTGGTGTCCACCCTGTCCATCCAGGTGTAGTCGAGCGCTGACTGCGCGAGGTTGGTGATCCGCGGCGAGGGCGGAAGCAGGCGTTGTCGCAGTTCGATGATCGGCTGGAAGTCCACGGTGAGCCAACGAAATTCGGCGTTCGGCAGCCTGCTGTTCAGGCGCCAGAAACTGGTCTGAAGGCCTTCGGCGAGGGCGACGACAGTGGCCGACGGATGCTCGGACAGATACTGGACGGCGGCGCGATCGAATGCCACCGACCGCAATGCCATCTCCTGGCCCTTGCGGCCGAACTTGTCGAAGTCGAAGTCGATCGCATCGACGAGCTGGATGGCCATCGGATCATCGATGATGGCGTTTGGGTGGCGGGCCTGGTGTGCTCTGCCGTTGAGCGTCAGTAACGCGGTCTCCGAGACCCCGGTCAAGGTGCCGGCGTGGGCCCTGTCGCCGTCTGCGTGATCCACCGCCACGACGCTACCTGGGTGCGTGCGACCTCCACGCCCAACGTGAAGACGATTGCGAGAAATCGCGCTCAACTCACCAAGATGTTCACGCTCGGCGGGGATGTCAGGGCCACGTGCCCGGGTCGCGCACCGCAGTGACCACCTGCTCGATGGCGTCGATGACGAGCTCCGGTTGATCCTGGTGGATGTTGTGCCCGCTCTCGGTGGCGATCACCAGACGTGCATCGGGGACGAGTGAGGCGATGTCGCGCTGCGAGTCGAGCAGGATCGACTCCATCTTCTCGGTCGGCCAGCCCGCGACCGGTGCGGCGAACGGGATACCATGTGCCAGAACGACTACCGGCATCGGACGGATCGGCGCATCCTGACGTGCCTGCCGTACCTGCACGACACTCGGCGTGTCGGCCAGCGGCGCGATCCACAACCGCTCGGCCTCCGGATAGGCCGCCAGCAGCTCGCTGTTGTCCAGGGTGGACGCCTCGAAGGCCTGGTACTGCGCCGGGGTCAGCGCGTCCTGGAAGTGGTGCCAGATGTTCTCGTTGGTCGTGTCGATGAGAACCATCCCGGCCACGTCGTCCGGGTAGGTGCTGGCGTAGAGCCGGGCGACCAAACCGCCCGCCGAGTGCGCGGCCAGGACATAGGGGCCCGGGATCTGCGCGGCGGTCAGCAACGCGTGCAGGTCCGTCATCAACTCTCGCGTCGTCCGCGGCTGTGGGACCGGGTCGGTGCGGCTGGGGTAGAACTCCGGCCCGTCCGGGTCGAGTGCGGGATTGACCTCGCCGAGTGTGCCCGGACGGTCATACGCGCACACCCGGGTGAACCTGGCCACCCCCGGTTGGACCATCAACCGTTGCCCGGCAGGCCGCAGATTGTCGCGGCTCCAGACATCGCCGCGGCCATTCGCGCCGGCCTCCAGGATCACCGTCGGACTGCCCTGACCTCGGCATTCCAGGTAGAGCGATCGACCGCCGATATCGACAAGACCCGAGAAGTCACCGGTCACCGGCGACGCCACGGCCTGCGGCGCGGGGCCGGCGGTGAGGCCACCCGCGACGACGAGCGCGGCGACCAGCCCGACCGCGACGCGTCCGAGACGGCGATCCATCGATGCCCTCCTCGCCCGAGGCGGTGCCATCCCTACTCGGGGAAGGTCGTGGTGCCCGTGGGGGAGACCTGGAAGCCCTGCGTGGCACCGGCCAGCGTGCCGTAGCACGCCACACCTCCCTTGATGGCCATGCAGGTGGAGCCCGTTGCGTTGACGCGGTACCCCACGGGCAGCTGCCGGATGTTGCCCGGATGTGCGGGGGTGCTGAACTTCTTGTCGTCGGCGCGGCGGATGCCGCTCGCGCCGGGCAGCTGCGTGAAGACCTGGTTCTGGCCGCCGGTGACGTGCGGCAGCGGGCCGTCACACCCGATCTCACCACCGCTGAAGATGATCATCGAGCAGGTCAGTCCACCCTCGACGGTGAACACGGGGAACAAGTTCTTGGCGCCGGTGCCGACGATGTAGGTGTCATCGCCGACGACGAAGTCGTTCGGATCGGGGAATCCCGCGGGCAGGCCCTCGGTCGCCGGGCCGATACCGGTGCTCGCGGGGGACACAACCATCCACTGCGAGACCGGCGCACCCTTGGTGCACGCGGTGACCGCTCCGGGGGCCGCGGCGCACTCGAAGTCACCGAGCACGATCTTCTGGCCCTCTTGCAGGACCGGGGCCGCGCCACCGGATGGCTTCACGAAACGCGGGTTGGACGTGGCCCGCAGACCGCGCGCGTTGACGTCCTCGGCGAGGACGATCTCGTTGACGCCGAGCAGTGTCGCTGGTAGCCGGCCGTCACATCCGGCGGCTCCACGGTTGGGCTGGATGGCGCAGAGCAGTCCGTCGGGGGTCTGGAAGTACGCCTCGCCACTAGCCACGAACGCGTCGGGGTTCACCTCGGTGTAGCCGCTGAGGTCGGGCGCCGATGTGGGACCAGTCGCCAAGGGCTCGGCGCCTGCCGGGGCGGCCGGTGAGGCCACCACGCCCACCAGCACGGCCAGAAGAATCATTGCTAAACGCATTGGTTGGAATCTAGAGCATCCGACTAAGGGAAGACGCCAAGAAGGACGACGAGTAGTCCTACTCATCCGCGATCACCTGCAACGCGGCATGCTGAGAACATGCCGTCCAACAAGCCCACGCTCGACGCAGCCGACGCCGTGGGCGACACCGTCACCGGACGGGACCGCGCCGTCGACGTGGCCCGCCTCGGCGCGCTGGTCGTGGTGATGTTCGGCCACTGTTTCCTGCTACTCGCCACGATCAACGCCGACGGCCTGCAGATCGGCAACCTGCTCGGGGAGATCCCCGCGATGGCCCCGCTCACCTGGGTCGCCCAGGTCATGCCCCTGTTCTTCCTCGCGGGCGGCGCGGCGGGCGCATACAGCTGGCGGGCGGGCACGCCGTGGGGCACCTGGCTGGTGACCCGCGCCCAGCGCCTGTGCCGACCCGTGTTCTGGTACCTCGCGGCGTGGACGGTGGGCCTGTTCGGCGCCCGCATGATCCTGGGAGCGGAGTCGGCGGCAGGCATCGGACGCGAGTCGGTGGCGCTGCTGTGGTTCCTCGGCGTGTACCTGGTGGTGCTCGCCTTCGTGCCAGCCCTGACCCGCCTGCAGACGTGGCGCGGCCTGGCCGTTCTCATCGTGTCCCTGCTCGTGGCCGCCGCGGCCGTCGACGGTGTTCGGATGGCCGTCGGTACGCCGGAGTCCGGGGTGGCGAACTTCGTGATCGTCTGGCTCATCCCGATGACGATCGGCGTTGCCTATGCGCGCCGACTGATCGGCCCCCGCGCGGCGCTCGTCGTCGCCGCGAGTGCGCTCATCGCCCAGATCGCGTTGGCCGTGACGGGGCCCTACGAGGTGGCGCTCGTGGTGACCGGGGCGGAGCGGATGTCCAATGTGTCCCCGCCGACGCTGCTGCTCGCGCTGCACTGCACCTGGATGTCGTGCCTGTTCGTGGCCGCCGCCGGTGCCATCGGCCGGTGGGCGGCGCGGCCGCGGGTCTGGCGGGTCGTCTCGGTGGGCAACGGGGGAGCGATGACCATCTACCTCTGGCACATCCCCGCGATCGCCGTGGCCATGTTCACGCTGCACGCGTTCGGCCTCGACGCCTACGACGTGCACGCCCCGGGCTTCTGGGGTCTGCTCGCGCTGCGGGCACTGGTGTTCGCGATCGTCATGGGCGTGACGTTCTGGCTGCTCTCACCGCTCGAGCATCGTCGGCTGCCGTGGTGGGACGGACCGGTGGGGGCCACCGGCGCACGCTCGACCGGGGCCGGGGCGTTGATCTGCGTCGCCGGTGTGGCGCTCGTGCTGATGGCCAAGGACGGCCTGGACGACGTGGGGGGCTGGACCGCGCTGGGCTGCTTCCTCGCCACCGCCGCGGCCGCTAGAGTGTGCGCCGGCACCAACACGCCAGGCGCGCCCGCGCCGCGCCGTCAGAGGAGTTCGGTAGGGTCCTCGCGTGACTTCGAGCCCAACCGTCAAACCCGTAAATGACCGTCTCGCTGCGGAACTCGATGTAGCACTGACGCAGGTGAGCGCCGCGGTGCGGCTGCTTGACGAGGGCGCGACCGTGCCGTTCATCGCGCGGTACCGCAAGGAGGTCACCGGCAGCCTCGACGACGGCCAGCTGCGCACCCTCGAGGAGCGCCTCGGCTACCTGCGCGAGCTCGACCAGCGCCGCGACGCCGTGCTGGCCTCCATCGACGAGCAGGGCAAGCTGACCCCAGAGCTGCGGGCCGCCCTGCTGACCGCCGACACCAAGTCGCGGGTCGAGGACATCTACCTGCCCTACAAGCCGAAGCGCCGCACCAAGGCGCAGATCGCCCGCGAGGCCGGCCTGGAACCTCTCGCCGATCGCCTGCTGGCCGATCCGACCCTGGTTCCCGACGAGGTGGCCGCGGAGTTCCTCGGTGAGGAGGTCGCCGACGCTGCGGCAGCCCTCGACGGGGCGCGGCACATCATCATCGAGCGGGCCGCCGAGGACGCCGAGCTCGTCGGCGCCGTGCGCGCCAAGTTCTGGGCCGACGGCTCCGTGCGCACCTCACCCCTGTCGGAGGAGGTCGCCAAAACTCCTGCCGCACAGAAGTTCCGCGACTACTTCGACTTCTCCGAGAAGCTCGAGACCATGCCGTCGCATCGAGTGCTCGCCGTCATGCGCGGTGAGAAGGAGCAGATCCTGGCGCTGAACCTCGGCGGTGGGGAGGACGAGGTGTACCAGGCGATGGTCGCCCAGACCCTCGGCATCGATCTGTCCTCGACGGCCCCGGCGACAGCGTGGCTGGCCACCACCGTCCGGTTGGCGTGGCGCGTCAAACTGATGATCTCCGCCTCGGTCGACGCCCGTATCCGGCTGCGTCAACGCGCCGAGGAGGACGCGGTGGCGGTGTTCGCCAAGAATCTCAAGGACCTGCTGCTGGCAGCCCCCGCGGGGACCCGCACGACGCTGGGCCTCGACCCCGGCTTCCGCACCGGCGTCAAGGTGGCCGTCGTCGACGGCACCGGCAAGGTGGTCGACACCTGCGCGATCTTCCCGCACCAACCGCAGAAGCAGTGGGACGCGGCCAAGGCGACGCTCGGGGCGCTCGTCGCGCGGCACGGCGTCCAGCTGATCGCCGTCGGCAACGGCACGGCATCCCGCGAAACCGACGCGCTGGCTGCCGAACTCATCGCCGATATCCGCGCCTCCGGTGCCGACGCCCCCGTGAAGGCGATGGTGAGTGAGGCGGGCGCATCGGTGTACTCGGCGTCGGCGTATGCCGCCCACGAGCTGCCGACTCTCGACGTGACACTGCGTGGCGCGGTGTCGATCGCGCGACGGCTACAGGACCCGCTCGCCGAACTCGTGAAGATCGAACCCAAGTCGATTGGGGTGGGCCAGTATCAGCACGACGTCACGGCGGGCACGCTGGCGCGCAGCCTGGACGCCGTGGTCGAGGACGCGGTGAACGCCGTCGGCGTCGACCTCAACACGGCATCCGTCCCGCTGCTCGCACGCGTCTCGGGGGTCACGGAATCCCTCGCCGAGTCCATCGTCGCGCACCGCGAGTCGACCGGACCGTTCCCCAACCGCAAGGCACTGTTGAAGGTTCCGCGTCTGGGCCCCAAGGCATTCGAGCAGTGCGCCGGCTTCCTGCGGATCAACGCCGGCGACGACCCGCTCGACGCGTCGGGCGTGCACCCCGAGGCCTATCCGGTGGTTCGTCGCATCCTGGACCGCGCGGGCGTGACGCTGGCCGAACTGATCGGCGACGAGCGATCGCTGCGGTCACTGCGACCCGCCGACTTCGCCGACGACCGGTTCGGCATCCCCACGGTGACCGACATCCTCGCCGAACTGGAGAAGCCGGGACGCGATCCGCGGCCCGCCTTCTCGACCGCCACGTTCGCCGCCGGGGTCGAGAAGGTCTCCGACCTCAAGGAGGGCATGGTCCTGGAGGGCGTGGTCACCAACGTCGCCGCGTTCGGTGCGTTCGTCGACGTCGGCGTGCATCAGGACGGTCTCGTGCACGTCTCGGCGATGGCCGACCGCTACGTCTCCGACCCCCACGAGGTGGTGCGGTCCGGGCAGGTGGTGCGGGTGAAGGTCCTCGAGGTCGACGTTGACCGTCAACGCATCGGGCTGACGCTGCGCCTGAACGACACGCCTGCGCGTGGCCAGGCCAAGCCGGCTGACGGTGCGGGGAAGCCCCGACGCGACGACAGTAAGCGTGGCGCTCCAGATCGCCGAAACCCCGGTCGGGACAAGAACTCCGGCCGCCGTGACGCCGCACCGGCCGCGGCCGGATCGATGGCACAGGCGCTACGGGACGCCGGCTTCGGGCGCTGAGTCAGGGGGATGCGGGATCGCCGTCGGACGGCGTTCCCGCTCCCGCCCGGGCCTGTTGCGGCTGAGGCCAGGGCGACGGGACCGGACGCTTCCGAACGATCTGCGGCCACCAGAACCACCGTCCGAGCAGTGCGGCGATGGCCGGTGTCATGAACGCCCGGATCACCAGTGTGTCGAACAGCAGGCCAAGGCCGATCGTCGTTCCGACCTGAGCGACCACGGTCATCTCGCTGACGGCCATCGCCATCATGGTGAACGCGAACACCAGACCCGCGGCGGTGACCACCGATCCGGTACCGCCCATGGCGCGGATGATGCCGGTGTTCACCCCCGCGTGTATCTCCTCCTTGAGACGTGCCACGAGCAGGAGGTTGTAGTCCGCGCCGACGGCAAGAAGGATGATGACCGCCATGGCCATCACCATGAAGTGCAACGGAACGCCAAGGATGTGCTGCCACACCAGAACTGACACGCCGAACGACGCGCCGAGGGAGAGCACGACGGTGCCGAC
This sequence comes from Mycolicibacterium sp. 624, assembly GCF_040548615.1. Lineage (NCBI taxonomy): Bacteria > Bacillati > Actinomycetota > Actinomycetes > Mycobacteriales > Mycobacteriaceae > Mycobacterium > Mycolicibacterium sp. 624. The sequence continues at coordinate 87,736 of NZ_JBEPRZ010000003.1, forward strand.
GATGACGGCAGCGGCGATGAGGCTACGGGTGATCAACAGCATGATGATGAAGATCAGGGCGAGCGCGGCGACGCCGGCGATCAGCATGTCGTAGCTGTTGCCCTCCTGCATGTCCTTGAAGGCCGATGCGGTGCCGCCGAGGTAGATTCGCGATCCCTCGAGCGGTGTGCCCTTGATCGCCTCCTTGGCGGCCTTCTTGATCGCGTCGATGCGCTCGATACCCACGGCGGAGAGCGGATCGCCCTCGTGGCTGACGATGAACCGGACCGCACGACCGTCGGGCGAGATGAAGCTCTCCATACCCCGTTTGAAGTCCTCGTTGTCGAAGATCTCCGGCGGCAGGTAGAACGTGTCGTCATTCCAGGAGTCGTTGAACGCGTCGCCCATGGCCGATTGGTTCTCGCTGGCGGCCTTCTGCTGATCCTGAAGGCCGCCCTGGGACGCCTTCATGGTCAGCATCATGTCCTTCATCTTCTCCATGGTCGCGATCTGCTCAGGCATCAGCTCCAGCAGCTGCGGCATCAGCATGTCGAGCCGCTCGAGGATGGGGACCAGTTCGGCCATGGTGTCGGTCATGGTGTTGACGCCGTCGAGCATGTTGAAGATCGAGCGCATCGACCAGCAGACCGGGATGTCGTAGCAGTGCGGTTCCCAGTAGAAGTAGTTGCGGACCGGGCGGAAGAAGTCGTCGAAATTCGAGATGTAGTCCCGCAATTCGGTGACGTCGACGACCATCTGCTTGGTCTTGGCGACCATCTCGTGCGTCGTGGCGGACATCTGTCCCATCAACGACATCATCTTCTTCATGGTGTCGATGTTGGTTTGCATCGCGTCGGCCTGGACCAGCATGTCGGCCATGCGGTCCTCGTTGTACTTGCGGTTCAGCTCCTGGCCGACACCACCCATGCTCAGCTGGGCCGGAATCGTGCTGAACTCGATCGGCTTGCCGTTCGGGCGGGTGATCGCCTGCACGCTGCCGATGCCCTGCACCCGGTAGACGGCCTTGGCGATCTTGTCGATCACGAGGAAGTCCGCTGAGTTTCGGAGATCGCGGTCGCTCTCGATGAGCAGCAGTTCGGGGTTCATCCGGGCGGGGTCGAAGTGTCGTTCGGCCGCGGCGAATCCCTGGTTGGCAGGAAGATCTGCCGGCAGGTAGTTGCGGTCGTTGTAGTTGGGCTGGTAACCGGGCAGGGTCAGCAGGCCGACGAGCGACAGTGCGACGGTGCCCAACAGCACGGGCCCGGGCCACCGCACGATGACGGCGCCGATCTTGCGCCACCCGCGAATGCGCATGGCGCGCTTGGGCTCCAACCACCCGAACCGGCTCGCCACCGTGATCAGCGCCGGCCCCAGGGTGAGCGCCACGACCACCGCGATGGACATGCCGACCGCGAGCGGGATGCCCAGCGACTGGAAGTAGGGCAGCCGGGTGAACGAGAGGCAGAACGTCGCGCCGGCGATCGTCATACCGGACCCCAGCACCACGTGGGCGGTGCCGCGGAACATCGTGTAGTACGCCGACTCCCGGTCCTCGCCCAGCGTGCGGGCCTCCTGATATCGCCCGACCAGGAAGATCGCATAGTCGGTACACGCCGCTATCGCGAGCGTCACCAGAAGTTGAGTGGCGAACGTGGACAGGCCTATCAGTTCGTGATAGCCGAGGAAGGCCACCACACCGCGGGACGCGGTCAGGCCGAACACGACCATCACCAGAACGAGAAGCACTGTCTTGATGGACCGGTAGACCAGCAGCAGCATCGAGATGATGACGCCGAATGTCGCGAACTCGATGATGCGGACGCTTCGGTCACCGGCGATCTGCTGATCGGCAGCCAGCGCCGAGCCGCCGGTCACGAAGACCGTCACACCGGGCGGGGGAGGCAGCGCCTTGACGAGGTCCTGGACGGCCTTCACCGACTCATTGGCCAACGTCTCGCCCTGGTTACCCGCGAGGTACACCTGGACGTAGGCGGACTTGCCGTCGTCGCTCTGCGCGCCCGCCTCGGTCAGCGGGTCGCCCCAGAAGTCCTGGACGTGCTCGACATGCGTGGAGTCGGCCTCGAGCTTGGCGACCATGTCGTTGTAGAAGCGGTGGGCCTCATCGCCGAGGCGGTCCTCGCCCTCGAGCACGATCATCGCCGAGCTGTCGGACTTGAACTCCTCGAACACCGTGCCGACGCGCTTCATCGCGATCACGGAGGGCGCCTCGGCGGGGCTCATCGACACCGACCGCATCTGGCCGACGACCTCGAGCTGTGGCACCGTCGCGTTCAGGGCGCCGACGAGCAGGATCCAGAACAAGATGATGGGAATCGCCAGTCGGCGGATCCACATGGCCAGACCGCCGCGGTGCTGCTGTTCGTTGCTGCGCCCGCTCTCCACGTGCGAGTTGGGCACCTCGACGAATCTCCTCACAACGGCGTTAGGTCAGCCTTAGTCTTAGTCGGTCTTAGTTTTACCAGATGAGGCACCGGCGACGCTGAGGCTGCTCACAGGTTGACGTGATCAATGAGATTGATGGCCCGAACTCGCCCACCGTGGGCGGGGTCGGGCCCTACGCTCCTGCCATGCCGACCGATCGTGCCGCGCTCGTCGCGGGCAGCATTCGTCTCGCCTCCGGCGTCTCCTTCCTCATCGATCCGCTGCGCGCGAACCGGCTGTGGGGGGAGCCCGAGGACCCGGGGCCGTCCGCGCGCCTGCTGTTGAGGTCGATGGGCTACCGCGACGCGCTCATCGGCGGCCTGTTGCTGGCCGCCGCGATGGGTGGTCGTGACACTCGCGGCTGGTTCCTGGCATCCGGTGGTGCGGACGCGGCCGACCTGCTGGGCGGGCTGAGCGTCCACCACGATCTGAAGCGGGGCCAGCAGATCATCGGGCTGGGCGGTGCCGTCGTCGGCATCGGCGTGGGGCTGTGGGGCGCCATGCGCCGGCCCCGGGCATCCGACTAGGCGTCTTCCTCGACCATCTCGCTTCGGAACCGACGCGCGGCGATCAGGAGCATGGCGACGGCCATCACCTGTGCCACTGGCACCAGCAGCAGTGCCCGGCCGAGCGAGGCCGTACCGAGATCAGCGCTGAGCGCATCGCTGAACACACCGGTCAAGAACGGCCCGGCCGATCCGACCGTCGAGCTGAAGAAGAGGAAGACGGCGGAGGCTGTCGCCCGCTGGTCGGGCCGAACCAGGCGCTGAATGGCGGCGACGGACGGCGCCATGTATGCGATCCCGACGACATAGCTCAGCGATATGAACCACACGCTGAGCAGGCGGCTCTCCACCACGAACGCCAGTACCGAGAACGGAATCAGGACTGCCGTCATCGCAGCCACGACCCACAGCAGCCAGCGCGGGTCCCGTGCCGCGAGGACATCGGCCAGGCGACCGATGAAGAGCAGGCCCACGATGCCGGTGATTCCGCTGGCCAGCCCGTACTGCAGGCCGACCTCGCCCAGCGACATGCCGTGGCTGCGCATGAGGAAGGCCGGCGCGAAGGTGGTCAATGAGTAGCCTGCCACCGAGATGAACGCCGCGCAGGTCACGATGGCCAGATAACTGGGCTTGCGCAGGAGGACCCACCACACGACGCTCTCCTGTGGCGCGACAACCACGGAGGCCATCGTCTGCCTGCGGCCTAGCGCCATCAGGACCACCGGTACGAACAGGACGCTGAGCGCGCCCATGATCACGAATGTCATTCGCCAGCCCAGAGTTTCGGCGAGCAGGCCGCCGCCGATCAGGGTGGCCGCGCTGGCGAGCGGGATCGCCAGCGTGATCACAGCGAGCGGGCCCGCACGACGCTCCGGAATGAAGTTGTGCGCCACGTAGGCGTGTGCTGCCGGGGTGCTGCCGGCCTCACCGATGGCCACGCCGACGCGGGTGAGGGCAAGTTGGAAACCCGAGGTCACCATTCCGCCCAGCATCGTCATCGCGCCCCACAGCGTGAGGCACCCGCTGATCACCAGGCCGAAGGCGCCGCGGTCGGCGAAGCGTGCGAGGACGATGCCGACGACCGCATAGACGATCAGGAACCCGAAGCCGTTGATGACGCCGATCGCGGTGTCCGACAACGCAAGATCGGCCTTGATCGGCTCGGCCAGGACCGCCGGAAGGAACCTGTCGACGTAGTTGAGCGTGCCCACGAATGCGAGCACCGCCACGGCCACCCAGGCGCGCGGCGGTTCGTGCCGCTGCGTGCCGTCGGCACTGAGCGTGGCCTCCGTCGTCGACATAGTCCCTCCTCGCAGGGGTTTTGCCGACGTAGCTTTACAGATTGACGCCGAAATGTCACAGCACCCGCCGATCGGGCATCGGACCGATCGCGGTCAGGCCCTTTCCGGCGGAACACCGACCTTGGGACGTGACTTCGGCACTACTGTCGAAGGTATGCGCATCGCCATCGTGGGAGTGGGCGTGTTCGTCGCCCTGTGTGGCCTCTTGTTCGCCCTTCAGGGATTCGGCCTGGTCGGGGGGAGCCCGATGAGCAACACCACGACATGGTCGATCCTGGGGCCGGTCATCGCCCTGATCGGCCTAGGCCTGGTGTGGGGTGCGGTGCGCCGCCGACCCTAGATGGACTGAACCGGGACGTCGTTGACGGGCGGCAGGACATCGCCCGGCGGAAGCAGCTCGGGCGCCGGTGCCGGAATGGCCTCGGGTGGGGCGGGGGGCAGCACGAATTCCGGCGCCGGGGGTGCGGCCTCGGGCGCCGGTGGCACGAACTGGGCGGTGACGAATTCGGGGGCAGGCGGCGGCGGAGGCGGCGCGAATGGGTCGAGCGGCGGCGGCGGCGGTGCGAATGGGTCGGCAGGTGCGGCCTCGGCACCGTCGACCTCGTTGATCGGCAGGTACATGTGACGGGTGAACTGGCGCTGGAAGGCGCCACCTCCACCGACCCTGACTCCGCCGCTCTCGCCACTGGAGACGGGCGTGCCGTCAGGCAGGGTCACGGCGGTGTGGCCGGAGTTCCAGCCGATGTTGAGCGCGCCGGGCGCACTGCCGTACCGGAAGCCACGGGCCAGCAGCGCGGACTCCTGGTTTCCGGTGTGGAACCGGTCGCCGTAGATGGGACGGCCGGTGGCTGCGTTGGCCACCCACGAGGCGAGTCCTGAGCAGTCCGTACCCGCGGGGGTGTCACCACCCGTGATGTACGGCGTGCCCGAGACCTGGTTGACGAGTGTCAGCAGTGTTGCGGTCGCGAAACCAATCATGCGGCGGGACACTAGCAATGGAATTTGCCATCGACCAAAATATGTGGCACCCATCACTTTCGGGCGATTTCTCGGGCCGAGTAACAAATCACCTTGAGCGCGTTGCCATCTCGACGCCGTGTGGTTGAAGAGTACCCGCACTCCGTCGGCTTTTAGCGCCTACCCGTCAAAACCTGACTGTGAGACTAACGTACCAGCTCAGAAGTGATTTCGCGGGTGGCCGCGATCACGTTGCGTCCCGCCTTGGCATCTCGCTCCGGTTCTCGTGAGAGTTGTTGCTCAAATTGCATTTCGGGGTAGCGAAGGGAGGTCGGTGAATCGATAAAGACCGCCCGATTCGCTGCTGCTTGGCTCTGGAACTGCTGTGAGGTGGATGAACACCGTGAAGCGGCCGAAAATCCTTGTCGGGAGACCTCTCGTCGCGTCGTCGCGAGAGCGCGTGAGTCAAAGGTGGCCGCCATGGCCCGCTTTCACATCTGCCACATCGGTCACGCCGTGTGATTGGTTGATGTGCAACCTCTGTCGATGCGCGATACGAATGTGGCAACAATTCAGCATCGAATCTGCAACGTGGACAACCCAAAGCGTTCGAGGTGTGCACCACCGCAGCGGTTTCGTGTCTCCTCACCCTGTGCGCCGGATAGATTCGAACGCATGGCACGCAATGGGCGATGGTGGACGGGATGCGCCGACCGCACGGTGAGCGACACGGTTGCGGCGAAACCCGAAGTCGTCAAGCGCTTTTACGTCGATCTGAACAACATTCGAGAAGTCCATCCACTGGTTGTCGAGGTGCGATCCGTCGATCGTCAGGAGCGGGCCGACGGCTACGTCCAGACCTACCGGGTGCGCGACCGAATACCGCTTGGACCGGTCACGATGCCGATTACGTATACCGCACGACTCGACGTACCCAACAGCGGTGATGTGCGCACGCAGGCCCGTCAGTTCCCCGGGGTGCGGCTCGACGGGGTCGTCTCATTCGACGAGGTCGAGGGCGGAACCCGGATCACCGAGAGGCTGCGGATAGAGGCACCCCGCCCACTGGCCGCGACGACGATCCGGCAGGCGGTGGCCGCGCATGCCGAGATGCTCGCGGGTATCCGCCGAACCTTCGCGTCGAGACCGTAACCAGGGTCGTTGCGCGGCGAAGGTAACGACAGGGACGTCCCTTTGCACGCGGGGGCCCAGATTTCGGCGGGAGCGCGGTTCGCCGTCAGCGGAATCGGTTCGCGCAGATAGTCATTCAGTTCCGCGGTGGCTCGCCGGCCGGCCGCGATCAGCTCCTCGCCACGCCTGCCGGAATTGGTGTACCCATCCGCGGATGCACCCATCGCGTCGCTGATGCCGCGCGTCAACTCGGAGACGGTCTCGCCGTCCGCCAGCCTCTCGACCAAGGGCGCCGAGGAAGTGCTTGCCATTCTTGCCGAGGAGACTCGGAAGGCGCTGCTACTCATGGGTGTTGGGGGAGTCGCCGCACTCGGCAGGGATCACCTCCGGCATCTCACGGCAGTCCCAAGATGATATCGATCCTTTACAGATTGCCGTTAAAGTGTCACGCTCATGGGGTGTCGAGTTCGAGTCGGAGAATGTCTGAGCGCCCACAGCGATCCCACGTCGTGAGCACGCTGGGCAAGTACCACCTTCAGGTGACGGCACGCGACGCCGCTGATGTCGTGCGGTCCGCCGGTGGCTGGCTCGTCGACAGGTCCATGGCCGGTTGGTGCATCACCGTCGTCCTCACCGACGACTGCGACACCGCGCCGCTGCGCATCCTCGGCGTGAACAGCCGTGTCGAGCAGCCCGACGACGACACCGCGGCACCCCTGCGGTCGCTGTCTCTGGCGGCATCAGCGCAGGCGCTGTCCGACGACGAGCACCTGCGGGCCGAGGTGCTGCGCGTGGTGAGGCGCGGCCTCGGTGAGGTCACGGTGTGGGGCGACGACCTCGCCGAACCGATCCCGGGTGTCGAATCCGTCCACCACGTACTGAGCGCCGCCGCGCGCGCGTTCAAGGCGCGGGCGCTGCTCGCCATCGGCATCGCGGAATCGGTGGACCCGGTTGAGGTGTTCCGTGGCCGGACCACCTCGCTGCTCGCGGGCTACTCGGACCTGACGCCGTCGGTCGCGAGGTCCTTGGCCCAGCGGTAGTCCGCCTTACCCGCGGGCGAACGCACCACCTTGTCGGTGCGGATGAACGCCTTGGGCATCTTGTAGCGCGCGATCGACTTCTGGCACACCTCGACGAGTTCGTCGTCGGTGGCCGAGCTGCCGTCGGCGAACTGCACCACGGCCACGACCTCGCTGCCCCAGCGCTCCGAGGGTCGACCCACGACCACCACGTCGTACACCGCTGGATGCGCGGCAACGGCGCGTTCGACCTCCTCGACGAAGATCTTCTCGCCACCGGAGTTGATGGTCACCGAGTCCCGGCCGAGCAGTTCGACGCGACCGTCCTCGAGCACGTTGGCGCGGTCGCCGGGCACCGACCAGCGCACGCCGTCGATGGTCGGGAAGGTGCGTGCGGACTTCTCGGCATCGCCGAGGTAGCCGAGCGGAATGAGATCGCGGCGTGCCAGCCATCCCGGCCCCTCACCGGGCTCCAGCACCCGGTCGAGGTCGGCTGACACGACGCCGGTGTCGGACTGCGGCGTGAAGACCGCCGCCCTCTCCTCGGCGCCGGCACTGTTGACCGTGCTCATCTGCGCGCCGGACTCGGACGCGCCGACGGCGTCCATCACCATCACGCTGGGCAGTGCCGCCAGAATGCGCGCCCGCACGGTCGGTGACATTGGCGCGCCACCGTTGGTGATGGCGAACAGGCCGGACAGGTCGTAGTCGCCGGCCTCGATCTCATCGATAAGCGGCCGGGCGATCGCGTCGCCGACCACGGGAATGCTCATGACGCGTTCCTGCTCGGCGAGCCGCAACACCGCGTCGGCGCGTAGCCGTTCGACGTCGTCGGGTATCACCAGCCGCCCGCCCATCGTCACCGTGTTGAACGCGGCCCACTGGGCAGCGCCGTGCATCAGCGGCGGGATCATCAGGAGCGACATCGCCCCCGGCGAGCCGCCGGCCTGAGCGCGCAGCTGCTCGTAGGACGTCATCGCCTTGTCGCTGCCCCACGGGCGCCCGCCCATCGAGGACACGAAGATGTCGTGTTGACGCCACAGCACGCCCTTCGGCATGCCGGTGGTGCCGCCGGTGTAGAGGATGTAGAGGTCGTCACCCGACGGTGTCGGCCTGCCCTGCGGCGGGGCGGGGGTGGACAGGATGGTCTCGAAGTCGACGGCCCCGGGCAGCAGCGGATGGCCCGAGTCGTCGGCCACCTGAATCAGCACCGACAGATTCGGGAGACGGTCGCGGATCGCGGCCACCTGCGGCGCGAACTCGGACGGGTAGACCAGCGCGCGCGCATTGGAGTCGGTGAGGAGATAGCACAGCTCCTCCTCGACGTAGCGGTAGCTGACGTTGAACGGCGCCACCCGGGCTCGGTAGGCGCCGATCATGGCCTCGAGGTACTCGTTGCCGTTGCGCAGGTAGATGCCGAGATGATCCTGACCCGACTCGTGGCCGGCCAGCGCGTCGCGCTCGGTGTGGCAGCCGAGTCCGACCGAGGTCAGGTAGTTCGCGAAGCCGTCGACGCGCTTGTCGATGTCGCCGTAACTCATCCGGCGGCCACGCCACACCAGGAACGTCTCGTCCGGGATGGTGTCGGCCACCGAGCCAAAGACCTCGGACAGGTTGAAGTTCACGTCACCGCTGACATCGCTCACAATCGACGACCGTACATTGACGCGCGCGTTGTATGGTCAGCCGGGGAAGAAGCCCGCGCCCGTGAGCGTGCCGGGCTGCCAGCCCTGCGCCCCCAGGCACACCATCGGACGGCCGTCGGGCGCCTGCGCCGCGGACTTCGGTCCGGGACACGGCGCACCGATCTCCTGCTGTCCGTGCAACGGGTAGGACGCCACCCAGAAACCGGTGTACACGGGTGGCCACTGATTCGGGATCCAATGACATTTCAGCGGCTCGCCGCCACGGCCGCGCCCGAAGGTGAACACCTGGTAGTTGTCGCAGGGGGCGCTCAGCGCCGCGTCGTAGTTCATCCCGGGAACGTCGGTCGGATACCGGCCGGACGGGTCCGGATAGTCGTTGGGTTCCGCGATGGCGGTCGGGGCCAGTGCGATGGCAGCCGCCGCGACCGCGCCTGCGATCGTCAGTTCGCGAAACATGCTGATGAGCCTCCTCGACGTTGCGGCAAAGCCTAACGGGTTAGCCGTGGGGCGGAGCGCTTTCGAGGCAGGGCGAGCGAAGCGACGGGGAATGGGCGCAGGGCGAGCGAAGCGACGGGGAATGGGCACAGGGCGAGCGAAGCGACGGGGGACCAGCTCAGGCCGTCACTCGGTCTCGTCGAGCACACTCACCGCGATCCCGTACGGCAGGAACCGCACCCGCCGGGCGGGGTCGGTGTTGTTCTTGTTGGCGCGCAAGGCATCCAGTTCGGTGGGGTAGACCTCCTCGATGTGCGCGCCGCCCGCGTCGTCGGTGGTGTAGACCGACCACACTCCGTCGCCGGTCTGGCCGGTGGTCTCGGGCTCGGGCGTGGGCCGCGTCGAGCGCGTGAACTCGTTGATGAGACTGGTCCAGCCGGCACCCTGGCCGACGCGCCCCAGGGCGTCGCGCAGCCCCTCACCGGCCTCGCGCAGCGCCCGGTCGATGTCCTCCGGGTCGATACCGAACGGTCCGTTCTGGCTCATGGCGGTCTCCTCGTACGGTCGCCCGGCCCATCGCCGGCGACAGCCTCCAGTGTGCGCGCGAACTGCGGGGACCGCCACGATGCTCTTCTCGGACTGCCCGTGAGGGACGATGGGGGGATGTCAGACCAGTCCGCACCCACCCGTGCCGAGTTGATCGCCGCCGTCGAACGGTCACCCGCGGCGTTGGGAATCCACGACCGGAGCGGCTGGGTCGACCTGTTCGCGCCACACGGACGCGTCGAGGACCCCGTCGGGTCGCAGCCGCATCGGGGGCGGGAGCAGATCGAACGCTTCTACGACACGTTCATCGCGCCCCGGGACATCGTCTTTCACCGTCACCTCGACGTGGTTTCCGACCACTCGGTCGTCCGCGATGTCACGCTCGAGGTGAGGATGGGGACGTCAGTCGTGATGAACATTCCCGCCTACCTGCGCTACGACATGGAACCTGCGGACGCCGCGCTGAGATTCGCCCGCATGCGGGCGTACTGGGAGCTTCCCGCGATGGTGGTCCAGTTCGCGCGGGCCGGCCTCGGGGCAGTCCCCGCGGGCCTTGGTCTTGCGGGTGGTCTGCTGCGCAACCAGGGCCCGCTGGGCGCGGTCGGCTTCGCCGCGGGTTTCCGCGGGGTCGGTGGACGCGGTAAGCGTCATGTCGAGCAGCTCGTCGATGTCGTGTGCGCGGGCGACGAGGTCGCCGTCCGGCGCCTGCTCGGGGACCGAGTGTCGATCACGCTTGGCGACGACGTCGCGATCTCCGCGTCGGATCTGGTCAACCGACTCCGCGGCGGACGGTGGCACAAGTCGATCGCCGCAGGGCACACGGTCATCGTCGGCGTGGAGGCCGACGGCCAGCGCGGCATCCTGTTCGCCGATCTGGAGTCCGGCCCAACGGCGATCACCCGGATCCGCCTGTTCCCCGAGGCGTGATGACGATTCAGGGTGTGGTGCCGGTGAACGCGACGTGGACATGAGACGGTAGGAACACCATGTCTGACCACCAGAATCTGACCTACGAGGAATTCGGCCGGAAGTTCTTCGAGGTCGCCGTCTCCGAACAGCGGGTCGGTGACGCCATCGCCCAGATCGCCGGCGACGAGTTCGAGATCGGCCCGATCGCGCAGGGTCCCGGCAAGATCGCCAAGGTCACCGCGCGGGTCAAGATCCAGACCCCGGTGGTCACCAGGCACGTCGGCGAACTGATCACCTTCTCGATCAAGATTCCGCTCGAGATCGACATGGTCGTGGACCTGCGCATCGACAAACCGCGGTTCATAGTCTTCGGCGAGATCGCGCTGCGCGCCGAGGCACTCGCGGCCGAACCCCTGCTGATAGTCCTGGACGTCCACAAGCCGCGGCCCTCCGATATCGCGATCCATGTGACGTCCAAGACACTGCGCGCCGAGCTGGTGCGGATCATCGGCGGCATCGACGCCGAGATCAAGCGCTTCATCGCCGCACACGTGGCCGGTGAGATCGACAGCCCGGCATCCAGCAAGGCCAAGGTCATCGATGTCGCGCAGCAACTCGACGAGACGTGGCAGGGCGTCTGACCCGTAGGCTTTGCCGGTGCCTTTCAGAACCGCAACCATCCGACGTGTGTCAGTGTTCGCCGCCGGCGTGTCGGCCGCGGCGCTGCTGACCGCTGTGCCGGCCCAGGCCGACCCCATTGACGACGCCTTCATCGACGCGCTCGGCAACTCCGGTGTGGGGATGCCCAACCCGGCCGACGCCGTCGCGCTCGGTCAGTCGGTGTGCCCGATGCTGTCCGAACCCGGTCAGTCCGCCGCCGATGCCGCCGCCAAGGTCGCCGACACGGCGGGTATGTCGCTTGGTCCCGCGACGATGTTCACCGGCCTCGCAATCTCGGCGTTCTGCCCCGGTGTCATGGCATCTCTCGGCAACGGCCAGAATCCGCTGCCGCTGGGACTACTCGGCTTCTAGCCGCAGCGAGACGGGTTCCAGTCTTGGGTGTTTGGGCTCGCGCCCGGCACCGCTGGATCGTCCGCGCAGGTGGCGCCACACCCAGGGCATCAGCAGGTTCTGCGTCCAGAGCACCTGCGAGTACATCCGGGACCGGAACCCCGGCAGCTTGACGTGGGCCCGCTTGACCGTCCAGTCGTGGCTGCTGCCGGGCAGCTCGAGCGCCTCGGCCGCCGCCGCGGCGAACAGGGCGTGCCCCCTGGGCGACCCGTGCACACGGTCGGGGCTCCAGGTCTCGGGGTCTGTCATCGACGGTGCGGCATAGAGATCGACCAGTCGGAACCCGTGGCGGTCGGCCGCGACGCGGATGACCTCGTTGACCTGTTGCACCCGCGACGCCAGCAGTCGCCCGACCGGCAGGATCTTGGCGAGGTCGGGAAACGTCGTCGTGACGATCGTCGCCCCGGATTCGGCGAGCAGGTCGTGCAGCAGGTCGAGATCCTCCAGTGCCCGGTCGATGCTCCGCGCCGGCCGGGTGACGTCGTTCATGCCGACGCAGATGGTGATGAGGTCGGGACGCATCTGCAGCGCTCTGGGCAGCTGGTGATCGATGACATCGCGAATCTGTTTGCCGCGCACCGCGAGATTGGCGTATCGCACACCGGGGGTGTGCTCGTTGAGCAGCATGGCAAGCCGGTCGGCGAAACCGAGCAGGCCCGTTGAGTCGTCGCCATCCCACAGACCCTCGGTCTGGCTGTCGCCGAGTGCGACGTAGCGGGTGTAGCCCCCGGTTGTGTCAGCCACGATCGAAACTGTAGTGGCGCGGCCGTCAGCTCGCCGCGTGCGCGCCACTTGGCGAAGTGAGTATGCGAGGGCCGGTTTCGGTGATGGCGATGGTGTGCTCGGAGTGCGCGGTGTTCGAGCCGTCGGCCGAGCGCAGGGTCCAGCCGTCCGCATCCATGACCAGCCGATCACTGCCCCGTGCCCACCACGGTTCAAGCGCGAACGTCATACCCGACCGCAACAGCAGCCCCCGCCCGGGTCTTCCGCGATTGGGGATGTGGGGATCCTCGTGCATGGTGCGCCCCAGGCCATGACCGCCGAACTCGGCGTTGACGCGATATCCGGCCGCGGTGGCGACCGCGCCGATTGCGGCGGAGATGTCACCGAGGCGGCCGCCGGGGACCGCCGCGGCGATCCCCGCGTCAAGGGCTCTCTGCGTCGAGGAGATCAGGGCTGCGTCGGCCGCGTCGGTTTCGTCACCGACCGTGACCGTGACCGCGGCATCGGCCACCCAGCCGTCGATCGACACCGCAAGGTCGAGGCTCAGCACATCGCCGTCGCGCAGCGCGTAGTCGCGTGGCATGCCGTGCAGCACAGCATCGTTGACCGACAGGCAGATGACGTTCCGGAACGGACCGCGACCGAATGACGGCGCGTAGTCCCAGTAGCACGACTCCGCGCCGCGAGCAGTGATCAGTGCGCGGGCCCGGTGCTCGAGCTGCATCAGGTTCACTCCCGGCTCCGCCTCGATCGACAGCGTGGCCAGGGTGTCCGCGACGAACGCGCCAGTGGCCGCCATCTTGTTGATCTCGTCGGCGGTCTTGAGTTCAATCACACATGCTCTCCGTTCAGGGTCGGTATTTTTATACCGACACGACGGTAGCAGAGATCGGTATTTGAATACCGGCTATGCTGACCGGCATGGTGCGTGTGCCTCTGAGCCCCGAGCAGGTGAAGGCCGGGCAACGTCTCGGCGCGCTGATCCGGACAGCCCGAGCCGGTCGCGACCCCGAGGTGATCGCCCGTCACGCCGGTATCTCGCCTGAGACGCTGCGCAAGATCGAGGTCGGTCGAATGCCCAGCCCGAGCTTCGGCACGGTGATCGGACTCTGCAACGCGCTCGGCATGCCCCTGCAGGATGCCGTCGACGCCTGGCGGGGGACAGACGTCCAGCGGATGGCCATCTAGAACCTAGGGTTACCGGGTGCCGAAACTGAGCGCGGGTGTGCTGCTGTACCGCATCGCCGATGACGGCGTCGAGGTGCTGCTGGCACACCCCGGTGGCCCGTTCTGGGCGCGCAAGGACGACGGGGCGTGGTCGATCCCGAAGGGGGAGTACACCGAGCCGGAGGATCCTTGGGTGGCCGCCCAGCGCGAGTTCCGCGAGGAGATCGGCTTGGACGTGCCCGATGGTCCACGCGTCGAGTTCGCACCGGTCAAGCAGCCCGGCGGCAAGATCGTCACGGCATTCGCGGTCCACGGCGACCTCGATGTCACCGACACGGTGAGCAACACCTTCGAACTGGAGTGGCCGAGGGGTTCCGGTCGGATCAGGGAGTATCCCGAGATCGACCGGGTGGCATGGCTATCCGTGGCGCAGGCCCGGTCGAAGCTGCTGAAGGGTCAGCAGCCGCTACTGGACCGACTGGTGGAGCTTGTCGCAGGCGGCTGATCTGCCTGACCTCGATGGCGTTGATGGTCAACGCGCGGCCGTGGATGCGCCATCCGGTCTTTGTCCGGAGATACTCGTCGTCGTATCGCAGGTGCCAGACGACGTCCTGCGCGCCGCCGCCCTCGCCGCGTGTCCAGTGATGCGCGATGCAGGTGATGCGTCCGAGTGCATACCCGGGCTCGGGACCCGCCGCGTAGACCTCGCCGACGATCGCGTGCTCGGTGCGCTCGACACCTGCCAGTGCCGTCATGGCACCGCGGATCGCGGCTCGGCCGCGGTGGGAGTGCACGGACTCCAGTGACCGGGGTGGGTCGGGCAGGCGGAGTTCTGCTGTCTCGCTGAATAACTCGGCGACGTCGCCGAACCGTCGGTCATCGACCGCGGCGGCGTAGAGGTGGACCAGATCGGCAAGGGCCAGACGGTCGGCGATGGCCAGGGTCACGATGTCAACGCCAGTCGCTGAGCGCAGGCCGACACGACGTCCCTCGCCTCGTCGAGGTCGGCCGTCGGTGGCATCGCCAGCACTACGCGGTCCGCGCCGGAGGCCGCGAGCCTGCCGGCCCGGTCGCTGTCGATCTTGGTGACCAGATGTCCCAGCGAGAGCTCCAACGCATCGGGGTCGCGCTGCGCACGCTGGGCCTCCTCGCGCATCAACGCAACGAGTTCGGTCAGCGCGTCGCCACTGACCCCGAGCGGCTGGAATCCGTCGCCGCGCCGACCCGCCCGGCGCGCGGCGGCCCTGCTGTGCCCGCCAATGTGGATGGGCAGGCGGCCAGTGGGCTTGGGATGGCATGTCGCGTAATCGAATTCGAAGAACTCGCCGTGGTGGCTGACACCCTCGGGATGGTCGGCCCACAACAGCCGCATCACATCGATCTGTTCGTCCGCGCGCCGCCCGCGCTCGTCGAACGGGGCACCGCACGCCTCGACTTCCTCACGCAACCAACCCATGCCCACGCCAAGGCGCAGCCGCCCGCCCGACAGCGCGTCGATGGTGGCGACTCTCTTGGCCAGCACTACGGGATGGTGGTTGGGCAGCACCAGCACGCCGGTCGCCAGGCCGAGTCGAGTGGTCTGGCCCGCCAGGAAGGCCAGCAGGTCAAGCGGATCGGGGACGGGGCAGTCGGCCGGGATCTCCACGCGTCCCGACTGGTCGTACGGATACACACTCGAGTACTGCGTCATGAGCACGGTGTGCTCGACGACGACGATCGACTCGAAGCCGCAATCCTCGACGTGCCGGGCGAATTCGGTCATCCACACCGGGTCGGCGGTGACGCCCGCGACGACGGGGGCGACGACGGCGAACTTCGGCAGGCCGGTCATGGCAGCTCGTTGCTGCGACGGATGTCCTCACGGCACTCGCGGCGGGTCTGGCCCGTCTGCTGCATGCACACCCGCACGGGCGACTCCTGGCCGAACGGCAGCGGTTCCTCGGTCGGGTCGACCGTCACCGTCGGGCTCGGCACGTCACCGGGGGTCAGCGACCAGATCGTCGCCGCGGTGCCCTGCAGCGTCGAACAGTAGGCGGTGCTGCCGTCGGCAGTGGTGGCCGTGCTGCCCTCGGGAGAGCAGTCGGCACCGATGGCCGCCGCTGCCGGTGCGGTGGTCGTGGTGGTTGTGGTCGGCGGTGGCGGAGGCGGCAGCGGGCTCGGTGGAGGCATGGTCGACGGCGTGGTGGCGGTAGTGCTGGCCCTCGCGTCGGTCGTGTTGGCATTCGTTGCCTGCGTTGAGCGCTCGTCATCGGCCCGGGTGAACTCGAACGCCGCCACGGCGATCGCGACGATCAGCAGCACCGCCAGGACCGCCGGGATGACGACGCCGGCCCGTACCGGTGAGCGCCGGGCGGGTGCGGCAATCGGTGACAACTGAGTGGCCTCGGGGTCGACGCCGGGACTGACACCGGGATCGACGCCGGGATCGACATCGCCGCCGAGTCGGTGAGCCAGGGCGCGGGCGAAGTCGCCGCACCGTTCGAAGCGCTCGTTGGGGATCTTGGCCAGCGCCTTAGACAGCACCGGATCCAGCGCGGACAGTTCCGGACGTCGATCCCGCAGCGCAGGCGGGGCCGCGCCGAGATGCTGGCTGATCACCACGGCGGGGTTGGAGTGGGAGAACGGCGGCGAACCGGAGAGCAGGTGGAATGCCGTGGCCGCCAACGCATACTGGTCGGCCCGGCCGTCGAGCTCATCGCCCATCAGCTGCTCGGGGGCCGCGTAGGACACCGTGCCGACCGTCATGTTCGTGGCGGTCAGCCCACTCGGGTCATCGGCCCATCGGGCGATCCCGAAGTCCGCCAGCAGAATTCGTCGCTCCCGCGAATCCGGGTTGGCCAACAGGATGTTGGCGGGCTTGACGTCGCGGTGCAACAGGTTGCGCTCGTGGGCGTAGTCGAGCGCATCGGCGACCGCGGTGATGATCTCGGCGACCTCTCGCGGTGGCAGCCCGGTGGGGAAGCGCTCGCGCAGCCGCTCACCGGCGTCCGTGCCGTCGACGTAGTCCATTGAGATCCAGAGCTGGCCACCAAAATCGCCGCGGTCGTGCACGCCCACGATGTGGGGATGCCACAGGGCGGCGGCGATATCGGCCTCGCGGTGAAACCGATCTCGGTACTCGCTGTCGGCAGACACCTCGGCGCGCAGCACCTTCAGGGCGTCCTGGCGCGGCAGCCGTGGATGCCGAGCCAGGTAGACCTCGCCCATACCGCCGGATCCGAGCCGCCTGATGATGGTGTAGCCAGCGAACGTCGTCCCATCGGGCAGCGGCATGCGCGAAATAGTAGCCGGACTGGGCGCGTCAGAGGTCCAGGACCAGGCCGTCGTCATCCGAGGCGCGGGACACGCAGACCAACATCATCCCGGCCTCGCGCTCCGGTTCGGTGAGCAGCGTGTCGCGGTGGTCGACAGCGCCGGCCAGCACGCGGGTGCGACACGTACCGCAGAAGCCCTGCTGGCAGGAGTACGGCGCGTGCACACCCGATCGCACCAACGCCGCCAGCACGCTCTCCTCGGCGCCCACCCGGACCGTTGAACCGGTGGACGCGACGGACACCGTCATCTCGCGGCCATCGACCACCGGCGGCGCGGCGAACCGTTCGAAGTGCAGCTCGACGTCGTCGCGCCCGATCAGGTGCGTGCGCACGCTGGTGAGCATCGGGGCGGGCCCGCACGCATAGACCGTCGTGCCGTCCGGGCAGTCGCCGAGCAGGTCGTCGGCCGTGGGCACACCGGACTCATCGTCGGTGCGGATCAGGATGCGATCACCGAAGCGGGCGACGTCATCGAGGAACGGCAGGCTGTCGGCGCTGCGTCCGACGTAGATCATCGACCAGTCCACACCGAGCCGCTGTGCGGCGGCCAGCATCGGCAGGATCGGCGTGATGCCGATACCGCCTGCGATGAACCGGACGCGCTGGGTGGGCGAACCGTAGCCGGGCACCGTGAGCGGGAACGCGTTGCGCGGACCACTTGTCGTGATCGTCGACCCGATCGCAAGGTCGTCGTGAATCTCGACGGAGCCGCCGCCACCGCCGGGGATGCGCCGAACCGCGATCCGATAGGCGTGTGTGTCGTCGGGGTCGCCGCACAGCGAGTACTGGCGCAGCCTGCCGCTCGGCAGGTGCACGTCGATATGCGAGCCCGGATGCCAACGGGGCAGCGGACCACCGTCGGCTGCGGTCAACCGCAGTGCGATGACGTCCTGATCGTGGGCTACGACGGTGCGATCCGACACCGTCAGTGCGATGCGGCGGTCGACCTCAACCGGCGGCGCCACCCTGCGCGTCACACCTGACAACGCGAACAGACCGGTCACGGCGGCATCGGCGAGACCCACCGACCACGCCGGGCGGCTCCGGCCGGGCATCGGCGGCAGTTCCCGTAGCCGCGAGACGAGCCGCATCAGAGATGCGCGGCCCGCGCCGCAGGCGAACTCGCCAGATACGCCACGGCCTGCGCCGTGGATCCCATCTCCTCAGGCGTGAAGCCGGGTCGGAAGTACACAAAGGTGTTGGAGCCGAACAGCTGTCGGTACTTGGGCAGCAGTCCGAGCTTGGAGTCGCGCATGCGCAACCGCTGCATCCGCCACCAGCCGATGTCATTGCTCGGGGTGCTCTTGATCAGATACCAGGTGCCGCGCTGGAAGAACATGAACATCATCGCCACGGCCATCGTCATCGCCCGGATGCGCTCGAAGTAGCTGTCATGGAAGTACGCCGCGACGTCGTGCGCCACCATCCGGTGTTCGACCTCCTCGCTGCCGTGCCACCGGAACAGGTCGACGACGGTGGGGTCGGCCCCGTGGTCGTCCCAGGTGCAGTTGAGAGAGAAGTCGCCGAGGACCGCCGTGTAGTGCTCGATGGCGGCGATCAACCACAACCGATCGCACAGGTTGTTCATCCGACGCTTGGGATCGTCCGTCTCGATGGGCGCCAGCATCTTCTCGAACACGTACTCGACCAGTTCCAGCATCGAGGTCACATCGACGCCGTTGGCGACCATGTACTCGTGCAGCACCTTGTCGTGGGTGTCGGCGTGCGTGGCCTCCTGCCCGATGAAGCCGCGGATGTCCTCCGCGAGCTTCGGGTCCTTCACCAGTGGCAGCGCCTCGTTGTAGGTGGTGACGAACCAGCGCTCGGCGGCGGGCAGCACGATGTTGAGCAGGCTGACCATATTGGAGGCGACGGGATGATTCGGGATCCAGTCCAACGCCGCGTCGGCCACGTCGAAGTGGACCTTACGGGCCTGGATCTGCACCGGACCAGGGTCGACCTCGGTGTCGAACCGCTGTGGACGCAACATGACGTGCCTCCTCATCAGGAAATGTGATGGGGGCCAGTCTACGGGTTAGGTGGGAACGCGGGTAGCGGGTACCCGCGGTCCAGGGTGTCGAACGCTACGCGCCGGGGATGGGCATCCCGGGCTGCGGTCCGACCGGCGTGGCGGTGACGGTGGTGACACCGTTGCCGCCGACATTGGGCCCGCCGGTTCCGCCGCCGCCACCTGCCGGGGCGTTGCTCTGGGCTCCGAGCACGGCTGCCTCGGTGCAGTCCAGGTTCAGGAGCATCCGGCCGCCGCTGGTGATCTTCTGCTGAGCGACGATGCACTCGGCCTGCGGGTAGTCGCTGCCGACCGCTCCGCCGAAGAATGCCTTGACGCCCTGGCTCTTGAGAATGGACAACGCACGGCCATAGGGCTCACCGACGACGTTGAGGGCGGCCGCGCTTCCCGGGCTGGAGTCGGCGACGCCGGGTGCGAGCAGGGCCACCGTAGCTGCGGCGATGGCGCCGGCTCCAAGAACGGCAAGCTTCTTCACGTGACCTCCGGATGTCGCGGTGCGGTTGCGAACATATCGCAGTTAACTCCCGTGAGGAACTACGGTCACTCGGGGGAGATCGTTACCTGATGGTGCATCACATCGGCGAGCGCCGCAGCGCGAGCATCCGTGAAGACGTCCTCTAGCAGCAGTGGACTGCCTGTCGGCCCGGTCAGCGGTACCCGCCAATTCGGGTACTCATCGGTGGTCCCCGGCTGGTTCTGGGCCCGCACGTCGCCGACTGCGTCGGGCAGGGCGAGGGCGAGCAGCCGCGACGAGGTACGCCCCAGATAGGCGTGCAGCGCGGTCACCACCTGCTCGACCGTGGGCTCCACGCCGTCCCGGTCCGCCAGCAGCCCCACCCGTCGCAGCTCGGACATCCACGCAGCCTGCGCGGCGCGGTCATCGGCGATCTCCTCGGCGGCCGGACGCGTGAGCAGGCCAAGTTCCTCCCGGATGCGGACGTGCTCGCCCGCCAGGTAACCGGCAGTCGGCGGCAGATCGTGCGTCGTGACCGCGGACAGGCAGTACTCCCGCCACTGCGCTGCGGGCAGCGGTCCGCCGGAGCCGTCCCGCTCGAACCACAGGATCGAGGTTCCGAGCAGACCCCGCTCCCTGAGGTAGTCACGCGCCCATGGCTCCACGGTGCCCAGGTCCTCACCGACCACCACCGCCCCGGCACGATGCGCCTCCAGCGCGACGATCCCGATCATCGCCTCGTGGTCGTATCTGACATAGGTGCCCTCGGTCGGAGGCATGCCGCTGGGTATCCACCACAGCCGGAACAACCCGATGATGTGGTCGATCCGCACCCCGCCCGCGTGCCGGAGCACGGCACTGACCACCGCGCGGAACGGGGCGTAGGAAGCCTCCACCAACTTGTCAGGACGCCACGGCGGCTGCGACCAGTCCTGCCCCAGCTGATTGAACTCGTCGGGCGGGGCACCACCGGAGACGCCGAGCGCCAGAACGTCCTGCAGTGCCCACGCGTCCGCGCCGTCGGGGTCCA
This sequence comes from Mycolicibacterium sp. 624, assembly GCF_040548615.1. NCBI lineage: Bacteria > Bacillati > Actinomycetota > Actinomycetes > Mycobacteriales > Mycobacteriaceae > Mycobacterium > Mycolicibacterium sp. 624. The sequence goes on from NZ_JBEPRZ010000003.1 coordinate 108,395, forward strand.
CGCCCACCGCGAGGTCGTGCATGACGCCCAGCGACATCCCGACCTGCCGCGCGGTGGCCTGCACGGCGGTGAGTTGGTCGTCGAGCTGCCACTGCAGCCAACGGTGGAAGTCGACGGTGTCGTGGTGCTCGGCGGCGAAGTCCGCGACCGCAGCAGATGCCGGGTGACGGTACTGCGCGGGCCAGTCATGCCAGTCCCCGCCGAACTCCTCGGCCAGCGCGCACCACGTGGCGAAGTCTTCGAGGCTGCCGCCCTCCCGCGCGCGGAACGCGGCATAGGCCAGATCGCGCCCCGCCGAACGGGGCACCAGATGCACAGCCCGCAGCGCCGCGCGCTTGACCTTCCAGACCGCATCGCGGTCGATCAGCTCCGAGGTCTCGGCATGCGCTTGGGCCGCCGCACGGGCCTTGCGCAGCCTGCCGCGGTGACGCGCGTCGGCGTACTCGGGAATGGCCTCGACGCGCAGGTAGATCGGATTGGTGAAGCGGCGCGATGTCGGCAGGTAGGGGGAGGGTTCCATCGGGGCGATCGGTGCGGCCGCGTGCAGCGGATTGACCAGGATGAAACCGGCGCCGTGCCGCGCGGCCGACCACACCGCCATATCGGTGAGGTCGGTGAGATCGCCCATACCCCAGGACTTCTCGGACCTGACGCTGTAGAGCTGTGTCGCCAGACCCCAGGTCCGGCCCGCCCCGAGTCGCGCGGGCAGCCGAGCTGTGGCCGGTGTGACGATCAGCGGCGTCGAGGCATCCTGCGGGCCGGCCTGCACATGCAGCCGGTGATAGCCCAGGGGCAGATCCGCGGGCAACTCGAATGTCGCCTCGCCGATCGGACGACCATCCAGGTCATACGGCGGCGTGAGGTTCTCCAGCTGACGCAGGCCGGTGCGGACGGTGCCGTCCTCCAGTCGAATCCACACCCCGACCGGATCGCCGTGCGTGACGTGGACCCAGAACGATGACGTGCGGTCGCTGCGAGTCACGACGGTGGGCGGCACGCAGCGTGACCAGTACTCGCGATCGTGTGCCAAAAGCGCTGCGGCCCTGTCATCTTCGCTGTCCGCCGTCACCCCCAACGCGGCGAGCACAGCCACCAACGTCGCCTCCGGCGTTGACCGGTGCCCACCGGTCCAATCGTCGAAGCCGGTCGCGACACCGAAGCGGTGAGCCAGTTCGACCAACGATGGGGGCAGCTCACTCATGCCCGCAATCTTGCCGGTTGTGCCGCCGACGCGCCGGTTGGCCGCTACGTTCGGGGCGTGCACGTCCTGCCGATCCCCGCCGCGCTGGCCGTCGCGGCCGCGATCGCGCTCGCCGCGCAGGCAGGTGCGGAACCGCCGCCGCAGGTACCCGCGGTGCCGACCGTCCCGGCGCCGCTGAACCAGGGCGAGTTGCTCCTGCCGCAGCACGCGGTTCCCTCACCGCCCGGGGCGGAACCGGTCGCGCGGCCCAATCAGAACCCGCTGAACAACGCCTATCTACTGCCGCAATATGCCGAGCCGTCGGCCCCCGGTCAGGGACAGATCGTCGGCGTGGAACCGGGGGAGGAGAACGCCGACGTCTCGAAGTGGGAGTACCTGCGTCGGCTCTGGGGCAGCTACCAGGACGGCGGGCTCGAGGGCGGGCTGCTCGGTCAGCGTGACCAGGACGCCGACGGCAGGCCCCTGCCCGAGCTGCCCGCGCCGCCCGAGTTGCCCGCGGAGCCCGCGCCGCCCACCGGTTGACGCGGTTAGGGCTCGACGTCGCGGGACAGCAGGTCATCCCACGTGTCACGCCGGACCACCAGCCGCGCCGCGCCGTTCTCGGCGAAGACCACCGGTACCCGCCGCGCACCGTTGTACTGATTCGACATCGTGTAGCAGTAGGCGCCCGTCACGGGCACCGCGAGCAGGTCACCGACGGCGGGGTCCGGCAGCGCGATGCCGTCGACCAGCTGATCGCCTGATTCGCAGTGCCTGCCCACGACGGTGACGACCTCGCCGCCGACACCGAACCTGTTCGCCATTGCCGCCTCGAACCGCTGGCCGGTGAGCGACACCTCCAGGTTGTCACCCATCCCGCCGTCGACGGCGACGTGCGTGACCTGCCCACGTTTGACCGTGGTGACGCGGTACAGCGTGCACGCCGCGCCGGCCACCATGCTGCGGCCGGGTTCGACGATGACGCGACTGTCCGCAGGCAGCAGCGCCCTGGCCTGATCGATCATGGCCGCGGCATACGAGTCCAGGCTGGGGGCGTTCTCGTCGTAGGTGTAGCGCACGCCGAGGCCGCCACCCAGGTCATAGGTGTCGAATGTGCCGAGTGCGGCGATCGGCCGGACCGCCGCGGCCAGTTGGTCGACATCCAGCAGCTGTGAGCCGACGTGGGTGTGCACACCGTCGAGCCGCAGCACCGGGCTGCGCCGGATCCGTTCGATGGCATCGCGGGCATCGGACGGCGCGAGCCCGAACTTCGACCCCGCGTGACCGGTGGCCTGCGATGCGTGGGTATCGGCATCGACACCGGGGATGACGCGGACCAGGCACGCCTGCGGGCGGTCCGCGCTCGCGGTGCGCTCCAACCGGTCGATGTCATCGAAGTTGTCCACGACGATCAGCCCGACGCCTCGCGCGACGGCGAGTTCGATCTCCTCGTCGGTCTTGGCGTTGCCGTGCAGGATCAGCCGCGCCGGGTCGACCCCGGCTTTGCAAGCGGTCAGGATCTCGCCAGCACCCGCGACGTCCAGGTGCAGGCCCTCCTCGACCATCACGCGCTGAACCGCCGTGCACGGGAACGACTTCGACGCGAATGCGACGTCGGCGCGCGGCCAGCGACTGCGAAACGCCGACAGGTACTCGCGAGCCCGCCGAACCAGCGCGTCCCGCGACACCACGATGACCGGCGTGCCGAACTCCGCGGCGATGTCCTCGAGCCGGCAACCGCCCACCACCAGCGCGCCATCGTCGGCCACCCGCGAACCAGGCGGGAAGAGGCCAAGTAGGTCGGCGTCAGTCGGCTCGAACCCGGTCGTCACCGACCCAGTATCGTCCCCGGCATGGCGCCAGTGGTGAGCAATGAGGCGCAGATCCGCGGGGCCCGGCGCGCTGTGGCCGCGTTGTTCCTCACCAACGGTGCCCTGTTCGCGAACCTGGCCCCGCGTCTGCCGGAGATCAAGGCCGACCTCGCACTGTCGAACACCGCCTACGGAACCGTCATCGCCGCGTATCCCATCGGCGCCCTGGCCGCCGGGCTGGCCGCGGCCGCACTGATCCGCCGGCTCACCTCGGCACGGCTCGCGGTGCTTGGCACGGCGGGCATCGCGCTGCTGACCTTCGCGGCCGCTGCGTCACCCACCACACTGCTCGTCGCCGTCGCCCTGTTCGCCGGGGGTGCATGCGACGCCGTGGTCGACGTGGCGCAGAACACGCAGGGGCTCCGGGTGCAGCGCGCCCACGGGCGTTCCATCATCAACTCGCTGCACGGCATCTGGTCCCTGGGCGCCGTCCTCGGAAGCGTGATGGCCGCCGGTGCCATCGCCTTCCATGTGCCCCGCGAACTGCACATCGGTGCGACCGGCGTCCTCTTCGTTGGCGTCGCGGTGACGGCCTACCGCTACCTGCTGCACGGCCCCGACGCGGTCGAGGACGAGCACGATTCGGTCAACGGGCGCCGGGGCCGCGGGGCCGGCCGACGGGTCTATCTGACATTGACGCTGTTGGTGGTGATCGCGACGGCGGGCTCCGTCGTCGAGGATGCCGGCAGCTCCTGGGCGACGCTGTACCTGCGCGACGACCTCGGTGCGGCCGGTGGCGTCGCCGTTCTGGGCTACGTCGCGCTGCTGGCGTTCCAGTTCGTCGGACGGATGACCGGTGACCGCCTGGTCGACCGGTTCGGTGAGCGCGCGGTGGCGCGCGCCGGCGGATCGATCACCGCGGCGGGTATGGGTGCCGCGCTGCTGTTTCCCAGCGTGCCCAGCACCATCGCGGGGTTCGCTGCGGCAGGTATCGGTATCGCGACGGTGATACCCGCGGCGATGCACGCCGCCGACCGACTACCCGGCCTGCGTGCGGGTAGCGGGCTGACCGCAGTGGCGTGGCTGATGCGGCTGGGCTTCGTCGCCGCGCCGCCCGTGGTCGGTGCCATCGCCGACGCCACCAGCCTGCGGATCGGTCTGCTCGTGGTGCCCGCCGCGGGTCTCGCCGTCATCGCCGCGGCGGGGGCCCTCAGTGGACGACGCCCGCCAACTCGATCGTGAGGACACCGGCCGCGATGAGGCCTATGCCGATGATCATCCTGCCCGTCAGCGGGTCGCCGAACAGGTACTTGGCGATGACCGCGACGAGCGCGACACCACACGCCGTCCAGATCCCGTAGGCAATGCCCACCGGCATGCCGAGTTTCAACGCCAGCCACAACAGGTAGAAGGACGTCAGGTACGCCACGATCACGGGCGCGATCCACACCTTCTTGCGGAGGCCGTCAGACGCCCGCAGGCCCAACGTGCCGAGGACCTCGATGCCGATCGCCCCTGCCAGCGCGAGCCAGATCATCACGAGGTGGAATCCGTTGCATGCGAGCGGGACCCGAGTTCCACGAACAGCACACCGGCGATGATCAAGGCGATACCTGCCGCGATCGCCCACGTCAACGCGTCACGGAACAGCACGGCGGCCAGGACCGCGGTGAGCGCCGTGCCCGAGGCACCCCAGATGCCGTAGGCGACACCGACCGCCATGCCCTCGCGCAGCACCAGGGCGAGTAGGACGGAGGCGCCGACGTAGCCGACGATGACGACACCCAGCCACGCCGGGTGATCCTGCGATGCCCGCAGCGATAACGTCGCCGCGACCTCCATGACGATGGCTGCAGTCAGCAGCACCCACTTGCGCACGCCTCAACCTAACGGAGAACGCGCCGTGTTCTTGCCGCCTAGTAGACCAGGCCGAGCCGCGGGGGCGTGGCACCCGAGAGCGTGTGGTTGCCCAGATGCACGTACTTCCAGCGGGCGGGGTCGTGCAGTGTGTGGGTGCGCACGTTGCGCCAGTGCCGGTCGAGGTTCACCGCGCTGTCGGTGCCCGACGTGCCGGTCAGTTCGAATATGCCGCTGGCGATCTCGACGGCGAACTCCTGTGCCAGGGCCTTGGCCGCCGCCACGCTCAGAGTCGCCTCCGATGCGGCCTCCCTGGTGAGTTCGGGTAGCGCATATGCCTCGTCGACGAGTGCTGTGCCGCGGGCGAGTAGCGCCTCGAGGGCATAGAGACGCGCGGTGAACTCACCGAAGCGACGAACGACGTGCGGCTCATTCTCGGCGCGCTCGATGCCCGCGTCGACTGCCTCCTGCCATGGACGCGAGCGGGTGCGGACGAACTCCGCACCGTCCTCCAGTGCGGCCCTGGCGATTCCGATGTCGATCGCGGCGTGCAGCGCCTGGTCGAACGGGCCAAGCGCGCTGGGCGGTCCCGTCACGGGATGAGGCGGCAGACCTTCCTCGATGACCAGGTCCGCCTCGATGATCACGCCATCCAGGCGGACCTCGCCGCTCGCCGTCCCGCGCTGGCCGAAGGCCGACCACTTGTCGAGATTCAGTGTGACACCGGGCTGTTCGGGTCGAATGAAGACCGTCGCCGTCTCGCCCGCGCCCCCGCCGACCACAGCGGCCACCGCGATCCAGGTCGCGCCGAGTGTGCCGGTGGCGTAGTACTTGGTTCCCTCGAGCAGCCACGTCCCGTCACCGCGTGGCGTCACGGTCGTGCGGCGCTGCAGGGAGGTCTTGGTACCACGCTCGGCCGTCGCGTTGCCGATCTGCGCACCGGCGAGGATGTCGGCGTACACGCGCGGGGCGGGATTGGCCTGCCCGAGTCCGGCGATCGCCCTGGCGATCACGAAGTGCGACAACAACAGTTGGCCGACGGCGCCGTCGCCGCGCGACAGCCTGCGCAGCACCTCGACCGTGGTCGATGCGGGCAGACCGGGTCCGCCGTGCTCGGTCGGCACCGAGATGCCGAGCAGCCCCGATTCGGCCACCAGGCGCAGTTGGGGGAGCAGCGAAACGCCTGCCCGCTCGCGTTCGGCGCTACCGACGGCGATCTCGGCGGCGACGGCGTCCGCGGTGGAAAGCGCCTCGTGCGAGGACGCCAGCAGTGGCGTGGTGGTTTCGAGGTCGATGCTCATGGCGCCGAACGCTACGGACTCGCCGCGGCGTCCCCCACGGTTGCGACCACCGAGATTGTTTACCGGCCCGCGTTTGCCGAAGAGTGCTCCGAGTCACAGGGGGCGGCGGTATGCGGGAGTACCGTGTAGGTCATGTGTCTCAACGATTCGCCTGGGATCGCACATGGCTGATCCGCAGACATCAGGTGCCACGAGAGTCAACGAGTCGATCGTCGACACCAGCAACGGGCCGGTGCGGGGTGTCGATGACGGAATAGTCAAGGTGTGGCGGGGTGTTCGCTACGCGGCGCCCCCCGTCGGTGAGCTGCGGTGGCGCGCGCCCCGTGCACCGCAGCGGTGGACCGAGCCGGCCGCGGCCACCAGAGTGGGACCGGTCTGCCCGCAACCCACCGACCCACGAATCCCCATCGACCTGGGAGCCCCGCAGGGTGATGACTGCCTCACCCTGAACGTGTGGGCGCCGTCAGGCACCGAGCCGGGTGACGGCAAGCCCGTGATGGTGTGGGTGCACGGCGGCGCCTACATCCTGGGATCCTCGGCTCAATCGCTCTACCGGGGGCGCGAGTTCGCGGCCGGTGGCGACGTCGTGATCGTCACGGTGAACTATCGCCTCGGCGCGCTGGGCTTCCTCGACCTGTCCTCGTTCAGAACGTCACGCACCACGTTCGAGACCAACCTGGGGCTACGCGACGTGCTGTTCGCCCTGCAGTGGGTGCGCGACAACATCGCAGGCTTCGGCGGCGACCCGCAGCGGGTCACGCTGTTCGGCGAGTCGGCGGGCGCAGGGATCGTGACCACCCTGCTCGCCAGCCCGGCGGCAGCGGGCCTGTTCTCGGCCGCCATCGCGCAGAGCTCGCCCGTGACCTCGATCTACGACGCCGACCGGGGACGCGCCGTCGCCCAACGGTTCCTCGATGCCGCCACCGTCGACGCCGACAATGTCGACCGACTGCCGGACATGCCCATCGCCGAGATCCTCGCGGCGTCCAAACGCGTCTTCGACGAGGTTCCGGTGACCACGCCGGGCACCCTGGGCTTCGCGCCGATCGTCGACGGCGACGTGGTGCCCGACTACCCGGTGGAGGTGGCCCGCGCCGGACGCACCCACGCCGTTCCGCTGATCATCGGCACGAACAAGCACGAGGCGGCGTTGTTCCGGTTCATGAAGTCGCCGTTGATGCCGATCACGCCCGAGGCGATCAAGGCGATGTTCGCTCAGATCGAACTCGAGCAGCCCGACGCGGCGGTGCCGAGCCAGGACCGACTCGGCACCACCTACCGCGGACGCGGCAAGACGCCCGGCATGGGGGTGGCGCGCGACATCGGTTTCCGGATGCCCTCGATCTGGTTCGCCCAGCGTCACGCCGCAGTCGCTCCGGTGTATGTCTACCGGTTCGACTGGGCCACGCCGATGCTGCGGCTGCTGCGCCTCGGGGCCGCACACGCCACCGAACTACCGTATGTCTGGGGCAATCTCGTCGCCGGTCCCAAGGACCCGACGTTCAAGCTCGGCGGGCTCAAGGCCGGTACCGCGGTCTCGGAGCGGATGCGCAGGCGGTGGGTGAACTTCGCGAGGTCTGGCGAGCCGGCGGGGTCCGCCGACGAGCCGCAGTGGCGGCCGTACCGGCCCGACGATCGCGCGACGCTGGTGATCGACAAGACTGATGCCGTGCTCGACGATCCGGACCGCGCGTTGCGGGACGCCTGGGGTGACGACGTCCTGAGCTTCCGGTGACCACCCGCTAGCTAGGCTGGTCTGTCGGAGGTGATGACGTGGACGCGCTAACCAGCATCCGAGATTTCTTGGACGTGCTGCCCCCGCAGATGCGCGACCCCGTGCTGTTCGCGATCCCGTTCTTCGTGCTCCTTCTCGTCGTGGAGTGGACGGCGGCGCGCAAACTCGAGAGGCTCGAGGACGACCGGGCGCCCTCCGGCGCATACGTGCGCAAGGACGCGTGGGCCAGCATGTGGATGGGGCTGGTGTCGGTCGCCACGACGGGGGCGTGGAAGTTCCTGGCCTTGCTCGGATACGCCGCCATCTACGCCTATGTCGCGCCGTGGCACCTCCCGTCGAGCGCCTGGTACACGTGGGTCATCGCGCTGGTGGGCGTGGACCTGCTGTTCTACACCTATCACCGCATCGCGCACCGGGTCCGGTTGATCTGGGCGACCCACCAGGCCCACCACTCCAGCCAGTACTTCAACTTCGCCACGGCGCTGCGGCAGAAGTGGAACAACAGCGGTGAGATCCTGCTGTGGATTCCACTGCCACTGCTGGGCGTTCCGCCGTGGATGGTGTTCGCCAGTTTCTCGGTCAACCTCATCTACCAGTTCTGGGTCCACACCGAGCGCATCGGAAGACTCTGGCGCCCCATCGAACTCATCTTCAACACCCCGTCGCACCACCGCGTGCACCACGGTATGGACGCCGAGTACCTGGACAAGAACTACGGCGGCATTCTGATCATCTGGGACCGCATGTTCGGCACCTACGCCGACGAACTGTTCCGGCCGCACTACGGACTCACCAAGCAGGTCGACACCTACAACATCTGGACGCTTCAAACCCACGAGTACGTCGCGATCGCCCGCGACGTCCGCCGCGCGGACCGCTGGCGCGATCGTTTCGGCTATGTCTTCGGTCCGCCCGGCTGGGCGCCCCGCGCCACGACGCAACCCGACATCTCCGCGCCGATCACCGCATCTGGCTAGATCCGGCCGCTGCGCCAGCCCGACACGTAGTGTCGCGGTGTGGACACGGTCTTCGATGGTGAGGTGGACCCGGCTCTGGTCGAGCGGTCGCTGGCAGGTAGCGCCCACGAGCCGATGTGGCTCGATATGGAGCGGCCCAGCTATCCACGCCTACCCGGCGCGATCACGTGCGACCTCGTCGTGGTCGGGGGTGGCTACGCCGGTCTGTGGTCGGCGCTGCACGCGGCCCGGCGCAACCCCGACCAACGCGTCGTCCTGATCGAGGCCAACCGGATGGGCTGGGCGGCATCGGGCCGCAACGGCGGCTTCGTCGAGGCCAGCATCACCCACGGTGCGGAGAACGGAAAGACCCGCTGGGCAGGCGAGTTCGACACCCTGCAGGCGATGGGGCTGGAGAACCTGAACGGTATGCAGGACGAGATCGCCGAACTCGGCCTCGACGTGCAGTGGCAGCGCACCGGCATGCTCGCCGTCGCCACCGAACCGCACCAGGTGACATGGCTGCAGGAGTCCGCAGAGGCGGGGGAGGGCCGCCTGCTCGATCGGTCGGAGATTCAGGCTGAGGTCCATTCGCCCACCTATCTGGCGGGCCTGTTCGAGGCCGATACCTGTGCGATCGTCCACCCCGCCAGGCTCGCGTTCGAACTCGCTCGCGCCTGCCAGGAGGCCGGTGTGGCGATCTACGAGCACACCAACGCACGTGCGCTCGACTCCGGTGGCGCGGCGCTGCGCATCGACACCGGCGGTGCCGTCATCACCGCGCGCCAGGCCGTGCTCGCGACGAATGTCTTCCCCCACCTGCTCCGCCGAAACCGGCTCCACACCGTGCCGGTGTATGACTACGTGCTGTCGACCGAGCCCCTCTCCGACGCGCAGCTGGACCGCATCGGTTGGCGCAACCGGCAGGGAATTGGCGACTGCGCCAACCAGTTTCACTACTATCGCCTCACCGAGGACAACCGCATCGTGTGGGGTGGGTACGACGCCGTCTACCACTTCGGCCGCAAGGTGAACCCCGCCTACGAGGAACGGCCCGAGACGTACCGTCGCCTGGCCGCGCACTTCTTCATCACCTTTCCGCAGCTCGACGATGTCCGCTTCAGTCACCGCTGGGCCGGCGCCATAGACACCAACACCCGGTTCTGCGCACACTGGGGTCTGGCCCGTGACGGTCGGGTGGCCTATGTCAACGGTTTCACCGGTCTGGGCGTGGGGGCCGCGCGGTTCGCCGCCGACGTCTGCCTCGACCTCCTCAGCGGCAGCTCGACGCCACGTACCGAACTCGAGATGGTTCGCCGCAAACCCCCGCCATTTCCTCCGGAACCGTTGGCCAGCATCGGAATTCAAGCGACGAGATGGTCACTGGATCGTGCCGACCACTCGGCTGGCCGGCGCAACCTACTGCTCCGGACACTCGATGCGGTGGGGCTGGGCTTCGATTCCTGATCGAGCCCGCCTGCGTGCTCAACGTCGCGCTACCAAGTGTTTGCCAACAGTTCTGCCGAGCCGGAGCGGAACCGGCCACGAGGCCGACCACCGTCAGTAAGCTTCTTTCTGCTAACCCAGAAATGAGGTGTTCATCGTGGGAGACAGACTCCAAAACGGCGAGAAGCTAGAGGTCGGACAGTCGTTGACGTCCAAGAACGGGGCCTACAAGGTCACGCTTCAGGACGACGGCAACCTGGTCCTGTACTCGGGGGACAAGGCGGTGTGGTCGACCGAGACGAACGGCCAGAGCGTCGTTCGCGCCGAGGTGCAGAAGGACGGCAACTTCGTCCTCTACACGGCGGACAAACCGGTGTGGCACACCGATACCAAGGGCGCCAAGGACGTTCGCCTGATCCTGCAGGACGATCGCAACCTCGTGCTGTATGGATTCGACGGGCCGGCCTGGTCGTCGAACACGCAGACCGACGAGGTGCCCGCGCCGCCGGTCGCCGACACACCGCCGGCGGTCACCGAGGTCGAGGTCGTCCCGGCAGCCGTGGAGGAAGTCGCGCCGGCAGAGCCCGCTCCGCCGCCACCGCCGCCGCCACCCGCCCCGAGGACCTACACCGTGGTGTCGGGAGACACCTTGTGGGCCATCGCCGAACGCTTCTACGGCGACGGCAACCGGTACCCGGAGATCGCTCAAGCCAGCGGCGTCGCCAACCCGGATCTCATCCATCCCGGTCAGGTTCTGACGATTCCCTAAAGGACCCTTAGGGTTTCCCTAAACACTCTTAGGGCTGAGGAACCCTCTTAGGTCTGAGGCGGCCCGGGCTTTTCAGCCCGGGCCGCCTTTGCCTAGAGTTAGGCTAAGCGGCCAGCTACCACGACCGATCGGAGGATCCGATGCACAAGGGATGTTTGCGCGTCCTGGCGCTCGCCGCCGCGTCGCTCGTCTCAGTGATGTTCGCGCCGATTCCAGCTGCCGGCGCAGACCCCGGCGTGGTGGTCTTTCCCGGCATGGAGGTTCGGCAGGGCACCAACGTGTGCACGCTGGGCTTCGTCGACCTCGCGACGCGCACGGCGTACACGGCGGGGCACTGCCGCAGCAACGGGGTCGTCACTGACAGGGACGGTCGCGTGATTGGGCACCAGATCTTGTTCCGGGACAACACTCCCGACGGGGCGACTGTCACGACCGATCATCAGATCTCGGACTGGCAGACCATCGCGCTGGCACCCGACGTGGCACTCAACGACATCCTTCCCGTCGGCCGTGCCCTGGTCATTGATCCGGCGATGGCTCCGCAGCAGGGTCAGCCGGTGTGCCACTTCGGCGTCGTGACCGGCGAGAGTTGCGGCACGGTGGAGGCCGTCAACAACGGCTGGTTCACCATGGCCAACGGTGTGGTCAGCCAGAAGGGTGATTCGGGGGGACCCGTCTACACCCTCACCGGCGACGGACGCGCGGCCATCATCGGCATGTTCAACAGCGTGTGGGGTCAGTTCCCCGCCGCGGTGACGTGGCAGGTGGCGGATCAGCAGATCCGGGAGGAAGTCGTCAAGTCGTCGGCGGGCGTGATGGATGCGCGCGCGGCGCTCCCCGGGGTGGCGGTCGCCCCCGCATAGGATGCCCCCATGGGGGATTCAACGCGTGGATGGTCGCGGCGCAAGATCGCCATCGCGGCTCTCGCCTCGATCGGAATCCTGGCGATGGTGGGCACCACGCTGGCCGCCATTGTGATGCCCTTCCTGCAAGGCGACGCGAATGATCGCGCAGCGAAATCGTCTGTGGCAACACCCACCTCGACGGCGCCGCCAATTGTCATCAAACCGCTTGCGGTTCGCCCCGTGGTAGAGGCGTTCCAGGCGCAGCCGGGGCAGTGCAGCCCCCCGCCGCCGCCGGCACCGCCGGCTCAACCGCAGCCGGCGTGCGATGTCGAGCTCAAGGCGCACTATGAACTGGAACCGGTGGCGCTGCAGCTCGACCTCACCGGTGCCAAGTCGATCAAGTTGCCGATGAATGAGTTCTACACCGTGCAGATCGTGATGGCGCCGCGCTCCAGTGCCGCGTTCGCGCAGTACACCACCGCCAACATCGGCAAGCAGGTCGCCTTCGTCCGTGATGGGCTGGTATTGGCCGCTCCCGCGATAACGCAACCGATCGACGGGCAGTCGATCCAATTGTCGGGAGAACTGACGAAGGCCACCGCGGAGACCATCGCGCGAATGCTGCGCGACGGGTCCTGACCGGTTCGGGCCTACGTCGCCAGCTCGAACACCGGGATGGACGGCGCGACAGCGCGCAGGTCGTGGTCGGTGGACTCCGGCGTGAGACCGCCGACGTGGCCCCTCACCTCCCAGTACCACCGCTTCAGGTAGTGCCTGAGGATGTCCGGCTTGGCGTCGTCGGCCAACTCCTTGATGTCCACGATCCGCCTGCGCCAGCGCGGTCCGATCTCGACTTGACCTGCCGCCCTGGCATTTCGCGCCCACTGGGTGTTCCCGCGAGGTGACACCAGGAACTGGCGGCCGTCGACGTCGAGCAGGTTCACGACGACGCCGCGGAGCTTGCCGGTCTTGCGACCGCGGATCCGCACGGCGCGTGTCCCGGCGATGCTGACCCCGGCCTCCGCGAGACCGCGGAAGAGCTCGTTGAGGGCACGTGCGGCGAGGTTCGGCTCCTCGTAACGGTTGGTCGTGTCGTGGGGTTTGGTCATCATCACTCCGTTCTGGGCTGACACCGGCTAGAAACGAGAGCATTGCTCTCTTATTCAGACTGACACGCCCGGCCCGAGAATTCAAGAGCAGTGCTCTTGTTTATGTCACACTGCGAGCATGGGCAAGAGGCAGGACAGTCGCGAACACATCGAGCGACGGATCGTCGAGCTTGGTCGCGGCCATCTGATCACCCACGGCGCCGCCGGCCTGTCCCTGCGGGCGATCGCCCGTGACCTCGGCATGGCGTCCTCGGCGGTGTACCGCTACGTCGCCAGCCGCGACGATCTTCTGACCCTGCTTCTGGTCGACGCCTATTCGGAGCTGGCCGACACGGTTGACGCCGCACGGGTTGACGCGGGGTCGGACTGGCGGGCGCAGCTGCGGGCGGTGGCGCACGCGGTGCGGCGCTGGGCCGTCGCCGAGCCCGCACGGTGGGCGCTGCTCTACGGCAGCCCCGTCCCCGGCTATCACGCGCCTGCCCAGCTCACGGTCGGCCCGGGCACCCGCGTGGCGGGCACACTGTTCGCGGTCGTCGACGCGGGCATCACCGCGGGCGACATCGGTTCGGACGCCTCGGTGGCGGCACCGCCGACCGCCGCGGACTTCGACGGCATCAGATCCGAGTTCGGATTCGCCGGCGATGACACCGTGGTGATGAAGTGCCTGCTGACGTGGGCGGCACTCGTCGGGGCGGTCAGCCTCGAGGTGTTCGGCCAGTACGGCGCCGACACGCTGTCGGACCCGGGTGCAGTGTTCGACGGACAGGTCGCAATCCTGATCGACACCTTCTGACCGCGCCGAACGTGAAGAAGATTGCGAGTTGCGAGCGGCTTCTCGCCATCTTCTTCACGTTCGGCGGTCCGGAACTAGAACACGTTCTAGCCACCGAAGCGGACCGGAGTTATCCTCTAGGCGATGCCTGACCAGACACCTGTCCAGATCGCGTGGGTGACGCATGATCTGGACGCCACCGAGATGGCGTTGACCGGACTGCTGGGCGCCCGGAAGTGGGTGCGCATGCCGGACGTGAGGTTCGCGCCGGACGCCTGCACCCACCGCGGTGAGCCCGCGGACTTCGTCGCGCACATCTCGCTGTCGTACGCCGGCGACACCCAGGTGGAGCTCATCCAGCCGGTGTCGGGCACCGGCCCCTACTCCGAGTTCCTCGACGCGTTCGGCCCAGGCCTGCACCACGTGTGTGTGAGCGCACCGGATGAGGCGGCGTTCGACGCCATGTGCCGCGACGCGGACGGTCGCGGCACTCCGGTCATCACACGCGGCACCATGGCAGGCGGCATGCACTTCGCCTACGTGGCCGCACCTGAGGCCGGCGTGCCCTACCTCGAGTTCGCCTACATTCCGCCCGACATCCAGAAGTTCTTCGACTACGTCAAACAGGAGCAACAGTGAGTGCCGCCCACGAGCAGATTCAGGACGTCCCGGACACCGTCGCCGCGGCCGATGTGACGGACTGGGGCGGCGACGAATTCGACGTCATCGTCGTCGGATTCGGTATCGCCGGAGGATGCGCGGCGGTCAGTGCCGCCGCCGCGGGTGCGCGCGTGCTGGTCCTCGAGAAGGCGGCAGCGGCGGGTGGAACCACGTCGATGGCCGGTGGCCACTTCTATCTCGGCGGCGGCACCGCCGTCCAGGAGGCGACCGGCCACCCGGACAGCGCGGATGAGATGTACGCCTACCTCGTTGCCGTGTCGGAGGATCCCGAGCTCGACAAGATCCGCGTCTACTGCGACCAGAGCGTCGAGCACTTCAACTGGCTCGAGGATCTCGGCTTCCAGTTCGAGCGGAGCTACTGGAAGGGCAAGGTCGTCGTCCCGCCGGGCACCGAGGGACTGTCCTACACCGGCAACGAGAAGGTGTGGCCGTTCTGCGAGCAGGCGGTGCCCGCTCCGCGTGGGCACTCCGTACCCGTCCCCGGTGAACTCGGCGGCGCGTCGATGGTCATCGACCTCCTGCTCAAGCGCGCCGACGATCTCGGCGTCACGATCCGCTACGAAACCGGCGCGACCAACCTGATCGTCGACGACTCCGCGGTGTGCGGTGTCCGCTGGAAGCACTTCACCGAGACCGGGTCGATCCGGGCGAAGTCGGTCGTCATCGCCGCCGGTGGTTTCGCGATGAACGCCGACATGGTCGCGAAGTACACGCCGGCGCTGGGCCAGGAGCGCCGCACCAAGCACCACGGGCTGGTCGCCCCCTACATTCTGGGCAACCCCAACGACGACGGTCTGGGCATCCGACTGGGCGTCTCGGCAGGCGGTGTGGCCAAGAACCTGGACCAGTTGTTCATCACCGCCGCGGCCTACCCGCCCGAGATTCTGCTGACCGGGCTCATCGTGAACAAGGAGGGCAGGCGATTCGTCGCCGAGGACTCCTACCACTCGCGCACATCGGCATTCGTGTTGGAGCAGCCCGATCAGAGCGCCTACCTCATCGTGGACGAGGCGCACATGCAGATGCCCGAGATGCCGTTGATCAAGTTCATCGACGGCTGGGAAACCGTCGCCGAGATGGCGGCGGCGCTGGGGATCCCCGAGGGCAACCTGGTCGAGACACTGCAGCGCTACAACGAGAACGCCGCCCGGGGCGAGGATCCCGACTTCCACAAGCAGCCGGAACACCTTGCCGCACAGGACAAGGGGCCGTGGGCCGCGTTCGACCTGTCGCTCGGTGTCGCGATGTACTCCGGGTTCACCATGGGCGGCCTGCGGGTGTCGATCGACGGTGAGGTGCTGCGCCCCGACGGCAGCGCGGTGTCGGGTCTGTACGCGGCGGGCGCCTGCGCGGCCAATATCGCCGCGGACGGCAAGGGTTACGCCAGCGGCACGCAACTCGGGGAGGGCTCGTTCTTCGGCCGCCGCGCGGGGCGGCACGCGGCGGGCGCCTAGCCCGGCGTCGCGGCCAGCGGCTCCAGCCGCCACTGGCCTCCACCGAGCAGCTCCAGGTGATGTGAGTGGTGCTGCTCGACGCTCTCGCGGTGGGTGACACTGACCACCACGCAGTCGGGCAGTCGCTGCCGAAGCGTGGTGTAGAGCGCGAACTCCTGACCCTCGTCGAGCGCCGAGGTCGACTCGTCGAGGAACACCGCCGTCGGCTTGTTCAGCAGCACCCGCGCGAACGCCACGCGCTGTTGCTCGCCGGGGGAGAGCACCTTCGACCAGTCGGCCTCCTCGTCCAGGCGCGTCGTGAGGTGGCCCAGTGTCACGGCGTCCAGCGCGTCACGAATCGCGTTGTTGTCGAACGTATCCGCGGTCGACGGATAGGCGATCACCGCGCGTAGGGTGCCCAGCGGGGCATACGGCAGCTGCGACAGGAACATGGTGCCCTGGCCGGCGTCACCCGTCGGGTAGCGCACGGTGCCGTCAGCGTACGGCCACAGTTGCGCCAGGCTGCGCAGCAGCGTCGTCTTGCCGGTGCCCGACGGTCCGGTGATCACCAGCGAATCGCCGGGCGCCAAGTGGACATCGAGATCGTCAACGATGGCCTCGCCCGCCGGCAAACGCACTGCCACACCGTCGAACTCGACGCCGCCGTCAGTGCTGTCCTCCACGGTCATTCGCGGTAGCGCCCTTGCCTCGGCGTTGGAGGTGACAAGCCCGTCGAGGCGGATGATCGCCGCACGGTAGCCGGCGAACGCGTCGTAGACGGCGCGGAAGAACGCCAACGAGTCATGCACGGACAGGAACGCACTCGAGGATTGCGTGACGTCGCCCAGCTGTATCTCACCCTGAAACAGCCGAGGCGCCTGCACGATTGTGGGCAACGGGCTGACGAGTTGGTTCATCGACCGGTTCCAGCCGAGGAAGGCGATGCTGCGCCGGACGAAGGCCCGGTAGTTGCTGATGATCGCCGCGAACCTCGTCGCCAACGCAGATCGCTCGGTGTCTGCACCGCGGTAGAGTCCGACGGCCTCGCCGGCGTCGCGCAGGCGCACGAGGGCGTAGCGGAACGCGGCGTTGGTCGCCTCGTTGCGGAAGCTCAACCTGATCAGCGGATGACCGATCCAGAACGCGACGACCGTGGTGAGGAACACGTACACGAGTGCCATCCAGAACAACGCCCTTGGCACGGTGACACCCAGAATCGTCAACGGCCCGGCCAGGTTCCACAGAATGGGAGTGAACGACACCACGGAGACCAGCGAGAGCACCGAACCGAACACCAGGGTCTGTGACGTGCCGACCGTCGGGGTGTTGGTCTCCGGGCCGGTGCCGGTGGTGAAGATGTCGATGTCCTGCTGGATGCGTTGATCTGGATTGTCGATCGCATGACCGGTATCGCCGGTGAGAAACCGGCCGCGGTAGTACGCGTCACCGTCGAGCCAGTCCCCGGTGAGCCGACTGGTTAGCCAGACCCGCCACCGGATGATGAAGCGCTGCATCAGATACACGTCGAGGAGGTTGCGGACGATATCGGTGACGGCCAGACCGACCAGAATCAGAATTGCGAACCAGAAACCGTTAATCGCAGCGTCTTTCGCGGCTCCGTCATCGGAGAACGCGGCCTGCAGCGCCGAGAACTGATCATTGCTCTGGTAACTGAACAACACGCTGAGACGGACGTCGATCATCACCGACAGCAGCAGCACCCCCAGCAGCGCCCACACCACGATGCTCTGCCGCCCGGTGAAGTAGCTGCCGGTGATACGCCAGAACTGCCGTCCCCACGTGGTGAACCGGGCGAGCACGGTCAGCACCGCCACCATCGACACCGCACTGATCGCCCATGCCTTCGCCACCCAGAACAGTGACGCCACGATCTCGTTTCCCCAGTCCAGCGACGGGGTGAACATCTCCATGCCGGGACGCTACCGGCATGGGCGGGTGCTGCGGCTAGACCTTGGTCAGATCCGCGGTGTCACCCTTGGTCCGGCGGAATCGCCACTCGCCCTCGCCGACCAGCTCGAGTTCATGCGTGTGGTGCTGCTCGACGGTGCTGCGATGGCTGACGCTCACCATGATGGTGTTCGGCAGTTCGGTCCGGACCAGTTGGTAGAGGATGAACTCGAGGCCCTCGTCCAGCGCGGATGTGGACTCGTCGAGGAAGACTGCGTTGGGCTTGGCCAGCAGGATGCGCGCGAACGCGATTCGCTGCTGCTCGCCGGGGGAGAGCACCTTGGCCCAGTCCTGAACCTCGTCGAGCCGACCCACGAGGTGCGGCAGTGCGACACGCTCCAGCACGCCGCGGAGGTCCACGTCGGTGACGGTCCCCTCCTCGCACGGATACGACACGACGGCCCGCAGATCGCCGAGCGGTACGTAGGGGAGCTGGGACAGGAACATCGTCTCGTTGGGTCCGCACGGGCGGGTCAGTGTGCCGGTCGTGAACGGCCAGAGTTCGGCGAGGCTGCGCAGCAGGGTGGTCTTGCCTGCACCGGACTCGCCCTTGATCACCAGCGTGTCGCCGACTTCCAGGCGCATGCTCAGCGGTTTCACGAGCTGTCGCCCGTCGGGTGTGCGCACCTCGATGTCGTCGAGCGCGACCGTGCCGTCGACACACGCCGCGGTTGTCACCTGCGGCAGGGCGCGCGCCTCCTCGTTCGCGACGACCAGGCCGTGCAGACGGATGATCGACGCGCGGTACCCGGCGAAGGAGTCGTAGGCGTTACGGAAGAACGACAGCCCGTCCTGGATGCTGCCGAACGCCGACGCCGACTGACTCATCGCGCCGAGCGTGATCTCACCGCTGAAGAACCGCGGGAACTGCAGCAGGTAGGGCAGCGGCACGATGATCTGACTGAGCGACAGGTTCCAGCCGTAGAAGCCGATCATTCGGTTCACGTAGCGCTTGTAGTTCGAGACGACCGGTGTGAAGAGCCGCCGCAATCCGGTGCGCTCGGCGATCTCCCCGCGGTAGAACGCCACCGCCTCCGCTGCGTCGCGCAACCGCACCAACGCGTACCGGAAGGCGGCGTTGAACTTCTCGTTGTTGAACGACAGCCAGATGATCGGCTTGCCGATCCAGAACGCGATGACGGTGGCGAAGACCACGTAGCCCAGCCCGATCCAGAACATCGCCCTGGGGAGCTGGAAGCCGAACAGCGTCAACGTGCCCGAAAGGTTCCAGAGGATCGCCGTGAACGAGATCATCGAGGCGATCGCGTTCACCGCACCGAACAGCAGCGTGCTGGCCGACGTGTTGTTCGGCGTGTTGGGCAGCGGCCCGACGCCCGCGGTGAAGATGTCGACGTCGGCCTGGATGCGCTGATCGGGGTTGTCGATCGTGTCGTCGATGAAGCGTGACCGGTAGTAGGCCTTGCCGTCGAGCCAGTCCCCGGTGAGCCGGTCGGTCAGCCAGACGCGCCACGCCAGCATGAAGCGCTGCATCATGAACAGGTCGAGCATGACCCTGGACACGTAGATCGTGGCGAGGACCGCGAAGACGGTCATGGACAGCCAGAAACCGTCCTTACCGGAGTTCTTGACGGCTTCGTTGCCGGTCCCGAGGCCCGCGGCGATGACCTGGAAGCTGGTCATCATGTCGTTGCCGTAGTAGCTCAGGAGCACGGTGAGCCGGACGCCGATGATCACCGACAGCATCAGTGCCGCCAGCCACGCCCACACCTTGACGCTCGCCGGGCCCTTGAAGTAGTCGCCGGTGATGCGCCAGAACTGCCTGCCCCACTCGGTGTAACGGATGATCAGGACCAGGATCGTCAAGGTGGCCACCACCGCGATCAACCAAGCCTTGGCGATCCACGCCAGCGACGTCCATACCTCGGTGCCCCAATCCAACGTCGGGGTGAACATCTCCATCCCGGCAAGGTACCCCTGTGGGACGCGACCGGCCGTTCCGAGGCTCAGATGGACCTGGTGAGTCGGTCGAGGCGCCACTGGCCGTCACCCAGCAGTTGCAGCTGTTGCTCGTGATGCTGCTCGACGGTGTCCCGATGACTCACGCTGACCAGAATTGCGTCGGGAAGCGCCGATCGGATGAGTTCGTAGAGCATCAGCTCCAGGCCCTCGTCCATCGCCGAGGTGGACTCGTCGAGGAACACGACCTTCGGCTCGTTGAGCAGGATGCGGGCGAAGGCCATGCGCTGCTGCTCACCCACCGACAACACCTTGGCCCAGTCCTTGACCTCCTTGACCCGGATCACCAGATGCGGAAGCGCCACGGTGACGAGGGCCCGCTGGATCTCGGCATCGGACACCGCACCCGTCGCACTCGGGTACGACGCCGAGGCTCGCAGGTCACCCAGCGGGATGTAGGGCAGCTGGGACAGGAACATCGTCTCGTCCGCGGCGACGGGGAAGTGCACATCGCCGGTGGCATACGGCCACAGGCCCGCCAGGCTCTCCAGCAGGACCGTCTTGCCGCTACCCGACGGCCCCTTGATCACCAGGCTCTCTCCCGGATGCAGCCGCAGGTCCAGTGACCTGATCAGCGAATGCCCCTCGGGCGTGCGGACGTCGACATTGCGCAGCTGCAGAACCCCGTCCTCATGGCTGTTCTGCACGCTCAGCCGCGGGAGTCTGCCGGAGCGCTCGATCGCGTCGGTCAGCCCGTCGAGGCGGATGAGGGCGGCCCGGTAGCTCGCGAACGAGTCGTAGGCGTTGCGGAAGAACGACAGCGAGTCGTGGATCGCCTGGAAGGCGGTCGCGGACTGCATGACGTCGCCGAAGGAGATCCGACCGTCGAAGAGCCGCTGCGCCTGAACGATGTAGGGCAGCGGGTTGATCACCTGGCTCATCGAGCCGTTCCACCCCAAAAACAGCACCATCCGACTCAGCCACTGCCGATAGTTCGCGGCGATATCGGACAGGTTGTCGCGTAACCGATCTCGTTCGACCGTCTCGCCGCGGTACAGGCCGACCGCGCTCGCGGACTCCTTGAGCCGGATCATCGCGTAGCGGAACGTGGCGTTGCGCATCTCGTTGAGGAAACTCAGCCGGATCAATGGCCGGCCGATCCAGAAGGCGATGACCGTGGCCGCCAGCACATAGCCGATGACGATCCAGAACAGCGCCTTGGGAATCGTCAGACTCAGCACCGTCAGCGGCCCGGACAGATGCCACAGGATCACGCCGAACGAGGCGACGCTGAGCAGCGACTCGACCGCGCCGAAGAGCAGTAGGCCTCCGGAACCGTGCGCAGGCACGTTCGGTTCACCGGTTCCTGCGGTGACGATGTCGATGTCCTGCTGGATGCGCTGGTCGGGATTGTCGATCGGCCGCGCCGCGAATTGACCGCGGAAGTAGGCGTGCCCGTCCATCCACTCGTCGAGCACGCGCCTCGTCAACCAGACCCGCCAGCGCAGCACGAAACGCTGGGTCAGGTACAGGTCAATCAGGAAGCGGCAGACCGAAACCGTTGCCAGCACGGCGAATATGCCCATCGAGAACCAGAAGGCGTCGATGCCGCTGTCCTTGAGCGCCTCATCCGCCGAGCCGCTGCCCTGGAATGCGACCTGCAGCGCCGAGAACAGGTCGTTGGCGTAATAGCTGAGCAGCACGTTGACGCGGACGGCGATGACGACCGACAGCAGCAGTGCCCCCGACACCAGCCACACGGGAACGCTCGCGCGCCCGACGAAGTAGCCGCCGGTGATGCGCCAGAACTGGCGGCCCCACTCGGTGAACCTGGCCACCAGCAGCAGCACGATCAACACGCCGAGCGCGGACATCCCGAAGGCCTTGGCCACCCACAGCGCCGAGTTGACGACCTCGTGACTCCAGTCGACGGACGACCTGAAACCCTCCGAGTCCATTCGACGAAACTCCTCCGAGGGACATTTCGACGGCACCCCCCGCGGCGAAGTTACCGCAGGCCGGTGCCGGTTGCACTCAAGCTGGACCGGTGGACGTACGCCTGCACGACTCCGCCGCCGAGTTCGCCGCGATCGCCGGGAATCTCTACCGGCGCGACCCGATCGGTCACACCGTCGAGCTCAGCGGCCTCGCCGCACCGGCGCTACCCGCCGACGCGGTGCTGTTGACGGCGTGGGTGGACGGCCGTCTCGCCGGTGCCGCGGTGCAGACCCCGCCGCATCCACTGATGTGCGGAGGGCTCAGCGCGCCGACCGTCGAGCCGGCCGTGACCCTGCTGGCGCGAACACATTCAGAGCTGAGCGCGGTGCGAGGTCCCAACGCCACGGCCGAGGCATTCGCCTCAGCCTGGCAGCGGCACACCGGCGCCGAGCCGGAGGTGCGGACCGGGGAGAGGCTGCACCGGCTCGGCGATCTCATGCCGCCGACCGCGGTGCCGGGGGAGGCCCGCCCACACGGCCCCGACGACGTCGAGCTGCTGGCCGACTGGACGGCCCGGTTCTTTGTGGAGGCGTTCGGGTCGGTCGCAGCGCCACCAGTGCATCGAGCCTTCCTCGACGGACTCCTGTGGGCGGGCGTCCGATTCGTGCTCTGGACCCAGCGCCGGCGCCCGGTCAGCATGGCGATGATCCGGCCGCCCGTGGCGGGGGTGAGCCGGATCGGACCGGTGTACACACCCGAGGACGAACGCGGCCACGGCTACGGGTCGGCCGTGACGGCGGCGGCATCGCGAACCGCCACGGCGATGGGTGCCGATGAGGTGGTGCTTTTCACCGATATCGCCAACCCGGTGCCCAACGCGATATATCGGCGAATCGGGTTCCGGCCCGTCTCCGATTGGCTAGTGATCGGGTTCGCGGCCACGGTGTGATCGGCCCGCGCCGGGGCCGCGTACCTTGTGACACGTGGCCAAGACTGCCCCCAATACCTCTTCCGACCCGACACCCAAGACCAAGGCTCGGTCGTCCAAACGGCTGAGCAATAGGTTCTGGAAGCTGCTGGGTGCAAGCACCGACAAGGACCAGGCCAGCTCGATGGGGCAGGTGACGGCCTCATCGGCGTTCGACGAGAAGGCCGCGGGCCTCGACGACGAACAGCTGCGCAAGGCCGCGAAGCTCCTCGAACTGGGCGATCTCGCCGAGGCGGCGGACATCCCGCAGTTCCTGGCCATCGCCCGCGAGGCGTCCGAGCGTGCCACGACCCTCAAGCCGTTCGACGTCCAGCTGCTCGGCGCGCTGCGCATGATGGCCGGCGACGTCGTCGAGATGGCCACCGGTGAGGGCAAGACCCTGGCCGGCGCCGTCGCCGCTGCTGGCTACGCCATCGCCGGCCGCAGCGTGCACGTCATCTCGGTCAACGACTACCTCGCCCGTCGCGACGCGGAGTGGATGGGCCCACTGCTGGAGGCCATGGGTCTGACGGTCGGCTGGATCACCGCCGACTCGACGGCCGATGAACGCCGCGCCGCCTACGCCTGCAACGTCACCTACGCCTCGGTCAACGAGATCGGGTTCGACGTGCTGCGCGATCAGCTGGTGACCGACGTCGCCGACCTGGTGTCCCCGGATCCCGACGTCGCGCTGATCGATGAGGCCGACTCGGTGCTCGTCGACGAGGCCCTGGTGCCGCTCGTCCTGGCCGGCACCACCCACCGCGAGACACCGCGACTGGAGATCATCCGGCTGGTCCGTGACCTGGTGGAGTCCAACGACTCGGAGAAGTACTACGACACCGACGCCGACCGGCGCAATGTGCACCTGACCGACGCCGGCGCCCGCAGGCTCGAGGCCGCGCTCGGTGGTATCGACATCTACTCCGAGGAGCACGTCAGCACGACGTTGACCGAGGCGAACGTGGCGCTGCACGCGAACGTTCTGCTGCAGCGCGACGTGCACTACATCGTCCGCGACGGCGCGGTGCAGCTGATCAATGCCTCGCGCGGCCGGATCGCGTCGCTGCAGCGCTGGCCGGACGGCCTGCAGGCGGCGGTCGAGGCCAAGGAGGGCATCGAGACCACCGAGACCGGCGAGGTCCTCGACACCATCACCGTGCAGGCGCTGATCAACCGCTACCCGACGGTGTGCGGTATGACCGGTACCGCACTGGCAGCGGGCGAGCAGCTGCGCCAGTTCTACAAGCTCGGCGTCTCGCCGATCCCGCCAAACACCCCGAACATCCGCGTCGACGAACTCGACCGGGTGTACATCACCGCGGCCGCCAAGAACGACGCCGTCGTCGAGCACATCACCGAGGTGCATGCGACGGGTCAGCCGGTGCTGGTCGGTACCCGCGACGTCGCCGAGTCCGAGGAACTGCACGAGCGTCTGGTCAAGGCGGGCATTCCGGCGGTCGTGCTCAACGCCAAGAACGACGCCGAGGAAGCAGCGGTGATCGCCGAGGCGGGCAAGCTCGGAGTGGTCACGGTGTCCACCCAGATGGCCGGCCGCGGAACCGATATCCGACTCGGCGGCTCCGACGAGTCCGATCACGATGCCGTCGCCGATCTCGGCGGGTTGCACGTCATCGGTACGGGCCGCCACCACACCGAGCGCCTGGACAACCAGCTCCGGGGCCGCGCGGGACGCCAGGGCGACCCGGGCTCGTCGGTGTTCTTCTCCAGCTGGGAGGACGACGTCGTCGTCGCTCATCTGGAACCACAGAAGCTGCCGATGCAGACCGATGAAGACGGCCGCATCCTGAACGACAAGGCTGCCCAACTTCTCGAGCACGCGCAGCGCGTCGCGGAGGGCAAGCTGCTCGATGTGCACGCCAACACGTGGCGCTACAACCAATTGGTCGCCCAGCAGCGCGCCATCATCTCCGAGCGCCGGGAGAACCTGCTGCGCACGCCGACGGCTCGCGAGGAACTCGCGGAGCGCTCACCGAAGCGCTACGAGCAACTTCTCGAGGAGATCGGAGAGGAGCGTCTGGAGACGACGTGCCGCCAGATCATGCTGTACCACCTCGACCGCGGCTGGGCCGACCATCAGGCCTACCTGTCCGACATCCGCGAGAGCATCCACCTGCGTGCCCTTGGCAGACAGAACCCGCTCGACGAGTTCCACCGGATGGCCGTTGACGCGTTCGGCTCGCTGGCCGCGGACGCCATCGAGGCCGCGCAGCAGACCTTCGAGACGGCAAACGTCACCGAGGACGAGCTGGGCCTCGATCTGTCGAAGCTCGCCCGACCGACATCGACGTGGACGTACATGATTCACGACAACCCGCTCGCCGACGACACCATGTCGGCGCTGAGCCTGCCTGGGGTGTTCCGCTAGGTTAGGCCCTCATGGAGGCGCCCCACGGCAGTAGCGAGGCGACCGGGGCCGGCGGTGACGCGGTCCGGCCAGACGCCGCCACCGACCGCGTGCTGACCATCCCCAACGCGCTCAGCGTGCTGCGGCTGATCCTGGTCCCCGTCTTCCTCTACCTGCTGCTGGTCGCCGATGCCAACGCGCTGGCGGTCGCGGTGCTGATGTTCAGCGGCTTCTCCGACTGGGCCGACGGCAAGATCGCGCGGCTGGTGCCCAACCAGTCCTCCCGCCTCGGCGCGCTGCTCGACCCGGCCGTCGACCGGACCTACATGGTGGCCGTCCCGGTGGCTTTCGCCATCGACAACATCGTGCCGTGGTGGTTCGTGCTGGTGCTGCTCGGGCGTGACGTCGTGCTGGCCGCCACCCTGCCGGTACTGCGCAGCCGCGGTCTGACCGCGCTGCCGGTGACCTATATCGGCAAGGCCGCGACGTTCGCGCTGATGTCGGGATTCCCGCTGATCCTGCTTGGTCAGTGGGACGCGTTGTGGAGCCGGGTCATCCTGGCCTGCGGGTGGGCGTTCGTGATCTGGGGCGCGGTGATGTACCTGTGGTCGGCCGTGCTGTATCTGCTCCAGGTCGGGATGGTGCTGCGCACCCTGCCGCGGGTGCCCGCAGGGAAAGCCTGACCGGTGTCCGCAGACGACCGCGCACTCGGCGGCTACAGCCGCGAGGCGGGCCGCAATGCTCATGACGCCGACGCGCCCAAGCTGATCCCGGTTCCGTCGCTGTTGAGGTCGCTGCTGACCGATCACCTCGATCCGGGGTACGCGGCCGCCGCCGAGCGGCGTGCGGCCCGCGGCGAGACCGGCCGCGGGCGGTTCGACTGGGGTTGGCAGCTGGCGGCGGGCCTTGCCGTGACCATCGTGTTCGCCACGGCGGCCGCGCAGGCGCAGTCCGTGGCTCCTGCGACCCGCGAGACACAGCACGTCCTCGTCGACAGTGTCCGGGCCGCGGAGACCACGACGGGCGCGGCCACCGAGCGCCGCGACAAACTCTCGGCAGAGGTCGAGATGGAGCGGCGCAGCCGTCTCGAGGGTGACGAGGAGGGCCGCGGCCTACTCGAGCGGCTCGACACCGCGGATTTCGCCGCCGCGGCCACCGAGGTACACGGGCCGGGGTTGCGCGTGACAGCCACCGAGCCCGGCGCCGCCCGCGACCTGTCCGACGTGTCCAAACAACGGATCCAGGGCAGTCCGCAGGTGGTGCTCGACCGCGACCTGCAGTTGGTGGTGAACTCGTTGTGGGTCAGCGGCGCCGAGGCCATCGCCGTGGGGGGTGTGCGGATCGGTCCCAACGTGACGATCCGGCAGGCGGGAGGGGGGATCCTGGTGGACAACCAGCCGATCGGCAGCCCGTACGCCGTCGTGGCCATAGGGCCGCCGCGCGCCATGGCAGATGTGTTCGACCGCAGCCCCGGACTGCACCGGTTGCGGTTGCTGGAGGCCTCCTACGGCGTGGGGGTCGAGGTCAGCGCCGCCGACGACCTCGCCGTCGCCGCCGGATCGGTGCGCGACCTGACATTCGCTAAGCCGCTTGGCCCCTGATGATCGGAAGTACATGATCGGAATCGTCGCGCTCATCGCCGGAATCGTGCTCGGGTTGGTGTTTCACCCCGATGTTCCCGATTTCATCCAGCCCTATCTGCCGATCGCGGTCGTCGCCGCGCTCGACGCGGTGTTCGGCGGCCTGCGGGCGTACCTCGAGCGGATCTTCGACTCGAAGGTTTTCGTCGTGTCCTTCGTGTTCAACGTCCTGGTCGCCTCGATCATCGTCTACGTCGGTGATCAGCTCGGGGTGGGCACACAACTGTCCACCGCGATCATCGTCGTCCTGGGCATCCGCATCTTCGGTAACGCCGCCGCGTTGCGGCGCAGGCTGTTCGGAGCGTGACGATGAACGAGCATGACCCGGAAAAGCATCACGGCAGACACGAGCTTCCGCCCGACGAGCCCATCCGGTCCATCGGTGAACTGCAGCCCAGCGGTGTGGCCGGAATCCTGCGCCGCGGCCGGGCACAGCTCGGATTCGGCACGTTGGCCATCCTGCTGTGTCTGGTACTGGGTATCGCGATCGTCACGCAGGTCCGCCAGACCGAGTCGGGGGACTCCCTGGACACCGCCCGACCGGCCGACCTCCTGGTGCTGCTCGACTCGCTGCAGCAACGCGAGGCCGCGCTCAACACAGAGGTCACCGACCTTCAGCGCACGCTCGCCGCGCTGCAGGCCTCCGGCAGCAACGATCAGGCCGCCATCGAGAATGCCCGGGCCCGCCTGGCCGCGCTGTCCATCCTGATCGGCACGGTGGCCGCGACGGGGCCCGGTGTGACTCTGACCATCGGCGACACCGCCCCCGGCGTGTCGCCCGAGACGATGCTCGACGTGATCAACGAACTGCGTGCCGCAGGGGCTGAGGCGATGGAGATCCGCGATGCGAGCAGTGAATCCGGGGGCCCCACGATCCGGGTGGGAGTGGATACTTGGGTGGTGGGCACCGCGGGCAGCCTGATCATCGACGGCGTCACCATGAGCCCGCCGTATTCGATTCTGGCGATTGGTGATCCGGCGACTCTTGCTGCCGCGATGAACATTCCCGGCGGGGCGATGGACAGTGTCGAACGTGTCGGCGGCACAATGACCGTGCAACAGGCCGACACGGTGAACGTGACCGCCTTGCGGCAACCGAAACCTCGCCAATACGCTCAGCCGGGCAAGTGACAGCCGTAGCCACCACGCAGAACCTAGGAGCGCCGTGAGCGAGACCCCGTCCGACCTGTTCTACACCCCCGAGCACGAGTGGGTGCGGCGCACCGGCGACGACACCGTGCGGGTCGGTATCACCGACTACGCACAAGCGGCGCTGGGCGATGTGGTGTTCGTCGATCTGCCGTCGGCGGACGCCGACGTCACGGCGGGCGCCGAGTTCGGCAACGTGGAGTCCACGAAGTCCCAATCCGAGCTGTACTCGCCGCTGACCGCGAAAGTGATTGCGGTGAACGAAGATCTGGCCGACTCGCCCGAACTGGTCAACTCCGACCCATATGGCGCCGGTTGGCTGATCGACCTGCAGGTCGACGCCGCCGCGCTTGCGGAGGGTCTGGCCGGGCTTCTCGACGCGGACGGGTATCGTGCCACTCTCGACGAATGAACGATTCCGGCGGTGGTGGACACATCGGACAACCCCGCGCGGTACGGTCGTGGTGACCCCACAACGGTCGGCCGCGCAGCGCCGAGCTTTGTGCCAGACATCGCCACAGCAGCCAGTTAGGAGCAGCGGGTGACGGAAAACGACACCAGTTCGGGAGCCGACCAGTCCTCGGATGAAGTCACGGTCGAGACCACATCGGTCTTTCGTGCCGACTTCCTCAACGAGTTGGACGCGCCGGCCTCGGCGGGCTCCGAGAGTTCCGTTTCGGGGGTCGAGGGACTTCCGACGGGTTCGGCATTGCTGGTCGTCAAGCGTGGCCCCAACGCCGGCTCCCGGTTCCTGCTCGATCAGGCCACCACATCGGCCGGACGGCATCCCGACAGCGACATCTTCCTCGACGACGTCACGGTTAGCCGGCGGCACGCTGAGTTCCGCCTGGAGTCCGGCGAGTTCCAGGTCGTCGACGTCGGCAGCCTCAACGGCACCTACGTCAACCGTGAGCCGGTGGACTCCGCGGTGCTCGCCAACGGCGACGAGGTTCAGATCGGGAAGTTCCGTCTGGTGTTCCTGACGGGCCCCAAGACCGACGACGGCAGCCCGGGCAGCTAGTGACCGCCCCCGACACCCCTGCGCTCGCCGGGATGTCGATCGGGGCGGTCCTCGACCTGCTGCGACCCGACTTCCCGGATGTGACCATCTCCAAGATCCGGTTCTTGGAGGCCGAAGGGCTGGTCACGCCGGAACGCACACCTTCGGGGTATCGGCGCTTCACCGCTTATGACTGTGCGAGGCTGCGGTTCATCCTGACCGCGCAGCGCGACCACTATCTGCCGTTGAAGGTCATCAAGGCTGCGCTCGACGATCAGCCCGATGGCGAGATCCCGGCGATCGGTTCGGCCTACGCGGCGCCGCGCCTGGTGCCGGTATCCGACGATCCCACTGATCCCGACGCGTCCGACGCTGCCGCAGGTAGATCGGTAGCGCGGCAGCAGGTCCGGTTGAGCCGCGAGGATGTTCTGGCCAAGTCGGGAGTCGACGAAGAGCTGCTCTCAACCCTGGTCAGGGCGGGCGTCGTAAAGCCGGGGACGGCCGGGTTCTTCGACGAGTACACGGTCATCACCCTGCAGTGCGCACGGGCGTTGGCCGACTACGGCATCGAACCGCGCCACCTGCGCGCGTTCAGGTCTGCCGCGGACCGCCAGTCCGACCTGATCGCTCAGATCGCGGGACCCGTGGACAAGACCCGAAAAGCCGGCGCCCGCGATCGGGCGGACGACCTGGCCCGTGAGGTGGCGGCGCTGGCGATCACATTGCACACGTCGTTGATCAAGTCCGCGGTGCGCGACGTTCTGGATCGCTGAGGACTAGACTCGGCTCGACGGATTTGACGGTGCGGAGGGCGTACACAGATGGGTGAGGTTCGTGTGGTCGGCATACGCATCGAGCAGCCGCAGAACCAGCCGGTCTTGCTGCTGCGCGAGTCCAATGGCGATCGTTATCTGCCCATCTGGATAGGGCAGACGGAGGCCACTGCGATCGCGCTGGAGCAGCAGGGCGTTGAGCCGGCGCGCCCGCTGACTCACGACTTGATCCGAGATCTGATTGCCGCCCTTGGCCATTCACTCAAGGAAGTCCGGATCGTCGCGTTACAGGAGGGCACCTTCTACGCCGACCTGATCTTCGACCGGGACATCACGGTGTCGGCCAGGCCGTCGGACTCGGTGGCGATCGCCTTGCGCGTCGGTGTGCCGATCTATGTCGAGGAGGCAGTGCTCGCCGAGGCGGGTCTGTTGATCCCGGACGAGGGCGACGAGGAGGGCACCGGCGCGGTGCGCGAGGACGAGGTCGAGAAGTTCAAGGAGTTCCTCGACAGCGTGTCGCCCGATGACTTCAAGGCGACTTGAGCGCAGGTAGCCGGTTGGTCACGGATCCGTCTCACGAATGTCGACACGCCGCGAGGTTTGCGGTAACCGCGATCTGGACAGCCATAATTTGATCTAACTTCAGGCGGTCACGGGCCTTGCCGGGAGCGTATGCTCGACAAGTTCGAGCTTGGAGCAAACGCGCTGACCGTGGTCTCGACTGTGACGCACGAAGCGAGTTCGATTCGGCGAGAGGATGGACAGTGGGCGACACGCCACGTCAGGAGCAGTTAGATCTGTCGTCGGGGGGTACGTCCGTCCAGCCTGGGCCGACCGTAGCCGCCGAGCCAGTTCAGGGTCGACTGTTCCCCGATGACTCGGTACCCGACGAACTCGTCGGTTACAGGGGTCCGAGCGCCTGCCAGATCGCGGGGATCACGTACCGCCAGCTCGACTACTGGGCGCGTACATCACTGGTCGTGCCGTCGATCCGCAGTGCGGCCGGCTCGGGTAGTCAGCGGTTGTACTCGTTCAAGGACATCCTGGTCCTCAAGATCGTCAAAAGACTGCTGGACACCGGCATCTCACTGCACAACATCCGGGTGGCGGTCGATCACCTGCGCCAGCGCGGTGTGCAGGATCTGGCCAACATCACGCTGTTCTCCGACGGCACCACCGTCTATGAGTGCACGTCCGCGGAAGAGGTCGTCGACCTCCTCCAGGGCGGTCAGGGTGTGTTCGGCATCGCGGTGTCGGGCGCCATGCGCGAGCTGACCGGTGCGATCGCCGATTTCCCAGGTGAGCGCGCTGACGGCGGCGAGTCGATCGCCGCACCCGAGGATGAACTGGCATCGCGTCGCAAGAGTCGCGACCGCAAGATCGGCTGACGTCTCACCAACCCTGCCGCTGCCGGTAGAATCAGCAGCGCATCGCCCTCGCGCGGGAGAGCTTCGTGACTGCCAGTCACGGACGCCGAAGGAGCAACACCTCTCCGTCAACCTCTCAGGCACCCAGGACCGCGCCGGGCCCCGATGCCTCTGGAAAGTGGCAGGTGATCCTGCCCGCCCATGGGGAAAGGCCACCTCCGCGCATCGCCCCGGGGGTAGCCGAATCTCTCAGGCGCCCGGTACGGGTCGACGACAGAGGGGGAGGACCGCAACGAATCGTGCGTTCTGAACCCGAGAGGTCCACGTGTCCGGTAGTCATCCCCATTTCTCGGCCGATCATCACCAGCCCCGCTTCGCCGACCGCCATATCGGACCGGATTCGGATGCCGTGGCGACGATGCTCCAGGTCATCGGCGTCGATTCGCTTGCCAGCCTCGCCGAGAAGGCCCTGCCCGCGGGGATTCTCGACGCGCTGACCGCGGACGGTCTGGCCCCCGGCCTCGATCAGCTGCCACCGCCGGCCACCGAGGAGCACGCCCTGGCCGATCTGCGCGCCATGGCCGATGCCAACACCGTCGCGGTGTCGATGATCGGACAGGGTTACTTCGACACCCTCACCCCACCGGTGCTGCGCCGCAACATCCTCGAGAACCCGGCCTGGTACACCGCGTACACCCCGTACCAGCCGGAGATCAGCCAAGGCCGACTGGAGGCGCTGCTCAACTTCCAGACCATGGTCGAGGATCTGACGGGGCTCGAAGTGGCCAACGCGTCGATGCTCGACGAGGGCACCGCCGCCGCCGAGGCGATGACGTTGATGCACCGCGCGGTGAAGGGTTCCGCCAACCGTCTCGCCGTCGATGCGGACCTCTACCGCCAGACCGCGGCAATCCTGGCGACTCGGGCCGAGCCACTCGGCATTGAGATCGTTACCGCCGACCTGCGCAACGGACTGCCCGAGGGCGACTTCTTCGGTGTCATCGTGTCGCTTCCCGGTGCGAGCGGCATTGTCAACGACTGGAGCGACCTGATCGCGTCCGCTCACGACCGCGGCGCGCTGGTGGCCGTGGGCGCCGACCTGCTCGCGCTGACCCTCATCACGCCGCCCGGAGACATCGGCGCGGACGTGGCCTTCGGCACCACTCAACGCTTCGGTGTGCCAATGGGTTTCGGTGGACCCCACGCCGGATACCTCGCCGTGCACACCAAGCACGCCCGCCAGCTGCCCGGCCGCCTGGTCGGTGTGTCGGTCGACGCCGACGGATCCCCGGCGTACCGCCTCGCGCTGCAGACCCGCGAGCAGCACATTCGTCGCGACAAGGCGACCAGCAATATCTGTACCGCACAGGTACTTCTCGCGGTGACGGCGGCGATGTACGCCAGTTACCACGGCGCCGACGGCCTCACCTCGATCGCGCACAAGGTTCACGGTCATGCGCTCGCGGTGGCCGCGGGCCTATTGTCCGCAGGGGTGACCGTGGTGCACGACACATTCTTCGACACCGTGCTGGCCCACGTGCCCGGGCGGGCCGAGGAGATCCGTGCGCAGGCCAAGGACCGTGGCATCAACGTGTGGCTGGTGGACGCCGACCACATCTCGGTGTCGTGTGACGAGGCGACGTCCGCCGAGCATGTCGAGCAGGTTCTGGAGGCGTTCGGCGGCACCCGCGGTGGGCACCACTGGGAGGGTCCCGAGATCCACACCCGCACATCGACCTTCCTGGCGCACCCGGCGTTCACGCGGTACCGCACCGAGACCGAGATGATGCGCTACCTGCGCGCGCTGTCGGATAAGGACATCGCGCTGGACCGCAGCATGATCCCGCTGGGCTCGTGCACGATGAAGCTCAATGCGGCCGCCGAGATGGAGCCGATCACCTGGCCGGAGTTCGCGCGCCAGCATCCGTTCGCGCCCGCGTCCGACACACCGGGCCTGCGCACGCTGATCGCGAACCTGGAGACCTGGCTGACCCAGCTCACCGGGTACGACGCGGTCTCACTGCAACCCAACGCCGGTTCGCAGGGGGAGTACGCGGGACTTCTGGCGATTCGCGCCTATCACCAGAGCCGCGGCGATCACCGTCGCGACATCTGCCTGATCCCGTCCAGCGCGCATGGCACGAATGCGGCGTCGGCGGCCCTGGCCGGAATGCGTGTCGTGGTCATCGCGTGCCGCGACAATGGTGACGTCGACCTCGACGATCTGCGGGTCAAGATCGCCGAGCACGCCGATACGGTTGCGGCGCTGATGATCACCTACCCGTCGACGCACGGCGTGTACGAGCACGACGTCTCCGAGATCTGCGCCGCGGTGCACGACGTCGGCGGCCAGGTGTACGTCGACGGCGCCAACCTCAACGCGCTGGTTGGCCTGGCACGGCCCGGTAAGTTCGGCGGCGATGTTAGCCACCTGAACCTGCACAAGACGTTCTGCATCCCGCACGGTGGCGGCGGTCCCGGTGTCGGGCCCGTCGCGGTCCGCTCGCACCTGATCCCGTACCTGCCGGGCCATCCGCTCGCCGACGAGCTCACCGACACCTACACGGTGTCGGCCGCCCCGTACGGGTCGGCGTCGATCCTGCCGATCACCTGGGCCTACATCAGGATGATGGGTGCACCGGGGCTGCGTGCGGCGACGCTGACCGCGATTGCATCGGCGAACTACGTCGCCCGGCGCCTCGACGAGTACTACCCCGTGCTCTACACCGGCGAGAAAGGCATGGTCGCCCACGAGTGCATCCTGGACCTGCGCCAGATCACCAAGAGCACCGGCGTCACCGTCGATGATGTGGCCAAGCGGCTGGCGGACTACGGTTTTCACGCCCCGACCATGAGCTTCCCGGTGGCGGGCACGTTGATGGTGGAACCGACCGAGAGCGAGAGCCTCGCCGAGGTGAACGCCTTCTGCGACGCGATGATCGCCATCCGAGCCGAGATCGATCAGGTCGGATCGGGTGCCTGGCCGGTCGATGACAATCCGCTGCGCGGCGCGCCGCACACCGCCGAGAGCCTGTTGGTCGAGAACTGGGACCATCCCTACACCAGGGAGCAGGCCGCGTATCCGCTGGGCAAGGGATTCCGGCCCAAGGTCTGGCCGCCGGTGCGCCGCATCGACAGCGCGTACGGCGATCGGAATCTGGTGTGCTCTTGTCCGCCGGTCGAGGCGTTCGCCTGACCTAGTCCGCGAACGTCGGTTACCGTCACGCCCCAATGGAGAAGGGCGGGGCGGTAACCGACGTTCAGCGGCGAACGTGACGTGGGGTCAGGGCAGCACGCTGGACAGCGCTGCGGTCAGTTCCGGTCCCACGGCGCTGTTCAGGTTCTGGTAGGTGCCGCCACTGATCTGGGACACCGCTTCCCAGGTCGCCCGGTCCGGGTCGGTGCCGAAGTCAATGACGTTGACGGCGACCGGCTTGCCCGGCTGGAAGGTCTGGCGGATGAACTCCTGCAGCCCGGCACCGTCAAGCGACTGGTCGGTGTGGGGGCCGGTGGTGATGACCAGGACCGAGTTCGCCTGGCCGTCACGATAATTCGCCACGGCCTCGTTGTAGATCAACCGCAGCGTGGTGAAGGACACCGCGCCACCGCCGGACGCGACCTGATCTCTCAGGTTGCTGGACAACACCTCCGAGCGGGGCTGCCCACCGACCGGATCACCCAGCGGACCGAACGGCACCTCGGGGCGTCCGGCGACGCCGTCGAACGTCCACAGCCCGACGTCCGCGGTCGGTGACAGTGTCTTGATTCGTTCGTCGAGTGCCGCGGTCACGTTGGCGACCCGACTACGGCCACCCTCATCGGCGTCCATCGACTGCTCCAGCATGATGGTGACGGCCGGATTCGCCGCGGGTGCGCTGACGGTCTCGGCGAGCGTGGCACGCAACGCGTTGTCGCCCACCGACACCGGGTCCGCGAGCGGTCCGAAGTCGGTGACATCACTGTCAGGGGTTTCGCCGCCGTCGGTCCGGAAGCCCGCCTTGCCGAACTCGGCCAGCGCCTCTGGCTTGCGGAGGAAACGGGCGAACTCGCTGGCCGCGCTGACCTGCTCCTGGGCCAGCCAGTCGCCGGCCAGCAGCACGGTCGGGTAGTCGGCGATCGCGGCGGGGCCCGAGGGCAGCCACCCCGCGAGCTTGTTCGAGGCGTCGGGCAGCGAGGCGGCCCGTTGATACAGCTGCTGCTCGGTGCTCACCACCGCGTGCACGGAGGAGGCGGCGGGGTCGCTGCCCGCCAACAGTGCCTCCATTGCCGTGGACGCCTTGGTGTCGGCCAGTTTCG
The DNA here is from genome assembly GCF_040548615.1 of Mycolicibacterium sp. 624. Lineage (NCBI taxonomy): Bacteria > Bacillati > Actinomycetota > Actinomycetes > Mycobacteriales > Mycobacteriaceae > Mycobacterium > Mycolicibacterium sp. 624. The sequence continues at coordinate 143,673 of NZ_JBEPRZ010000003.1, forward strand.
GCTGACCCGCCACCAGTGTGTTGATCGCCGACGCGCCTGCCGTGGCGGGCGCGCCAGCGGGGGCGCTGGCTGTGGCGACTGCCTCGGCCGCGACGAAGGTCGCGTCGGCGTCACCGGAGAGCGGCAGTGCCAGTCGAAGCCCACCCCAGCCGGGGAGGTTGAGCGCGTCGAGCGCGGTCTGGTTGGTCTGCAGTGGCGGCAGATCAGACCAACTCCGTTGCGCTAGCGCCGTCTTCAGTTGCGGGCGGACCGCCAACAGCACGGGCGATGTGACCAGCGACCGACTGTCGCTGGTGATCGCGCCGCCTGCGGCGGCCTCCAGCCTGGCCACGGACACCGTACTGCCGGGAATCCACAGTGCGGGACGTTCGCCGAGCTCGGCGGGCCAGGATCCGGAGAGACCGTTGATCACATCGTCAGAGTCGGCGGAGCGGACGCCGACCTTGACGCACTTGTCGCCGACCGGGGCCGCGGACTGGCTGTACTGCTCGGCGAGCGGGCCGACCTGGTCGGCGATCGACGGATCGACGACCACCGCGACGGCGACCTCGCCCTCGACACAGCGGGCCGCCGACACCTGCGAGCGGTTGGACAGCACGTCACCGAAGAAGCGCCACAGGATGATCGCGCCGACCACGACCACGACGGTGACGAGCGCGACGATCACGCTGACGCTGACACCGCGCCGTTTCGTGGTGATGGCGCGGTGGCTACCGGTCCATTCCCCGTCCCAGTCGCTGCCATGCTGAGGTCCATCGAGCGGTGGACGCGGAGGCGGCGGGTTCGACGCGAACGCTCGCGTCGGCGACTCGTCGTCCTCTAGGCCGTCGCTGTCGTAGCCGTCGGCGTCGTATTCGTCATCGGCGAAACCATCGTCGGCATATCCGTCGTCGGTGAGATCGTCGCCCGTCGGGCTGCCGAGGTATTCGAAGTCCTCGTCATACCGCGCGGTGCGTTGCGATTGCCAGTACGCGTCATCGCGGTAGTCGGGCTCGGGCTTGCCGTAGGTCGAGCCAACATCGTTGCCCTCGCCGAAACCCGTTTCCCGATAAGGGCTTTCGCCGTAACCCGGCTCGCGCCGCGGTTCGTCGTCGTACCCGGGTCCGGTGGTGGGCTCGTCGGATCCGTGAACATGCGGTTGGTCCGCATCGAAATCCTGCGGCTCATCCGCCGAATCCTCGGGATCGGGAACGCTGTGCCTACCCATCCCCATCCTCTGCGCTCGTGTTGTTGGCTGGTCTTAGGCCCGACGCGTCACCATTCGTTCGGCTCCGCCGCTTCACCAATTGTTCGGCTCGAAGCGACACATCGCGTGGCCCCGCCGAAGTCTAGTCACTAGCCGGTGTGACGGGCCTTGAACTCGCGGCGGCGGCGATGCAGGATCGGCTCGGTGTACCCGTTGGGCTGATCGGCACCGGACAGGATCAACTCCTGAGCGGCCGCAAACGCGATGCTCGCATCGGGATCGGGTGCCGTCGGCAGGTAGTCGGGATCCTTCCCGTTCTGCTCGTCGACGACGGCCGCCATCCGGCGCAGGCTGGCGTTGATGTCCTCCGCGGTGATCACGCCGTGGCGCAGCCAGTTGGCCAGCAACTGGCTCGAGATGCGCAGTGTCGCGCGATCCTCCATCAGGGCGACATTGTGGATGTCGGGAACCTTCGAGCAGCCGACACCCGCGTCGATCCAACGCACCACGTAGCCCAGGATCGACTGGCAGTTGTTGTCGACCTCCTCGCGGATCTCCTCGGGTGCCCACGCCAACTCCTTGGAGAGCGGAATGGTGAGGAGTTCGTCGATGGTGGCACGCTTCTTGCCCGCGAGTTCCTTCTGCACCTCGAACACGTCGACCAGGTGATAGTGCATCGCGTGGAGCGTCGCGCCCGTCGGGGAGGGCACCCAGGCAGTGGTGGCGCCGGCCTTGGGCTGACTGATCTTCTGCTCGACCATATCGGCCATCAGGTCGGTCATGGCCCACATGCCCTTGCCGATCTGGGCCTTGCCGGACAGCCCCGCGGCCAAGCCGGTGTCGACGTTCGCGTCCTCGTACGCCTTGATCCACGGCTGGCTCTTCATCGCGCCCTTGCGGACCATCGGGCCGGCCTCCAACGAGGTGTGGATCTCGTCGCCGGTGCGGTCCAGGAAGCCGGTGTTGATGAAGACCACACGGTCGGCGGCTGCCTTGATGCACGCCTTGAGGTTCAGCGTGGTGCGGCGTTCCTCGTCCATGATGCCGACCTTGAGGGTGGCCTGCGGCAGACCGAGCACATCCTCGACGCGGCTGAACAGCTCACAGGTGAACGCGACCTCGTCGGGTCCGTGCATCTTGGGCTTGACGATGTAGACCGACCCGGTGCGGCTGTTGGCGTACGGACCATTGGCGCCGTCGTTCTCGGAGCCGTCTCGCAGGCCGTGCATGGCGATGAGCCCGGTGAACAGCGCGTCCTGGATGCCCTCGGGCACCTCGTTGCCCTCGCCATCGGTGATGGCGTCATTGGTCATCAGGTGTCCGACGTTGCGGACGAAAAGCAGGCTGCGTCCCGGCAGCGTGAGCTCACCCTCCCCGTCGGGGGTGGTGAAGACACGGTCAGCGTTGAGCACGCGGGTGAACGTCTTGCCGCCCTTGGCGACCTCTTCGCTCAGGTCGCCGCGGTTCAGGCCGAGCCAGTTGCGGTAGCCCAGCACCTTGTCATCGGCGTCGACCGCTGCCACGGAGTCCTCGAAGTCCATGATCGTGGTGATCGCGGACTCCAGGACGACGTCCTTGATACCTGCCTTGTCGGTCGCGCCGACGGGGGAGTCGGGGTCGACAAGGATCTCGACGTGGAGACCGTGGTTGACCAGCAGCACCGACCACTGCGGCTTGTCCGGCTTGCCGGTGTAGCCGACGAACTGCTCTGGGGCTGCCAGGCCGACCGAAAGGTCATCGCCATAGGTGACCAGCAACTGGCCGTCGTCGATCTTGAGGCCGGTGGCGTCGCTCCAGGAGCCTGCGGCCAGCGGCACGGCCTCATCCAGGAAGTTGCGCGCGTAGGCGATCACCTTGTCGCCGCGGATCTGGTTGTAGCTGGTGCCCTTCTCGGCGCCGTCCTCTTCACTGATGACGTCGGTGCCGTACAGCGCGTCATACAGCGAGCCCCACCGCGCGTTGGCGGCGTTGAGCGCGAAGCGGGCGTTGAGGATCGGGACCACGAGCTGCGGACCCGCAGTGCTGGTGATCTCATCGTCCACACCCGAGGTGGTGATGCTGAAGTCGGCGGGCTCGGGCAGGAGGTAGCCGATATCGGTGAGGAACTGCTTGTACTCGTCGGCATCGTGCGGGCCGATGGCACGTTGGCGATGCCACTTGTCGATCTGCGCCTGCAGTTCGTCGCGGCGAGCCAGCAGGTCCTGGTTCTTCGGGGACAGATCGGTCACGACCTTGTCCACGCCCGCCCAGAAGCTATCGGGGTCCAGCCCGGTGCCGGGCAGGGCCTCGTTATTGACGAAGTCATAGAGCACGCGCGCCACCCGCAGGGCGCCAACGTTCACGCGATCGGTCATGTCTCCTCCTCGAGCGTCGATCTAGCTTAGCCGCCGGTAAATGCGGTCAACCGATGCGCTCCCGCGGTGAGTAGCAGGTCACATCGGTCGGCGAGGGCGGCCCGAAGGGGCGCCGCACGCTCGGCGACGTCCTGCTGTGCGCGGACGTATTCGACTCGGCCTGCCGGTGTTTCGATGGGAATCGGCTCGAAACCGTAGTCAGTCAGGTCATACGGGCTCGCGCGCATGTCGAGTTCGCGAGCGTCGGCGGCCAACTCGAGGCAGTCCTGCACGAGTTCGGAGTCGACGAGCGGCCCGAGTTTGAAGGACCACTTGTAGAGATCCATGGCGACGTGCAGACATCCCGGCTGCTCGTGTGCGACCTGATCCGCTCGGGTGAGCGGTTCGGCGTTGCGCGGTACGGCAGCAGGTGTGAAGAAGCGATAGGCGTCGAAGTGGCTGCACCGCAATGGCATCGATTCGACGACGGCGTCAGTCCCAGCGCTCCCGAGCCGCAGCGGCACCTGATCATGGCGGACTTGCGGCGCGCGATAGACCATCGCCCACTCGTGCAGTCCGAAGCAGTTGAGCCGGGCCGGCCGATGCGATGTGGCGCGCAGCAGATCGGCGATGAACTCGACAGTGTCGATCCGGGTGGCCAGGTAGTCAGGGGTGACGCCGACGGTGGCACCCGTTCGGCCGTACCCCGCCCGCTCCAGGTAACGCTCGGCCGAACGTCCCGTCAGGTGGGTGCCGAAACCCGGGTGCCAGCGCCGAAGGTGTTTGGGACGCAGGCTGTAGTAGGTGAACAGGAAGTCCCACACCGGGTGGGCCTCACCGCGCCGGGCCCGGCGCTGGTGCGGTTCGACGAAAAGGTCGACGCGCTCCGCGTGACATCTCTCACGGTGGGTCCAGTCGGCCTCGGTCAGGGTCGCCGTGTGATGAGCCGTTGTTTGTTCAGCCGCCGTGTGATCAGACACGGTGCGTTCCGTCACGCACCGTCCCCACCAGGTCCTCGACCAGATCCTCCAGCGCGACCATCGCGGTCACCACGTCATCATCGGTGGTGACGAGCGCCAGGTGGCTGTTGTCACGACGCAGCCGTGACAATGCGTCGGGCACCGGCAAGGACACCGCCAGGCGCGGCAACGGCCGCACAATCGACCGGTCGATCACTGCGGCCGGGTCGTTGATCAGCGGCAACACATCCTTGATGTGCAGGTAGCCGATGTACACACCGGAGTCGTCGGTCACCGGGAAGCGTGAGTATCCGGTGTCGGCGAGCGCGCGTTCGACGGCCTCGACAGTGGGCCCCCGACCGGGGGAGGCCACGGGGACCGTGCGGATCTGCTCGAGCGGTATCGCCACGTCGTTGACGCTGCGCGTGCGGATCGCCAGGGCACGCGTGAGCCGGGTGTGCTCCTCGGGATCGAGCAGACCCTCCGACCGTGACTCGGCGATCATCGCGGACAGTTCGACGGTCGACACGGTGACGTCGAGTTCGTCCTTCGGTTCGACTCCCAACGCGCGCAGTGTGGTGTTCGCGCACCAGTTGTAGAAGGCGATGAACGGTTTGGCGAGCTTGATGTAGACCAGATACACCGGGATCAGCAGCATCGCCGCCGACTCGGGTCCGGCGATGGCGATGTTCTTCGGCACCATCTCGCCGAGCAGCACGTGCAGTGTCACCACCAGCGCGAGCGCGATGACGAACGACACCGTGTGCAGCACCGTGTCGGGAATCCCCAACGCGCCGAACGGTTTCTCCAGCAAGTGGGCGATGGCGGGTTCGCCGACGCGGCCCAGCAGGATGGAGCACACGGTGATGCCGAGCTGGGCACCGGCGAGCATCAGCGACAACTGCTCGGCTGCCCGCATCACCGTGACGGCACTCTTCTTGCCCTGTTCGGCCAGCGCCTCCAACCGGTCGCGACGCGCCGAGATCAGCGCGAACTCCGAACCGACGAAGAACGCGTTCGCCGCCAGCAGGACGACGGTCAGGAAGACACCGAAGAAGTCGGAACCCATCAGTGCTCCTCGTCCTCGCCGCGTCTACCGAGCCGGGTCAGCTCAAGCAGGTCGATCCTGCGTCCGTCCATTCGAATCACCTTGGCCTGCCAGCGCACCGGGTCGTCGATCGGCCTGTCGGGGTCGAAGGCGTTGAGTTCGACGGTCTCACCGGGTTCGGGTATGTGGCCGAGCTCCTCGAGCACCAGGCCGCCGATCGTCTCGTACTCACCGTCGTGCGGACGAAACGGCGTCTCGGTGTCGACCTCGTCGATGCGCAGCAGTCCGGACACCTGCCAGCCATCGCGCACCTCGACCACGTCGGGCGTCGCGTCGTCGTGCTCGTCGCGGACGTCACCGACGATCTCCTCGATGAGGTCCTCGACGGTGACCATGCCCGCGGTGCCGCCGTACTCGTCAACCACCAGGGCCGTCTGCAGTCCGTTGGCGCGGATCTGGGTCATGACGGCGTCGCCGTCAAGGGTGGACGGCACGGTCATCACGGGCTGAGCCAGAGTTGCGACACGCATTCGTGGCCGGTCGTCGACAGGCACCGCGAACACCTGCTTGACGTGCACGATGCCGATGGTCTCGTCGAGATCGCCCTCGATGATGGGGAACCGCGAGTAACCGGTCTCCATGGCCTTGATCAGCAGGTCGGCGACGGTGTCGTCGGCGTCCAGCGCCTCGATCTTGGGGCGGGGCGTCATCAGTTCCTCGGCCGTGCGCTCACCGAACTTCAACGAACGGTCGACCAGGTCGGCGGTCTCGGCGTCCAGCGATCCGCGCTGCTTGGAGTTGCGCACCAGCGACACCAACTCCTGCGGGGAGCGCGCCGACCGCAGTTCCTCGGCGGGTTCGATACCCATGCGGCGCAGAACCCAGTTGGCGGTGCCGTTGGTGACGTTGATCGCCGGCGTGAGCAGCCAGGAGAACCACCACTGCGGGGGCGCCGCCCACCGCGCGGTGGCAGTGGGTTTCGCGACGGCGAGATTCTTGGGGACCAGTTCGCCGAACACCATCGACAGCGAGGTGGCGATCAACAGGGCCAGCGCCAGGGCCACGCCGTCGAGCATCCGGTCGGGTAGTCCGATCGCTGACAGCGGCGGCCGAAGCAGCCGCGCGACCACCGGCTCAGCCAGGTAACCGGTGGCCAGTGTCGTGATGGAGATGCCCAACTGCGCTCCGGAGAGCTGAAACGACAGGGTGCGGTGGGCTTTCTGGACGATGGCGTCGCGCCAGCCGCCCGTCTTCGCATTGGAGTCGACGGTGCTGCGTTCCAGTGCGGTCAACGAGAACTCGGCGGCGACGAACACCGCCGTGCCCGCGGTCAGCAGCACGATCGCCAGCAGGCTCAACAGGGTGAAGGTCAGACTCATCGGATAACTGACCCTCGGACGCCGGGCGCGGGGCCCGGCTCACTACTAGAGGGCTCGGCGTCAGACGGTCCCGGGGTCGGCCGCGCTGCTTCGGCGGCCGCCTCAGAACCGGGAGCATCGGCGGGTGCCTGCGGCACGTGTTCCCTCTCGGTCGGAATTGGTGAATCTCATGTTAGCGGAGGCAGCCGTGATGAAAACGCACCGACGGACGCCGTCTCACCAGCCGGTCGGCAGCGGGTGGCCCTCGGCGAAGCCCGCCGCGGACTGGACGCCGAGCACCACCTTGTCGTGCAGCTCGGGCAGCGTCTCGGCGCCGACGTAGGTGCAGGTGCTGCGCACGCCCGAGGTGATGTGGTCGAGCAGGTCCTCGACACCGCCGCGGGCGCTGTCCAGACCCATCCGCGACGACGAGATGCCCTCCTCGAAAAGCGCCTTCCTGGCGCGATCGAACGGGCTGTCAGCGGCCGTCCTGGCGGCCACGGCACGTTTGGAGGCCATGCCGTAGCTCTCCTTGTAGACCAGGCCGTCGCGGTCATACATCAGGTCGCCGGGGGACTCGTAGGTGCCGGCGAACCAGGATCCGATCATCACGTTCGACGCGCCCGCGGCCAGCGCCAACGCCACGTCGCGCGGATGCCGCACGCCGCCGTCGGCCCACACGTGTGCGCCGAGTTCCCTTGCCGCGGAGGCACATTCGACCACCGCCGAGAACTGCGGGCGGCCGACACCCGTCATCATCCGGGTGGTGCACATGGCGCCGGGCCCCACGCCGACCTTGACGATGGACGCGCCCGCGTCGATGAGGTCGCGCGTGCCCTCCGCCGAGACCACGTTGCCGGCCACCAGGGGCAGGCCGAGGTCGAGCGAGGCGATCGCCTTGATGGCGTCGAGCATCTTCACCTGGTGCCCGTGCGCGGTGTCGACGACCAGCACGTCCGCACCGGCCTCGGCGAGCGCGCGGGCCCTTGCGCCCACGTCGCCGTTGATGCCCACCGCGGCGGCGATCCGCAGTCGTCCGGCCGCGTCGACGGCGGGCGTGTAGATACCCGCGCGGATGGCACCGGTCCTGGTCAGCACGCCTGCGACGGTGCCGTCGGGGGCGGTCATCACCGCGACCCCGACGTGCGCGTGTTCGAGGAGGTCGAACACCTCACGCGGCGGTGTGCCGACGGGCGCGGTGACGAAGTCGGTCAGAGCGATATCCCGCACGCGGGCGAAGCGGTCCACCCCGACACAGGAGGACTCGGTGACCAGGCCCACCGGCCGGTCCTCGAATGCGACCACCGCGGCACCGTGCGCGCGCTTGTGGATCAGGGCGGTCGCGTCGGAGACGGAGTTGTCGGGGGACAGCAGGACCGGCGTGTCGACCACCAGGTCGCGGCTCTTCACGAAGTCGACGGTCTCGGCTACCGCGGGAATCGGGAGGTCCTGGGGCAGTACGACGATGCCGCCCCTGCGGGCCACGGTCTCGGCCATGCGGCGGCCCGCGACGGCTGTCATGTTGGCCACGACGACCGGGATCGTGGTGCCCGAGCCGTCGACCGTGGACAGGTCGACGTCGAACCGTGAGGCGACGTCGGACCGTCCCGGCACGACGAAGACATCGTTGTAGGTCAGGTCGTACGGCGGACGGTGTCCATCGAGGAAACGCATTCCTCAAGCCTAGTTGCCCGGCATTTCCGCCGAGCAGACACAAACCTGCCCATTTGCGCCCAGAAAAGGGCAGGTTTGTGTCTGCTCGCGAGAGGAACTCAGGCCTCGATCTCGGTGCGGTCGCCGCTCCACAGCGTGTGAAAGCGCCGGGCATGGTCGGTGTCGATGCGACCGTAGGTGTGGGCTCCGAAGAAGTCGCGCAGTCCCTGGGTCAGCGCGGCGGGCAGCCGCTCGGTGCGCAGCGCGTCGTAGTAGGACAGCGCCGAGGCGAAGCCGGGCACCGGGATGCCCAGCTGCGTCGCGGTGATGACGACCCTGCGCCAGCTGTCCAGGGCCGCCTCGATGGCCGCGCGGAAGTAGGGGTCGACAATCAGCGTCGGCAGGTCGGCGTCGGTGTCGAAGGCGTCCTTGATGCGGTTGAGGAACTTGGCCCGAATGATGCAGCCGCCGCGCCAGATGGTGGCCATGTCGCCGGGCGTGATGTTCCAGTCGTACTCGTTGCTTCCGGCCTGGATCTGGTTGAACCCCTGCGCGTAGGCCACGATCTTCGACGCGTACAGCGCCTGGCGGACGTCCTCGATGAAGCGCTCTGCGTCACCGGGCTTCTCGCCGAGAGTGCCAGAGGCCAGGCCGGTGGTGGCTCTGCGCTGGGCCACCGAGCCCGACAGTGCACGCGCGAACACCGCCTCGGCGATACCCGTCACGGGCACACCGAGGTCAAGGGCGGACTTCACCGTCCACCGCCCGGTGCCCTTCTGCTCGGCCTCATCGAGGATGAGGTCCACCAGCGGTGTGCCGGTCTTCGCGTCGACCTGCCGGAGCACCTCGGCGGTGATCTCGATGAGGTAGCTGTCGAGGTCGCCCTTGTTCCACTCGGCGAAAACGTCCGCGATCTCGGGCGCGGACTTGCCCAGCCCGTCGCGCAGCAGCTGGTAGGCCTCGCCGATGAGCTGCATATCGGAGTACTCGATGCCGTTGTGCACCATCTTGACGAAGTGCCCTGCGCCGTCGGGGCCGATGTGGGTGCAGCACGGCACGCCGTCGACGTGCGCGGAGATCTCCTCGAGCAGTGGGCCCAGGCTCTTGTAGGACTCGGCAGGCCCGCCGGGCATGATCGAGGGGCCGTTCAGTGCGCCCTCCTCACCACCGGAGATGCCCGCGCCGACGAAGTGCAGACCGCGTTCGCGGATGGCCTTCTCGCGGCGGATGGTGTCGGTGTAGAGCGCGTTGCCGCCGTCGATGATGATGTCGCCGGGCTCCATCGCATCGGCGAGCTCGTTGATGACGGCGTCGGTCGGGTCGCCTGCCTTGACCATGATCAGGACGCGACGCGGCTTCTCGAGCGCGGCCAGGAACTCGCCGATGGTCTCGCTGCGAACGAACGAGCCCTCCGAACCGTGCGCCTCAAGCAGTGCGTCGGTCTTGGCCACCGAGCGGTTGTGCAGGGCAACGGTGTAACCGTGTCGGGCGAAGTTGCGGGCGATGTTCGAGCCCATCACCGCGAGTCCGGTGACCCCAATCTGTGCGGTGGCGGAGGTGTCGGACGAAGTCACGGGCAGCCTTTCGATGTTTGGTTGTGGCAGTGCGGTTTTAACAAAACAAGGTGTTTCGTGAAGCGGTTATGCGGCGAAGAGCTTCTGGAGTTCGGTCAGCCACGGCACCGCGAGCGCGATGGTGGGGATTATCAGGACCGCGGCGGCGGTCACGTACGCGGCCACTGACAGCGGCATGCTGTTGGGCTTGCCGCCGAGCCGGCGCACCCGGAGGACTGTGGTGGGTCCGCCCGCGGCCATGGCGCCGGACGGGGTGCGACCCGAGGCGCAGGCGACCAGGGCGCGGGCCAGGGGAGTCGGCCCCGAGTCGCGCACGGCGGCGTCGTCGGCGAGGAGTTCGATGAGCAGGCGCACGGCGTCCAGCGCGCTGCCGCTTCGGACGAGGCGCGGGAATGCGGCGTGTACCGCGGTGAACATCTCCAGCACCAGGTCGTGTCGAGCACGGAGATGGGCGTTCTCGTGGCTGAGGATCGCCGAGATCTCGGCGTCCGCCAGGCTGGTCAGGGTGCCCTGGCTCACGACAACGCGGCTACGGACGCCGGGCAGGCAGTAGGCCAGGGGCTGATCGACGTCCAGGATCCGGAGCCCGCTGGCCTTGGTACAGACCTCCGGTGCCGCGGCGTGAGATGCGCCGAGCAGGTCGACCAGCATCCGGTGGTGGGCGCGACGCCTGCGGGTGCCGATGGCGACCTGCAGGACGGCCACAATCAGGCGCGCGCCGACGATCAGGGTGAGCGCGAAGACGACCACGTAGAGAACCCACAGCGGCCAGCCCAGTACCGCGATCTCGCTGGTGAACGTGGCGGTCGGGCGGCCGTCAGGGCCGGGTACGAACAATCTGCTGGCGATCGCGATACCCGCGCTGAACGCGGACAGCACGCCGGCCAGCGCTATCGACTGCCAGAGCACCACTGCCGCGCGCGGAGCACGATGCGGCCACGCGGCCCGCGCGAGCACAGCGGGCACCGGTCCAACGAGGACCAACGCGACGATGGAGAAGGCCAGCGCGGACACGCTGACAGTGTCCCTCAGCCGGTGCCTAGATTGCCAGCCGGATCGCTGCGATGCTTCGCCTCGAGTTCGGTCAGCGCGCGGCGCAGCGCCGCTGCCTCGCCCGCGCCGACGCGCTCCACGAAGTGGACCAGCGCGGCTTCGCGGCTTCCCGAGTCCGAGACCTGGTCAAGTGCGTCCACCATCAGACCGGCAACCAGCTCGTCGCGGCCGTGCGTGGGTGCGTAGCGATGGGCCCTGTCGTCGCGGTGCTGGACGACGAGGTTCTTCTTCGCGAGCCGCTGCAAGACCGTCATGATTGTGGTGTACGCCAGGTCACGCCGTGCGGCGAGTGCCTCGTGCACCTGGCGCACGGTCTGGGGTTCGCGCGAGGACCACAGGTGATCCATCACCTCGCGCTCGAGTTCCCCGAGTCGTGTCAACTTCGCCATGTTCCGTTCACTCTCCTGAGCAGTCAAATCAGCGTACTACGGGCGTACTACCGCGTGTCGTATCCAACGGCGCGACAGGCGCTATGAGTTCCCCGCCTCCGCGAGTCATCGGCCAGCACCTCGCTCACCTGGGCCTGTGAGTCCAATCACAAGGGGTTTGCTTGTAGGTAAGCCTCACTTCACTATAGTAAGGCTTACCTAACTGAGGGAGACCCCATGACGATCCTGGTCGACGATCCCCTGATCGCCGGCATGGCCATCACCCGGCCACTGCCCCTGCACGACTCCAGCCGACGACTGCGCGAGCTCTATCCGGAGTGCCCCCGCGTCTATGGCGTCGCGGTGATGGGCGACCTCTCTCGTCGTCGTTGGTGGCCGTTGTCGGAGGTGCTGACGACCGACCGTCTGCAGACGATGTTCGACACGGCGGCCGCCGAGACCGATAGCAAGGTGGCCGTCTCGCAGCAGTTGGCCGCGACACTCGCGCACGTCGTGCTCGGTCGGGTGGTTCCACTGCTGGTCCTCGAGGGGCGAGCCTGGGACAGCGGCCTCGAGAATCTGTGGGTGCACGTGGACTCGGAGGGCGCTATCGACTGGGTCGGGGTCGTCGACCCGACATTGCGTGCCCTGCCGGACGACTCCTACTTCGGGGGCCGCCCGGGCATGCGGCGCAGGCACTCCGCGCAGGATCGCATCGTCGCCCTGCCGAGCGAGGCCGCGCTGACGACGTGGGTCGCCCACCGCAGTCACCGCGCGCTGGAACCACTGTTCGACAAGCTGCACGACGTGAGCGACGGTGCGCTGTCCGTGGCGGCGATGTGGCACATCGTCGGCGGTGCCGTGGTCAGCGCATCCACCCAGGTGCCGTTGCTGGCCGGGTCGAGCGAGCTGACGAGCATGCGCCGCGGGCAGGCCGTGCTCGACGCGCTGATGGGCTTCGGCGCACCGGTTCGCGGCGCGACGAGAGTCTGCGCGGGGAAGGTCTTGCTAAATTAGGGCAGCCTTGCCTATTCTTAGCGCAGACGAACACACCGCGCTATGCATGAGCAACACGTCAAAGAACCACCGGACCGAGCCGGAGTCCTGAGGGCTGCAGAGACCCCCGGTCCACTCGAGGATGGGCCCCGCACACGTTGTGCGGGGCCCATCCGTTTTTCGTTTCCAGACCCGAATTCCCCTTGCCCGCTCCGGCCATGTAGACAGGTCACGTGACGACTTCCGTAGCGCCGAACTTCGGCGGAGGCTTCGACGACGAACTCGGCCTCACGTACCTGGATGCGACCCCAGACGGCGCAAGGGCGCAGCTCACGATCAACGAGAAGCTCCTTCAGCCGCACGGCATCGTGCACGGTGGCGTGTACTGCTCGATCGTGGAGAGCGTGGCCAGCGTGTCGGCCGGGATGTGGCTCGAGTCCAAGGGGCTCGGACGCAACGTGGTCGGCGTCAACAACAACACCGACTTCCTGCGGGCCATCAAGGCGGGTGCGGTCACAGCGGTCTCCACGCCCATCCACCGCGGCCGGCGTCAACAGATCTGGCTCATCGAGATCACCGACACGAACGGCAAGATGGTCGCCCGTGGCCAGGTGCGTCTGCAGAACCTGCCCGCCGACGCCCCGGACGCCTAAGCACCCGCACGCCTAACCGCAACGCCGCGGGGCGATCCCGCGTGCGCTGCCGACTGCGGCGTGTCGTGGCAGGATCAGCGCACTATGCGTTTGACCCCCCACGAGCAGGAACGACTGCTCATCTCCTACGCCGCTGAGCTGGCTCGACGCCGTCAGGCGCGTGGGCTTCGGCTCAATCACCCCGAGGCCGTCGCCGTCATCACCGACCACCTCCTCGAGGGCGCCCGTGACGGGCGCACCGTCGCCGAACTCATGGTCAGTGGTCGCGACGTGCTGAGCCGCGACGACGTCATGGACGGGATCCCCGAGATGCTGCATGACGTCCAGGTCGAGGCCACCTTCCCCGACGGCACCAAGCTCGTCACCGTCCACCACCCGATCGCCTGAGGTGGCAATGATTCCGGGTGAGATCGTCTTCGGCGACGGTGACATCGTGATCAACGAGGGCGCGCCGAGGCTTGAACTCGAGGTCGTCAACACCGCGGACCGACCGGTCCAGGTCGGCAGCCACGTACACCTGCCGCAAGCCAACGCCGCAGTCGAATTCGACCGCGTGGCCGCACACGGGTATCGCCTCGACATCCCCGCGGGCACCGCGGTGCGCTTCGAACCCGGTGTGGCCCAGTACGTCTCACTGGTCCCGCTCGGAGGTGCCCGGGAGGTTCACGGACTGTCGCTGACTCCGCCGGGAAGGTTGGATGCGTGACCGAACTCTCCCGCGCGCGTTACGCCGCACTCTTCGGCCCGACCACAGGCGACCGCATTCGCCTCGCCGACACCGACCTGTTCGTCGAGATCACCGAGGACCGCAGCGGTGGGCCCGGGCTGGCCGGTGACGAGGCCGTCTTCGGCGGCGGCAAGGTGCTGCGCGAGTCGATGGGGCAGTCTCGGGTCACGCGCGCCGAAGGCGCACCCGACACCGTCATCACCGGTGCGGTCATCATCGACTACTGGGGGATCATCAAGGCCGACATCGGCATTCGTGACGGTCGTATCGTGGCGATCGGAAAGGCCGGCAACCCCGACGTCATGTCGGGGGTCCACCCTGACCTGGTCGTCGGCCCGTCCACCGAGATCATCGCCGGGAACGGTCGCATCCTCACCGCGGGCGCCATCGACTGTCACGTCCACCTGATCTGTCCGCAGATCATGGAGGAGGCGCTGGGCGGCGGCATCACGACGATCGTCGCGGGGGGCACCGGGCCGGCCGAGGGCAGCAAGGCCACCACCGTCACACCCGGGTCCTGGCATCTGGCCCGCATGCTGGAGGCCCTCGACACCTGGCCGCTGAACATCGCGCTGCTGGGCAAGGGCAACACCGTGTCGTCGGAGTCGATGTGGGAGCAGTTGCGCGGCGGCGCTGCGGGATTCAAGCTGCACGAGGACTGGGGGACTACCCCAGCCGCGATCGATGCCTGCCTTTCGGTCGCCGACGCGGCCGGGGTGCAGGTCAACATCCACACCGACACGCTCAACGAGACCGGTTTCGTCGAGGACACCCTGGCCGCGATCAAGGGCCGCTCCATCCACGCGTACCACACCGAGGGCGCGGGCGGCGGGCACGCGCCCGACATCATCACGGTGGTCAGCCACCCCAATGTGCTGCCCAGCTCGACGAATCCGACGCGCCCGCACACCGTCAACACCCTCGACGAACACCTCGACATGCTGATGGTGTGCCACCACCTCAACCCGAGCCTTCCCGAGGATCTGGCGTTCGCGGAGAGCAGGATCCGTCCCTCGACGATCGCCGCCGAGGATCTGCTGCATGACATCGGCGCGATATCGATGATCGGCAGCGACGCGCAGGCCATGGGGCGCATCGGCGAGGTGGTGCTGCGCACCTGGCAGACCGCACACGTCATGAAGCGGCGCCGTGGCGCACTCGAGGGCGACGGCGCCAGCGGGAAGGACTCGGACAACAACCGGGTCCGCCGCTACATCGCCAAGTACACGATCTGCCCCGCGGTGGCGCACGGCCTGGACCGCGAGGTCGGTTCGGTCGAGGTCGGCAAGCTCGCGGACCTCGTGTTGTGGGAGCCCGCCTTCTTCGGTGTGCGCCCGCACGCGGTGATCAAGGGCGGCATGATCGCGTGGGCGGCGATGGGCGACGCCAACGCATCCATCCCCACCCCGCAGCCGGTGTTGCCCCGACCGATGTTCGGAGCCTCGCCTGCGGCTGCGGCCGCGACGTCGGTGCACTTCGTTGCCCCGCAGGCGATCGAGGACGGCCTGGCCGATCGGCTCGCGGTCAACCGCCGTCTGGTCGCGGTCGACACCGTTCGCCACATCGGCAAGGCCGACATGCCGTGCAATGACGCACTGCCGCGGATCGAGGTCGATCCCGACTCCTTCACCGTGCGCATCGACGGCGAGGTCTGGGCCGAGCAGCCGGCCGCGGAACTCCCGATGGCTCAGCGATATTTCCTCTTCTGATGTCGGGCCTCGAACTCTCGACGCTGCTGACGCTGTCGGACTCGCGACTTCCGACCGGTGGACATGTCCACTCCGGCGGAGTCGAGGAGGCCGTGACGAGCGGCCTGGTGTCCGACCTCGCGACGCTGCGGGCCTTCCTGCGGCGCCGCATCCGCACCAGCGGCCTGGTCACGGCGTCAGTGGCGGCCGCGGTGCACGCGGGGACGTTGAGCGTCGTCGACGCCGACCGCGAAACTGATGCGCGCACACCGTCACCCGCGGCGCGCAGCGCATCACGGGCACAGGGGAGGGGTCTGGCCCGGTTGGCTCGTCGCGTGTGGCAGGAGGTGGACTGGAACGATATCGGCGTCAAACCCCACCTCGCCGTCGCCGCGGGTGTGGTGGGCGCCGCCAGCGGCCTGGCGCCCGAGCAGACCGCGTTGTCGTTGGTCTACACGACCATGACGGGCTCGGCCATGGCGGCGCAGCGTCTGCTGGCACTCGATCCCGGTGACGTCGCCGCGGTGACGTTCGAGCTGGCGTCGCTGTGCGACGAGGTCGCCGCGCAGGCGGCCAAGGAACTCGCCGACCTGTCCGATCCGCTGCTCGACATGCTGGCCCAGCAGCACGTTGAACGCGACCGACCACTGTTCGTGTCGTGAAACACCACATCTCACATCAGGACCGAAAGGCGCATCATGCCACCACATCTGCTCGACGGTGAGCCCCACGCGCACACCGACCGTCCGCGCCGTATCCGTCAGGCCGGCGAGCCGCTGCGCATCGGCATCGGAGGTCCCGTCGGTTCGGGCAAGACGGCCCTGGTGGCCGCGCTCTGCCGACAGTTGCGTGATGAACTGTCGCTGGCTGTGCTGACCAATGACATCTACACGACCGAGGATGCCGACTTCCTGCGCAGGCACGCGGTGCTGCCCGACGAGCGCATCGCGGCCGTGCAGACCGGCGGCTGCCCACACACCGCCATTCGGGATGACATCACGGCCAACCTCGATGCCATCGACGACCTCATCGCGGGCAACGAGGCGCTCGACCTCATCCTGGTCGAATCCGGAGGCGACAACCTGACCGCAACCTTCTCGTCCGGGTTGGTGGACGTGCAGATCTTCGTGGTCGACGTGGCCGGTGGTGACAAGGTGCCTCGCAAGGGCGGACCCGGCGTGACGTTCTCGGATCTGTTGGTCGTCAACAAGACCGACCTGGCGCCGCTCGTGGGCGCCGATCTGGACGTGATGCGTCGCGATGCGGCGGCCGTCCGGGCGGGCCGCCCCACGGAGCTGATCTCGCTGACCGCGGATCCAACCGCGGCACCCGTCCTGTCCTGGGTCCGTCAGCAGCTCCGCGTTCCGGTGTAGGGACACGCGCCCACATGCTCTCCGATGTCCTGATCGTCGCGCGGCCCGGCCGCGCGCCTGGCATCGAGTGCACCGGCGGGGTGACCGCCCGCCGCACCGGCGCTGACACGGTGCACCTGGTGTCGGCTGCGGCGACCCCGCTGGGTGGGGACACCGTGAGGATCCGGGTCGTGGTCGAACCGGGTGCGCGGCTGTGGCTCCGCAGTGCCGCGGCGACGATGGCGATGCCGGGCAACCTCAGCATGGAGTCACGATCCAGTTGGGACCTCGAGGTCGCCGGACTGCTCGACCTGGATCCACAGCCCACCATCGTCGCCGGCCCGGCCCGGCATATCAGCACCACCCGGCTGAGCCTGAGCGCCGAAGGCCAGGCACGAGTGCGTGAGCGGATCCAGATCGGCAGATTCTATGAGCGGCAAGGCTTCTGGTCGGGAGCCATGTACGCCGACGTCGACGGTGCGCCACTGCTGCGACACCGCGTCGACATGGGTACCGGGTCGGTGACCGATGACGTCCTGGGCACACCGATGGCGTGCGTCAGCGAGCTGCGCTACCCCGAGACGTCCTTCGACGCCCAGGGCACCCTGTTGGAGCTGGCGGCCGGCGGCGGGCTGGCCACCTGGCAGGGCGACCGTCTGCGCGCAACCGGCCAGCGCTAGCTGGCGGCCTTCTCCGTCTCCTGCACCGACGCGGCGATCTCCTCGAGTTCCTCGATTCGGGTGCGCGCGTACGCCTGCTGCTCGGTGATCGTCAGCTGACCGCGCTGCCTGCCGAAGAACGTCACCGACCACGACAGCAGTGTCGCGATCTTGGTCTTGAAGCCGACGAGGTAGATCAGGTGCAGGCCCAGCCACGCGAGCCAGGCGAGGAAGCCGCCGAACTCCAGCTTGCCGACCTGAGCCACCGCGTTGTACTTCGACACCGTGGCCATCGAGCCCTTGTCGAAGTACTTGAACGGCTCGCGTGGTTTGGGGCGGGTACCGTGCTCGCGCGCCTTGACCTCGTTCTGGATGATCTTGGCGACGTACTTGCCGCCCTGGATGGCGCCCTGAGCCATACCGGGCACACCATCGACGAAGGCCATGTCGCCGACGACGAACACATTGGGGTGTCCGGGGATCGACAGGTCGGGGTTGACCTTGACGCGTCCGGCCCGGTCGATCTCGGTGTCGGACTGGGCGGCCAGATCGCGCCCGAGCGGGCTGGCGGCCACGCCTGCCGACCACACCTTGCACGCTGACTCGATACGGCGAATGGTGCCGTCGCCGTCCTTCACCGTCAGGCCATTGCGGTCAACGTCGGTGACCATGGCGTTGAGTTGGACCTCGACGCCCATCTTCTCGAGCCGCGCCTTCGCCTTCAGGCCGAGCTTCTCGCCCATCGGCGGAAGCACCGCGGGCGCGGCGTCCAGCAGGATGACGTGCGCCTCGGTCGGGTCGATGAGCCGGAAGCTGCCCTTGAGGGTCTGATCCGACAGCTCCTGAATCTGGCCCGCCATCTCGACGCCGGTGGGACCAGCGCCGACGACCACGAACGTCAGCAGCTTCTTGCGTCGCTCGGGGTCGCTGGACCGCTCGGCCTGCTCGAACGCACCGAGAATCCGGCCGCGCAGCTCCAGCGCGTCGTCGATCGTCTTCATGCCCGGCGCCCACTCGGCGAAGTGATCGTTGCCGAAGTAGGACTGACCGGCCCCTGCAGCGATGATCAGGGTGTCGTAGGGCGTCCGGTAGGTGTGGCCCAGCAGCACCGAGTCGACCATCTTGTGCTCGAGGTCGATATGCGTGACATCACCGAGGAGCACCTGGGCGTTCTTCTGCTTGCGCAGGATCAGCCGGGTGGGTGGGGCGATCTCGCCCTCGGAGATGATTCCCGTCGCCACCTGGTACAGCAGCGGCTGGAAAAGGTGGTGCGTGGTCCGGGCGATCAGCTTGATGTCGACGTCGGAGCGCTTGAGGGTCTGCGCGGAGTTGAGACCCCCGAAACCCGATCCAATGATGACGACCTTGTGCCGATCCGACGCCGTAGCTCCGGGGTGGCTCATTGCAGCTCCTTGACGGACAACCCGTTCTTGACAATAAATACAACGAACAGGTTAGTCTTCGCCCTTCCCGACAGCTCGGTGAGATGGCACACCGCACCGGAAATTCATCTCAATCCGGGGTCCCACCGGGGGATTCACCCTGCGAGCAACGGTTTCAGCAGCTCTGCGACCGCGGTCGCGCCGCCCGGGTGATAGCCGTTCAGGTTCGTCACAGGGCTGATGATCACACCGTCGATGCCGGCGTTGAGCACCTTGGTCTGGATCTGCTCGGCGACCGCCTCCGGGCTGCCGAACACCGCCTGCTGACGGAAGTCCTCCGGGATCAGGTCGGCGGTCACGTTCTCGTCGATGATCGCAATCACCAGCATGCTGGTCTCCAGGGTGGCGGGATCGCGTTCGATCTCCTCGCAGCGGTCCTTGATCACCTGAATCTTGCGTGGCAGCTCGTCGAATCCCGCGATGACGTTGAGGTGGTCAAAGTGCTTGACGGCCAACGGGATTGTCTTCTTCTCACCGCTGCCGCCGATCATGAGCGGGATATGGTCGCGGAAGCGTGGCTCGGCCATGGCCTCCTGTGTGCGGTAGTACTTGCCCGAAAACGTGGGCCGCTCGCCCTTGAGCATCGGCAGGATGATCTCCAGCGCCTCGCCGAGCTTGTTGAACCGGTCGGTGAAGGTGCCGAACTCGAACCCCAGCGAGTCGTGCTCGAGTTCGTACCAGCCGGTGCCGATGCCGAGGATGGCGCGGCCCTGACTGATCACGTCCAGCGTGGTGATGGCCTTCGCCAACAGTGTGGGGTTGCGGTAGGTGTTACCGGTCACCAGCGTGCCGAGCTGGACCTTCTCGGTGGCCGCGGCCAGCGCGCCAAGGGCGGTGTACGCCTCGAGCATGGGCTGGTCGGGTGTTCCGAGGCCGGGCAGCTGGTAGAGGTGGTCCATCACGAACACCGAGTCATATCCGGCGGCCTCTGCTTCCTGGGCCTGCGCGATGACCGTGGGGAAGAGCTCCTCGACGCCGGTGCCGTAGGAGAAGTTGGGGATCTGGAGTCCGAGTCGAATCGTCACGTCCTCGACAGTGCCACCACGGCCGGTGTGGCGTCGTCCGTTTCGCTCGACGCGAAGCGGGGAATAAATCGCCGCTGTGCTCAGACTGAGTAGGCGCGCTCAGCCGAAGTGAGCCAGCGCTCCGTGGCTCACATGCAGTGTCTGGCCGGTGATGTGCCGTGCCGACGGCGTGGTCAGAAACAGTGCGAGGCGGGTGATTTCGGCGGCCACCGTCGGCGAGGTGCCACCGATACCGTCGTAGCCGGGGTCGGCGCCCTTACCGGGTGCCACGGCGTTCACGGTGATACCGCGGATGCCGAAGTGCGTGGCCTGACCGGCCGTCCAGTTGGACACGGCGGCCTTGATCGCGGCCTCTGGGCTGCCCTCGTCGGGGCTGTCTGCGACAACGTTGACGATCGATCCGCCGGACCTCAGGTGATCGCCGAGGATCTGCACCGTCAGCACCGCGGACAGCATCGTGGCGTCGAGTGCGCTACGCCA
This sequence comes from Mycolicibacterium sp. 624, assembly GCF_040548615.1. NCBI lineage: Bacteria > Bacillati > Actinomycetota > Actinomycetes > Mycobacteriales > Mycobacteriaceae > Mycobacterium > Mycolicibacterium sp. 624. The sequence continues at coordinate 164,227 of NZ_JBEPRZ010000003.1, forward strand.
CGCGGCCGCCCGCTCGGTGAGGGTGTATGTGCGGGGATCGGCACCGCCCCAGGTCGGTGCGGGCACGTTGATGATCGTGTCGATGTGGTGTGGGAAACCGTTGCGCGCCTCTTCCAGCGCGGCGGCGTCGGTGTTGTCGAAGACGAGGTAGTCGACGTCGAGTTCCTTGGCGGCGACCTCGAGATCATCGCGGCGCGCCCCGGCGATGACTACCTTGTGGCCCTCATCCCGGAACCCCTGCGCGATCGCGCGGCCAAGTTCGGTGTCGCCACCGGTCAGCAGCACATCCATCACGACCTCCTCGTGTTCGGCGCTGAACCCAGCGAGTCGGCCACCATGTTACTGGACAGTAGCTAGTCGGCGAAACCCGCCACGCGGCGGTTCGCCGAACCCTCGCGGGGTGTCCTAGGGTGTGGCGCATGACCGGTTCGGCGGGTTTGCCGCGCTGGATCTATGTGCCCGCGGCAATCGGGGCGATGTTCGTCGTACTGCCGTTGGTCGCGATGGCTGCCAGAGTGGACTGGTCACAGTTCGTGTCGCTGGTGACCAGCCGTGAGTCGCTGGCCGCCTTGAAGCTGAGTGTGAAGACCTCCTCGGCCAGCACTGTGCTGTGCATCGTGCTCGGTGTGCCGATGGCACTGGTTCTGGCGCGCAACGACTCTCGACTGGTCCGATGGACCAGGCCGCTGATTCTGCTGCCCCTGGTGCTGCCGCCTGTGGTCGGTGGAATCGCCCTTTTGTACGCCTTCGGCCGGCTCGGTCTACTCGGTCGATACCTCGAGGCGGGCGGCATCCACATCGCGTTCACCACATCCGCGGTGGTTCTCGCGCAGACGTTCGTCTCGCTGCCGTTTCTCGTCATTGCGCTTGAGGGCGCGGCGCGCACCGCAGGCACCGATTACGAGGTGGTGGCCGCGACGCTGGGCGCGCGACCGACGACGGTGTGGTGGCGAGTGTCACTGCCGCTCCTGGCGCCGGGCCTGGTGTCAGGTGCGGTACTGGCCTTCGCGCGCTCGCTCGGCGAGTTCGGCGCCACATTGACGTTCGCGGGCTCCCGCGAGGGCGTCACGCGCACACTGCCGCTGGAGATCTACCTGCAGCGGGAGAGTGACGCCGACGCTGCGGTGGCGTTGTCCGTTCTGCTCGTCGTGGTCGCCGCCGTCGTCGTTCTCGGCTTGGGTAGCCGTCGGCTCAAGGCGGGTGGGTTCATGCCTGGTGATCGGGTGTGAGCGGGATCCAATTGCGCGCCGTTGTGCGCAGCCGCGCACTCGACGTGGAGATCGCGGTCGCGCCCGGCGAGGTGCTGGCGGTGCTCGGACCCAACGGCGCGGGTAAGTCGACGTTGCTGCACGTCATCGCTGGCGTGGTGCATCCCGACGAGGGCCTGGTGCGGCTTGGCACGCGGACGTTGACCGACACCGCCTCCGGCGTGCGGGTCGACACCTATGACCGGCGCGTCGGCCTGCTGCTTCAGGATCCTCTGCTGTTTCCGCACCTCACCGTCGCCGCGAACGTGGCCTTCGGGCCGCGCAGCGGGCGACGGCTGAGCCGTCGGGACTCGCGGTCCGCCGCACAACGTTGGCTAGGCGAGGTCGACGCCGGGGACCTGGTCGACCGCTCGCCACGCCAACTCTCCGGCGGACAGGCCCAACGCGTTGCCCTGGCTCGCGCGCTCGCGGCAGAGCCGGACGTCCTGCTTCTCGACGAGCCGCTCGCGGGTCTCGACGTCGGGGTCGCCGCCGCGATGCGCAAGGTGCTGCGACAGGTGTTGGCACGCGATGGCCGGTCGGCGGTGCTGGTCACCCATGACCTGCTCGACGTGGTCACGCTGGCCGACCGTGTCGTCGTCCTCGAATCGGGTCGTATCGTCGAATCTGGCACGGCCACAGAGGTTCTGGCCGCACCGCGCAGTTTCTTCGGTGCGCGATTCGCCGGCGTCAACCTGGTGGCGGGCACGCTGACCGGACCTGACACGCTCCGTACGGAATGGGGGAGTACGTGGCACGGCGAGGCGGGGCCGTCCGCCATTGACGCCGCCAACTCCGGTGGCCGGGCGGTGGCGGTCTTCGCCCCAGCCGCGGTCGCCGTCTTCCGCGACGAACCGCACGGCAGCCCCCGCAACACCGTTGAGGTCGTGGTGTCCGAACTCGACAGTCGCGGACCGGCCATCAGGGTGCGTGCCGACCACCAACCGGACGGCGGGCCGGGGTTGGCCGCCGACATCACCGCCGAGGCGGCCACCGAGCTCCGGCTCGCGCCGGGGGAGCGGGTGTACTTCGCGGTGAAGTCCCAGGCGATCACCCTGCACGCCCGCCCGTAACGACCCGGACGGGCCGCGCGATCAAGCAGTACAGAGTCCCGGGAACCCGCCGCCGCGCGGTCCCGGGTCCCGACGTGCGTCAGCAATCCCTCGAGTGGGTTCCGGGCATTACCCTTTTGTCGCACAGCAACTTCTAAGCTCGACACTCTAAGAGCAACTCACACTTGCGTCACGGCCGTAACACGGTAGTTTCTTCCCCATGCAGCACCCGGATGCCAGTAGTCGACGACGCCCCAGCCTCACCAGGCTGTTGGCGACCGCAGCGGTCACGAGCATGACCGCAGTGACCCTCGTAATGCCGGGCGCTGCCTCGGCAGAACCGGCACCCCCGGCTCCGCCACCCCCGCCCGCGCCGGCAGCGCCTGCGCCCGCCCCGGCGGCACCCGCGCCTGCGGCACCAGCCCCGGCTGCGCCCGCGCCTGCGGCACCGGCACCGGCAGCACCCGCGCCGCCTGCGGATCCAAACGCCCCGCCGCCACCGCCAGCGGATCCGAATGCGCCGCCTGCACCAGCGGATCCGAACGCACCCGTGGATCCGAACGCACCCGCCCCGCCGCCTGCACCCGAGCCCGGGCGTATCGACAACGCGGCGGGCGAGTTCAGCTACGTCCTGCCCGGGGGCTGGAAGGTCTCCGACCAGACCCAGCTCTCCTACGGTCAGGCGTTGTTGACCAAGCTTCCGCCTGAGGGTTCGGAGCAGTCGCCGAGTGACACCAGCGTTCTGCTGGGACGTCTGGACCTCAAGCTGTTCGCCGGCGCTGAGGCCGACAACACGAAGGCGGCCGCGCGTCTGGCCTCCGACATGGGCGAGTTCTTCATGCCCTTCGCCGGGACGCGTCTCAACCAGGAGTCCGGCACGCTCGACGCGGCAGGTATGCCGGGCGCCTTCTCCTCCTATGAGGTGAAGTTCACCGACGAGTCCAAGCCGACCGGCCAGATCTGGGCCGGCGTCGTGGGCTCGACCCCGCCCGCCGGAACCCCGCGCGGCCAACGCTCACCCGAGCGCTGGTTCGTCGTGTGGCTCGGCACCGCGAACAGCCCGATCGACAAGGGTGCTGCCGTGGCGCTTGCACAGTCGATCCGGCCGTGGACGCCCCCGCCGCCGGACCCCAACGTGCCTCCGCCGCCTCCTGCGGATCCGAACGCGCGGCCCGGTGTGGGCGTGCCCGTGCCGGTGACCAACGCGCCGCCGGAGATGCTGCCGCCCGCCTGACATACCCAGCCGACGGTGCGCATTATCGTGCCGGTTTTCTCGCCCAATCGTTACCGGCACCAGGTATACCCAAGGGTGAGCCAGTAGTTCGCTGGCCAGCGACAGGCAGGATTTGGTCATGGACATGATCGCGGCTACCGAGTTTCTCGCCCGTTCGAGCACGCTCACCAGCGTCGGGTGGATCGGCTACATCATCATCGGCGCGCTCGCCGGCTGGATCGCAGGCAAGATCGTCAAGGGCGGCGGTTCCGGCATCCTGATGAACATCGTCATCGGGATCATCGGTGCCCTTGTCGGCGGCTTCCTGCTGAGCTTCTTCCTGGATACCGCGGGCGGGGGCTGGTGGTTCACGCTGTTCACCGCGATTCTCGGATCCGTGATCCTGCTGTCGATCGTCGGCGCGGTGCGCAAGACCTAGCGGCTCATAGCGCGGCGAGCACACCGCGGAGTGCGGCGACCAGGCTGCCGCTGCCCGCGCGATACAGCGGGCCCCGCCCGTCGGACAGCAGTATCCGCAGGCGGGCCATCCCGCGCACGCGAGCGGGGTCGGGTGAGTCCAGGCGGTCCAGGATGTCCGAGATGACGTCTGCGGCACGGCGTACCTCAGCGGTCTGCACGGGTACGCGGGCGGAGAGCTGAGGGTGGCCGACGAGCGCATCGTGCATGACCAAGTGCAGCGCGGCACGCAGAAGTTCGCGCTCGCGCGCGGACGCCAGGCGGGCACCATGGACGGCGATCAGGCTGCCGGGCGTTGGGGTCACGCCGGCCTCCAGTTCGCGGTCTAGGCGATCGGCGAGGAGCGCAGCGCGTAACCGTGCCCACCAGGTGGGCCTCATGTCCGGCGAACTCGGGCCTCGTCGGGCGGGCGAACCGGCGCGGAGATCGTCTCGAATTGTCCGATCGGCCATGATGACCTCCTGAATGGTCGTGACCTTCGTTCAGGCTATACCGGTCATTGATGACCAGTCAAGACGTTTTACCGGTCATGCGGGGTTACACTCGACGTGTGACGACCATGACCGGTGACTGGCTCGGTGACCAGGAGGCGAAACCCGCGCCCGGGCCGCTGCGTCGTGTGCAGGCCCTGATCAACACCGTCGACCGGGAGTCCGGGATCGACCGACTGGCCGCCGTTGCCGACGCCGCTCCGTGGTTACTCGACAACGGCCTGCTGGCGGCCGACGGTGCCGCGCTCGACGCGGCCGATGTCGAACTCGTCGTCACGGTCCGGGAGGCGCTGCGCGCCATGGTCGTGCACAACACCGGCGCCCCAGATCCCGACCCCGCGGCCATCGCGCCGTTGCGCGATATCGCAGCGGATGTCGCGTTCCGGGCTGATCTCGACGACGCGGGCCTGGTCACGCTGGCTCCGGTGGGCCACACGGTCCGCGACAGGCTCGGTGCGCTGTTGCTGATCGTGTCCGACGCGCAACGCGACGGCACGTGGTCGTACCTCAAGGCCTGCGCGAACGACGACTGCCAGTGGGCGTTCTATGACCGCTCGCGCAACCACGGAGGCACGTGGTGTGACATGGCGACCTGTGGAAACAAGCTCAAGAACCGGGACTTTCGTGCCCGCCGACGCGGCACGTGAACATCAGGTCGACAGATGCCAGACCGTGGCTGCGGCCAGTGCGCCGAGACCGTTCAGTGACCAGTGCAGGGCGATCGGGGCGATCAGGCTTCCGCTGCGCCCGCGCAGCCAGGTGAATACGAAGCCCGCAGCGCCCGTGGCGACGACGGCGAGTACAACGCCCGCGATCAGTCCGCCGATGCCGCCGCCGAACAGGCGAGTGAAACCGACGTTGCTACTGGTCAACCCCATCGAGGTGGCGATGTGCCACATGCCGAACAACAGCGACCCCACCGCGGCGACGCCGCGAAACCCCCAGGCCCGGTTCATGGCGCCGTGCAGTACTCCGCGAAATGCGAGTTCCTCGGGGATCACCGTCTGAAGCGGGATGATGATCATGGACGCGACCAGGGCGCCCGAGATCGTGGCGTAGTGGTCATTCATGAACATCGGGCGGGTCCACGGCAGCGCCGCGCCGATCGCGATGACCGTCCCGACTAGCGCGACGGCGGCCAATGCGTAGCCCGCACCCGACTTCCAGTGCTCACGACCCAGTCCCAGCTCGGCCCAACCCAGGCCGCGGGAACGCACGAGCGCGACGAGGAGGACGGCCGCCACGGGCACGGTGACGATATTGGCCCACGGGGTGGTGAAGTGGGCGATGAGATTGGTCAGGGCCAGCACGACCACGACCACGCCGATGTCGACGTAGATGCGGTAATGGTGCAGCGCGGAGAGGTGCCCGATGCTGGGGTGGGGTGGCGCTGCCACGGCGCTGATCTCGGACATGTCCGAATAATTGTATGCGCGGTCGGCGAAAACCCAGGTCAATGTGGGCAGATCCACTCCGGGACGACCCGCGGCCGCTGGCCGTGGATCTCTGGACGATACTGTTGCCCATGCTTGACACGTGTCAGCTTTTGGCCTCGTTGCGGGTTCTGGACGTTGGCGGGGCTGCATCGGACGGGGTGGGCCGGCTGCTCGCCGACCTCGGCGCCGACGTGCTGAAGATCGAGCCGAGCGGCGGTTCCGTCGCTCGCCAGGCGTTACCGTCCGTCGACGGGGTGAGCGTGCCGTTCGCCCTGGACAACGCCAACAAGCGATGCGCGGTGCTCGACGGCGCAGACGCCGCGGACTGTGTCCGCTTCTTCGAGCTCGTGGCAGGCGCCGACGTCGTCGTGGACAGCGGCCGGCCCGGCGGGGCGGAGGCGTTCGGGACGAGCTGCGCCGACCTCGCCGACCGTTTCGATCATCTCGTCACGCTGTTGGTGACGGATTTCGGTGCGACAGGCCCGTACTCGTCCTGGGTGGCGACCGACGCCGTGCTGTACGCGATGTCGACAGCGCTGTCGCGGTCGGGACCCACCCTCGGTCGGCCAGTGCTGCCACCGTCGGGCATCGCGTCGGCGACGGCGGCGGTGCAGGCCACGTGGGCGGTTCTGGTCGCCTATCAGCACCGGTTGCGATACGGCCGTGGCGACTACATCGACTTCTCCAGATTCGAGGCGGTGGTGCAGTCCCTGGATCCGCCGTTCGGGTCGGAGGGGCAGGCCGCGGTGGGGCACAAGGCCTCCCACCAGTTGTGGCGTGGGCGGCCCCGGAATCAACAGATCTATCCGACGCTGCCATGCCGTGACGGCCACGTCCGGCTCTGCCTGCTGTCGGCGCGCCAGTGGCGCGGTATGCGGGCGTGGCTCGGCGAGCCCGAACAGTTCTCGGATCCGAAGTTCGAGACGATCGCCGCCCGCTACTCCGCGTCCAAGGATCTCAACGCACTGATCGCCGCCGCCTTCGCCGACCAGACCATGGATGACCTCGTCGCCGAGGGGCAGGCCCGCGGGGTGCCGATCGCGGCCGTGCTCACTCCCGCAGATGCGTTGCGGTCCGAGCACTTCCGTGCGGTCGGGGCCCTGACCGCGACGAGCCTGACCACCACAGGATCCGCGCTGAGCGTGCCGACGGGCCCGTTCGTCGTCGACGGCGAACACGCCGGGCTGCGCTGGCCCGCACCGCAGCTGGCATCACATTGCGCCGAGTGGAGTTCGGACCGACCCGAGCCTGCCGATGCCGGGCCGGTGGCGGGTACGAGTCGGCCGTTCGACGGACTGCGGATCATCGATCTCGGGGTGATCGTCGCCGGCGGCGAACTGGGGCGCCTGTTCGCCGACCTCGGAGCCGATGTGATCAAGGTGGAGAGCGCCGCCTATCCAGACGGGCTGCGCCAGACGCCGGCGGGTCAGCCGATGAGCCGTTCCTGGGCGCTGACCCACCGCAACGAGCGCAGCCTCGGCCTGGATCTCCGCCATAGCGACGGTGCGGCGATCTTTCGTCGCCTGGTCGCGACCAGTGACGCACTGTTCGCCAATTTCAAGCCGGGAACACTTGCGTCGCTTGGTTTCTCGCATGACGAGCTGCGCGCGCTGAATCCTCGACTCGTGGTGGCCGAGAGCAGCGCGTTTGGCGAGGGCGGGCCGTGGAGCACTCGGATGGGGTACGGGCCGCTGGTGCGGGCGACGACCGGCGTCAGTGGGCTCTGGACCGATCCACACGCCGGCGACACCGATGCCACCGCGAGCGGCTTCTACGCGACCGGTTTCTACGATGCCACCACCATCTTTCCCGACCACGTCGCTGCCAAGATCACCGCGATCGCCGCACTGGCCGCACTGATCGCGCGGGAGTCGGAGTCGACAGCCGCGCGTGTCCACATCCCGCAGGCCGAGGTCGCGGTCAACCAACTCGCCGCGGCCTACGTCACGGACGACGCCCGTGGGCGGGGCCTGGCGCTGTCGGCCGACGATGCACTCCATACGGTGCTGCCGTGCGCGGGTGATGACGAATGGTGCGCGGTGTCGGTCACGTCCACCGCGGTGCGCGGCGTCCTGGCGACGGTGCTCGGTGTGCATGAGTTGCCTGCCGATGGCGCCGGACTTCGTGAGGCGCTGTCGGTTTGGACGTCGGTACGCGGCAAGGCCGAGGTCACTCGCGTGCTGCAGGAGGCGGGGGTGCCTGCCGGACCGATGTACAGGGCGCCCGAGGTGCTCGCTGATCCGCAGTTGCGCAGCCGCGCCCTCTACACCGAGATGGTTCACCCGCTCTTCGACGTGCCGATGCCGACCGAGACGAATCCCGCTCCGTTTCGGCGGATTCCCGACGCGGATCTGCGTCCGGCGCCATTGCCGGGTGAACAGACCCGGCAGATCTGTCGCGATGTGCTCGGCATGGCCGATGACGAGATCGACGGTCTCATCGCCGCCGAGGTGTTGTTCAGTTCGGTTGAGATGGCCGACACGAGGAGCACATCGTGACGAGCGGCTCAGCGGTAACCGAATCCGAGAAAGGCCAATAGTTGTCCATCGATCCACGCACACCTGTGCTCGTCGGCTACGGCCAGGTCAACCAGCATGACTCCGATCCAGCGATAGAACCCGTCGACCTGATGGAGCGGGCCGCCCGCGCCGCGGCCGACCCTCGGGTGCTTGAGGCGGTGGACTCGGTGCGCATCGTCAACCTGCTGTCCTGGAGATACCGGAACCCCGGTCTGCTTCTGGCGCAGCGCATCCGCGCCACGAACGCGGACAGTCGCTACACCAGCATTGGGGGCAACGTGCCGCAGTCCCTGGTCAACCAGGCGTGTCTGGACATACAGGCCGGCCGCCTCGACACCGTGCTGATCGCCGGTGGCGAGACGTGGCGAACCCGTACCCGGGTACGCGCGGCGGGCGGCAGGCTGGACTGGACCAAGCAGGACGAGTCGGTGCCCGTGCCACCCGGCGCGGACGACGAGTTCCAGATGGCGGGGGACGTCGAGATCCGCATCAAACTGGATCGCCCTGCCTACGTGTACCCGATGTTCGAGCAGGCGGTCCGTATCGACGCGGGGGAGTCGCCGCAGGCGCACCGCCGTCGCATCGGCGAGCTCTGGGCCCGATTCAGTGCCGTGGCCCAGGCCAACCCCCATGCCTGGAGTAGGGATTCGCTGACCGCCGAGGAGATCTGGCAGGCCGGACCCGGCAACCGCATGGTCAGCTGGCCCTACACCAAGTTGATGAACTCGAACAACATGGTCGACCAGGGCGCGGCGTTGGTCCTGACGTCGGTGGAGAAGGCCATATACCTCCAGATCCCCAGGGACCGTTGGATCTTCCCGTATGCGGGCACCGACGCCCACGACACCTATCTGATCGGCGAGCGGGCCGAGTTTCACCGGTCGCCGGCGATCCGGATCGCGGGTCGTCGCGCACTGGAACTGGCAGGCACGGGCATCGATGACATCGCACTGGTCGACGTGTACTCGTGCTTCCCGTCTGCCGTTCAGGTGGCCGCTCGTGAGCTGGGGCTGCCGCTGGATGACGCCGCCCGGCCGCTCACCGTGACCGGTGGGTTGACCTTTGCGGGTGGGCCGTGGAACAACTACGTGTCACATTCGATAGCGACCATGGCCGAGCGGCTGGCCGCTGCACCCGATCAGATCGGCCTGATCACGGCTAACGGCGGCTACCTCACGAAGCACAGCTTCGGTGTCTACGGTGCGCAGCCTCCGACGGGCGAGTTCCGTTGGGAGGATGTGCAGTCCGCCGTCGACGCCGAGCCCACTCGCGTGGCCGAGGGCGACTGGTCGGGCACTGGGACCGTCGAGACGTGGACCACTCCGTTCACGCGTGACGGGGTCCCGGAGAAGGCCTTTGTCGCGGTTCGCACACCCGATGACACCCGGGCGCTCGCCGTCCTGACCGATCCGTCGGACGCCGCGACGAGCACGCGTGAGGACATCGCGGGTGCCAAGGTCGCGGTGGCCGCCGACGGCACCGCGTCGCTGCACTGACGGGTCACACCAGGTCGGGCAACGGCACCTTGGTGTCGGCGAGACGGCCCGCGTCGACGGGCTTACGGGAGCGCACCAGCGACTTGATGTCGTCGAGGCCCTCCCAGACGTTGACGTTCATGCCCGCCAGCACCCGATCGTCCGCGTCGAGCCAGAAGACGGTGAACTCGCCGCCGTCGACCTCACCGCGAAACACGGTGCGCTGGTAGTCGGGTGCGTGTCCCACGTACTCCATGCCCAGGTCGTACTGGTCGGTGAAGAAGTAGGGCAGTTCGTCATACGAGCCGGGGTTGCCGAGCATGCCCGCGGCCGCGACCGCGGGCTGCTTGAGGGCGTTGGCCCAGTGCTCGGTGCGGATCCGCGTACCCAGTAGCGGATGTTCGGCGGCCGCGATGTCACCGACCGCATAGACATCGGCGTCGCTGGTCCTCAGTGAGGCGTCGACCAACACGCCACCATCGCCGGTCTCCAGCCCCGCACCCTGCGCGAGTTCGACATTGGGTTTGGCGCCGACGGCGACCAGTACGGCGTCAGCACGGACCGTCGAACCGTCGCCGAGCCGTAGACCCGTCGCGCGCCCGTCCTCGGTGGTGATCTCCTCCACCTGGGTCCTGAGCCTGAGGTCGACGCCGTGGTCGCGGTGGAGTCGGGCGAACACCTCCGCCGCCTCGCGTCCCAGCGCGCCGAGCAGCGGCAGCTCGGCGGTCTCGACGACGACGACATCGAGGTCCCGTCCGCGGGCGCCGGCCGCCACCTCCAGCCCGATCCACCCGGCGCCGACGATGGCGAGCGTCGCGCCGGCCTTGAGGGTCTCCAGCAGATCCGAGGCGTCATCGATGGTGCGCAGGTAGTGCACGCCGTCGGCGTCGGCACCGGGGATGGGCGGACGTCGTGAACTCGATCCCGTCGCCAGCAGCAGCTTGTCGTAGTTCTCCTGGCCACCGTCTGCGAGGCCGACCGAGTGCCCGGCGAGGTCGACTGAGGTGACCTGCGTGCCGAGCCGCAGTTCCACCTGGTGCTCGGCGTACCAGCCGGCGGTCTGCACGGTGAACTCGTCGAGCGTCTTCTTGCCCGCCAGGTAGTCCTTGGACAGTGGCGGCCGTTCGTAGGGCAGTCGGTCCTCCGCACCGAACAGCACTATGCGCCCTTCGAAGCCCTTCTCGCGCAGCGCTTCCGCGGCCTTGGCGCCTGCCAGGCCGCCGCCGACGATGATGTGGGTGGATGGGGTCGTCATGAGGTGTGCTCCTATTCGCCGTGCGAGGGTGCGAACCGTTCGCGCAGCCTCGAGTCCAGGGAGACCCGGACGAGCGCCGCGGCGAGTTCGGCACTGCTGCGTGGCGCAAGGTCGCCGAGCTCATCGGGGGATGCGGGCAGGCCGACGTCAGCGGCGGCGGCGAGCGCCCTGGCATCGAAGAAGGGGCGTGCCCATGTCCAGACGGCCTGAACCTCCCGCATGAACACGGCAGCGCCGGTCGGCCCGATACCGTTGAACCGTTGTAGTTCGGCTATCGCACGGTCGCGGTCCTGGCCACAGCGAACAGCCAGGTTGCGCAGATCGCCGTCGAACTCGTCGCGGACTCGAACGGCCATGTCGTACAGGCGGGTTGCCGAACTCTCGTCGTAGCGTGCGTATCCGGCGCGGCCGAATGCGGCGATCATCGTGGCGCGGTCGGCATCGATGACTGCCTGCGGGGTCCGCAGCCCGGACTTGAACAGGTGGTGGGCGGCCGCCGCCGCGGTGTCCGCGCCGATGGGCTTGCTGACGAGCATCGCCAGGGTGAGAAGCTGGAACAGCGGCTTCGGCTTGTCTCGCAGCCGAATGCCGCTCTGCTCGGCGTAGGTCTCACCAGCCATGGAGACGAGCCGACGCACAATGTCCTTCGTGGCTCCCATCTCGGGTCGCATACCCGGCGCGGGGGAGGACAAACCCTCGTCACTTCCCCGGCAGGCTCTTGGCGTAGTCGACACCACGCTTCACCCAGGACTGCAGCTGCCGTTTGGTGTTGATGCCGTCGGCCGAGACGCGCAGCCAGCCTCGGGTCTCCCGGCCCGCCATCACCATCGGTTCGACGTGTTCGCGGTCCAGCAGAGCATTGGTCTGATCGGGAGGTACCCGAACCATCAGACCGCCGTGCCCACTGGCGGCGACCGCCATGTTGCCGTTGATCATGAAGGCGAGCCCACCGAACATCGCCTTCTCGACGTGCTTCTCCGATCCGAGCAGTTCGCGGATGCGGTGCGCCAGATCCTCGTCGTAGGCCATATCAGTCGAGTTTAGGTTCCAGTCGCATCGGCCACCATGCTCCTGAGCGACCAAGCATTTCGGACCGCGTTCCCGTGGCCGTCGTTGTTGAAGTAGACGACGACGTCGCGGCCCTGGTCCTGCCACTCACCGATTCGGCTGGCCCACCACCGGAGATCGTCGTCCGAGTAGGACCCCTCGTACAACCGGTCGTCGGGTCCGTGCAAACGGATGTAGACCAGGGTGCTGGTGGCGCGCAGGACGCAGGGCAGGCCTGCGCCGCTCATCACGACGTATGCGGCGCCGTGACGTTCAAGCAGCGCGTAGGCATCGGGGTAATCCCATGAGGCATGCCGGAACTCCACTGCCACTGGAATCCCGGCGGGCATCAGGGTGAGAAACTGGTCGACCCGGGCAGCGGAGTCGGAGTCGAATGCGAATTGAGGGTGCAGCTGCACCAGGAGTGCCTCTCCGCGGTCACCCAGGGCACGCCAACACCGCTCGAACCTCTCGACCCAGGGTTCTGGTGAGTTCAATCGCCGGAAATGGGTCAGGCCGCGATGTGCCTTGACGGACATGGTGAATCCGTCGGGCAGACGCCGTCGCCAGCTCTCGAAACTACTGTTACTGGGCCAACGGTAGAAGCTGGCGTTCAGCTCGACGGTGTCGAATGCCTGCACGTAGCGTGCGAGCCGCTTGGCCACCGCTGTACCGGGCGGGTACAGCACGGAGTTCCAATGGTCATATGACCAGCCCGACGTGCCGATCCGGACGGTCACGGCTCAACTTCGGCGATGGTTTCCATCACTGGCAGGTTCCCAGCCGAGCCGGGGTCCTAACTTCTCGGCAAGGTCGGTGATGATCTGGCGGTAGTCGTCCGCGCCGAAGGTGAACGGCAGGGCGAAGGCCACCTCGTTGGCCCGCTGGAAGCCGGCATGGGCGTACAGCTGGTCGGCGAGTTCGTCTGAGGTGCCGACGTAGTCGGGGGAGAACAGCATGCCCCGCGCGCCCTGTGGTGACTTGGTGCGCTCGAAGCGGCTGGCCGCGTACTCGCGATAGCGACGGGCCTGATCGTCGGTCGCCGAGTCGGTGGGGATCACGACGAGACCCTGTGACACCCTGGCCCTTTCGGGATGCGGGTGATTGGCTGCGAAAGCACTCCGGAATGCGTCTATGTGCTCGCCCTGAATGGTGGCGAAGTCGCGTGACTCGGTGCCCTCGATACTGACCACCGAACTGGTCAGATAGTTGATGCCCTGTTCGGCGGCCCAGATGGCCGAGTCGCGTCCACCGCCGTACCAGACCCGATCGGCCAGGCCAGGGGAGTGCGGCTGGATGCGGTTCGTGAACTGCTCGATGCCGACGGTGCCCACGAAGTCGCTGACCGGCTCGCCGCGCAGGCCCCGCAGCAGCCGAACCACGCGTTCCTTGGAGAAGTCCTCGACATCGTGGGTGTCGGGATACAGGGCGTGCCGGTAGTTCGCGTAGAGCATCGGCGTGCCCACCGAGACACCGGGATTGATCCGGCCGCCGGAGAGGATGTCCACGGTGGCCAGATCCTCGGCCAGCCGGAACGGGTTCTCCAATCCGAGGGGGATGACCGCGGTGCCCAATTCGATGCGCGACGTGCGCTGACTGGCGGCCGCCATGATGGCGACCGGAGATGAGATACCCGGTTGCAGATGTCGGCAGCGCAGCCAGACGCTGTCATATCCGATGTCCTCGGCGCGGACGATGACGTCCAGTGTCTCGGTCATTCCGGGTCCCGGATCGGCGGCCTCGAACCGGCCGATCGTCAGGAAACCTAGCTTGCGCAGCGGTTCTCCGCGTCGGGGCATCTACCGGTCACCTCTCTGCTGAGCAGACACAAACTCGCATGAATCCTCTCGGAACATGCGAGTTTGCGTCTGCTTGCGCTATTGAGTTGTCAGGCGGCGGCGGTCGTGGCCTCGGCGGCCGGTTCCAGCGCCAGCGCGACGATGTCGGCGACATCCGTCATCGGCTTGACCTCGAGCGCCTCGAGCACCTCGGCTGGCACGTCGTCCAGGTCAGGCTCGTTGCGCTGCGGAATGAAAACCGTTGACAGCCCGGCCCGTTGCGCGGCAAGCAGCTTCTGCTTGACCCCGCCGATGGGCAGCACCCGACCGTTCAGCGTGACCTCACCGGTCATGCCGACATCAGCGCGAACCTGACGCCCGGTCGCCATGGACACCAGCGCGGTGACCATCGTGACACCGGCCGACGGCCCATCCTTGGGCACCGCACCCGCGGGCACGTGCACGTGGATCTGCCGATCGAGCGCCTTGGGATCGACGCCCAACTGCTCGGCGTGGGCTCTGACGTAGGACAGCGCGATCTGCGCGGACTCCTTCATCACATCGCCCAGCTGACCGGTCAGCTTCAGGCCCGGCTCACCGTCGTTGGCGTTCACCTCGATGAACAGCACGTCGCCACCGAGGCCGGTGACGGCCAGACCCGTGGCAACGCCCGGCACCGCCGTGCGCTCCTCGGACTCCGGTGTGAAGCGCGGACGCCCCAGGTAGGCAACCAGATCCGGCTCGTCGATGGTCAACGGCGCGTCGGCCGCTTCAACTCCATCTGCTCCTCGCGTCCGCACCGCAAGCTTCGTCGTGGCCTTGCGCAGCGCCTTGGCCAACAACCGCTCGAACTGACGCACACCGGGTTCCCGGGTGTAGTCGGCGGCTATCTTGCGTAGCGCCGCGTCGGTCACCGTCACCTCATCGGAGGTCAGCGCCGCCTTGTCGGCCTGCCTTGGCAGCAGGTAGTCCCGAGCGATGGCGACCTTGTCGTCCTCGGTGTAACCGTCGATCGTCACCAGCTCCATCCGGTCCAGCAGCGCCGACGGAATGTTCTCGATGACGTTGGCGGTGGCCAGGAACACGACGTCGGACAGGTCCAGGTCGAGGTCCAGGTAGTGGTCGCGGAACGTGTGGTTCTGCGCCGGGTCCAGCACCTCGAGCAGCGCCGCGCTGGGATCGCCGCGGTAGTCCGAGCCCACCTTGTCGATCTCGTCCAGCAGCACGACGGGGTTCATCGACCCCGCCTCGCCGATGGCCCGCACGATGCGGCCCGGCAACGCGCCGACGTAGGTGCGCCGGTGTCCACGGATCTCGGCCTCGTCGCGCACGCCACCCAGCGCCACACGAACGAACTTGCGGCCCAACGCCCGTGCGACGGACTCGCCCAGCGATGTCTTGCCGACGCCGGGAGGGCCTGCCAGCACCATGACGGCACCGGAGCCGCGGCCGCCGACGACGGCCATACCGCGCTGAGCACGGCGTGCACGCACGGCCAGGTACTCGACGATGCGGTCCTTGACGTCGTCGAGCCCGTGGTGGTCGGCGTCGAGGATCTCCCGCGCGGACTTGAGGTCCGTCGAGTCCTCCGTCGTCACGTCCCACGGCAGGTCAAGCACGGTGTCGAGCCAGGTGCGGATCCAGCCACCCTCGGGGCTCTGCTCGCTGGAGCGTTCCAGCTTGCCGACCTCCCGCAGCGCGGCCTCGCGCACCTTCTCGGGCAGCACGGCCGCCTCGATCCGGGCGCGATAGTCATCGGACCCGTCGGGCTCACCCTCGCCGAGTTCCTTGCGGATCGCGGCCAACTGCTGACGGAGCAGGAACTCCTTCTGCGTCTTCTCCATGCCGGAGCGGACGTCCTCAGCAATCTTGTCGTTGACCTCGGTCTCGGCCAGGTGATCGGTGGTGACCTCGATCAGCATCCGCAACCGCTGGGCCGCATCCTCGGTCTCCAGCAGGTCGCGCTTCTGCACGTCAGTCAGGTACGACGCGTATCCGGCCGTGTCGGCCAGCGCAGACGGATCGGTGATCTTGTTGACCACGTCGACGATCTGCCAGGCCTCGCGGCGCTGCAGCATCGCCAGCAGCAGCTTCTTGTACTCAGCCGCCAGCGCCTTGGTCTCCTCGCCGGCCTCGGCCTCGGTCACTTCCTCCACCTCGACCCAGAGTGCCGCGCCCGGTCCGGTGGTGCCGGATCCGATGTGGGCACGCCCCTCACCGCGGACGACGGCGGCAGCTCCGCCACCGGCGACCCGCCCGACCTGCACGATCGAGGCGATCACGCCGTAGGTGGGGTAGCGGTCGTCGAGCCGCGGTGCGATGAGCAGCTTTCCGCTCTCGCTGGCTTGCGCGGCGTCCACGGCAGCGCGGGCGGTGTCGTCGAGCTCGATCGGCACGACCATGCCTGGCAGCACGATCGGCTCACTGACGAACAACACCGGCACAGAAATCGGTTCTGGCATCTGTCCTCCAAAGTTCAGCCTGATGCGCTCAACCTTGGCGTGGTCCACTTTGTTCCCACCGTCCGCTGTGAGCAGAACATTGCGGTGGTTGCCGATCATGACCGCGTAGACCTCAGGTCGCTGCGTCGGCAGCAATGGGTAGCTGTGCGTTGCCCGAGCGAGTTGCCGGTTGCGAGTCGACGAAAGTCTCAGACAGGCGCTGGCGGAACCAACGGTGCGCGGGGTCGGCGTCGTTCCGGGGATGCCAGGCCATGCCGAGTTCAACAGTCGGCAGTTCTAGTGGGATCGGGAAAGCCCTAAGCCCGAAGTCGGGCGTGATGGAGGCTGCCCAGACCGGGGCGGTGAGTGCGACCAGGTCGGTGGATCGTGCGAGCAGCATCGCGCTGGTATGGCTGGGGACCACGACCGCGACGCGACGGCTCAGACTCAACCGGCCCAGCGCGTCGTCGATGGGCCCGCGTCGCTTCCCCAGTCGCGAGATACCGATGTGAGAGGCCGCGGCGAAACGCTTGACGTCTATCGGGGCGTCAAATATCGGGTTGGTCTCGCGGGCCACGCCGAGCATGGAGATCGCAGTGAGGCTACGACGATGGGTTTCGGAATCCAGATGTGACAGGACGCCGAGTTCGACGTCGATGGCGCCGTCACGCAGCGCCGCAGACCCTTCCAGCGCCTCCGGTAGGAAAACGACATTGAGTCCAGGGGCCTCTCGCTGGAGGATGTCCAGAAGCGGCACCGCCACGCTCGTAAGGAACAGTTCGGATACCTGCACGGTGAACGTTCTCTCAATCGCACCGGGATCAAATTCCGTTCCCTGCCAAAGGATTTGATCTGCCTGACCTAGCAGTGTGTGCAGCGGGTCCCGGATCTCAGCAGCGCGCGGTGTGAGTACCAAACCCTGCCCGGCCCGAACCAGGAGTGGGTCACCGCTCAGGCGTCGCAACCTGGACAGCGATCGGCTGACCGCTGGCGGAGAGGTGCCCAACCTCTGCGCCGCGGCGGAGACGCTGCTCTCCTGCAACAACGCATCGAGGACCCGCAACACATTCAAATCCACCGTCGGATCACACCTCCAGAGATACTTATCAACGATGATAAGTAATCAATAGCGATTCTTGCATTGATAGCTAAAGTCAAGCGGTCCACGCTGGTGGTGAATCCGATAGATCTCATTCACCTAGGAGCCATCATGACTTTCTCGCCTGTTCGCGAAGGCCGCAGCGGAGACGTACTGGCCGTCGTCAGCCAGAGTGGCCCGACGGTTTCGTTCTTCGACGCCGCCTCCGACGCCATGCTCGACACCGTGGAGCTTCTCGCCGAACCCCATGAGCTGTGCTTCGATCCCAAGCAGCGGTTGCTGTGGTGCACGAATACCTACTTCTCCGGCTATTACCACGCCAACGCTGGGCGTCGCACTCAGCTCACGGTCATCGACCCCGATGCTCGTCGTGTCGTCGACACGGTTGATCTTGCGCCTGAACATGGGCCACACGGGTTGGCTCTCGACTCGACGCGGGGCCGCTTGTACGTCAGCGTCGAAGGGTCCGACGATCGCCAGGGAGGCGTCGTCGTCATCGACACAGCGACACGAAAGATGTTGGGGCGCATCGATACCGGTGCACCCGGCCCACATTGGTTCGTCATCGATCCAGAAGGCGAGAAAGGCTATGCCTCCAACAAGGAGGCCCCATTCGTTTCTATCGTCGATCTGGCGGCGGGAACGTTCACGCCGGTGGAGGTGCCGGGCAGCGAGGGTTTGGCGGTGTCGACCGACGGCAGCGAACTCTATGTCGCGGCACCGTACGGGTCATTCTCACCGGGACAGGCCGAACAACGTCCGCTCAGCGGCATACGAATTATCGACACCAAGGCCGCCGTGGTTCTCGATATGTTGCCTACCGAGAACGTGGTCTTTCCGGTGTATCTGAGCAGCACCGGCGTGTTGTTGGCCGGTGAGCTGCGCATGTCGGCCGACGATTCGTCCGCTCTGGGCCGTCACGCTCCTGGCCGACTCATCGCATTTTCCACTGCGACGCGCGAGCGGGTCGCAGCCGTGGAGCTGACTGGCAGGTTCCCCCTAACGATCACCGCGTCCCCGGACGGTCGGCTCGGCTACGTCGCCGCCGTCACCTCGTCGACGGTCGACATCGTCGACCTGCAGACCTGGGAGGTGCTCAACAGCCTCACCATCGCCAAACGCGGGGAACCCGGAGCGCATGGGCTGGCCTACATTCCGCGGCTGAGCTGACCACGGGATCAGCAGCCTCGGCGACCCGATTAAGCAACTACCAGACACGGAGCACCCACAATGACCGTCAGCGACATCGCTGCTCGACTGGACACGGCACGCCACGAACGCCTGGCCATCGCGCCATTCAGCGATGCCGATCCCGGGTTCGAACTCGAGCTGGGCTACCGCGTCCAACACCACCGTCGTCTAGGCCGCCCGCTCGCAGGCTGGAAGCTGGGGTTGACCGCACAAGTCAAACAGCGCCAAGTCGGCGTCGACACCCCGCTGTACGGTTTTCTCGACGCCGCAGATCGCCTGAGCCTGGGCCAACCGCTACCCACCGACACGCTGATCGCACCGCGAGCCGAACCAGAGATCGTCTTCATCCTGGGCGACGACCTCGCCGGACCACACATCACTTCTGCAGACGTACTCACAGCAACCGCAGCGGTGGCGGCCGGTATTGAAATCCTCGATTCGCGCTACCGGGACTACCGTTTCCGGGCGGCCGACTTAGCCGCCGACAACGTATCGGCCGGACGTTACCTGGTCGGACCACCACGCCCACCACGCGGACTGAAACTCGATCTACTCGGTGCCGTCCTGACGAAGAACGGCGACATCGTCGCCACCGCGGCCGGTGCCGCTGTCATGGGCCATCCCGCCGCCGCGGTCGCCTGGCTGGCCCGCCGACTGCACGATGACGGCGAAGAGGGGCTGCGCCGCGGTCAGGTCATCTTTTCCGGCGGACTGACCGCCGCTGTTCCCGTCGCCGCGGGCGACACCATCACTGTCGATATAGGTCACCTCGGCCGCATCGCACAGACCTGCACCTAGCGCCGACAATTTCAGGAGACCACCCGTGCCCATCATCGACGTGACACTCATCGAAGGACGCCCGCCGCACGTTTTGCGCGAGTTCGCGGACACCATCACCCGAGCGGCCCACGAGCTCCTCGAAGCGCCCGTCGAGTCGGTGCGCGTCATCGTCCGCCAGGTACCGCCGGGCATGTTCTTCGTCGGCGGCAAAGACCGCAGCGTTGTCGAGCACCCTGCGCCGCGCCTCGGCTCATCCTGAGGGGATGGCGTCGTCAAGCTCGCGAGTGATCAGTCGGTGAAGGCGCGCGAGTACCTGCAGCCGTCGCGGTCGGCCCACGGCGTGACACCTCGTGCCACGGGCCCAAAGGTGATGCGCTCCGGCAACCGCTCATCGGCTCCGATGCGGAAGGTGGACGGTCCGACCGCGATGAGTTCGGCGTCCTCGCCGGGTGCCTCGACACCGCCGGAGGCGATGAGCACCAGGCGTCCGCGCCGCAGCACCACGCGGAAGTTGGTGAACCATGGGGAATAGCATCGGTAGTGCCCGCAGAACGCCTCCAGTGCACCAGCGGACACCGATCCATCGGTGTCGGTGGGGCGGCCGGTGCCGACGGGAGTCAGCTCTTTGGCTCCCCAGGTCCAATGGCCGTCGTCAAAGGTGAGTGCGTACTGATTCAGGGAGGGCAACGTCGTGACGACGTGTCGCCCCCAGGTGCGCAGCATGGGTGCCTGCTCACCGCCGCTGGACACCATCAGTCGTACCCGATTCCCGCGGTGTTCGGCGATCGATACGCACACGGACAACGCTGGTTCCATCGGGGGGATTTCCGCTGGGGCATCGGTGAATTCGCCAAGGCATCCCAGCTCCTCGACGCGTGATGCGTCCCACCAGCGCGGGTCGAGCCGGTCGGTGTCCACCCGGCCCGGTGTGGTGAGTTCTGTCGCGGTGCTGCGCGCGATCGCCTCGGCGACGGGCGTGTCACCGTTGGCGTTGGTGACCACGCACACGGCGAGGCCATGATCGAGGTCGGCCATCAGGAACGACGCGTAGCCGACCATGCCGCCACCGTGCGTCAAAACGCTACGGCCCTCGATGCGTTCGACATTGACTCCGAGGCCGTAGCGGCTCGATTCGGTGGTGGGCACGCCAGGTAGATCCAGCACGTCCTCACCGGCGGGCGCAACGGACGACAGCATGGTGTCGAATGCGGCGGCGCTCAGCACCGTCGTATCGTCGACAGTGCCTCGTCCGAGCAACATGCGGGCGAAACGGCCCAGATCGGAGGCGGTCGCCGCGAGATTGCCGTCGGCTCCAGCGACTTCCAGCCACGGTGCGGGCACGAGGCGGTCTCCTGGGATCCACGGCCGATCGTCGTGCAGAGGTTGGTGGCCCCGGGCCAGCGACTCGTAGTCGTCGTGTGTGATGCGGGCGATGGTGTCCTTCATGCCGAGGGGGGCAAGGATGCCGTCCCGGACCAGATTCGCCAGCGGCCGCCCGGACACCTGCGCCGCGGTCAGGCCAAGCAGGATGTAGCCGAGATTCGAGTAGTGAAAGAAGCTCCCCGGGGCCGCAGGCGATGATTCGCTCGCGTACAGGGTGGCCTGACCGATCTCGTCGGGCAGCGCGTCCACGCTGGCGACCAGCCCTGCCGTGTGATTGAGCAGCCGCTCGAGCGTGATCCCGTCTGCGCGCAAAGGCTGCGGAACCCAGTCGAGCACGCTCGCAGCGGGCGCATCGAGTCGAACGAGTTTCTGCTCGGCGAGCTGCAGGAGCACGATCGACGTGAATGTCTTGCTGATCGAGCCGATCTCGAAGCGGTGGTGGGAGCCGACGGGGGTCCCCGAACTGAGGTCCGACTTCCCGAACACGTGGGAGAAGATCTCACCTCGGCGGTCGACGGCCACCACCGCACCGCCGGGCACTGCCCACTGTTTGGCGATGGCGTTGATGACCGCGCGTGCCGAATCGCTCACCCGCTCACCGACTCGGCAGCGGGGACCAGTTGCTCCCGGCGCAGCAGGTCGTCGAACGTCTCGCGTCGGACCGCCAACCGAGACGTGCCGTTGTCGCAGAACACCACTGGAGGCCGCAGCGCGGTGTTGTAGTTGTTCGACATCGTGTAGCAGTAGGCGCCCGTCGTCGGCACGGTGATGAGATCACCCACCCGCGGACTGACCACCGGCACCTGCTGGGCGATCCGGTCACCGGACTCGCAGTGGCGACCGACGACGTCGACGATCTCGGCGGGGCCACTCCGGTCGATCACCGACGGCTGGAACGCCTGACCGTAGAGCGACACCTCGAGGTTGTCTCCCATGCCACCATCGACAGCCGCGTGGGTGAGCACACCGCGTTTGACGGTGACGACGCGGTAGGCGGTGATCCCGTTGCGCGCCACCATCGAGCGGCCGGGCTCCACCAGGAGTTCGACGTCTTTGCCTAGGCGATGGTGCACAGCCGAGACCAGGCACTCCGCGTACTCGTCGACCGACGGCGCTGAGTCATCGCTCGTGTACCGCACGCCAAGGCCTCCGCCGAGGTCGTAGACGCCGAACCGCTCGAACTCCGCGAGCGCGGCCACGGCGGCCTCGAACTGTGTGAGGTCAAGTAGCTGCGACCCCACATGAGCGTGTAAGCCATGAAGATCGAGCAGGGGCTCCCGGCGGATCTCGCGAATCACGTCGGCAACCTGGTCGGACGGGATGCCGAACTTGGAGGCGTCGTGACCCGTCATCATCGCCGCATGCGTCTTCGCGTCCAATGACGGGCTCACCCGCAGCAGCACGGGTACGGGTGCATCCGCGATGCGAGCGATGCGCTCGACATCGTCGAGATTGTCGACGACGACATAGCGCACACGCGACTCGATCGCGACGCGCACGTCCTCGTCGGTCTTGGCGTTGCCGTGGAAGACAGCTCGGCCGGGGTCGGCGCCGCTGGCCAAGGCCAGCCGCAGTTCACCCGCCGAGGCGACATCGGTACCGCACCCCTCCCGTGCCACCACGCCGATCACCGACGCCGATGGAAAGCTCTTCGATGCGAACAGGATTAGCGATCGAGGATGTCGGCGCGTGAACGCGTCGACGTAGGCACGTGCTCTGCGCCGCAGCGCACCCTCATCGATCAGATACGCAGGGGTGCCGTACTGCTCGGCCAGATCTGCCACCAGGCATCCGCCGATGACGAGGCGCCCGTCTGTATCCAGGGTCGTGCCCTCGGGATACAGGGAAAGGTCGATGTCGGCGGCGTTCGGCATTGCGGTCATGACGACTTCTCCGGGTGGACGTCTGGGTTCATCACTGGCGTCGTGCCTGCTGGGATCGACACGCCTCTTCGTGGCGGGTGAAACGGTCGGCCCACTCCGCGGCGCGCCGGGGATCGGGTTCGACGATCTCGGGCCGCTCGTCGGGCGTGAGTTCCCGATCGGTGTCCGTCCAGTTCAAGGCATTTCGGCCCGCGAACAGCGCGGCGCCCAACGCCGAGTGGTCGCGCTCGTTGCGTTGGCAGTGCACGGCCCGACCGGTGGCGTCGGCGAGGTCGCGCCGGAACGTCTCGGAGGTGGCACCGGATCCGCTCATCAAGATTGGGCCGCGAGCCCCGGTTGCCTCGTCCAGCGCCTCGATGCACCGGCGCGACTCGAGCACGATGCCCGCGATGAGCCCCCGCGCCAAGTCGGCCGGGGTGGTGCGCAGGGTCAAACCCTCGATCGACCCGATGAGGTTGGGGTCCCACAGTGCGCCCTGCTCGCCCGGGGACAGGTAGGGGAGTACCAGCGGAGCCGACGCCAGAGGTGCCGTTGCGGCGAGATCGGCCAATTCGGCGGGCCCGCCTGCGACGCCGAGCAGATTCGCGAGCCATTCCACCGCCGATCCCGTTGCGAGGAGGTCCATCTCAAGTCCGAACCCGTCATCGGCCATGGGCGTCACCAGGAAGCGTCCGTCGTCGTCGACTCGGGCCGTCGACGAGTGGCCGAGGATGACGTTGCTCGTGCCTGCGATGTACGCGACGGCCCCGGGTGCCCGCACCCCGAGGCCGTATGCCCCCAGCACCGAGTCGGCTGCACCGAGTACGACGGGTATGCCTGCTGGACAACCCCACCCAGCGGCGACGTCGGCACGAAGTGGCCGGCTCGCATTCGACGCCGCGATATCGGGGACGTGGCTCACCTTCGCGGCGGCCAGTATCTCGCCGTCCCAACGACCATCGTGCAAGTCGTACGCGCCGTAGCCGGATGCCGTGCTCGGATCCGTCAATAGCTCCCCGGTCAGTACCTGGTACAGGTAGTCCTTCGCGCCCGCCACGATGGCGTCCGGCGTCAGGCCGAGCCGTACGCGGCGGGCATGCATCGCGAGCAGGTATCTGCCGTCGAACCTCTGTCCGGTTCGC
Organism: Mycolicibacterium sp. 624; assembly: GCF_040548615.1. Taxonomy (NCBI): domain Bacteria; kingdom Bacillati; phylum Actinomycetota; class Actinomycetes; order Mycobacteriales; family Mycobacteriaceae; genus Mycobacterium; species Mycolicibacterium sp. 624. The sequence continues at coordinate 188,115 of NZ_JBEPRZ010000003.1, forward strand.
CGATACAGGGTGGCCGGGCCGATGGCGGCGGCGATGTCGTCACCCTCGGCCTCGGCACGCCCGTCCTTCCAGGTGATGGCCGAACCGATGGGGACGCCGTCCTGCCCCAGGCTCACCAGGGTCGGCAGCATCGCCGAGAGCGCGATGGCCCGCCACGACGTCGCATCGGTCTGCGTGGCGAGCTGCGCAAGCGCTCGGTGGCAGGCATCGAGCCAGTCGGCCGGATTCTGTTCAGCTGCACCGGGTTCCGGCTGCGAGGTCGGATAGCTTACGCGGGCGCGCGCAACGCACCGGCCATCCTCGCCGACGGCGACCGCCTTCAGGCTGCTGGTCCCCAGGTCCAGGCCGAGTGCGAGAGGCTCGCCCTCTGTCATCGAAACGGCCCGGTTCGGCCGCGGCCGGCTAGAACTCACGCGCCACCACGGAGAGCGCGGCATCGGCCGCGGTCAGTGTGTCGTCGATGTCGGCGTCGGTGTGTACAAGCGAGACGAAGAGGTTCTCGAACTGCAGCGGGTGGAACAGCACGCCGCGCACCACCATCTCTTGATACCACCGCGTGAAGACGTCCTCACGGGCGTTGGCCGCCGCATCACGCCAGTTCTTGATGGGTTGGTCGGTGAACCACAGCTGAAACACCGTTCCGATCCCCTCCACGTACGCGTCGATGCCCTTCTCCTGCGCGAGGGTCTTGAGCCCGCGACCGAGCCGGTCGCCCAGCGCTCGCTGGCGCTCGTAAAGACCTGGTTCGGCCAGGATGTCCATGGTGGCCGAAACTGCGGCGCATTGCACGACGTTGGCGTTATACGTTCCCGAGTGGGAGTACGTACCGTCGGCGATCAATCTCATCGCCTCGGTGGTGCCGCCCACCGCTGCCACGGGGAAGCCGCCACCGATGCCCTTGGCGTACGTGGTGAGGTCCGGACGGATTCCGAACCACTCCTGGGCGCCGCCGCGTGCGAACCGGAAGCCGGTGATGACCTCGTCGAAGATCAGCATCGCGCCATACTTCGTGGTCTGCTCTCGGAGCAGCTCCAGATAGCCCGGCTCGGGCAGAATGCAACCGGTGTTGAAGACCGCAGGTTCGGTCAGCACGGCGGCCACTTCCTCGCCGCGCTCCTCCATGAGTGCGACGAAACTCTCGGGGTCGTTCCAGGTGAGCACCACGAGGGTGTGCTCCAGTTCGGCGGGAACGCCGCCTCCCATGGCGACGGGGCGCGGCCGATCAGCTGGGCCCGCCAGCTTCGGATCCACGTGGTTGGACCAGTACACGGTGTCCTGCCAACCGTGATAGTGACCTTCGAACCGCACGATCAGCCGCCGTCCGGTGGTCGCCCTGGCGAGCCGGACGGCCGTACCGACGGCCTCGGATCCGGAGTTGGTGAATCGGACCTGTTCCACGCCGGGCACGGCGGCGATGACCTTCTCGGCCGCCTCGATCTCGAGTTCGTATGGCAGGCCGAAGCATGTGCCGTAGTCGTGGATCGCGTCGGTGACGGCCTGGGTCACACCGGGATGCCGGTGCCCGAGGATCATCGGGCCCAGGCCCAGCAGATAGTCGATGTACTCGTTGCCGTCGACGTCGCGCAGGCGCGAACCCTGCCCCTCGGCCATGAAGATCGGGTACGGCTTCCAACCATTGCGCGGTAGGCGAGCGGTGCTGCCGGCCCCGCCGGGAATCGAGCGGCGCGCGCGTTCGTAGAGAGCCTTGGTGGTCGCGGTCCGCTCGGCGTAGGTGGTGTCGAACGTCGTCATGGAGTGCCTTTCCTCTTGCTGACTGGTCATCCCAGTGCACTCATTATACTAAGTATGTAGAGCAAGGAGATCAATACGTGGGCGAGGTGAGCAACTCGATGAGGGCGCGCACCGGAGTGCCGGTTGCCCCCGCAGGCCACGGATGAGCCTCACCCTCGAGCCAGGCAGACGAACCGTTGTCGATGTGCACCCACGGCACGTCGTCGACGAAGGTGCGCAGGTAGGTGGCCGCCAACTGGCCGGAGTCGGGAACGGCGGTGGGCGCGTTCGCGATATCCGCGACGCGTGACGACAGCAGCGAGACGTAGGAATCGTGCAACGGCAGTGCCCAACCGCGGTCGAACGCACGACGGCCGGCATCCACGACGGCGCGGGCGAGTTCGTCCGATGTTCCCCAGCACCCCCAGAACGCAGATCCCACGCCACCGGAGTCCGTCAGCGTTCCCACGTCGATCAGACGGGATGGGTTAAGTGCGGCAAGCCAACTCAGCGCATCGGCGAGTACCACGCGGCCCTCGGAGTCAGTGTCGAGAACCTCGGTGGTTCGCCCGCCGGGATGTGACACGACGTCTCCCGGTCGAAGCGCGCTTCCGCTCGGCATGTTCTCCGCGATCGGCAGGAGTGCAGTCACTGGTCCGGGGACGCCGAGGCGGGCCGCGGCGATCACCGCGGCAGCGACGGACGCCGCCGCGGCCATGTCTGATTTCATCCAACTGAGTTCACCGAGGTTGCGTTTCAGGTTCACCCCACCGGAGTCGAACGTGATCCCCTTGCCCGCCAACGCCGTCAGTGGACCATCGCCTGCGATGTGCAATGCGACGACGAGGGGAGCCTCGACGCTTCCGGCTCCGACGCCGAGGGTCCCGCCGAATCCCCGCTGACCCAGTGCCGCCTCGTCCCATGTTTCGACGACGACCGAACCGGGTGCCAGCTCATCGGCGAACTCAGCAATGGCGCTGGCGAAGTCGTTGGGGCGCAGTGAGTTCGGTGGCATCTCGACCAACTGGCGCACCCAACCGGTGGCCCGTGCCACCGTCGCGGCACGGGCAAGGATCGAGTCCGAGTCCGGCTGCGAATCGTCCACGACTTCCACGGCGACGGGCGTCGCAGGCGCGTGCGGGTCACGTTGATACCGCCAGGCGCCGATCGCATGGCCCTGCGCGACCGCATCGAGGGCGCCCTTTGCCTCCAGGGCGAGCGTCGAGACGACGGCGCGAGCGTTTCCCGACGCCACGGCCGCTTCGAACAGGTCGTACGCAGTGTCGACACGACGCCCAAGTCCGACCAGCACGACTCGGACCGGGCCCGCGGGACCCGTCAGCACGGCCGTGCAGCGTGCCGCGCGCCGGCCGTCGAAATCAGGACTGGCAGCCGCGATGGCACCGAGTTCGGCGCCGAGCACATCACCCACCACAGCAGATCCTCGCCCCCCGTGCACACCGTCCGGTCCGGAGAACATGCCCACGACGAGGTCGGCTCCAGGGTTTCGCTCCAGCGCGCGGGCGAGGTCGTGGCTCGGCCAGCGGTTAATGGATGTACCGCTCACTTGACGGGGTGAACCTGGAGCAGCGTCTGTGTCGAGAGATTGTTGACCGACCCGACGAGCGGAGATAACAGGAAGCCCGTCCACGACGGTGAGTGCGCCTCGATCACGTTCTGGTAGACGAGCACGATGTAGGGACGGTCGTCGAATGCGATCCGCTGCATCTGGTTGATGATCTGCTGGCGTTCCGCACGGTCGCGGGCCACCGCCTGCGCGGCGTACAGCTCATCGTAGGCAGGATTGCAGTAGCCGCTGTCGTTGTTGTTGCCCCACTGTGCGCACGTGAGCACACTGAGCTGGAAGTCGGGGTCCACCGGCGGAATCCAGTCCCACATCGCCAGGTCGAACTCGTCGTAGCCGCCATCGGGGCCAAGGATTGCATTGGTGGCCGCATCGGTGTCCATCTTGCGCATCACCAGGCGCACGCCGACATCACGCAGATCGTTCTGCATGGTCTGGAACATCCGGTCCCCGGCGCCGTTGATCTCGGTCGGGAAGATCACGTCGTACGTCATGGGAAGCCCGTCGGCGACCCGGATGCCGTCCGAACCCTTCGTGTAGCCCAGACCATCGAGGATCGCATTGGCCTTGACCACGTCGAACGGCAGCCCGTTGATCGAGTCGTCATGCCATCCCGTGGCCGGTGCGACGATTGTCGAGCCTGGAGTCGCCATCCCGAGCCACGCGGTCTTGACCATTTCCGCTCGGTTCATCGCGTACTCGAACGCCTTGCGCACCTCGGGGTTCAGCAGTTCGTGGTGATTCTTCTTCTTGGGATTGGTGTTGATGATGAGTTCGTAGAACCCGGAGCCTGCGGTGGTGCCGACTTCTTGTCCGGCGTCCTTCAACGAGGGAACGGTCGTCGCCGGAGTCGACTCACCGATCATGTCGACCTGACCGGTCCGCAGCGCCGTCACCATCGCGTCGGAGTTGGCGAAGAACTGCAGCCCGAAGCCGGTTATCTGAGGCTTGGTGTCGCCCCACCACTTCGGATTCTGATCGAAGAGGGCGAGCTGATCCTTCTTGTACTCCTTGAGCAGGAACGGACCGCCCGACACCATGGGCGCATCGTTCTGGAAGGTCGTGATGGCCTTGCCGTCGCCGGTGGCGTACTGCGACCAGATGTGCTCGGGCAGGATGGGCAGCTGCTGCATCTGGGCGAGCACGTTGGAAACCGGTTCGGCGTAGGTCACGACCAGCTTGTCGTCACCGTCGGCAACCGCGGAGGTCAGGTTCTGCATGAAACCGGCGAGCTTGCCCGTTGGTCCGTCCTGGTACTGATGAATCATGTTCAGCGTGAAGGCCGCATCCTTTGCCGTCAGCGGCTGACCGTCAGACCACTGGGCGTCCTTGACCGTCTCGAAGGTCCAGGTCAGCCCATCTGGCGACGTCTCCCACTTCGTTGCGAACGATGGCTGCAGCGACAGGTCATTCGTGTCGTACTCGGTGAGGTGGGGGTAGACGTACTGGTACGCGACGCTGCTGTAGTCAGAACCCGACACGAATGGATTGAGCGAGTCGATCGCGGCGCTCACCCCTATTCGCAGCACTGCGGCTGACGACCCGGTGGAGCCGCCGCATCCGATCGCGGAGAACGCGACGACACAGCTAGTGACCAGCGCAAGGATTCGTGAGGGCTTCATGGAGGACCTTTCCTCGTCGGTGGAGCCACGCGGTCGGCTATCGGCCGAACTCCGGAAGAAAATCGATTCCGAGCACGATCCGCGTCGCTTCGGCGAAGAAGCCCGCAGTGGACGTATGACGCGTTGTGACACCCGATTTCACTTGGCGTGCTTAGTATGATGACCATCACGTGTGGCGTCAAGGGAGAAAGGGGGCCGGGTGCGCGGCTACCTATGGAAACGCTCAGTCTTCGCGGTGGTGACCATATTCGTCGCTCTCACCGTCAATTTCGTCCTGTTTCGGGTTCTTCCCGGGGACGCGGTCACGCGGATCTCACGGGTACCGAATGCATCGCCCAACCTGAAACTAGCGCTCGAGGCGGAGTTCGGACTCGACAAACCGATTCTTGAGCAGTACGTGCTCTATTTGAAACAGCTGCTGCACGGGAACTTGGGTGTCTCGTTCACCAACCGTCAGCCGGTGCTGGACAACCTGATTGAGGCGTTCGGCAACACACTGCCGATGGTCACAACGGCCACGGTTATCGCGATCGTCGTCGGGGTGTGCGTCGGAGTCTTCTCGGCGATGCATCGTGGTTCTGCCGGAGACCACATAGGGACCGGCCTGGCCGTGGTGTTCTATGCGTTTCCCACCCAGTTCCTCGGCATGATGCTGTTGATCGTCTTCGCCGGCGTGTTGCCGTCGGTGGGGATGACCGATCCATTCGCCCTGGCGCTGTCGCCGGGGGAGCAGTTCGCCGACATGTTGCGGCACATGATCCTGCCTGTGCTGACTCTCGTGCTCACGCTGTACGCCGAGAACGCCCTGATCGTGAGGTCCGCCATGCTCGAGACTCTCGGCGAGGACTACATCCTGACCGCGCGGGCCAAGGGGCTCACGCGCCGCAGGATCATCTGGGCCTACGGGTTGCGAAACGCCGCACTGCCGACGATCACTCAGGTGGCACTGTCCCTGGGAACCATCGTCAGTGGCTCGATCCTGGTGGAGGTCATCTTCTCCTGGCCGGGAATCGGCCGCGCACTCTATGACGCGGTTCTGCAGCGGGACTACCCGATGCTTCAGGGCGGCTTCCTCGCCATCACCATCGCCGTCGTGGTGCTCAACTACTTCGCTGACCTGCTGTACTTCCGCCTCGACCCGAGGGTTTCACAGTGACCGAGCAAACCACCGAGCAAACCACCGAGCTAGCGAATGAGGAAACGACTCTGACCACGCGCACGGAGCCGCGACGTCGCCGAGGCGTCTGGGGAGCAATGCTCACCGCCATCGCCGCACCGCAGGCGATCTTCGGGCTCGTCCTGGTCGGGCTGTTCCTCGCACTGTCGCTGTTCTCACAGGTCTTGAAGCCGTACAGCACGTCACACCCCACCTGCGGCGTATTCGAGCCGCCGTCAGCGCAACACTGGTTGGGCTGCGACGACGGCGGCATCGACATGCTGAGCCTCATCCTGCAGGGCGGCCGGGTGTCGATGTTCGTCGGATTCACCGCGGCCGTCATCGCCATAGTGATCGGTGCGGTAGTCGGGGTTCTGTCGGGCTACTTCGGCGGGTGGGTCGACACCGTGCTCATGAGGATCACCGACTACTTCATGGTGATCCCGCAGATCGTGCTGATGATCGTGGTGGCCGCGGTGTGGGGGCCCAAGTTGAGTCACGTGATCGTCGTCATCGGCTTCCTGATGTGGACCAGTACCGCCCGCGTCGTCCGGGCCCAGGTGAAGACTCTGCGTGAACGCGTCTACGTCCGGCGAGCGGTATCGATCGGCGCCAGCCACACCCGGATCATCCTGACTCACATCCTGCCTCAGCTCGGACCCCTACTGATCGCCAACACCGTGCTCGCGATCACCCTGGCGATCTTCAACGAGACCGCCCTGGCGTTCCTCGGGCTGTCCGATCCCACCGCGGTGACCTGGGGAACCATCATGGAGCACGCATTCGAACGCGGGGCGATCAGCACGGGAGCGTGGTGGGCCATCGTGCCGGCCGGCGTGTGCGTGGCCGCATTGATAGTCGGGTGCTACTTCGTGGGCAACTCGATCGAGGATGGGCTGAATCCCCGATTGCGGTCCTCTCATCTTTCGATGAAGTCATGGCGGATGCGACCTCTGGTCGGCCGCGGGAAGGATGCGCTGTGAAAACGCCTGCGGCACTAGAGATCATCGATCTGAATGTGTGGTTCGACCCGCGAGACCAACGAGGTGGGGAGTCGGTTCACACCGTCCGGGATCTCACACTGAGGGTGGCCCCCGGAGAACGCATCGGCCTGGTGGGCGAATCCGGTTGCGGCAAGACGACGACGATCCTGGCGGCGATGGGTCTGCTGCCATCCTCGGCCACCGTCGGCGGCGAGGTTTGGGTCGGGGGTACCAATATCATCGAGCGCGGCGAGGACAGCATCCGGTCGCATCGGTGGACCGATATCGCGATGGTGTTCCAGGGTGCGATGAGCGCGTTCAACCCGGTCAAGACCGTCGGCTGGCAGATCCGCGAGGCCCTCGAAGTGCACGGCGTTGCCCACGGTAAACAAGCCGTCGCACGTAGCCGAGAACTGCTCGAACTCGTCGGCCTGCCGCCATCCAGCGACGCGCGATACCCACACCAGCTCTCGGGCGGTATGAAGCAGCGGGCAGTGATCGCCATGGCATTGGCGTGCGACCCGAAGGTGCTGCTCGCCGATGAGCCGACCACGGCGCTTGACGTCGTCGTGCAGGATCAGGTGTTGCAATTGCTGGTTCGGCTGTCGAGCGAGCTGGGCCTGGCGCTCGTACTCGTCACTCACGATCTAGGGGTGGTCGCGAGAGCGTGTACCCGCGCGGCCGTCATGCGCGGTGGTGAGATCGTTGAGGAGGACACCGTCGAGCACTTGTATCACCAGCCGGCTCATCCCTACACGCGGCAATTGTTCGAGGCGACACCGAATCTCGCCGACGTCCGACCGGTGGCCCACCCCCACGGCCAGTCGTCGAATCTGCTGGAGGTGACCGATCTCAGTGTGGCGTACGGTGATCGGCCTCGCTCGCGTCGACGCCGACTGATTCCGGGCGCGATCAGCCGCGGCACGCCGGCACCGGCAGGTGCGGGAGCACCCGGGGAGGAGCAGTCGGTCGAACTCGGGGACGGCCATGCCGTAGCCAACGTCAGCCTTCAGGTCGCCGAAGGTGAGCTGGTGGCGCTGGTCGGCCAGTCTGGTTGCGGGAAGACCACCACCTTGCAGGCGATTCTTGGCATGCAACCCGTGCAGTCGGGGTCCATCCGGATCGACGATGTCGAGATCACCGGTTTGAACTCGCGCGCCTGGCGTCCGTTACGTCGAAACGTCCAGATGATCTATCAGGATCCCTATGAGGCACTCGACGGCAGGTTGCGCGTCGAGGACACCGTGATGGAACCGCTCATCGTGCACGGAATCGGTGGCAGTCGCCGCGATCGCCGCGCACTGGTGGCCGAGACGCTCCGTGACGTCGGTCTGGACCCGCACCTGCTTGCCGGCCGCTACCCGCACGAGTTGTCTGGTGGGCAACGCCAGCGCGTCGCGATCGCCGCCAGCCTGGTGCTTCGGCCGCGTCTTCTACTGGCTGACGAGCCGGTGTCGATGCTCGACGTGTCGGTGCGCACCGGAGTCCTGGAACTGCTCGACCGACTCCGGCGCGAACATCGCGTGGGGATCCTGATGATCACTCACGACCTGTCAACTGCCGCAGCCCATGCGGACCGCATCATCGTCATGCGCTCGGGACGGATCGTCGAGGCCGGTGAGCCCTGGCAGATCGTGAATGAACCTGCTGAGCCCTACACCAAGAAACTGCTGGACAGTGTTCCGAGCCTCGATCCGCAGCATCACCGCGCCTCCTGAGTCACCCGCCTCGGGTGGCTCAATCCGAGCTGGCAGGAGACGCGGGAGAACCGAATGGACGAACCGACCACGAACCGCTGTGATCGGGCTCCATGAGACGGCGACCGGTTGCTCTGGAGACATAGAAGAGGAATTCCCGCGCCGGGTACGTCTGCTGGAAGCTGTCGAACGCCTTACCCGTGGCGTCAACACTCACGCCACGAATGCGGACCACGTAGTCCTTCGCGGTCAGCTGCAGATGCTCCCGCTCCAGCGAGTTGGGCTGGTCGACTTCGAAGACCTGCTCCACGAAGTCGTCGGTGAATCCGTAACGCTCGGAGAGGAAGCCGTACAGGGACTCCCCAGCGGCCAGCCGGCCCTCATCGAGCGAGGGCACCAGGCTGAGGGGGAGCACGGCCTTCTCCAAGACCTTCGGAGCTCTTCCCATGCGTCGAAGTCGGCAGATCTCCCAAACGGGTTCGCCTGCATCGATCCCGAGCGCGGCCGCGTGCTTGCTGTTCGGCAGGCCAACCACCAAGCTCACCAACTCGGTGTCGAGTTCGATCTCATCGCGCTGGCCCTTGAGGGTCTCCAGCAGGGCACCGGGCCGCGACGGTTCGCTGACCAACCGTTGCGGCGCAACGAAGATGCCGACGCCCTGATGGCGCACGATCTTTCCGCTGTGTGCGAGTTCGTCGAGCGCGCGGCGCACCGAAATCACGCTGACTTCGGCCATCTCGGCAAGTTCGGCCGTACTGGGCAGCTGATCGCCCTCGCGCAAGCCCTGGTCTTCGATGAGCGATACGACGAGGTCGTAGACGCGTTGATACCGAAGCGGACGCCGAGAGCCACCGTCACGCGATCTGCCGCGCTTCGGTTCTGCGGCTTCGGTCACACATCCTCCAGTTTGAGCTGGCAGCCAACTGCCACGAGTTCCGGGCCGTCCCTCGAGGTTCGGGCTGGTCCGCGAAATCGCCGAAATCGGCGTCATCACGGCGCCACCGCAGCATAGCCGCGACGGCTTAGTTCCCATACATTGTTATACAAGGAATGAGGATTTAATGAAGGTCATCATCGTCCCAGATGCAGCGAGTGCTGCGGTCGCTGCGGCGGATATGGTCACCGATCTGCTCAACGAGAAGCCCGATGCCGTCCTCGGCCTCGCGACCGGGTCGAGTCCGCTGGGCCTCTATACCGAGCTGGCCGCCCGGGTCGCAGCGGGGTTGAACACGAGCGAGGTATCCGGCTTCGCGCTCGATGAGTACGTCGGATTGCCCCCGAGTGACCCGCGCAGCTATGCGCACGTCATTCGCACGCAGGTCACCGAACCACTCGGGCTCGATCCGGACAGGGTGCGGGTACCGGCGGGGGTCGGCGACGACCTCGATGCGGTGTGCCGCGACTACGAGGCGGCGATTGCCAACGCAGGGGGTATCGACCTGCAGATCTTGGGGATCGGGCGCAACGGCCACCTTGGCTTCAACGAGCCGACCTCATCGTTCGCATCGCGCACCAGGGTCACGTCATTGGCGAGGAAGACGAGGCAGGACAACGCACGCTTCTTCGCCACCCCCGACGACGTCCCGCTCGACTGTGTGACACAGGGATTGGGCACCATCATGGACGCGCGTCGTGCGTTGTTGATTGCGACAGGTGCGGCGAAGGCGGACGCGATAGCGCGCGCCGTGGAGGGCCCGGTCTCCGCATTCTGCCCGGCCTCGATCCTGCAGCATCACCGCGACGCGGTCATCGTCGTTGACGAGGAGGCCGCCGCAGGGCTCACGCTCGCCGATGACTACCGCGACGTGCATGACCGTGAACGGCGGCGTGCGCCTCGGCGAATATCATTCTCGCCGCTATGACACTGTGACGTCACCGCGGAGCGCGTATCGCTATGGGGCAGCACGGTTGTGGGTGAAACTCGCCAAAGCGGGGTCGGCGGGAAGGCGCTCACACAAGAAAGGGAGCCTGCCGCTCGGGGGGTTCGCGGCAGGCTCCCAGGTCTTGCAGGTGTCAGGCTCGGGCTATGCGGCGCCCTGTGCTCCCAGCACCCGCTGGATATCGGGCTTCATCATCTGAAGCTGCTGACCCCAGTAGCCCCAGCTGTGGGTGCCATTGGGCGGGAAGTTGAACACGCCGTTGGTGCCACCCGCAGCGATGTAGTTATCGCGGAAGGTGAGGTTGGTCCGCAGCGTGAACCCTTCGAGGAACTGCGCAGCCATGAGGTTGGCGCCAGCCGTGCCGGTGTCCAGATCTGACGGCGTACCGGTGCCGCAGTAGATCCAGACGCGAGTGTTGTTGGCGACCAGCTGCCCGACGTTGATCATCGGGTCATTGCGCTTCCACGCCGGGTCACTCGACGGGCCCCACATGCTCTCGGCGTTGTAGCCGCCGGCATCGTTCATCGCCAGACCGATCAGCATCGGCCACCAACCCTCGGAGGGATTGAGGAAGCCCGAAAGCGAAGCGGCGTAGATGAACTTCTGCGGGTAGTAGATCGAGTAGGTCAGCGCGGTGCCGCCTGCCATCGAGAGACCGACGACGGCGTTGCCGTTCTGCGACACGCCCCGGTTGGCCTCAAGGAACGCGGGGAGCTCCTGGGTCAGGAACGTCTCCCACTTGTAGGTGTAGTCCTGGCCGTTGCCCTGCGACGGCCGGTACCAGTCGGTGTAGAAGCTGGACTGACCACCGACGGGCATCACCGTCGAGAGACCGGACTCGTAGTACCACTCGAACGCCGGGGTGTTGATGTCCCAGCCGTTGAAGTCGTCCTGTGCGCGCAGACCGTCCAACAGGTAGACGGCATGCGGGCCGCCACCCTGGAACTGCACCCGGATATTGCGGTTCATCGACGGGGAGAACACGTCGAGGTACTCCACGGGGAGTCCCGGCCGCGAGAATGCTCCTGCCGTTGCCGAACCCCCCGCGAAGCCAATCAGTGCGGGCAGCACAGCTGCTGTGACTGCGAGCACCGCCAGCCGTCGCAACCACGCTCCACGAATCTTTCTGACGTACTTCATAACGGTCACCGACCTGCCTCTCCTTCTGTCCCATAAGGCAATCGCCGTTGCCTTGTGAGCGTCAGTGAATCACGTCGATGTAATCCGTTCCGGGTGCCAACACCGAGAAATGACATCGCGGTTGGCTAACGATTCCGACTCGGCGCCGAGACCCCAGAAGCGGATCTAGCGTGTGACCTGTGTGAATGAAGTGATTGGTGTGACTAGGGCCGGTCGGGCGACGCGTTGCGTGTCACGCGGTGCAGCTGAGTGACGTGGCGCGGTTCCAACTCGTCCAAAGAGGTCACGCCAAGAAGTCGCATTGTCCTGCTGACCTGCGAGGACAAGATCTCGATGGCACGGTCCACACCCGCCTCGCCACCGGCCATCAAACCGTAAAGGTAGGCGCGCCCAATCAACGTGAAGCGGGCACCGAGCGCAATGGCCGCGACGATATCGGCCCCGGACATCACCCCGGTGTCCAGCAAAACCTCACAGGAGCTGCCGACGTCCCGCGCGACGCTCGGCAGCAGATGAAACGGCACCGGTGCGCGGTCGAGCTGACGCCCGCCGTGATTGGACAGCACGATACCGTCGACGCCGAGGTCGACCACCGCCCTGGCGTCATCGAGGGTCTGAATGCCCTTGACCACCAATCGATTCGGCCACTGATCCTTGATCCAGGCGAGATCCTCGAACGTCATCGTGGGATCGAATGCGCTGTCCAGGTACTCCGCAACGGTTCCCGGCAGCCGGTCCAGCGAGGCGAACGACAGAGGTTCGGTGGTCAGCAGGTCGATCCACCACCGCGGGTGCGGTATCGCATCGGCCACCGTGCGCAACGTCAATGTGGGCGGTATCGACATACCGTTTCGCGTGTCGCGCAGCCGTGCGCCTGCGACCGGAACATCGACCGTGACGAGCAGCGTGTCGTACCCCGCGGCCGCGGCGCGCTCGACAAGCGCCATCGAGCGGTCCCTGTCCTTCCACATGTACAACTGGAACCAGTTGCGGCCATCTGGATTCGCGGCCGCGACGTCCTCGATCGACGCCGTCCCCAGCGTGGACAGTGAGAAGGGGATACCCGCTCGGGCCGCCGCGTGGGCGCCGGCGATCTCCCCCTCGGTGTGCATCAACCGCGTGAAGCCCGTCGGTGCGATACCGAACGGCAGTGCGACGCGACCGCCCAATACCTCACGACTGGTGTCGATTTCGGCGACGTTGCGCAGGATCGTCGGATGAAACTCGATATCGCTGAACGCCTGTCTGGCGCGGGCCAGCGACAGCTCGTCCTCGGCGGCACCGTCGGTGTAGTCGAACGCCGCCCTCGGCGTGCGCCGTTGGGCGATCTGCCGAAGGTCGGCGATCGTGAGCGCCGCCGCCAACCTTCTGGCCGTCGCATCCAGGCGTGGCTTGCGGAACCCGATCAGCGGGGTCAGATCACGTGGTCGTGGGATATGTCGTTTCACGGCAACCACTCACTCCGCTGCGGCCGCCAGCGCGCGCTGCACCTCTTGCTGGCGTTCCTCGATGGTGCGGCCGATCTCTTGCAGCAGAAGCGGTTTGCCCAGCACCAGTTGCTCCATGTGCTCGCGCTCGACCTGAAGCACCGTGACCTCGTCGACGGCGAACGCAGACGACGCCACGGGCTCGCGGGTCAACGCGGTCGACCCGATGAAATCGCCCTCGTCGACGATGCGCACCGGGACGAGCCCGCCGTCCTCGGTCGCGGCGACCAGCCGCACGCGGCCGTTGACGATGAAGGACATATGGGTCGGCACCTGACCGCGAACCTGAAGACTCTCCTCGGCGCCGTACCGGGTGATACGCGCGTGGGGGAGCAGCTCCTGCTGATCGGTGTGGCTCAGCCGCAGGGTCGGAGCGATCACCCGTAGTGACTTCTCCAACCGCTCCGGCGTCGCGAAGTCGTCGGATACGCCGTCCAGATTCAGTTCTGCGCGGCGTGCCGCGTACCAGACCCACCGCAGGAACGTCGCCCGGGCCGCGCCACCGTCGGCGGGGGAGTGCACCGGAATCGACGTCTTGTACTGGCCGGCGCCGGCCACTGAACTGGACGGTAACGCCCCGGTGCGCAGTTGAGGCAGCCCGCCCGCCACCCGGACCAGCAGTCGGCACACGTCGTCGGGGGGATCGTTCTGATCGAACTCGGTGATCACCGAGATCGAGTGCTCGCCGGGCGGCCTGCTCAAGTTGGCGAACGATGCGCCAGCCAGCACGGAGTTCGGAATGATCTGCAGGCCGCTGCCGGTGTCGATGTGGGTGGCGCGCCAGTTGACCTCCACCACGCGACCACGCGCCGACGGTGTGTCGACCCAGTCGCCGATCTGGAACGGCTGCTCGAAGAGCAGCAGCAGCCCCGAGATGATCTGGCCAACGGAGTTCTGCAGCGTCAAGCCGAGAACGATCGACGTGATACCGAGCGCGGTGAAGAGTCCGCCGACGTTGGCGCCCCAGATGTAGGAGAAGATGATCGCGAGCCCGATCGCGATGACCAGGAACCGCGCCACGTCGAGGAATATCGACGGAATCCGCTTGCGCCAAGACCCTTCCGGCGCACCCTGGAACAGCGTGGCGTTGAGTCCGGACAGCACCAGTACGAGCACCACGAAGCCCAGCACCGTGGACACGATGCGGACCGGGGTGGCTTCGGCCGACACCTCGGTCGCCTTCACCAGGAGCATCAGCAGCGCGCCGAGCGGCAGGATGTAGTTGCGCACCAACCCGACCGGCTTGGCCAGCGCGCTGCCGCGGCGGGTGAGCGCCGCTCGCACCTCGGTGAGCAGTACCAACGCGATCGGCAGGCCGATCGCCACACCCAGGGCCCAGTAGAACCAGGAGGCATCCACCACGCTGGTCACTGGTGGCGCTCCGTGAGGCGCCAGATCCGTTGGGTCTCACCGGCGACGGTGACCTCACCCGCGGCGGCGAAGCTGCGGCTGTCGCGCATTGCGTCGTAGACGTCCGACGTGACATACACGCCCGGCTGAGCCGATCCGCTCTGCACTTGATAGGCGAGATCGACCGCCGCGCCCCACATGTCGTAGGCGAGGCTGGACCGACCGACCAGCCCGCTGCTCACGGTGCCGGTGTCGATACCGGCGCGCAGCTTCAGTCCATGGCCCGACTCACCGTTGAACCTGTCGACGATGCGTTGCATCTCGATGGCGAAGTCGACCGTGCGCCGCACGTTGTCGATGCGTGGCACGTTGAGCCCGCAGCTCGCGAGGTAGCCGTTGTGCAACGTCCGGACCCGCTCGATGCCAAGGGACTCCGCGGCGGAGTCGAACTGGCGAACGAGCCGGTTCACGATGGCCAGGGACTCATCAGAGCTCAGGTCTGCCGACAGCTCGTCGAGTCCGACGATGTCGGCGAAGAGCACCGTCACGTCCTGGTGATCCTGGGCGATGGTCTCCTCACCCTCGCGATACCGCGCGACGACATTCTCGGGCATCAATGACAGCATCAGGCGGTCGTTCTCGCGGCGTTGTTCGTTGAGCAGATCCTCCTTGATTGCGAGATTGCGGCTCATATCGTTGAAAGCGTGTGTCAGGTCGCCGAACTCGTCGCGGGACGTCACTGGAACCGTGGCCCCGTAGTCACCCGAGCTGATCTGTTGGGCACCCGCCTCGAGTCGGCGGATCGGCCGCACGAACAGTCGCGCGAGCAGCATCGACGCGATGCACACCACGAAGATCATGGCCACGGTGGACAGCACCAGCTTGCGGGTGAACGCCGAGACCGGTGCGAACGCCTCCGCGGTGTCGATCTTGGCGATGACGTTCCAGCGCAGCCCGGGGATGTCGGCGGGCGCATAGGCCTGCAGGGTGTCGTGGCCGAGGTAGTCCTCGGCGATCAACGTGCCGCGTTGGCCCCGTTGAGCCAGTTGGGTCGCTTCGGTCGGCACCGGCTGAACCAGCGTGGTGCCGCGTCGGTTGATCGCCTCCTCTGCGATGTCGGGTGCGGTGCCCGCGTCGATCACGTCGCGCTTGTAGGCCTCGGGATCCTCGAGGAATAACCGGGAGTCCGATCTCATCAGATCATCGGGCCCGACGATGAACGTCTCGCCCGTGTCGCCCATGCCCGAGTCCTTCCAGCGCCGGTCCATTGTCATCAGGCGATTGATCTTCGAGATCGGAAACTGCAGGGCCAGCACACCCTCGACCCTGCCTTGCGGACCGACGGGTGAGGTGAGCCACGCCGTCGGCTCGTCGGCCGGTGGATAGTCGCCGAAGTCGGTGATGCCGACGTGGTCGATGACGTTCGAGTCGAGCGCGTCCTGGTACGCCTCGGTGAGATTGCCGCTCTTGAACGGGCCGGTGTAGACGTTCGTACCGAGATCGACGGCCTTGTAGGCGCTGTAGACGACGTTGCCCCGGGTGTCGAGCAGCAGCGCATCCTCGAATTCGAACCGCGTCACGATCTCGCGGAAGAAGTCGTTGAACTGAGCATTGGCGGCAGACCACGCGCTGCCGTCGCGGGCGTCGTCGAAGTTGATGGCCTCCTCCCAGTCCGAGAACGGAGCGGTGTAGAGGGCCTGCAGGTAGCGCTGCGCGTTCGAGGTTGGTACGAGTGACTTGACGTCCAACTCGTCGCCGGTCTCGATCTTCTTGTCCCTCACGAACTGGTTTGTGTAGTAGTCGACGAGCGACTGCTGCTGGGCGGGAGTGACGGGGGCCGCACCGAGTTCGTCGAAGCCCTTCGTGAACGCCTCGATGGCCTGAGTCGCGGTGGAGCCGCGTGAGTAGACCACCAGCGAGTCCTTCAGGTCCTGAATTGATGCCCGCAGTTGCCGACTCTGTGCCTGCCGGGTCTCGGTCAGGCTGTCGAAGACCGCGGCACGCAAGGAATTGCGGCCCGACTGATAGCCGATGGCCCCCACGACGGCGGCCGAAAGGACGCTTGTCAGCAGGAGCATGACGAGGAGCTTGGACTGGATGCTCACCCTCGACAACACGCGACGACGACTCCGCTTCGCGGTGGTGGCCGAGTCAGGTGTCTCGATCTGGTGGACATCGTCGTTCGAGATTGTCATCGATTGCAAAGACTAGCTCGCAAAACCATTCGACCAGACCCAGTCGGCGAATGTTCGGCAGGCATCGACACCGGGGCGCGTGGCGGGCACCGTGGTGTGATGGCCGATGCCTACGACCTGCGGCGCTTCCTCGACGCTCAGGACCCGGTCTACGAGACCGTTCTGACAGAACTGGAGGCCGGCCGCAAACGAACCCACTGGATGTGGTTCATCTTTCCGCAGATGCGCGGACTGGGGCACAGCGCGACCGCGACGCACTTCGGCATCCGATCGCGCGACGAGGCCGTCGCCTACCTCGAGCACGGGGTGCTCGGCGCTCGACTGCGACGGTGCGCACGACTGCTGACCTCGCTTGAGGAAACCTCGGCCGACCTGGTGCTGGGTCCGGTGGACGCGGTCAAGCTGCGTTCGTCGATGACCCTGTTCGCGGCGGTGGCCGACGACGACCGTGACTTCGTTGCGGTGCTTGCGCAGTACTACGGCGGCGAACCCGACCCGAGGACCCTTGATCTGCTGGCGTCGGACTAGGGGGCCAGGATCGCCCACCCGTGCGGTTCGACGTCGAGCGCCTCGACGCGGTCCTCGGGAGGTGCGCCGGAGCCGGCGAGGATGCGGGCACTGCCAAGGCCGATCTCCGACAACGACATCTGCAGGGGCGCGTCGTCGAGGTTCAGTGCCACCACCAGCGATCCGGTCTGCGAACTGGTTCGGTACACGTATCGGCTGTTGGTCAGTGACAGGGCTGTTGTTCGCGCCGTGTGCAACCACGGATGTCTGCGGCGCAGACCGATGAGGTGCTGGTGCAAGCGGAAGGCATCCTCGCCCAGGTGCTCGGCGTCCTGCGGGCGCGCGGGGAACTCCGGACGTACGGCGTCGTCGCCGCCGAAGCGCTCCTCCTTGACACCGCGGTAGCCCCACTCGTCGCCCGCGTAGATGCTCGGTGTGCCACCGGTGGTGAGAAGGACGACCAGGGCGTGCGCGGCGTGGCGCGGGTCCTCGACCTGACTGGCGATGCGGGTGACGTCGTGGTTGCCGATGAACGTCATGGGAACGAAGGCGTCGAGGAACTCGGCGTGCCGACGCAGGGCGTGGTCGAGTTCGTGGAAGTTGGCGTCGTTGAGGCTGCTCCAGATCGCCTTCCACAGCTCGTACTGCGTGACCGAGTCGAACGTCGCCGCCGAGACGGTACCGGCGTAGTCACCGTGAATGACCTCGCCCACGAACCAGGCGTCACCGAACTCCGTGCGAACCCTCGGCAGCACGCGTGCCCAGAATGCGTCGGGCACCGCGTAGGCCGCATCTAGTCGCCAGCCGTCGGCGCCGCGGCGCAACCAGTGCGACATGACGTCGGCGACGTAGTCGGTGACCTCCGGGTTGTCGTGATTCAGCGTGATCAGACCGTCGTGACCCTCGAAGGCGACGAAGCCGTTGCGCCGCTTGCGGAACCACGCGTCATCCCCGCCGCTGACGGCCTCCTGGTAGCGGGCGAAGTCGGTGCCGACATGGTTGAACACACCGTCGAGCAGGATCCGCAGGCCGCGTCGGTGCGCCTCGGTGACGAGGTAATCGAAGTCGGCGTCATCGCCGAGGCGGGGGTCGATCCGGTAGTGGTCGGTGGTGTCATAACCGTGCGTGCGCGAGGCGAAGATCGGGCCAAGCGCGATACCGGAGGCGCCCAGCTCCAGGGCATGGTCGTACCAGTCGACGACGCGGCGTAACCGGTGCTGGTCGGGCGTCGGCGGCCGATCATTGGGGAAGGCGCCGACGAAGCCCAGTGGATAGACCTGCCACCAGATCGCGTGCTCGACCCACCCCGGTCCCGTCGCGGATGAGCGCTCGCGCGAAGACCCTGTCATCGCGCGAACTTCGCCGCATAAAGGGATTTCATCTCCGCGGCATACTCGGCGACCGGCCCTTCGGCGACCACGCCTGGGGCCACGGTCGAAATCGGCAGCGGTGCAACGGGGGACGGATCCGATCCCCACTCGGCGAGCCACTGGGTCAGCTGTGCCGATGAGGTCGCGTAGACGATGCGTCCGAGCCCAACCCAGGCGTGCGCGGCCGAGCACATCGGGCAGTGTTCACCCGAGGTGTAGACGATCGCGCTCGCCCGCTGCGTCGGAGTCAGGTGGCTTGCCGCCCAGCGGGCGATCTCGAACTCGGGGTGACGGGTGGCGTCACCGCCCTGCACTCGGTTGCGATCCTCGAAGAGGACTCGCCCCTCGGCGTCCACCAGAATCGAGCCGAACGGTTCGTCGCCCGCCTCGAGGGCGA
Organism: Mycolicibacterium sp. 624; assembly: GCF_040548615.1. Classification (NCBI taxonomy): domain Bacteria; kingdom Bacillati; phylum Actinomycetota; class Actinomycetes; order Mycobacteriales; family Mycobacteriaceae; genus Mycobacterium; species Mycolicibacterium sp. 624. The sequence continues at coordinate 207,215 of NZ_JBEPRZ010000003.1, forward strand.
TGCGGGCGAGATCGACACAGCGTCGCAGCCGCTTGAGATCGTCACCGCCGATGGCCACAGCGGGTGAGTCTACGCGGACACCCGAGCGGCGAGGGCTCAGCAGCAGCCGTCGGCGACTTCCAGCCGGCAGGCGCACGAGGCCCGGATCGGCGTGTCGGCGCGGGCCGCCGCCACCTCGAGCTGCCGTTCGATGATGCTCGCCTCGTCATCGCGGCCCAGCCGTCGCAGGCATTCGTGGTAGCCGTGCAGGCTCCACACGTTGCCCGGGTGCTGACAGCACCGCGCCAGCGTCGGGTCCAGCCCGAGATCCTCGGCGTAGACGCGGGCGGCCTCCTCGACGTGGCCCTGCTCGAGAAGCAGCGCGCCGAGGGCGTGTCTCGTTGGCGTCATCCAGCCCCACGGTTCGTCGTACGGGAGCTGGTCGTCCAGCGCTGTGGCCTGGCGCAGCGCCGCGAACGCCGCATCGAAATCGCCCTCCCGGTAGGCGATCTCACCGTCCAGCATCGCCGCAGCGACGGCCAGGATGTCCCGGCTGGTGTTGTTGAACAGGTAGCGGCTGTCCGGGACACGCGCATATGCGGCGGCGAAGGCCTCCCGTTCGGCCCACGCCTTGGCCATTTCGCCCTTGGCGGCGTGGGCGACACCGCGGCCATACCGGACGATCGCGGTGGTGGTGCAGTACAGGGCCTCGTCAAGGGGTAGGGGTTCGGCGATCAGCTCGTCCCACTTGCCGAACCGAACCAGAACGTGAATCCGCAATCCCACGAATGCCTCTAGCCAGTCGGCCATCGGCGGTGACTCGACGGCCAGCAGCTCGGGCGTCAGCTGTGCCGCGAGTTCGTCGGCGGCCTGCAGGGCGAGCCGGAACTGGCCCTCGAACATCGCCGAGTAGACCACGAAGTGAAGATCGTGTGCCCGGTACAGCGAGTAGAAGTTGAGCGGCCCCTCCCGTTCGACGAACCGGCGATCCGCTTGTACAGCAATCTGATTCGCGATGATCGAGCTGCGATAGTCGCCACACAGCACGTCGATGTGGCTCGGCATGTGCTGCAGATGGCCCGCGTCGGGGACCAGTCCGCGCAACAGGTCGGCGGCGGGTAGCGCGGTCTCCGGGTGAGCCGACATCTCCATCGCGTGCAGGTAGAGATGCAGGATGCCGGGATGTTCGCGACCTGCAGGCGTGGCGAGCGCGGTGTCCAGGATCCGTACCGCCTCGACAACCCGGGAACCAGGAGCGGGTTCACCGGTCCCGGTGTCCCACAACGCCCATGCCGTGACGTTGAGCAGTGCGTCGGCCGCCAGCGCCTGCACGTCGATGTCGTCGGGATGGGCCGCCGCCAGCGCCGACATCGCCTCGGCGTAGCCGGCGTGCCCCGCGGTGAGCGCGGCGGCGTCGGCGGGATCAGCGGTGGGGAAGCGCGCCGACAGCGCTTCGATCAGCTCGAGTTCCAGCACCGAAGCCCGGCCCCGGCGGGCCTGGTCCAGCTCGTCGCGTGCCCGGGCCAACGAGTCGGCCAGGTCGACGGGGTCGAAGGCCTCCCAGGCCTTGTTGTAGTTCGGGCCGACCGCATACGCGATGCCCCAGCGCGCAATCGCGAGGCCGGGATCCAGCGCCAGAGCACGCTCGAAACACCGAATCGACTCCTCGTGGTTGAACGCGAACGCCCACACCATGCCGCGGTCGAACCACACCTGCGCCTCGGGCGAGGTGGTGTCAACCGGTCGGTGATGTGACCCGAGGTCGTAGTACGGCTCCATCTCGATCGGTGCCGCTGTGATCGTCATGAGTCGCACGATAATTCAGCGCTGACCGCAGCGCGCCCGATCGGACGACGGCGGCACCGCCGGCGAGCAGGCAGCCGACGGCCGCCCAGCAAAGGAGTGTGACCAGCGGTGTCATCGCGCCGTTGCCGCCGAAGTACTGGACGCTGCGCAGCAGTGCGACTCCGGAGCCCTGCGGCACGACCGCGTTGAGCGCGCTGTAGAAGCCCGACAGCAGCGGTTTGCCGACGGGGCCCGCCGCCGCCGCGTTGCCGACGATCACCAGAAACATCGTCAGCACGGCGGACGCCACCGTCCCGAACGCGGCGGCGACACCGGTGACGGCGCCGCCGACGGCCATGGCGTAGAGGAACAGTGCACCGAACACCGACCAGGTGTGCCCGGTGAGCGCGCCGAGTATGACGTCGGTGTAGAGCGTGACGCCCCCGGCGAGCAACGCCGCGAACGCGACGAGGCTGAGTGTGCGCCACACCAGTGTCGATGGCGCGTGCACACCGCCCATCATGCGGCCGAACAGCGTGGCACCCACCGATGCGCCGATCGAGAGAAAGATGACCGCGTAGAACACGACTGTGCCCTGTGGGTCGGCGGTCGTGCTGGGGGCCACGTCGGTGACGCTCGCGGTGAGGCCGGCGTTCTGGGCGATGCCACGACCGACGGTCTCCGCGGCGTTGGCGACGCTGCGTCCGCCTCCACCCGCGACGTAGACGTCCATGTGCCCGTCCGGGTTCACGACGAATGCCGCGTCCGCCGTGCGCTCGTAAACCGCGTCACGTGCTGCAGTCGCATCGGTCACCGGGGTGACCTCAAGGGTGTCCTGAGCCCGAATGCCGTCGACGACCTGCTGTGGGGCGGCCACCGCGACGGACAGATGGTGCAGCGTCGGCTTGGCGAAAGCGCCTGAGTAGCTGGCGATCATGGCGATGACGACGACAGCCAGCGCCGCCATGACCAACGCCACGTTGCGGACGTCGGCACGCGACGGTGTTGTCCTGGTCGCCGTTTCGGCGGCAGGGCGAGGGGGAGTGCGGTGCTTGCCCACGATGGACCTTTCGTCAGTTCATGGTCGCGGCGCGAGTGAGCAGTGCGTCGACGGTGTCGAGCGCAGCGGTCACCCTGCCACGAAGATCGGTGGTGTGCTCGGAGCCCGGAGGCTCCTCCATCCAGGACCGCAGAACCTCCTGGAAGCCGCCGACGAGGAACCGACTGACCGCCTCCGGCGAGAGACCCGGAATGGAGCCGACGACGGGCATGCCCTGGCGGGCAAGCTCCTCGCAGGCGGGCAGGAGTTCGGCGCGGAATGCCGCCACCACCCGTTGTGTCACCGCGCTGGGCACGACGTTGTGATACATCGCGCGGTGTTCGGCGGCCAGGTCGAAGATCCGCAGGATCCGTGACCGGGGCTCGCCGTCGATATCGGCGGTCGCAGCGGCGAAGGTCAGGGTGAACGCCGAGGCGACCGCATCGTCGCGGTCAGTGAAGTGCTGGTAGAAGACCTGCCTGCTGACTCCGGCACGCGCCACCAGATCGGCGACGGTGATCTGGTCGACGGGTCGTTCATGGGCCAGTGCGAATGCCGCGTCCCGCAACAGGGTGCGGACGCGTTCGGCGCGGGGGTCCACGCTGTGCGTTCGTGCGGCCATGGGGAGAGCGTAGGCAAGTTCGTAGACATCTGTCCACGAACTAGGAGATGATCTCGGCCACCGGTCGCGCCACGCTGTGACGCAGCGCTCACCGCGCACCGCTCGCGCGAGACGTGCGGGAACTCGGTCGCGGTCTCGCTTCGTTGCGGGCTGGTGACCATCGTGCGAGCAACCCTGCCGGACCTGCCGACTCAAGCGAATCGACTCATCGATCTTGGGGTGCACCGCCTCATGGGATGGCAGGCGAACCGGCTGCGCGCCGCCGCCGAACCCATTGGGGGACAGGCGTCGCTGCTCGTCGTTCACCCCGATCTGGTGCCAGCCTCGGCCCTCGCACCGCTGGTGTGCCACGACGACAAGCCCGGGTTCGTGGTCGCCGACATGACCGATGTCGACGAGTTCACCTCGGTGGCACCGCTGCCTGATTCGCCGCTGTACCTGATCGACGATCTCGATCGGGGCGATGACATGGCCAACTGGAGCCCGGACGAGGCGGCCCCCGCCATTGCCTCGGCAGGCCGGACCGCCCTCACGCTGACCGAGGGCCTGCACTGGCTGCTGCAGTGCCCCGACGTCCTTGAGCGTGGGCACTGCTACATGACCATCGGCTCACGCAAGCGCAAGCCCACCGGCGCACTCGACACCCGAACGCCGGCGATCTGGATCAGCAACGGCACCGGTCGCGACGGCTCCGACCGGCGTGATGCGCCGAAGGTGGGGTGGTGCTGGGCAGGCAACCGGCACACCTGGCTGGGATTCGCCTCGGCATCCACCCGCACGCCGGTCGCGCAGGCGTGATTCGACACCACTGCTAGAACGTGTTCTAGTGCAGCCATGGTTGAGTTCACCGTTGACAACCTCAGTGCGGCAGAGGTCGAACGCCTCCGCGGTATCTATGGACCACTGGCCGAGTCGGTCCGCGAACTCATCGACGCAACCATTCGCACCGAGGTCGACGCCGATACCGTTGCGACCGCGAGGGCCGAGATCGAGGCAGCCACCGCCAGGCTGCGCGACCGCCAGATCGACGGCCCCTACGGTGTGCGGATTTCGGAGAATGGCCTGATGCCCTGGGGGAACCCGGTGATTGGGCTGCGTAATCCGATCGCGCCGCCGCTGGTGATACACCGCGCACCCGACGGTTCGGTGTTCTGCGACTTCCACCTGGGCGGCCCCTATGAGGGCCCGCCCGGGCACGTCCACGGCGGGATCTCGGCACTGGTCCTCGACCACCTGTTGGGTGAGGCTGCCAGCGATGGGACATCGCCGCGCCTGACCGGCACCATCTCGATGCGCTACCTCCGCACCACCCCACTCGGCGATCTGCACGCCGAGGCGAGAATCGTTCGCACCGAGGGGATCAAGACCTACGCGGTCGGCCAGCTCTCGGACGCCGACGGCGTCACCGTGGAGGCCGAGGGGGTTTTCATCACGCCGAAGTGGGCCCGCTGACCGCTGTCCCCGCGGGATCAGGGCGCGCTGGGCGTACTCGCTGCGATCACCACCAGTTGGTCGGTCACGGTCTCGATCTCGGCCGCCAGAATCCGCGCCCACGCATCGTCGGCAGCCGCTAGCTCTGCACGCGCACGATCGGTGGCGACCGTCAGCGCGGCGACATCCACCGTCCACGCCGAACCCGCGGTCTGCGGGTCGCCGCGCAGGGCAGCGACATACTCGTCCACGGTGTTGATCAGGTCGTGACTGAACTCGGCGGGACGATGCGGGGGCAGGCTCTCCTCGAGCGCTGCGCATGCCGCGGTCACGGCGTTGAGCCCGGCGCGATACTCACGCAGCCACCTGCGCAGATGACGCTCGTCCATGGCGCCGACAGCCGCCGCGGCCTCGAACGCAGCCCTGGCCCGGTACGCACGCTCCCACGCCGCCGCAACGATGTCATCGGACCCATCGTGCACCGACGCCCCGATCACCATTGCCGCGTAATCGATCTCGGCCTTGAGTAGTTCGCTGGCACGCTGCCGCAGCCGGACGGCGGCCTGATCCGGCAACACGACGTGCGCGAGCACCGCCAGCATGCCGCCGATCAACGTCGCGGCGACGCGGTCGCTGACCGAGGCAAGACCGTCCACCCCGGCGATGTCGATGAGGAACACGATGGCCGCGGCCAGTGCCGCACTCACCGCCAGATAGCCAATCCCCGATGCCAGGTAGGCGACACCGAGCAGGGCCACCGCCAGCGTGGCCGCGGCCATACCGGTCGGATGCACCATCAGGGCGATGACCGTGGCGATCACGACGCCGATCACGTTGCCGCCGACGCGTCCCACGCAGCGCGTGTACGTGTGCGCGGTCTCGGGGCGCAGCACCATCACCACGGTCAGCGGGATCCAATAACCATGCGCCACCTCCGCGAAACGCGCGATCGCTACGCCGCAACCGGCGGCCACCGCGAGCCGTACGGCGTGCCGCAGCACCGGTGACTCCTTGGTGAGCTGCCCGCGGGCCATGGCGATCGTGTTGGCGAGCACGCCGAAGAAGTGCGACCGCGGTAACTGAGCCAGCTCGTTCGGCCGCGGCCCGAACTCGTTGAATCTGAGTGTCGCGGCCTCGCGCAGTTGGTCGGAGAGTCGTTCCACCAGTAACTGGTCAGACTCACCCGTCTCGGCGGCGACTGCCTCAAACCTGGTGATGGCGTCCTCGGCGGAGCCGATCTGCTTGGGCCGTGCGACGGCGTCCAACACCTCACCGGCGGCCGTCAGGATCCGTGTGCGGGCGTCGCCGTCCATTGTCCGTCGTGCGATCGCCGTCATGGTCGCCGCGATCCGTTCGGGCAACCTGTACCAGGCGCGGTAGGCAACCGGGTGGTGGCTGGCCTGCCTGTCGGTGAGGGCGAACGCATCGCGCAACTCCTGCAGCGGTTCCTCGGTGAACTGGGCTGCGGGGTCCTCGGCGAGGCTGCGAGCGTCGACCGCCAGGGATACATACGCGCGAGTCAGCGCCTCGCGCTGGATCCGCCAGCGCCGTCTCGGCCAGATCGCGATGAGTGCGGCCTGCGCCACGCCGCCTGCCACGGCGAGAGCGGCGGTGCCTCCTATTGCCGCCCAGGACGGCGTGATCGGCGGCGAGATGACCAGAAGGCCGCTCGCCGCCGCCGCGATCAGCCCCGGGTTCGAGCCTGCGGCCCATGTCATGCCGGCCCAGAAGCACCACACGGCGACGACGACCGCGAACAGCACCGAGTGCGCCGATGTGGCTGCGCCAAGCAGCACCGCGACGCCCAACGCGATCGAGACGCCAATGACCATCGGGATTCTGCCGCGTGGGCTGTCCCGAAGCGCCGTCGCGCCGGCGATCGCAGCGGCTCCGGCTGCGGCCGTTGCCCCGGCGGCACCCACTGTGGACAGACCGATTCCGGCCACCACGAGGACACCCAGCAGACTGCGAATCACCGCGCCGGGGTCCGTCAGGTACTGCCTCCGGGCCAGGCCCTTGATCACGAGACCATTTCTACTCCACCGAGACGCTGCGATCCGGGTGCCACGTCTGGGTAGGTTCAACGAGTGGAAAAGTTGATGGTCACACTTCGCCGGTCGGTGGCCGACGAGTCCTGGTGCACGAGATTGCGTTCGCAGGTCGGGGACGAGCTGCTGGCCCTCGGTCTGCCGGGTGTCGCGGTGAATGTGCGCGACGGCGCGGTGCGGGATTCGTTGATGACGCTGACGACGCTCGACCCGCCCGTCGTCGCGGTCGTGAGCCTGTGGACACAGCAGTACTACGGCGAGGCGTCCCAAAAGGCGCTGTCCCTGCTCGAGCGCGAGTGCGAGCTCAGTGCCGCCTACCTGGTGACCGAGTCGGTGCCAATGCCGCCTCCGGACGTCATCGGAGCGCGGACCGCGGGGCTGGCCAATGTGGCGCTGTTGCGACGCCCGGAGCACCTCGATCCGCAAACCTGGCTCACCCGTTGGCATATCGACCACACCCCGGTCGCGATCGCGACGCAGTCCACATTCGGTTACACCCAGAACACCGTCGTGCGTGCGCTCACTCCCGGCGCGCCGCTCGTCTCCGCCATCGTGGAGGAGAACTTTCCGATTGAGGCCACCAGGGATCTGCACGCGTTCTTCGGCGCGGCCGACGACGCCGATCTCGGTGACCGGATGAACCGCATGGTGGCGAGCACGTCGGCGTTCGGGGCCAACGAGCAGGTCGACTGCGTGCCCACCAGCCGCTATCTCCTGCGCAGTCCCTTCGCCCCAGAGGTCGTTGTATGACAACACTTTCCGATGCCGTCGCGCTCGCAGCCGCCGACCAGGGCCTTGCCGTCGTGGCGACGCTGCGCGCTGACCAGACCATCCAGTCCTCGCTCATCAACGCCGGCGTGCTGACTCATCCCGCGACGGGCGAGCCCAGCCTGGCGTTCGTCACCTACGGCCGGGTCAAGCTCGCCAATCTGCGGTCGCGACCGCAGCTCGCCGTGACGTTCCGCGACGGCTGGCGTTGGGCGACTGTCGAGGGCACCGCCGAACTGGCCGGGCCCGACGACCCGAGACCGTGGTTGACCGACGACGGTTTGCGCGTGCTGCTGCGCGACGTCTTCACCGCCGCGGGCAGCACGCACGACGACTGGAACGAGTACGACAGGGTGATGGCCGAACAGCGACGCACCGTCGTGTTGATCGCACCCACGCGGGTCTACAGCAATGGTTGACCCTTACGCTTCAGACGTGCTCGTGCAGACCGGTGACGCCAATGGCGTCCGCACCCTGACCCTGAATCGGCCCGAGGCGCTCAACGCCTTCAACGAGGCGCTCTACGACGCGACCACCATCGCGTTGCTGGCGGCCGACGAGGATCCCTCGGTCGCGGTGATCCTGTTGACCGGCGCCGGCCGAGCGTTCTCCGCAGGCAACGACCTGCTCGAGATGCAGGCGCGTATCACCGACCCGGACTTCCAGCAGGGCGAGCACGGGTTTCCGGGGCTGATCAGGACGCTCACGGCGCTGCGCAAGCCGCTGATCCTGGCGGTCAATGGTCTCGGCGTCGGTATCGGGGCGACGATCCTCGGCTACGCGGACCTCGTCTTCATGTCCTCGACCGCACGCCTCAAGTGCCCGTTCACCAGCCTCGGCGTGGCACCCGAGGCGGCATCGTCATATCTGCTGCCGCAGCTGATCGGCAGGCAGAACGCCGCCTGGATGTTGATGTCCTCGGAATGGGTGCACGCGGAGGAGGCCCTGCGGATGGGGCTCGCGTGGAAGGTGTGCGAGCCCGACGATCTGCTGGGCGAGGCGGGCAGGCACGCGGAAGTCCTTGCCTCCCGATCGATTCCCAGCCTCATGGCGGTGAAGCAGACGATCGTTGACCCCACTCGCGCCGAGATCACCGCGGCAGCGGCACGCGAGTACGCGTTGTTCGAGGTGTTGCTCGGCGCATCCGCCAACGTCGATGCGCTGTCGGAGTTCTCCGGCAGGCGCAAGGGCTCGGACTGACTTACCCGACTGCGCGGCGGGAGCAGGCCAACGCGGCCTGCCTGGGACAGCCCTGCACCTGAACTGCATCGATGATGGCGCGGACGGTACGGCGGCAGCGCCCGCAGTCGGAGCCAGCACCGCACGCCTCGGCGATCTGCTTGGAGGTGCACGCTCCGGATGCGGCGAGGTCGGCGACCACCTGGCTGGTCACACCATTACAGAGGCAGACGAACATCAGAGCACCCGCCCCGGTACGGCAATCACGCGAGTGCGGCTTTCCGCGCGTACGGCAGAAATGCGATCACTGCGGGGCTGGCCTCCGAATGGCCGACCGTTGGTTCACCCCGGTGAATTGAGGTCGAGACAATTAGCCGGGAATGGAATGGGGCGGGATTGTGGCCGACACGGCAATTCGTCGATTCGCGAATGCCGTCGGGACGACGAGTCGCAGCCGAAATGAGCGATTGAATACGCTGATCGCTCATCACTTCCGCCTCGTAATCGAAGGCGCTCAGCCGTACGACCGAGCCCCGCTGCCAGTAGGTTAGTGCAGTCTAACCTTACTAAGGGCAGCCAGTCCATCATCGGTGGCCAGATAAGGTTCGCCTCACCAAAGACATGGGCAAACGGGGGACCGGACACGCCGAGGGGTGCCAAGTTTCGATCGCCGACGACGGCCTCCTGGACTAGGTTGGGAAGCGTTCGACAGCCACGAACAACCCATGACACGCGGTCGGCCAGTCCGCTGCCCAAGGAGCGATCATGCAAGGCGATCCAGAAATTCTGAAGCTGCTCAATGAGCAATTGACGAGCGAACTCACCGCCATCAATCAATACTTTCTGCATTCCAAGATGCAGGACAATTGGGGCTTCACTGAATTAGCGAGTCATACCCGCGCGGAATCATTCGATGAAATGCGTCACGCCGAGGCGATTACCGATCGAATTCTGCTTCTCGATGGGCTGCCGAACTACCAGCGGCTCTTCTCGCTGCGGGTTGGGCAGACGCTCCGCGAGCAGTTCGAGGCCGACCTGGCGATCGAGTACGAGGTCCTTGAGCGCCTCAAGCCCGCGATCACGCTGTGCCGATCCAAGGAAGACCCCACCACTGCGAACCTCTTCGAGTCGATCGTCGCCGACGAGGAGAGCCACGTCGATTACCTCGAGACCCAGCTCGAGCTGATGGACAAGCTCGGTGTGGAACTGTACTCGGCGCAGTGCGTCTCACGTCCGCCGAAGTAGCGCTGTAACTTTTGTAGCCTATCTAACGATATCGTGGTGGGCGCTCTGAGCGCCAGCAACGACGTTCGAGAGGCTTTCATGACGAGTTCCGCACCGAGTGCGGTCGCGGACCCCGAGTCCGCGGCCGCGCTCCTCAGTCCGCAGCGACGCAACCTCATATTCGTCGCGGTCCTGCTCGGCATGCTGCTCGCGGCACTGGACCAGACGATCGTCGCCACCGCACTTCCGACCGTCGTCGCCGATCTCGGCGGCGCCGGCCATCAAGCGTGGGTGGTGACCAGCTACCTGCTCGCCTCGACCATCGCCACCGTTGTCGTCGGAAAGCTCGGCGACTTGTTCGGCCGCAAGATCGTCTTCGAGGTCTCGGTGGTGTGCTTCCTGGTCGGCTCGGTGCTGTGCGGATTGGCCGGGTCGATGACGATGCTCGTCGCCTCGCGTGCGCTGCAGGGTATCGGCGGCGGCGCCATCATGGTGACCGCGATGGCGGTGATCGGTGAGGTCATCCCGCTACGCGATCGTGGCCGCTATCAGGGCGCACTCGGCGCGGTCTTCGGGGTCACCACCGTGATCGGCCCGCTGCTCGGCGGGTTCTTCACCGACCATCTGACGTGGCGCTGGGCATTCTGGATCAACGTTCCGGTGGCGATCGTCGTCCTCATCGTCGGCGCGCTAGCGATCCCGTCGCTGGCGAAGGCCGCCAAGCCGGTGATCGACTACGCGGGCATCGTCCTCATCGGGATCGCCGCCTCGGGGCTCACACTGGCCACCAGCTGGGGCGGCGGTGAGTACGCCTGGACCTCTCCGGTGATCATCGGCCTTTTCGCCGGCTCCGTCGTCGCGCTGGCCGTCTTCGTCAGGGTCGAGATGCGCACACCCGAACCGATCCTGCCCATCCGCCTGTTCGCAAGCCCGGTCTTCACGGTGTGCTGCATTCTGGCGTTCATCGTCGGTTTCGCGATGCTCGGTGCGCTGACCTTCCTGCCAACCTTCATGCAGTTCGTCGACGGGGTATCGGCGACCGAGTCGGGTCTGCGCACCCTGCCGATGGTGGTCGGGATGCTGCTGACATCGATCGGCAGCGGCAACATCGTCGGTCGCACCGGCAGGTACAAAGTGTTCCCGGTGGCGGGCACGGCCATCATGACGGTGGCGTTCGTGCTGCTGTCCCAGATGAACGCGACGACGCCGGCCTGGCAGCAGTCGCTATACCTGTTCGCGCTTGGCACCGGTATCGGCCTGTGCATGCAGGTGCTCGTGCTGGTGGTGCAGAGTACGTCCACCTTCACCGATCTTGGTGTCGCGACGTCGGGTGTCACGTTCTTCCGCACCATCGGAAGCTCTTTCGGCGCAGCGATATTCGGCTCCCTGTTCGCCAACTTCCTGGCGGGCCGGATCGGCCCGGCACTGATCGCGGGCGGCGCGCCGCCGGCCGCCGCGGAGTCTCCGAAGGCGCTGCATGCGCTCCCACCGGAGATGGCCGCGCCCATCGTCGAGGCCTACGCCGACGCGCTGGGCACGGTGTTCCTGTGCGCGGCGCCGGTGGCCGTCGTCGGGTTCATCGTCTCGCTGTTCCTTAAGGAGATCCCGCTGCGGGAGATGGAGGCCGCGGCGGCGACTGACCTCGGCGAGGGCTTCGGCATGCCAGGCGCCGACTCGCCGGAGAAGATCCTCGAGGTCGCCGTCGGGCGGATGTTCCGCGACTCGCCCGAGATCCGTTTGCGCAGCCTGGCCCGTGAGCCCGGATGCGAACTCGACGTCGCACAACTGTGGGCGCTGCTGCAGATCTATCGACAGAACCAGGTCTTCGGGTCGGCGACCCTGACTGATATCGCCGAACGGCTCCGGGTGCCCCACGAGGTCATCGAGCCCACGTTCGAGGGTGTCATCCACGATGGCCTGGCGCTCGGGACGGGTGGCAAGTTGTGGCTCACGCAGGCCGGTGCGAAACACGTGGAGGCGCTGTCGGCGGGAATCGTCGGACGCATCGTCGACAAGCTCGCACAGTCGCCGACCTTCGAGGGCATACCGGATCGCGAGGCGGTCGACGCCGCACTGGAGCACATCGCCCATCGCATGCTGCTTCAACGCGACTGGACCGATGACCGCAGAGAGTTGACCGCGGCGCGCTGAGCAGAAATAACTAGAACGTGTTCCAGAAATGGGCCATCGGGCGTACTCTTTCGCCATGAGCCGAATCGGAGACTTCGCCGACGACGACGCAGTGGCATGGGTGACCCGCTCACCTGACATCGGTACCGCGATGGCCGGTTACACACACGCCGTCTACAACCAGAACCGGTTGCCCATGCGGGTGCGTGAGCTTGCGCGCATGGTCATCGCACTGAACAACGAATGCGTTGTCTGCCAGAACACCCGGGACTCCGAGGGCATCGCCGCGGGTGTCGACGAGGATCTGTACGACAACGCCGGGGTGTGGCGAACCTGGCCCGGGTACAGCGACGCCGAGCGCGTTGCCGCCGAGTTCGCCGAGCGCTTCGCCTCTGATCACACCGGTTTGCGCGACGATGAGGACTTCTGGGACCGCGCTCACCAGCACTTCAGCGACGAACTGATCACCGATCTGGCCCTGTCGTGCGCGATGTGGCTGGGCATGGGCCGGATGCTGCGCACGCTGGATATCGGTCAGAGCTGCAAGATCACGCTGTAGCCCAACCGGCGGCGGTGCAGAATGGCTGCCATGGCGGCCATCGCGCAGCTTGCAGCCGACGGAGTCCTTGCACTGGTAGGGACGGTGGTCAATCCCGCCGGCCTGATCCACGCAAAGACGGTGCCGTTGGCCAAATCGGCGGCGTTCGTGCAGCCGGGGCTCGGCGCGAGCCCCGTGTGGCACGTCTTCGCGATAGACCAGCTCGGCGTCGTCACCGGTGACGCCATCGGCGTGGTCGGCGATCTGCGGGTCCGCATAGACCCCGACGCGGTGCGCGTGCTCGGCGACGGATTGGCCTGGGCGCCAGGGAATTTCTTCCACCAGGACGGCTCACCAGATCCGCTGTGCAGCCGTGGCACCCTGCACCGTGTCCAGCAGCGACTTACCGCGGCCGGGTTCGAGGCGCTCGTCGGCCACGAGATCGAATTCGTCCTGGTGGGGCCTGACGGTGCCCGGCTGCCGTCCACGCTGTGGGCGCAGTACGGTGTGGCCGGCGTGCTCGAGCACGAGGGTTTCGTCCGTGACGTGATCGAGGCGGCCGCCGCATCGGGCATTGTGCTCGAACAACTCCATCCCGAGTACGGCGCCAATCAGTTCGAGATCTCGCTGGCGCCACTCGCCCCCGTCGCGGCCGCCGATCAACTGATGGCGATGCGTATCGTGATCGGACGGGTGGCCCGCAAGTACGGTGTGCGAGCCTGCCTCTCCCCAGTTCCGTTCGCGGGCAGCGTCGGATCCGGTGCTCACCAACATCTCTCGCTCATCGCAGACGGCGAGCCCACCTTCTCGGGAGGTACGGGGCCCAGGGGTATGACACCGGCCGGTGCATCGGCCATTGCCGGGCTGCTGGCGGGTCTGCCCGCCGCCCAGGGCGTGCTGAGTGGCTCGATCCTGTCCGGTCTCCGGATGCGCCCTGGCCTCTGGTCGGGGGCACACGTCTGCTGGGGAACCGAGAACCGGGAAGCCGCCATGCGGTTCGTCGCCGGTGGTGATGCGAATCCCCATGGCGCCAACGTCGAGGTGAAGGCCGTCGACCCGTCGGCGAATCCGTACTTCGCCACGGCAGCCATCCTCGGGCTCGCCCTCGACGGTATTGAGCGCGACCTCTCGCTGCCGCCCGAGGTCACCGTCAACCCGTCGTTGCTGAGCGCGGCGGAGCGGGAAGCCGTTGGCATGACAGCACTCCCGAGTGATCAGATCGAGGTGATCGACGCACTCGCCGGGTCGGAGCTCGTCCGGGGGATTCTCGGGAGCTCCGCGGTTGACGCGATCGTCGCGGTGCGGCGATATGAGCACGACACATATGCGGACCTCACCGACGACGAGCTGACGGCCAGGTTCCGGATGTCCTGGAGTGTGTAGATGATTCGTTCGTCGGATCACGTGCTGGCAGACCACATCGAATCCGTGCGCTTGATCGACCATCATGTGCACGGCTTCTGGCTGGAGTCCGGCGACCGCAGCCGCTTCGAGAGCGGCCTCAGTGAGGGCAACGCCAACCCCATGGCCGACTTCGGGTCCGCATTCGACACGCAGCTCGGATTCGCACTGCGTGCCCACTGCGCCCCTCTGCTGGGGCTGGCGCGCCACGTCGATGCGGACACCTACTGGGACCATCGCAGCGGGTACGACGACATCGAGTTGGCGCGCGTGTTCCTGGGTGCAGCGGGGGTCTCGGATTGGCTCGTCGACACCGGACTCTCCTCGGGTGTCGCGGAACCCGCACTGGTGTCGGAGGTCTCGGGTGCACGCGCACACGAAGTGCTGCGGCTCGAGACGCTCGCGCAGGACGCCGCGCACATGAGCGGTGACTACGCCGCGGTCTTCGAGGAGCTGCTGCACACGCGCGGCGCGGCGGCGATCGCGACGAAGTCGATCCTGGCCTATCGCGGCGGTTTCGTCGGAGACCTGTCGGATCCGTCGGCGGCCAGCGTGCGCGAGGCCGCCGCACGCTGGCGCGACGAGGGCGGCACCCGCCTCACCGATCGGGTGCTACTGCGTTTCGGCCTGCATCAGGCCCTCCGGCTGGGCAAGCCACTGCAGTTTCACGTCGGGTTCGGGGATCGGGACTGCGATCTGGCTCGCGCGAACCCGCTGCACCTGCGCGACTTCCTGTGCACAGCGGGAGACACCCCGGTCATGCTGCTGCACTGCTATCCGTTCGAGCGCGAGGCCGGCTATCTGGCTCAGGCGTTCAACAACGTGTACCTCGACGGCGGCCTGTCTATCAATTTCCTCGGAGCGCGGGCCAGGGACTTCATCGGCCGCCTGCTCGAGCTGGCCCCGTTCCACAAGATTCTGTACTCGTCGGATGGATACGGCCCACCGGAACTGCACTATCTCGGTGCACGCCTGTGGCGCAACGGCATCCGGGACGTGGTCACGGAGTTCGTGCAGGCCGACGAGTGGTCAGTGGGCGATGCCATGCGGGTGGTCGAGTTGATCGCGTCCACTAACGCTCGACGGGTCTACGGCCTGGGCTGAGCCGACCTCGTGGATCGCCCGAACCGTGACACGGGCCCCGCGGTGCGGTACCAGGATCACCGCCTTGACGCGCTGCCGCTCGCCGACCGCCGCCGTCGTCGTCGCGAACTCGACTCGACGGAGCACCTCGCGCAACACGATCCGCATCTCGGTCAGCGCGAACGTCGCACCGAGGCAGCGGCGGTTGCCGCCACCGAACGGCAGCCACGTGGTCGGACCGAGCGTTGCGCCCACCATGCGGTCGGGATCGAAGCGCTCCGGGTCGGGATACAACTCGGCGTTGGCGTGGACAAGCCCGATACCCGGGGCCACCATCACCCCTGCGGGCAACCGATATCCGGCGACGACCGTCGGTGCCTGCAGCACCCGGCCCACGTCGAAGACCACCGGCCGGATTCGGAGGACCTCCTTGCCCACGGCGTCGAGGTACTCGTCGCCCGCGGGATCTCCTGCCGCGCTGGCGTGGGCCGCCCGAACCGCCTTTGCCAGGACATCGGGGTGGCGGGTGAGTCGCTCCAACGTCCACGACAATGCGGTGGCGGTGGTGTCGTGCCCCGCCACCAACAGCGTCATCAGTTGGTCGCGCAGTTCCCTGTCGGTCATCACCCCCGAACGGATCATCACGGCCAGTGCATCGCTGCGCTCGCCGAGGTGCCGATCGGCGCGCCGGTCGGCGATCTCGGCGTACAACAGGCGATCGGCCTCGGCGATATGTCCGCGCACCGCTCGCCAGGGTCGGCGTCGCTGCAGCTTCGGGTTGGCGACCGCCAACGTCTGCCAGGCGCTCAACGTGAGCAGTTTGGGCATGACAGCGCGTAACTCGGTCAGCCGTACTGGATCGCTCGCGCCGATGACCGTTCGCAGAATCACCTCGAGCGTGAGCCGTGACATGTGCGGTGCCACCGCGAACTCGGTACCGATCGGCCAGGATGCGATGTTCTCGGCCGCGAGTTCGGCCATCACCCCCGCTTGGCGTGCCACCGCGTCACGGTGAAACGGCGCCATCACGAGCTTGCGCCGTTCGCGGTGCACATCGTCGTCGACGACGAGCACGGAGCTGGATCCGAGCAGCCCGGCCAACATCGAGTTCGCCTCGCCTGCATGGAAGATGCTGGGATCTCCCGCGAAGACCGTCTTGAGGTCGGTCGGATCGTCGACGTAGACCAGCGTTCCGATCCCGGCGATCCGGAGTGTGAAAACCCTGCCGTAACGACGTCGGCAGCCAGCGACGAACCGCGGCCAGAACCTCAGCATGAGTCCGGCTTGCACCAGCCTGGGCAGGGGCGGCCCGGGCGGCAGCGACGAAGCGCTCATACCGCCAGCATATGCTCCTGGTTAGACCTCACCGGTCGCGTCGTACACCCAGGACATGTCGGCGTTCGCGAAGTCCTCAAGCCATGTCGGGGGAGCGTGGTTGGCCAGGGCGCCCATATCCCAGTAGTCCTTCCACACCGTGATCTTGTCGTTCTCGACCCGGTGCACGGTGACGAACTTCAGCACCGCGGATTCACCTGTGCTCCAATGCCATTCCTCATGATGCTCGTACATCGCGTCGTGACCGTTCTCAACGAGCAGGCCGTCGAAGTTCTCGTAGGACGCGAGCGGTTCCAGGCCGATCTTGAGCCGCTTGACGATGTCATCGGGCCCCTTGGCGGCCGCCGCGGGCCCCACCGGCACGTCGAGATAGATGCAGTCGTCGGAGAGGAAGCCCTTGAGGCTCTCCCAGTCCCGCGCCGACAGCGCCTTCCACATTCCAAGAACGGTATCCTCAACTGACACTGGCGAACTCGTCTTTCTGCTTGGGGAGAGCGGGGGAGTTGTGGGCGGCGCGCAGGAATCGGCCCGTGCGCTGGTTGCCGACCAGATCGGTGGCCTGGCCGGCGACGAAAACGGCTCGCCCGCCGACGAACACCGCCGTGACGGTCTCATCGTTGCGGTTGACCATCCGTGAGAGGTCGCCGTACTGGTCGACGGGATCCTCCGCGTAGCCGTCGAGGGAGTGGTCGAGGCGCTCGGGATCGATGATGGCGATGTCAGCGCGGTCGCCGACGCGCAGGTGCCCCGCGTCAAGGCGGTACCAGTCGGCGAGTTCGCCGGTGAGTCTGTGCACCGCGGCCTCGACGGTCATGAACGGCGTACCCGCCCGCTGCGCATCGTGGACGTGCCGCAGCAGCCGCAGGCCCATGTTGTAGAAGGCCATGTTCCGCAGGTGGGCGCCTGCGTCGGAGAAGCCCATCTGGATGCCGGGGTCGCGCGCCAGCTTCTTGAGCACCTTGGGCCGGTGATTGGAGATCGTGGTGCGCCACCGCAGATCCGTGCCGTGCTCGAGGACCAGGTCGAGGAACGCGTCGACCGGATGCAGTCCGCGGGCGTCAGCGACCTCGCCGAACGTCTTGCCGACAACCGACGCGTCGGGGCAGGCCACGATGTCGGCGTCGTAGAAGTCGCGCTGCCAGACCCGCACGCCGAGCTTGTTCTCGTAGTCCTTGCGGAACTGACGCCGGTAGGCCTCGTCGCGCATGAGTTCGTTGCGTTCCACCTCTTCGGCCAGATGCAGCGCGGCGGCACCGGCGCCGAACTCCTCGAACACCACCAGGTCGATACCGTCGGCGTAGACCTCGAACGGCACGGGCAGGTGCTGCCACCGGAAGTTGCCGCCGAGCAGGTTCACCGCGCGCGCCAGCGGGCCCATCATGTGGATCGCGTAGGGGTTGGACTTCACGTCGGCCGCCGACAGCAGGCTGGTCTTGAGCGGATTGCGGAAGATGCCGAGCGACTGCGCCACCTGGGAGGCCAGGTTGAGCGGGTTGGAGATGTCCGGTCCGGACTGCATGACCCGGCCCGCCCGCCGCAGCAGCGACTTCAGCCTGCGCAGCTCGCGGGGCTTGGCGTAGGTGGAGGGCAGCGTGCGCGACCGGCAGACTTCGCCGTCGATCTTGTCGAACAGCAATTGCATCGACGACATACCGACGAAGCCGGCCCGCAGCGCCTCGCCGAGCATCTCCTCCATGCGCGCCAGTTCCTGCCGGGTCGGCTGGTCGTCCTTGCGGGTGGCCCGGTCCAGGCCCATCACTGCGGTTCGCATGTCGGAGTGGCCGATGAACGCGGCGAGGTTCGGGCCCAGCGGGCGCGCCTCGAGTGCCTCGATGTACTCGTCACAGGTGGTCCACGTCTTGTTGCCGTCGACCGCGCCGATGACGTGCTCGCGCGGGATGGCCTCGACCCGGCCGAACAGATCGCCTGCCTCGGTGCCGTCGACGTGAATGGTCGACAGCGAGCACGAACCGAGCATGACGGTGGTGACGCCGTGTCGCAGCGACTCGGCCAGAGCGGGACCGTTGAGCACCTCGACGTCGTAGTGGGTGTGGATGTCGAGCATCCCGGGCAGCACCCACTTGCCGGTCGCGTCGATCACCTGCGGGCAGCCCGTCGGGTCGAGTTCATCGGTGGTGATCACCACGACGTGACCGTCGCGGATACCGAGGTTGCGCACCGCTGACGCGGCGCCGGTTCCATCGAACCAGCGGCCGTTGCGGATGATCGTGTCGTAGGTCACCCCGTCATAGAACCGTCCCCGGCCAGCGGTGTCAACGAAATCGTGAACAGATTCTGAAATTTGTCTACTGGACCGACCAGGCGTCGGGCATTCGCCCGTCGGTATCGGTGAAGCGATACTCGCGCGCCAGTTCTGCCGAGCTCACCGACCGCAGGTTCCAGCGGGCACGGTCGGGGTCCGCGGCGATCGCGGCGATACCGCGGCCCAGGTATCGAGGCGTCTCCGATTCCGCGAAGGGCGGCGGTGCGACCGAGTGGCCGTCGGTGCGTTCCGGGTCCATCGCCGCCTGCCAGTCACTCTCGCTGACGCCGTAGTTGTCCAGCATCATCTCCGACCGCAGCCACCCCGGAGTCACTGAGACCGCGGTCGCCCCGTACGGCGCCAGATCGTGCCCCTGGCTGAACGCCAACCGGTTCGCGGCGACCTTCGCCAGGTCGTAGAACGCCGAGATGCGGTAGTGATTCGCGTTGAACTCCGCCGTACCGTCGGTCACCTCGACCAGCAGACCACCGGGTCGCGACACCAGCAGCGGCAGCAGACAGTGCGAGGTGATCAGGTGGGTGTCGATGCCCAGGCGCAGGATGCGCAGTCCATCGGCGAGGTCGTGCTCCCACAGCGGCCGGTTCCACGATGACGGCGACCCCTTGAGGACCTCCGCGCCCCATATGGAGTTGACCAGTACATCGATGGCGCCATGGTCCGTGCGCACCCGGTCGGCCAGCGCGCGCACCTGGTCGGGCTCGAGATGATCAACGGCGACCGCGATGCCGACACCGCCGAGGTCGGTGACCAACTGGGCGGTCTCCTCGATGGTCTCGGGCCGGTCGTAGTCCGACTGCAGCAGGCCCGACGCACTGCTGCGCCCGGTGCAGATCACCGTCGCGCCGGCCTCACCGAGAGCAGCGGCGATACCCCTGCCGGCCCCACGGGTGGCCCCTGCGACCACGGCGACGCGGCCCCGGAGGTCTGGTGGAACATGCTGCGACATCCACCCAGTATTGGTGTTGTGGCGCTTCGCCAGCGGCACTTCCGCATACGCGGGCATACTCGCGATGGTGACCCCGCTGCAGCGGTACATCGCCGAGGAGATCGCCACCGATCACGTTGACGGTCTGCTGTCCAGACGGGAGGCGCTGCGGCGCCTCGCGCTGATCGGTGTCGGCACCGCCGCGGCCACCGCGCTGATCACCGCGTGCGGGCAGTCACGCGAGCAGGACACGGCCCCGACCAGTGACTCCGCCACGAGCCCGACGACCGCGCCCGGCGGTGCTTCGCCACCCGGTGCGGAGACCGCGGTCGCAGGTGAGCCCATCACCTGGGCCGGACCCCAGGGCGACCTGCAGGGTGTCTGGGCACCGGCACAGAATCCCAGGGGCGGCGTGCTCGTCATCCACGAGAACAAGGGGCTCACCGACTGGGCCCGGTCGGTCGCGGGGCGGCTGGCGGGGATCGGGTACTCGGCCCTGGCCATCGACCTACTCTCTGCCCAGGGTGGGACCGCCACCTTCACCGACCCCGCCGAGGCCACCGCGGCGCTGAGCACGATCCCGCCCGCGGAGTTCGTGGCCAATCTGAAGTCCGGTGTCGCCGAGGTGGCCCGGCGCGCACCGGGCGTCAAACTCGCCGCGGTCGGGTTCTGCATGGGCGGCGGCCTGGTTTGGCAGCTGCTCGCATCCGGTGAGCCACGGCTCTCAGCGGCTGTCCCGTTCTACGGCCCGCTGCCCGATGGCGCTGACTTCGGCGGCTCCCGCGATGTCGCGGTACTGGGCTTCTACGCAGAGAAGGACGCCCGGGTCAACGCGACGAGGGAGGCGGCGGAGCAGGCGCTCACCAGGGCCGGTCTGGTGCACGAGTTGGTCATGGAGCCTGGCGCCGACCATGCGTTCTTCAACGACACGGGGCCGCGGTACGACCCGGCGGCGGCCGCTGATGCGTGGCAGCGTCTGCAAGATTGGTTCACCCGGTACGTCGGCTAGTCCCGTCCATCGACGACGAATGGGTCCTGCGGTGACCTAGGATCCGAGCATGGTTCGACGGGCTGACGTGACGTTGGCGAGCGTGCTCGGGGCGGTTTTGGCCGCAGCGTTCGCGATGGTGACCGCGTCCGCACCCGCCACGGCCGAGCCGGAATCACCACCCTGTGCGTTCGCGCTGACCCCGCCGCGTCTGGTGGATGTGTCGGGCACCCCGATGGTGACGGCGTCGGTGAACCCGGCCGGTTGCTCGGTCGCGGCCGAGCCGACGTCATCGGTCGCCTGCGTGCAGATGGAGGGCAGTTCCGCGGTACAGCAGTGCGCCTCAACCGAGGGGCCCGGCACCGCGAAGGTCTTCTACGGTCCGTACCGGCCCGGTGCCACCTATGTGGCGACGGGTCGTGGCTGCGCGTCGACGGGCAATCCACCCCGATCGCTGTGCCAGACCGCGGGCCCGCTGACCGCCACGCTGTAGCCCCTGCGGCGTTTCGATCACGGTGACTCCAGATATGGTCGCGGCCATCCACCGAGCCCTATCGTCCCTCTAGTCGCCGGCACTCGGCGCCATGAAGGGGCGGGTACAAGCATGTCCGAAACCATTGCTGCAACAGATGATTTGGGCATCCCCGAGAGACCGGACCGCAAGCTGCGGGGCCGCCTCGGCGTCGCCTCCATAGTCTTCATGGTGGTCGCAGCGGCCGCGCCGCTTGGGGTTATCGGTGGTGTCGTGCCGCTGGGCATCGCCTCGGGCAACGGCACCGGCTTCCCCGCGACCTTCATCGTGGCCACCGCCGTATTCCTGTTGTTCGCGGTCGGTTTCACCGCGATGACGCCCTTCGTCGAGGAGGCCGGGGCGTTCTTCTCCTATGTGCGCACGTCGCTGGGCGCACCGACCGGCATCGGCATAGCCTTTGTCGCGATCGTCACCTACGTCGCCCTCGAGGCCGGCGTCTATGGCCTGCTGGGCCTCGCGGGATCGAGCGTCGTCGAATTGTTCGGCGGCCCCGCGGTGCCGTGGTGGTCGGTCGCGGTGGTCACCTTCGCGGTGACGACCTACCTCGGCTACCGCAGCATCGAACTGTCAAGCAAGGTGCTCGGCATCCTGCTGACGGCCGAGATCGCGATCGTCGCCGTCCTCGATCTGGTGATCGTCGTACAGGGCGGTGACAGCGGATTGTCCACCGGCATAGTCGATCCCCAGGCCATCCTGTCCGGATCGCTGGGCATCGGCCTGCTCTTCGCGATCATCAGCTACGTCGGCTTCGAGGCGACCGCAGTGTTCCGCGACGAGGTACGCGACCCCGAGCGCACCATCCCGCGTGCGACGTATGTGTCACTGGTGCTGATCGGCGTCTTCTACGCCATCACGAGTTGGGCGTTCATCTCGGGCTGGGGCGACGAGGAGGCCGTTCGCAGGGCCACCGACGAGGGCGCGACATTCCTCGGCGACACCGCCCAGCGCTACCTCGGCGTCGTCGGCGCAGACCTCGTCACGGTGCTGTACTTCACGAGCCTGTTCGCGTGCATCCTCGCGTTCCACAACGTCGCGTCGCGGTACGTCTTCGCGCTGTCCGCGCGCGACGTCCTACCGGCGACGCTGAGTAGGCCGCACCACCGGCACGGCTCGCCGCACCGGGCGTCGCTGTGGATCTCCGGCGTCGTCGCGGTCGGCATCCTGGCCGCGGTGGTGTTCGGACTCGACCCCGCGGCGCAGTTCTACACCTGGTTCGCCGGTGTGACGACGGTCGGCGTGATCATCCTGATGGTCACGACCACCGTCGCGGTGCTGGTGTTCTTCGCCCGTGATCGAAAGGGCCACTCCCAGTGGCGCGTTCGCATCGCGCCGGCGCTGGGTCTGGTCGGCCTCGTCGCCGCCCTCGGCCTGATCCTGGCCAACCTCAGCGATCTGGTCGGTGGTTCCAGCGTGCTCGCGTGGATCATCGTGGGCCTGCTCGCCGTCGCGTTCGCCGCGGGCTTCGTCATCGGTGCCCGGGTCCCGGACAAGTCAGACCAGGTCGCCTAATGACACAGATCATTGACGGACGATCCGCGGCGACCGCCCCCGAACTCGAATTGCTGCGGGGGCTCGAGGACGGGTCTCTTGGCGAGATCGAAGTGGCCTGGAGTGACGCGTTCGGTCACGCCGCGGGCAAGCGAATCCCGGCGCGGGGCTTCCTCGAGCGTGCCAGGAGCAGCGGGTTCGCGTTCTGCGAGGCCGCGCTCGGCTGGAACACCGACGGCACCGTCATCGACTCGCTGCGGCTGACCAACTGGGACAGCGGTTATCCCGATGTGCTGGCAGTGCCCGATCTCGCGACGTTCCGGCCGTTGCCGTGGCGTCCCGGCGTCGGCCACGTCGTGTCCGATGTCGTGCGGCACGACCGGCAGCCCTCACCGCTGGATCCGCGCGGCGTGCTCAAACGGGTGCTGGCTCGACTCCTCGCGCTGGGTTACACCGCCAAGGTCGGGGTGGAACTCGAGTTCTACCTGCTGAATCCGGACGGGTCGCCGTTCCAGGAGGACATTCACGCCTACTCGCTGGAGAACGCCAACGCCCTCGATCCGATCCTGACCGACCTGCACGAGACCCTGGGCGCATTCACCAGGCTCGAGGGCATCCAGACCGAGTACGGGCCGGGCCAGGTCGAGACCAATCTGATCTACACCGATGCGCTGGAGGCCGCCGACGACAGTGCGCGGCTGAAGTACGCGGCCAAGGAGGTGGCGCGCAGGCACGGCAAGATCGCCAGCTTCATGCCCAAACCCTTCTCCGAGCATTCGGGAAGCTCTGCACACCTGCATATCTCGCTGTGGCGGGACGGCCAGCCCGCGTTCGGGTCCGACGATGGCAACGAGAACGACGTCGCCCTGCACGCGATCGCAGGCCTGCTCGAACATCTGCCGTCGATAACCCTGTTCGGTGCACACTCGGTGAACGCCTACCGCCGGTTCGTGCCCGACTCGTTTGCGCCTGCCACCGTCACCTGGAGTCGCGACAACCGCAGCGCCGCGGTGCGGTCACTGATTGAGTCGACACCCGAGGGCAATCGCATCGAACTGCGGACGGGCGGCTCGGACGCCAACCCCTACTGGCTCACCGCGTCGGCACTCGCAGCCGTGGTCGCCGGACTTGAGGCGGCCAGGAGGCCACCGTTGGCCGAGGGCGGAAACCTGTACGGCAGTGGGACTCCACTGCCGGAATCCCTTGGTGTGGCCGTTGCGCTGGCCACCAGGAACGACACGATCGCCGACATCCTGGGCGCCGCGTCGGTACATGACTTCGCGGCGATCGCCAGCAGTGAGTGGATCGAGTACAACGGCCACGTCAGCGACTGGGAACGCCAGCGCTACCTGACGCGATCGTGAGCCGCCCAGCGAATCGTTCCCCGCTTTCGGTGAGGAGAGACCGACCATGACACTCGATTCCGTCGCGGCGCGGCCCGCATTCTCCGACGAACCGTTGCGTGGCACGACCGCCGACCGCCTGGCTCGACTGCCAGAGATCGTCGCGGAGTTGCGTCGTGCGGATGCCAACGCCGAGCGGGATCGCATCCTGCAGTACGGCGCCGTCGAGCGAATCCGCCGTGCAGGCCTGCTCGATCTGCGCGTTCCCGCACGATACGGCGGTCCCGGAGGGCGGGTTCGCGATGTGCTCTTCACCGTGATTCAGATTGCGAGGGGCAGTTCGAATGTCGCGCAGTCGCTGCGCGCACACTACGGCTTCGCTGAGCGTCTGCTGAGCAACCGGGCAACCGAACACGAACGGGTGCAGTGGTTTCCGGTCATCAGTGCAGGAACCGTGTTCGGCAACGCGATCACCGACCTCAACGGCAAGGCGCCATCGAGTGCGGACACGACCCTCATCGCCGACGCGGCGGGCGTGCTGCGCCTCAACGGTCACAAGTTCTACTCCACCGGAACGCTTTTCGCCGACGTCATCGCGGTGTCGGCCGTTGACTCCGGTGGCCGTGACCTGCAGGCGATCGTGCCGACGGACCGCGTCGGCGTCGAGCTGTTCGACGACTGGGACGGTTTCGGTCAGCGCCTCACCGCCAGCGGCGGAACCCGATTCGACGATGTTGCGGTGCACCCCGACGAGGTCACCACGATCTCGGACGGTGCGCACCTGGGCCACAGCACCGGCTTCCTGCAGCTGTATCTGGCTGCCGTGGCGGCGGGCATCGCGCACGCGACCGCTGACGACGCGGTGGCCTACGTCCGCGAGCGGGCGCGACCGGCGGCGCACTCGGTGGCCGCGACGGCGGCACAGGATCCGTTCGTGCTGGAGGCCGTCGGCGAGATCGCGGCCAACGCCGCCGCCGCGGAGGCTCTGGTGCTCGTGGCGGCCGACGCGATCGATGAAATCACCGACGCCGGGCGCCAGGACGATGCCGCTGCTCTGGCCGACCTGGCGGTCGTCATCGCCAAGGCGCAACTGATCGCGGAGCGCCTGACGTTGTCGGGTGCGCAACGGTTGTTCGACACCGGCGGCGCATCGGCCACCGCGCGGACACTCAATCTGGACCGGCACTGGCGCAATGCGCGCACCCTGGCCAGCCACAACCCGCTCGCCTACAAGGCCCACGCGACGGGGGACTACCTGGTCAATGGCACCTGGCCGCCGGCCAACGGCTACTTCTGAGCGCTCGGCCCAGCTGAACAGCACCGAGACTGCGGGGAGATCGCGATTTGCTCCGAAACCGCGATCTCCCCGCAGTCTCGGCGGGTGGTGAGCGTGGCGTGGGACCCGGCGTTTGAGGATCGGCGCCGACGGGCATCCGCTCAATCAGCGCGTACGTCAATTCAGCTGACGTACTACCGATTGAAGGAGTCGTCATGACGACCACCGGCTGGATCATCATCGCCGTCGTCGCCGTACTGGCCGTTCTGGCCGTCGCGTTCATCGCGCGTGCAGCGACCCAGCGGAGAAGGCGCGTGCAGGCCGACCGAATCCGCGCGGAGGTGAGCGAGGGCGACGAGCGTCTACAGCGGCGTGAGGCCATCACCGCCGAGACCGAGGCCAAGGCACGCGCGGCGCAGGCCGAATCCGAGGCCAAGGCTGCCGAGGCCGCACGCCTGCAGGAGCGTGCGGCAAGCCACCGCGTCGAGGTCGACTCCGCCCGTGAGCAGCTCGACGAACGCCGTGAGCGTGCCGATGCGCTGGATCCTCGGACGACTCCGTCCGAGGAGACAACCGCATCCGAGGAGACGACCCCGGCCGACGTTCGGCCCGAGGGCCGGGGGGAGCACACCTCCCACCGCCAACCTCGGCGCTCCGTTCGGTAGGCCCGAGGCGAGACCCGTTGCGGGGCAGGCGCTGGCTACCTCCGCGGTGTCCAGGCCACGGGTAGTCGTTTGATGCCGTGGATGAAGGCCGACTGCAGTCGGTCGGGTTCCTCGGTGGCAACCAGGTCCGGGATCTGCCGGTGTAGTTCCTCGAAGGCGACGGTGATCTCGCGGCGGGCAAGGTTCGCGCCAAGACAGAAGTGAGCTCCACCGCCGCCGAAGCCGACATGCGGGTTCGGGTGCCGCCGCAGGTCGAATGTCCACGGATCGGCGAACTTTGACTCGTCGCGGTTGGCCGACCCGTACCACAGCGTGACCTTGTCACCGGCACTGAGATCGACCCCGCCGAGTTCGAGATCGCGTGTGACGGTTCGGCGCATGTAGCTCACCGGTGACGCCCAGCGCACGATCTCCTCGACGGCGGTCGGTGCCATGCCCTCGTAGTCCTGCCACCACGCGTCGCGCTGATCGGTGAACCTGCTCAACGCCAGTACCCCGTGGCTGATCGCATTGCGGGTGGTCTCATTGCCCGCCACGACCAACAGAATGAAGAAGGAGGCGACCTCGCTGGATGTGAGTCGCTCACCGTCCAGTTCGGCCTGCACCAGGGCGGTGGTCAGGTCGTCGCCGGGGTTGCTTCGACGGTCGTCGGCCAGTGCCGAGGCGTAGGCTCCGATATCCATCGCGACGCCGAAGAACTCGTCGAAGTCGGACGTGATGTCGGGATCGCCGAATCCCAGAATGACGTTGGTCCAGTGGAAGATCCGCTGGTGGTCCGACTCGGGGATCCCCATCATGTCGCAGATGATCTGCAGCGGCAGTGGGCCGGCGAGTTCGGCGACGAGTTCGGCGTTGCCGTCGGGATGGTCGGCCAGCATCTTCGCGACCAGGCGTCGTGCTCGGTCCCGGACCGAGTCCTCGATGAGGGTGAGCACCCTCGGGGTGAAGGCACTGCGGACGATGTTGCGCAACCGGGTGTGGCGCGGGTCGTCCATCGCGATCATGGATCCGAAGTACTCGGCGAGTTCCGGGGTCTGATCGCCGATGGTGATGCCGAGCGCCGAGCTGAACAACTCGGGGTGCCGGCTGGCGTGGAACACGTCGTCATACCGCGTGACGGCCCAGTGGCCGCGGCCCGGCTCGAAACCATCCTGGACGAATTCGGGGTGATGCGACACGGGCGCCTCGCGGCGCAGTGTGGCGAAGGCGCCGTCGCGGATATCGTCGTCGAGGGCCCAGAAGTCCCATGACCCGAGGTTGATATCGGAGAGCGGCACGTCGGGCGGCACTGTTCCGTTGACTCGCTGCACCACACCCATATCGCATCACCTCATCGTCGAGAACATGCTCCCGCCGAGATTAGACCCGCCCGGCGTCACCGGCTCGCGGACTGGCCGAGGTGTCGGCGACCCGCCAAAAACATGGCGGCCGTCAATTTCCTCCCACAGTTAGGTTACCCTTGGATAAATTAAGTTAGGCTAGCCAAAGCTACGAAAGGATGTGCCGGGCCCGGTGTGCGGCTGCCCGGACAAAACGCCGATGACCGCTCCCGTGTGGATGGCGCTGCCCCCAGAGGTGCACTCGACGCTGCTCAGTGGGGGGCCGGGCGCCGGACCGCTCCTGGCGGCCGCCGGCGCATGGAGTTCATTGAGCGCCGAGTACGCCGCGGCGGCCGCTGAACTCAGTGCACTGATGGGCACCGTGCTCGGCGGATCCTGGACAGGGTCCAGCGCCGACCGGTATCTCGCCGCACACACGCCCTACCTGGCCTGGCTGTCTCAGGCGAGCGCCAACAGCGCCGGCGTGGCACTCCAGATCGAGGCGGCGGCCGCGTCCTACTCCGCGGCATTGGCGACCATGCCCACCCTCGCCGAGCTGGCCGCCAACCACACCACTCGCGGCGTGCTGGTGGCGACCAACTTCCTGGGCATCAACACGATCCCGATCGCGCTCAATGAGGCCGACTACGCCCGGATGTGGGTGCAGGCCGCCACGACCATGAGCATCTACCAGGCCATCACCGGGGTAGCGGTGACATCAGCACCGCACACCGCACCGTCGCCGCTGCTGCTCGCACCCGGTGTCGGCGAGACGGGCACCGCCTCGGCCACGGGGATGCAGTCGAGGGCGCAGATGAGCGCCGCGGAATCAGCTTCGGCGCTGGCCTTCGCGGATCCGATCGAGGAGCTGCTGTCAGGCTCCGAGCACTTCCTCAGCATGTACCGAGCGCTCAAACAGTTGGTGACCAACCCGATCGGCACCATCTATCAGATCATCGTCGACTTCGCGACGAGCCCGTCGACCGCGATGGTCACCTGGCTGCCGTTGATGTACGTCTTCGCCTACGCGGCGACCTTCGCCGTGATGGGCACGCCGATCTACGCCGCGGTCGCGGGCGCTGCGGCCGGGGTGGCCCTCCCGCTGGCTCTTGGGTTGGCCGGGATGGCCCAGGCCTACAACATCCCGATCGATGAACCCGCGCCGGTCGTTGCCAGCCCCGCCGACCAGCCGAGTGCGGTTGCGATGCCAGGTACACCGGCCAGTGCGGCGAGTGCCGCCGCGCCTGCCGCGCCTGCGCCCACGGCCAGCGCACCGGCACCGGCACCGGCGCCGACGCCCGTGCCCGCCGGTGCCGAGGGTGTGGGGTACGCGATCCGCGGCGATGGGCCGGGCTTCGGCTTCGGCCCGCCGATGCGCAACAGCGCGGGAGCGGTGGCGCACGCCCCGAACAGTGCGGCGGCTGCGGTTGGCGCGGCCGCGTTGGCCTCCAGCCGTGCGAAGTCGAAGGCGCGCAAGCGGCGCGGCGCTGCCGCCAAGGAACGCGGCTATCGATACGAGTTCATGACCATCGACGATGACATCCCGACGCCATCCGGTGAGGGGAAGCCGGCAGCCACCACCGCATCGGGTCACGGCGCAGGGAGACTTGGACTCACTGGCGCCGCCACGAAGCTCACCGGCACCGCCACGAAGTCCGTGGCCACCACCCCCGGCGGGCTGACAACGCTGGCCGGTGACCCGTTCGGCAACAGCGCGACACTTCCGATGTTGCCCGGAAGCTGGGGCGTCGGCGACGAGGGCGAGGAGTCGTCGGGCGGCCGGACCGACTAGTCCCCGGGCCGCGACTCATGGCCCTGACGGCCGTGGGTGCGCCTGCGCTCCTTCATATCGGCCTCGTACGCGTGACGCAGGCCCAGCTGCAGTTCGTCACGCACGGCGCGTTCGTGACGGCGGAACTCCGACCAGTACCCGTCGTCGAACTCCTCCATGATCTGGAACGTCCAGCGCCCGTGCAGCACGTTGAGCCCGACGAGTTCCGTCTCGATGCGATCGGCGATCGCGTCGTGTCCTGCTGCTCGCAGCTCGTCGCAAGCGTTCCCGAGTACCAGGTCGGCATGGCCGATGAGCTGGTGAAACGAGTACAGATGGCCACGCGCGCGCTCGACGTACTCCAGCGCCTCCGACACCTTCCCGACCGCTGCGATGGTGTCGTCGTCCACGCCAGGGGGACGTCGCTGCGGACCGTACGCATCATCGCGCTCGCTCATTCAAGATCAGTACCCCGCCTGAGGGCACATCAACCGCGGCGGGCCATTCCTCCGATACCCTGCGTCGCGGTGCCGCGCCGTGATAGCACCTTGGGGTGCGGAACTCACATGCGGGACAACCCTTTACGACCTCTGATGAGGAGATCGCCGATGCACTGCTCGACGTCAGCATTCCGACGCTGATCTTGTCGCTGGTGCACATGTCGGGGAATCCGGAGCTGATCCGGGGCGCGCTCAAGCCCGCAGGCCTGTTCCTCAACGAGGTGCAGGGATACATGTCCGAGCAGGACAAGGCCGCCGCGCGTGACCTCGCCGTCGGGGTGATCGCGGACTACCGCGACCGCGGCTGCCCCGAGCCCGAGCCGGTGGGCGCCGAGCTGCTCAAGGAGATGATGGAGTGGCTGGTCTGCGAGCCCGTACCCGATGAGTACGTGCCGATGCTGCTCGAGGAGATGGAGCTCGACGGTGTCGATCAGCGAGCCACCCGCGTCGACGACCCGGCGTCCGCGGATGCAGAAGCGCGTGCCGAGTTCCCCGTCGTCGTGATCGGCTGCGGCGAGTCCGGGTTGCTGGCCGGCATCCGCCTCAAGGAGGCCGGCATCCCGTTCACCATCATCGAGCGCAATGCGGGCGTGGGCGGAACCTGGTATCAGAACACCTACCCGGGCGCCCGCGTCGACGTGGGAAACCACTTCTACTGCTACAGCTTCGAACCGACCGACCAGTGGACGCACTACTTCGCCGAGCAACCCGAACTCCAGGCGTACTTCGAGGACGTCGCAGCGCGGTACGGCATCGGCCCGCACATCAGGTTCGACACGGAGGTGACGGGTGCGATATGGGATGACGCAGAAGCGTCCTGGACGGTGTCGGTGCGCGACGGCGATGGCAACCCGTCCACCCTGTCCGCGCGGGCGCTCATCAGCGCGGTGGGCCAGCTGAACCGGCCCAAGACTCCCGATATCGCCGGCCAGACCGACTTCACCGGTCCGGCCTTCCACTCCGCGGAGTGGGATCACTCGGTGGACCTGCGCGGTAAGCGCGTCGCGATGATCGGCGCCGGGGCCAGCGGATTCCAGATCGCACCGGCCATTGCCGAGGAGACCGAGCACCTCACGGTGTTCCAGCGCACCGCGCAGTGGATGTTTCCCAACCCGAACTACCACGTCGAGGTGGGCCCGGGCGTGCAGTGGGCACTGCGGCATCTGCCCTTCTACGGGCGCTGGTACCGGTTCTTGCTGTTCTGGCCCGGTTGTGACAAGGGGCTGGACGCCGCGCGGGTCGATCCGGACTATCCCGATCAGCAGCGTGCGGTCAGTGAGATCAGCGAGATCACCCGGCTGGTCTTCACCGAGTGGATCACCAGCCAGCTCGGGGATGACGCCGACCTGGCCGCCAAGGTGGTGCCGGACTATCCGGCCACCGGCAAGCGCACCCTGCAGGACAACGGCAGCTGGCTGCGCACCCTGACGCGTGACGACGTCGACCTGGTACGGACGCCGATCGCCCGCATCGAGTCCGATGCCGTGGTCACCGAGGACGGGAGCCGCCACCCCGCCGACGTCATCGTCTACGCCACGGGCTTCCATGCCAACAAGGTGATGTGGCCGATGTCGATCGTCGGGCGGGACGGGGAGGACCTCTGTACGCGGTGGGGTGAACGTCCCGTCGCCTATCTGGGCATCACGGTGCCCGGGTACCCGAACCTGTTCTGCATGTACGGCCCGGGCACCAACCTGGCCAGTGGCGGCAGCCTGATATTCCACTCAGAGTGCCAGATGCGCTACATCACCGCGTGTTTGGAGCACCTGATCGGCAGTGGCCACAGGTCGATGGAACCCCGGCAGGATCGCTGCGACGACTGGGTTCGGCGCAGCCAGGACGAAATGAGCAGGATGGTGTGGGCGCAGCCGTCCATCACTCACTCGTTCTACAAGAACAGCTTCGGCGAGGTGTACACACTCAGCCCGTGGCGGCTGGTGGACTACTGGACCTGGACGCGCGACGTCGACGCGGGTGACTTCGTACTCCGCTGAAGATGGCACCGGCTGCCAGCAGCAAACGATCACCAGCGAGGCACTGCCATCGAATCAGCAACCACACCAGCAACATCCATTGCATGTGCGTCCGGCCGTAGGGGGTCAGCCAGTGGCTTGCGAACAACGTCCACAAAGCGGTGACCTGGGCAGCGGCGACGAAAAGCTGTGCGCGGCGGTCGCATCCGATCTCATGTGCAATCAGGGCGGCGAACGCTGGCGCTGGGGGGCGGCTGGTCGGCCGAACCCCGGTTCAGGTGTTACCGGCCGATGGCCAGCATGTACACCTCGTCGAACCAGTATCCGCGGCCGAATATTGTTGTAGTGCAATGCAGAATCGCGATATCCCGGAGATCGCCAGCACACCCCGAGTAGCAAACTCCGGGTCCGTCCGCCCATCGTCGGTCATCGACGCCGACACTGACGGGTTGGGACACCGTGCCGGTAACGCTCTGCGCGGCGGCGACGATGATCAAAGTAGGGTCACATTTGGGGTCACATCAGGGTGTGCGAAACGAGCGTGACCGCGTCGGCATCGGATTGCACGGGAAGTCATCTCGTGGTATTCGCCGTCGATGGTCACGGGTAGGAGTGACGACAATGAAGCTGCGCAGGATCGCCGAGTTGACGGCGACCGCCGTGATCGCGAGCGGACTGGCCATGGGTTCGGCCGTTGGGGCAGCGCCCGTGACGTCCGCCGCACCAGCGGCGCCGGTACCGCTGAAGCCGGGACACGGGGGAGACGACTGGTGCCGCCCGTGGTGTGACAACGGCAACAACGGCAACGGCCGCGGCGGAGGACCCAAGTGGGACAAGGGCCCGTGGTGGGCCAACAACAAGCACGACTGGTGGGACGACCGCAACGGAGCACCGCCGTGGGGTTGGGGACCGCCGCCGCCGTACCACTGGAACGGTGGGCCGCTGCCGCAGTACATCGACTACTACGGCTATCGGGCCAATCCGGTGTGGAACGACGGCAACCGGCAGTGGGGAATCTGGGTGCTCGGGCAGTGGATCCCGGTCTTCGGCGTCGGGGTGAACTAGACCGCGGGATCGTCGGCTTCGACGACGGCCTTGATCCGCTGCAACGTGGTGCGCATGTCGCGCTCGTTGCGTCGTCGTCGAAGCTGGCCGCCGAGCACGCCGAACAACGAGGTGAAAAGCCCCTCGGTCATGCGGAATGACTCGGTGACATCGGTGCCGCCGTCCACCTTCTCGAACCGGTAGTGCCAGTTGTTCACCGGCCGGTCGCCGACGAGCACCTCGAAGCCGAACTCGCGGCCGGGATCACAGGCTGTCACTCTGCAGGTCGTCCAGTAGACGGGACCGATCTCATTGCGCCGGACGTGACCGCGGAACTTCGCGCCGAGCGCCGGACCGGTCGCACCGTCGAGCCATTCGGCTTCGAAGGTCTCCGGGGAGAACTTGCCGGTGTTCCGCACGTCGGAGACGAGGTCCCAGATGGTCTGCGCGGGTGCCGACATAGGCACCGTCACGGATGCATGCATGAGCCCATTGTCAGACAGGCCAACGCGGCGCGAGTGGATATGGCGTTAACGTGGGCTCGTGATGAAGATCCGCTTCGGCGTCGGATTGGCCGGCGACACCGCACCCGAGGCCCTGCCCGCACTCGTCGATCGACTCGAAGCACTCGGCATCGACTCACTGTGGTTCTCGGAGTTGGTGTACTCCAACGCGGTTGACCCGTTCGTCGGCATGGCGTTCGCCTTGTCCAGGACCGCGCGGCTCAAGGTCGGCACGTCAGTCGTGGTGCTACCCGGCCGCCATCCAGTCCTGGTCGCCAAGCAGTTGGCCTCGTTGGCCGCGCTGGCACCCAAGCGGGTCCTTCCGGTGTTCGGGCTGCGTTCGGCACTGCCCGCCGAACGCGCGGCCTTCGTCGTGCCGGACGGACGCCGTGCGGCGGTCTTCGACGAGTCGTTGCGGTTGTTGCGGGCCGCTCTGGAATCCGACGGTACGAGCTTCTCGGGTGAGTTCTTCGATGTGCCGACGGTCGCGGTCCAACCCCGGCCTGCCGCGGGCCTCGACATCTGGCTTGGCGGCTCGGCGCCCGCAGGCTTCCAGCGCATCGGCCGTCTCGCGGACGGCTGGCTCGGCAGCTTCCTCACGCCCGACGAGGCGCGGCGCGGACGGGTGCTGATCGAGGAGGCGGCTGCCGATGCGGGGCGATCGATAGAACCCGACCACTTCGGCATCAACCTGGCGGTCAGCGACGCCGGACTCAGCGATGACCTCACCACAGCGGTACGCAGACGCAGACCCGACGTCGACCCCGCCGAACTGGTTGCCGACGGGTGGCCCGCGCTGCACCGCCTCATCGACGGCTACCTGAAGGCAGGCCTGACCAAATTCGTGGTCCGCCCCGCCGACGGCGCCTCGATCGACGGGTTCGTCGACCGGTTCGCCGCCGAACTCCTGCCCCGGGAGAACTGACACCACCGCCGCAACCACCTTCTGACCGTGGCCTGCGGCTTAGCCATGTTCGCACGGCGCCGCCGTGTAGCGGACGGGCAACCCGTGAACTTCATGATCACGCTCAGTGCGGGGCGTGCAGACCCCCCGGCACTTCGGTAACGGCGCAGATCAGCGGCAAAGGTCGCACAGCAAACTCCGAGGCCGGTCCTCATCCCGAACGCAGGCGTAGCTTCTCTCGGTGATTACGGCATGGTGACGTGGGGTAGAGAAGTGAATGTCCAATTCGCTGAGCCCGCGAAAACTCGGGTACTGTAAATAAGCTGCGCTGATGCACGGGGGAGGCTCTCCAGCCGAGTGGAGCCACAGACGCAGCCGAAGAACATAGAGCCAGAAGGCTAGGACTTGCAAGAGACAATGACCGACACAAAAGGCCTGAAGCCGAAGTTCGAAGACGTACAGGCGCATTACGATCTGTCTGACGACTTCTTCCGGCTGTTCCTCGATTCGACGCAGACGTACAGCTGTGCGTACTTCGAACGCGACGATATGACGCTCGAAGAGGCGCAGCTCGCCAAGATCGACCTCTCACTGGGCAAGCTGGGCCTCGAGCCGGGCATGACGCTGCTCGACATCGGCTGCGGCTGGGGCGCGACCCTGAAGCGCGCCATCGAGAAGTATGACGTCAACGTTGTCGGCTTGACGCTGAGCAAGAACCAGCAGGCCCACGTGCAGGGCGTGCTCGATCAGTCGGACAGTCCACGCACCAAGCGCGTACTCCTGGAGGGCTGGGAGCAATTCCACGAGCCCGTCGACCGCATTGTGTCGATCGGGGCCTTCGAGCACTTCGGTCGCGAGCGCTACGACGACTTCTTCAAGATGGCCTACGCGGCGCTGCCCAGCGGCGGCGTGATGATGCTGCACACCATCATCAAGCCAAGCGATGCGGAGTTCACCGAACGCGGGCTGCCTCTGACCATGACGAAGCTCAAATTCTTCAAATTCATCATGGATGAGATCTTCCCGGGCGGTGAGCTGCCCCACGCCTCCAAGGTCGAGGAGCACGCGACCAAGGTCGGCTTCGAACTCACGCGGGTACAGCCACTCCGGTTGCATTACGCCCGCACGTTGGGCATCTGGGCGGCGGCGCTCCAGGCCCACCGCGACGAGGCCATCGCCATCCAGTCCGAAGAGGTCTACGACCGGTACATGAAGTACCTCACCGGCTGTGAGGAACTCTTCACCGAGGGCTACACCGACATCTGCCAGTTCACGCTGCGCAAGGACTGACCAGCGCCTTCAGCAGGCAACGGGGTGTGACTCGCAATACGGCGTGGTCCCGGGGAACCGGTACCGGTGCGAGGCGACCCACCGGTAGACAGCTTCCTGCAGCCGGCCCACCCCGGGCAATCGGTAGACGCGAAGCGGGAGTCGAGTGCCCCATGCGGCGGCCAGCGCAGCGTTGATCGCCTCGGCTCCGGCATACACCGTGCCCGTCGAGTCGCGCCACCAAGAGGACTCGTACATCCGCTCCTCGGAAACACCCAGCAGTTCGGCTGTGCCCGCCTGCTGAAACGGGCAGATTTCGAGATCGCCCGTCCGGTTCATTCGGACGATTCGGTTCACGGCGCGCGTGCACATGCCACATACGCCGTCGAAGTACAGCGTTCCAGTCATGACCTCATTGTGCGCCTGGCCGCATCACGATTGTGCGCCCGGGCGCGCAGGAGGGCCCGCTGTACCGCCTGCCGCGTCCCGGCGGCGTGCTGCCATGCCCGCGAGTGCCTCCAACACGACGCGGTGCGCGGCGTTGACCGTCAGTTCGGCATGGTCGTAGGCGGGGCTGACCTCGACGACGTCGACGCCGGCGACATCGTGCTCGTAGCAGAGCCGGCGCACCATCCGCAGCAGGTCGGCACTGGTGATGCCGCCGGGCTCGGGCGTGCCGGTGCCCGGGGCGTGCGCCGGGTCGAGGACGTCGACGTCCACCGA
Organism: Mycolicibacterium sp. 624; assembly: GCF_040548615.1. NCBI lineage: Bacteria > Bacillati > Actinomycetota > Actinomycetes > Mycobacteriales > Mycobacteriaceae > Mycobacterium > Mycolicibacterium sp. 624. The sequence continues at coordinate 243,284 of NZ_JBEPRZ010000003.1, forward strand.
CACATAGAGCTTGTCGGCCTTGGCGAGTGCCTCACCGACCGCGTCGGCCATGACGGCCTTGAATCCGCGCTCCCAGATCTCCTGCATGGTGTGCCACACCATGCCCTGTTCGAGCATCCACTCGAAGGTGTCCTGCGGCGGCCAGTACCCGCGCAGGCCGACCTGCACGAAGTGCGTGCCGGGCACGGCACCCGACTCGATCAGGCGCCGCATGGGTGTGCCGTGGCTGGCGAGGTTGCCGTCGATGATGTCGGCGGTGTCGGCGTGTGCGTCGAAGTGGACGATGCCCACGTTGCCGTAACCGTGCACGTCGGCGACCGCGGTGGCCGAGGGCCACGTTATGGAGTGGTCGCCGCCGAGGACGACGGGCACTATGCCGCGCGAGGCGACGGCGTGCACTCTCTCCCGAATGTTGTTGTGGGACACCTCGGTAAGGCCGTGCGGGCAGTGCGCATCACCGAAGTCGACGACCTCGAGCCAGTCGAATATCTCCAGCCCCAGGTCGAGGTGATAGGTCCCCGGCTCGTACGCCGTGGCACGGATCGCCCGCGGGCCGAACCGTGCACCCGGCCGGTTGGTCGTCGCCACGTCGAACGGTGCTCCCACGATGGCCACGTCGGGACGCCAGGAGTCGAGTTGCTCGGTCTCGGTGAGGAACGGACGGTGCCCGAAGGTGGCCAGCCCGGAGTACGGCAGGTCGAGCTGTTCGGCCAAGCCGGGCGGCAGGTCGCGTTGCGGCCCGTCGTCGTGCTCGTGGCTCATTGGCCGAGGGTACCGCCCGGCGTCAGCCGTTGGGCCGCAACGGAAATCAATGCGTCGCGCAGAAGGTCCGGTATCGCACGCTTGGTCCAGTCCTGTGTGGACACCACGACGTAGACGTTGCGCCCGTGGACGGCGATTCGCTCGGCCGAATCACCTGCGCCGCACCGCCACACCTCGAAGCCCAGCGTAAAACTCGTCGTCCCGATGGCCTCGCACACCACGGCCACACGCACAGTGTCTCGCCAGCGGACCGGCGCGAGGTAGTCAATCTCGGCGTGCACCACCTGAACGTCGTAACCTGCGGACGCCAGCTCGGGAAATGACACGCCGAGGTGGTCGAAGAACGCGGTCGACGCCTCGTCGAACCAGGTGAGGTAGTGGCCGTTGAACACCACCCCCTGCTGGTCGATCTCGGCGTAGCGGGGGACGACCGGAAGAGAGAACGGCTGACTCACGCCAGTCACCATGCCCTGCCGGGGCGATCCGGGCAATGGACGACGCGGCTACGCTTCTCCCGGTGCAACTCGTCACGTTGGAAGACATCGGCGCCGCCGCGGAACGGATCAGGGGTTCGGTACTGCGCACGCCGCTGGTGCCCGCGCCGTGGGCCGACCCGGACCGGCCGCTGTGGATCAAGCCCGAGAACCTGCAGTCGATCGGAGCGTTCAAGGTCAGGGGCGCGTTCAACGCTATCGGGTCACTCGATGCGCAGACCCGGGCCAGGGGAGTCGTCGCGTACTCCAGCGGTAACCACGCGCAGGCGGTCGCCTACGCGGCGGCGGCGTACGCCATCCCGGCTCACATCGTCATGCCGGAGGAGACCCCGAACGTGAAGGTGGCTGCCACCCGCGGGCACGGCGCCGAGGTCGTGTTGTGCGCGGCAGGGCAACGCGAGAGGGTCGCCGAGGAGGTGGTCGCCAAGACGGGCGGCGTCCTGATACCTCCCTTCGACCACCCGGACGTCATCGCGGGGCAGGGCACCATCGGACTGGAGATCGCGCAGGACCTGCCTGACGTCGAAACCGTGCTCGTCCCCGTCAGCGGCGGTGGCCTGGCCTCCGGTGTCGGCACGGCGATCAAGGCCTTGTGTCCGCGGGCCAGGGTTATCGGCGTCGAGCCCGACCTGGCCGCCGACACCGCCGAGGCGCTGCGTGTCGGTCACCGCGTCGACTGGTCGATCGAGGACCGCAACCGGACGATCGCCGACGGGCTGCGATCGCAGCCCTCGGCGCTGACCTTCGCTCATCTGCAGCGAGTGCTCGATGATGTGATCACGGTGTCGGAGAACGACATCAGGGCCGCTGTCCGCGAACTGGCCGAGCGCGCGCATCTGGTCAGCGAGCCCAGCGGGGCCGTCACGTTGGCGGCGTACCGCGCGGCCGCGACCCCGCCAGGTCGTACGGTGGCGATTCTCTCGGGTGGCAACATCGAGCCCGCCATGCTGGCCGGGATCCTGGCCGGCTGAGCCGCCTAGTGCACGCCCTCCATCAGCCTGCTCACCCATCCAGACAGCGCCAACACCACGATTCCCACGGCAATCGCGACGGCGCCCAGGATGCCGAAGTACGCGAACTCGCGCGACGGGTCGTAGTAGCCGGCGAACACACCTGACAACGCCGTGCCCAACCCGACCGAGAAGAAGTAGAGCGCCATCATCTGGGCCCGGAAGGCCTGCGGGGCGAGTTGGGTGGTCACGGCGAGACCGATCGGGGAGATCATCAGCTCCGACACCGCGAAAACGCCCAGAATGGCGAAGACCAGCAGCGCAGGCACCGCACGCCCGGTGGTGCCTGCCATCGGCAGGAACAACAGGAACGCCGCGCCCATGCCGATGACGCCGTAGGCGAACTTGCGCGGGGTCGTCGGCGCCCGGTTTCCGAGCCGCGTCCACATCACCGCGAACACCGGTGACAGCGCAATGATCCACACCGGTTCGATCGAGCCGACCCAGCTCGATGGCGCCGTCCAGCCGAAGATCGACCAGTTCATCCGCTCGTCGGAGTACACCGCGAGGACGGTGAAGATCTGCTGGAACAGCGACCAGAACACGGCGTTGGCGATGAACAGCGGGATGAACGCCCGCACGCGGGTGCGCTCTATCGGTGCGACCTTCGGGCTCGTCAGCATGACGGCGAAGTAGGCGATGGCCGCCACCACGATCACTCCCGTCGTCACCTGAGACAGGTTCGCCAGCGTCACCAGCCCGGTGGCGATCACCGCGGCGATCACGACGAGCCCCGCCACCGCGATACCGATGTACATCGCGATTCTGTTGTGCGGCAGTGGATTCGGTACTTCCCGACCGTATTCGCCCAGGTTGCGCCGGAACACGACGTACTGCACCAGTCCCAACGCCATGCCGATCGCGGCCGCACCGAATCCGTAGTGGAAGCCGACGTGCGTCTGCAGCAGTCCGGTGATCAGGGGCCCGACAAAGGCGCCGAGATTGATACCCAGGTAGAAGAGGGTGAATCCGCCATCCGCTCGGGCATCACCCCGGTCGTAGAGCGTGCCAAGCAGTGATGACGCGTTGGCCTTCAGCGCCCCGGAGCCCAGCGCGACCAGGACGAGGCCGATCCCGACACCGGAGAGCCCAGGCAGAACGGCCAGCGCGATGTGGCCGACCATGACCACCACCCCGCCGTAGAACACGGTGCGTTCCATCCCCAGCAGGCGGTCGGCGACCCACCCCCCGAGCACCGTGGACAGGTACACCAGCCCGCCGTAGGCGCCGACGATCCCGGTGCCGGTGCTCTGCGGTAACCCGAGTCCGCCGTCGGTGACCGAGTAGTAGAGGTAGTAGCCGAGGATCGTGAGCATGCCGTAGAAGGAGAAGCGCTCCCACAACTCGACCCCGAACAGGTTGACCAGGCCTATCGGGTGTCCGAATACGGTGCGTTGCGCTGGTTGCTCGGTGTGACTGCCCGCTGTCATGGGCGCTAGGTTGCCACGTCGGGCCGCTGGCCCGGTAGTGTCGCCGCAAAGGGTGAGCGATACCCGCGTTTGGCGTGCGCCTCCGTTGCCGTGCGCCGGTGTGGTCCGGGCTGGAACCCTGCCGACTCAAGGTTCCGTCCGGTGTCAGCCACCTCGATGTTCGAAAAGGGTGTGCAAGTGGACGCGGTACTCGGGTTGTCGATGACTCCCACGTCCGTCGGGCTGGTCCTCGTGGAAGGTCAGGATGCCGACGGTGCCACGGTGGATCGAAAAGCGTTCGACGTGCGCCACGGGGCCGTCCGGACCTCGGCGCAGGCAGCCGACGCCGTGCGACACACAGAGGCGCTGGCCGCTGCCCGCGGGCTCCGACTGCACTCGATCGGCGTGACCTGGAGCGAGGACAGCGACCCTGAGGCGTCGCTGCTGTTGACGGCACTGTCGGAAGCCGGGTACGACACCGTCGTACCCGTCCGGATGCCGGAGGCCACCGAAGCGCTCGCGCGCGGTATGGCGTCGGTGATCGGCTACGAGACCACCGCGGTGTGTGTCATCGAACCCCACACCGCGATGACACTGATCGTGCACGGAGGCGACGGCGCGGTACAGACCGCCTTCAACCACGCCATCGACTCGGACGTGGACCTGATCAACTGGCTGAGCACCGTGTTCGCCCGCGCCGACTGGCAGCCCGATGCGCTCGTCATCGTCGGATCGGCCGGCGGTTTCGCGTCGATCCTTCCCGATCTCGAACTCGCGCTCTCGGTTCCCGTCTTCGCGCCAGAGGAAGCGGAGTTGGCACTGGCCAGGGGCGCGGCGCTGGCCTCGGCCCAAACCCTCAAGACCCCAGCCGATCTCGACAATGGCTTCAAGGCCTTCGGTGCCGTGGGCGCCCGGGGCCCGCAACGCACAACATTGGCACGTCGTCTGGTCCAGGTCGGACCCGCGGCGATGCTGGTGGCAGGCGTCGTGACGTTCGTGGTGTCGGTGTCACTGGCGGTCAGCCTGCAACTCTCCCCACGCACCGATGCCGTGAACGCCGCCGCGAGCGAACCCCAGGCCAGGGTGAGCGCTCCTGAGGCCCCGGCCTCAGCAGGCCTGAAGCCGCCGACGCGGCTGCCATCGGCTCCGGCCGCGCCGCCGCCGCCCGAGGCCCCTGTCGTTCCGGAGGCGCCGCCTGTGGACGTCGCCCCGCCGGAGGCCCCCTACGTTCCCGAAGCGCCGATCGACGAGGTTCCCGCCGCCACACCCGAGTACCCCGAGGTCGTCGCACCACCCGCGATCGCGCCAGCGCCTGTGATCGCCCAGGTCCCGGCGACGCCACCGCCCGTCGTTGCGCCCTACCCGACGAAGAAGCCGGGCATCCTGACTCGCATCCGTGACAAGCTCCGGATCGGCGACGACAACCCGCCACCTCCGCCTGCGCTGCCGCCGTCGTACACCGTGATGCCCGGCGGGTAGCCGGAGCGCCCGTTGGCACCACCATCGCAGGCCCGGGAGGGCCTTCGCCTCACGCTCCGACTGACCATCGTGCTTGCGGTCGCGCTGGCGCTCGTCCTGGTCGAGACGTCGTCACGGTCGGGTGTGTCGTGGCGCCTGATCACATTCACCTACCAGGCCAACATCCTTGCCGCGGCCTACTACGCGTGGACGCTGTGCTCGCCGAGGGCGGACGCCCGCTCCGGCCTGCGTGGCGCGGTCGTGCTCTACGTCGTCGCCGCGGGTGTGGTGTGGAATCTGTTCCTCACCGGACACAGCATGGGCTACACGCCCGCGAATTTCCTTCTGCACGTGGCAGTTCCGGTGCTGGCCGTGATCGACTGGGTGGTGGTCGGCCAGGGGCGGAATCCGGTGCGGTGGTGGCAGCCGGTCGCGTGGTTGTCCTACCCGGCGGCCTACGGTGCGCTCGCGTTTCTGGTACTGAACAACGCAGGCAGGCGAGCGCCGTACTACTTCCTGGATCCGGGAAGCGTCGGTGTGGCGTCCGTATTGGTGAACGTGGGCCTTCTCGCCGCGGGGTTCCTCGGTCTGGGCTATTTGCTCGTCGGTCTGGCGCGCGCGACCTCGGCTAACGCTTGATCCTCGGATTGCGATCTAGCATGTAGTTACCGACCAGACATCGGAGGATGAACTTGCGTACAGCGCTATCGCGTGTGCTGGCAGCGGCAGGGACCGCAACCCTGCTACTCGGGGCCTCGACGGGTATCGGTGTCTCGGCGGTGCCGCAGCCGACCCCCGTAGCGAACATCTCACCGGGCCCTGGTGATGTCGTCGGCGTCGCTGCCGCGGTGACGGTCACCTTCGCGGGGCCGGTGGCCAACCGCGCCGCGGTCGAGCGCAGCATCGGGTTCTCTTCGACCGACACCCCCACGGGCACGTTCTCGTGGCTCGACAACGACGTCCTGCAGTGGACGCCCAAGGAGTTCTGGCCCGCACACTCGGAGATCACGGTGTCCGTCGGTGGCGCCAAGACCAGCTTCGAGACAAGTGCGGCGGTGGTCGGCGTCGCCGATATCGACGCGCACACCTTCACGGTGAGCATCGATGACCAGGTCGTCCGCGAGATGCCGGCATCGATGGGCAAGCCCAAGTTCCCGACGCCGACGGGCACGTTCTCCGTGTTGGGGAAGGAGAACGTGGTCGTGATGGACTCACGCACCATCGGTATCCCGCTGAGCGACCCGGAGGGTTACAAGCTCACGGTCTACGACGCGGTTCGCGTGACCTGGGGTGGCGTCTACGTGCATGGTGCGCCGTGGTCCACGGGGTCGCAGGGCTACGCCAACGTGAGCCACGGGTGCATCAACCTGAGCCCCGACAACGCCGCGTGGTACTTCGACAACGTCAGCATCGGGGATCCGATCATCATCCGCGCGTAGCCTCGTGCAGGTTCTTCACCGTCGGTGAGGCAGCCACGGTTGATGGATCCGGGTTGGTGCCCAGAACCCGATCGGCCGTACCCGCGGTCGTGACGGTGAACCAGTAGTGCTCGTTCTTGAAGTGATGGTGGCGGTGGTTGCGCCACACCGCGCGGTAGGCCGCGGTCTTGGGCTTGTAGTCACTGTGGATCAGGTAGTGGCACCACTCGTAGACGATGCCGAGTGTCGCGAGGAACACCAGGAAGGTCAACCCCAGGCCGGACCGCGGAAAGGCCAACAGGGCGATCGCGACCGCCGCAGGCAGGACCCACAAAAGCGCGGGCCACGGGATGAAGATCAGCGGCACGTCGCGGGGGTCCACGTGGTGCTCGCGATGCTTGCGGGCCAGCAGGGAGTCGACTGTGATCCCGCCGAGACTCCGTGGCCGCCAATGCAGTACGAACACGTGCACCATCCATTCGAAGAACGGGAACACCGCGAGCATCGCCAGGGGGACCAGCGCGTCGGTGGGCTGCCAGTCGCCGACGGCAGCCCGCGCGGCGACCGCGGCGAGCCAGGTGGCGCCGATCATCCACGGCGAGGGGTGACGCCAGAACTCGGCGAACGCGTCCGCCAGCGTGAAGCCTCGCCGTCCGTTCGTCATTGGCCGTCCTCCAATGTGGTGATCGCGCCGAGCATGGCCAGGGTGGCCGGCTCGAGCAGGGCGCGCGCGGCACGCTCGGCGGTGTCGGGATCGCCCGCGCGGATCGCGTCGGCCACCAGGCGGTAGTTCTCCGGGCGTCCGACCTCCTCGGCCATCAACGCCGCGAGCGCGGGAAGTGCGGGCTCGTAGGTGGCTCGCAGGGTGTTGTACATCAACCGGAAGGCGATCGAGTCCGCACCGTCGACGATGTGATCCCAGAAGGCCAGGGCGTGACGCTGCCGCGCGATCGGATCCTGTTCGGCGCCCAGCGCGGCGATCGTCGCGTCCAGGATGTCGGGCAGTTCGGGCGTTCGGCGGCGCGCCGCGAGTTCGGCGACCTTCGGTCCGTTGTGCAGGCGGGTCTCCAGGATGCTGCGAACCACCGCGACGTCTACCTCGCCGGCGCGCACCAGCAGCCGGGGGAGCAGGTCCAGACCTGCGTGGCGCCGAAAGTCGCGGACCGTGGTGGCGTCGCCCTGTCGAATCTCGACGAGGCCTGCGGCGGTGAGTCGCTTGAGTGCCTCCCGGATCGCCGGCCGCGAGACCCCGAGCACCTCGGCGAGCCGGCGTTCACTGGGGAGTGCCTCACCGGGTTGCATATCGCCGCTGAGGACCTCGCTGACGATCTGCTCGAAGACGTCCTCGGGTACCGATCGGCGGTTGACGGGTTGCAGCGCCATGTCGACAGGCTGCCACTCACCCGGTCAGAGGTCAAGTGGTCTTACCAGTAGCGAGTCCCAGCGGCTAGGAGGGGATGCCGGTGTACTCGGGGTTCGGCGGTACCGCCAACGCCACCCCGATGCGGTTGGTCGCACCGATGAATGCGGCGATCGAGATGCCCTCCAGGATCTGGTGATCGTCGAGACCGAGATCGCGCAGATGGTCCAGGTCGGCGTCGCGGATCGACTGCGGATGGTTGTTGACCGCCACGGCCAGATCGCCGAGTGCTCGCTCACGATCGGTGAGTTCGGCGACCTGGTGGTGATCGATCGCGACGCGCTGGCCAAACGACCAGTCACCGGCCAGCTTGCCGAGTTTGTTGGCGTGGTTGGTGTGGCAGTAGGCGCACCGGTTCTCGCCCGACACCACCGTCGCGATCACCTCGCGTTCGCGCGCGGACAGCCCGCCGCGACCATCGGTTCCGAGCAGGGGGAGCAGGTAGCCGTTGAGCCGCTCGAGGTCAGCCTCGTTGAGTGACAGCGCGCGAAACCAGTTGGAGGTCAACCCCTCATCGCGCTGCTGGCGGGAGAAGAAGCCGCGCACACCGGGGGTGGTCAGCTCGTCGAGATCGGGCACGCGCAACCGCGACACCCGACCGGGCGATGGTGAGGTGGCGTTGGCGGCGGGTGCGTCGGCGGTGGCGGTCATGGCTCGAGAATGCGGCGCGTCGGGCTGAGCGACAACATTTGCGCCCCAGCAGACTAAAACCGTTGCGCGCCTATCGCAGTGCCGCGGCGGTCTGCTCGTCGGCGGGTAGGAACGCCTCGATGCTGAGTTCGGCGGCGGTCAGATCCAGAGCGGTGCCGAACGTCGTGACCGTGCTCATGAACGTCAGCACCGCACCGTCGGGGCGCTCGATCACCAACGGCACGACGACGCCACCCAGATCGCGGGTCTCCTCCGAGCCGCCCGGGTAGGCCTCGATCTCGGTGAGCAGGCCACGCAGCTCCTCGGAACCACTGGCCGCCACCTCGCGGCGCAGCCTGCCGATGACGTGATGGCGCCACTGCCCGAGATTTCGGATGTGGGGTGCCAGTCCATCGGGGTGCAACGAGATGCGGAGCGCGTTGGGCGCTTCCAGCAGGTGCCCGGCAACGCCACTCATCAGCATCGACACCCCAGCATTCGCCGCAACGATGCGCCAACCGCGGTCCACCGCGAGGCACGGATACGGGTCGTAGGCCCGCAGTACCCGGTCGACGCCTTCGCGTACGGCGGCCATATCGGGGTCGTCCAGCGAGCGTTCGGTGAACTCCGGGGCGAGGCCGGCCGCCAGCAGCAGGTGATTCTGTTCGCGATGGGGGACGTCCAGGGCCTCAGCCAGCCTCAGCACCATGGCGCGGCTGGGCGCCGATCTCCCGGTCTCGATGAAGCTCACGTGTCGCGACGACACGTCGGCCTGCAGGGCGAGATCGAGCTGGCTGAGCCGCCGACGCTGCCGCCACTGACGGACGAGGGTGCCGAACTGGACGGGGGAGGCGGTGGCCATGCCTCAGTGTTGCGCAGGAGTCCGTCGGCATCCATTACCTCCGCGGTAATTGCCACCCTTACCTGGTCGCCGCACGCTGGACATGTCCGCATCAACGGCAGGAGCAGATGATGGAGTCCCACCGGCAACACACCGTCCCGCAGATTCCGCGCTGGTTGCGGTTCGTGCTGAAGTCCGACCGCGCGGGATCGTCGTGGTATGTCGGCCTGGGGTTCTTCTTCGCGCCTGTGCTGGCCATTGTTTCACCGTGGCCGGCCGTGACGACGGTGCTGTGGGTCGCGATCGCGCTCGCCGGACTGTGGCTTGGGCTGTTGGGCCTGGCGATGGCGACCGGGCTGGCCATGGTGCTGCGAACGGGCGCCGATATCCCGGAGGACTACTGGCGTTCGATATTCGACTACCCCGGTGGTGTCAAGCCCGTTGCGGCGAAGCCTGTTGCGCCACGGGGTCTTTAGAACCCTGGCCGCCGGTGTAGTCGACCTGCCAGTGCTTGATCCCGTTGAGCCAGCCCGACCGGAGCCGCTCGGGCTTGGCCAGCGGGGTCAGGTCGGGCATCTCGTCGGCGATGGCGTTGAACATCAGGTCGATGGTCATCCGGGCCAGATTCGCACCGATGCAGTAGTGGGCGCCCGTGCCGCCGAAACCGACATGCGGGTTCGGGTCGCGCGTGATGTCGAAGGTGTACGGGTCGTCGAAGACGTCTTCGTCGAAGTTGGCCGAGCGGTAGAACATCACGACCCGCTGGCCCTTCTTGATCGGCACACCATCCAGCTCGGTGTCCTCGAGCGCCGTGCGTTGAAACGACGTCACCGGGGTTGCCCACCGAACGATCTCATCGGCCGCCGTGGCGGGTCGCTCACGCTTGAAGAGCTCCCACTGGTCGGGGAAGTCGGTGAAGGCCATCATTCCCTGGGTGATCGAGTTGCGGGTGGTCTCGTTGCCCGCGACCGCCAGCAGGATGACGAAGAAGCCCAGTTCGTCGTCGGAGAGTTTGTGCCCGTCGACGTCGGCTTGCACGAGTTTCGTGACGAGATCCTCGCCAGGGGCGTCGGCGCGTTCGGCCGCAAGCTGCATACCGTAGGTGATGAGTTCGACCGACGCGGAGATCGCGTCGTTGTTGGCGAACTCGGGATCCATGTCACCGACCATCTGGTTCGACCAGTGGAAGAGCTTCATCCGGTCCTCCTGCGGCACCCCCATCAGGCTGGCGATGGCCTGCAGCGGAAGTTCGCAGGAGACCTGCTCGACGAAGTCGCCGTAACCCTGCGCCGCCGCCGTCTCGACGATGCTCTTGGCGCGCTCCCGTAGGTCGTCGCGCAGCCGCTCGATCGCGCGTGGGGTGAACGCCCGCGAGATGATCTTGCGCAGATGGGTGTGGTGCGGCGCGTCCATGTTGAGCAGGACGAACTTGCCGGTGTCGATCTGCTGCTGCACGGTGCCGTCCTGGTACCGCGGAAGGGCCGTCTTCTCCAGGCTGGAGAAGACGTCGCTTCGGCGCGACACCTCCTTGACGTCCTTGTGCTTGGTCACCACCCAGAATCCGCCGTCACCGAACCCGCCGACACCGTCGGGCTGCTCGTTCCACCAGATCGGTGCCACCTTGCGCATCTCGGCAAGTTCCTCGACCGGCAGTCGCTCGGCGTAGATGTCGGGATCAGTGAAGTCGAAACCGGGTGGCAAGTTCGGGGTGGCCATTGTAAAAGGCTCCTCACACGACGTGATCTAGTGGCGTAACTCATTGCTACACCACAGATGACAGGTACCGAGGAGGGTTCGGAAAACTCGCAAGTGAAACGTGTTCTTCTCACCCCGCGGCGACGATTGAGATGCGCGTCCGGTGGACAGCTGTAACGATTGGCCGGTGAAAACGGAAGAACGCGTCAACTACCGTCGGTAACATCTGTCCCAGCCGCAACTCCCGGGAGGCCACCGTGATGGGCGTCAACATGCCGAGTTTTTTGACCGCAGCCGTCGGCGGAGCAGCGTGCGCGCTGATGGCGCTCGCTGGCTCCGGTGTGGCGAGCGCCGATCCGATTCCGCCGATGCCACCGCCGCCGGCGCCGGCAGGCGAGGCCCCACCCGCAGCACAGGCACCACTGCCGGCGGAGGCGGCGCCTCTATCGACGGCGGCGGGCGACAGCCCGGCTGCGGCGGAGATCCCGAAGCCCGAGGGCGTCCCACACCTGGCCAGTCCTGATGCTCTGCCGCCGGGCTCGACGATGGATCCGTCCGCGCAGGGTAACGAGCGTCCCAATGTGAGCTACCTGAAGGACCTCTGGCATGCCGTGCAGAGCCAGGAGATCAGCGGTAAGGAGGCCCTGATCATGGGCCTGGCGCAGCGCGGTATGAACACGCCGTACCCGGAGCAGGCGGCAGGCCCGAACGTTCCCCTCAGCCCGGCGAACGCGGCGAACCCGACGGCCCCGCTGGCCCCGATTGACCCTCAGGCCCCGCTGGCCCCGCCCGGTGCACCGCTGCCGCCACCGGCTCCGGCACCGCTATCTCCTGCGCCGGCCCCCTGACGGTGATCAGTGCGTGAGGACCGCCTCGGTGACGGCTTCGATTCTGGCTGGCACGTGCCTGTGCCACGGAGCCCCCGCGTAGGCGTCACGCCAACCCACTGACGTCAGGGCTTTCAGCGCGACGCCTGGGGTGTGTTGAGTGCCCCTCTGCGTCAACATGGTCCCGACCAGAGACCTGGCCTGACCCCCGTCGACGATCAGGACGACGTGGAAGCCCGTGCTCCGCTTACCTTCTCGCCGGGCCTCGACTAGACCGGACTCCTGCTGGGCCCGGGTCTCGGCGCGAGCTCGCTCGCGTGAGCCGATGGGCCGTCACCCGGTTGTGACCCACGGCAGCGAGAACAACGTCGCCGCGTGAGTTCTCGCGCCAGATCGTAAGTGAATCAACACAACTCCCCATGGGTGTCCGACTTCGGCGACGCGTGTTCTCGAGCGCTCACCGGTGCGGTGGGAAGCTGGTCTCCGACCGGCGAGTTGGCGGATGTCACCAGGGCATTGAAGGTATCCGCCTTCGGGCTTGCTGCCCTCGCGGCTAATCGCAATGAGTGCGCCTACCAACGACATGCGATACCAGTGATGCACTCGGGTGGCCCCGAAAGTTTGCGCCGCGCAGAAGTGCAGCCCAGTGTTACACTACATTTGACCTCGCCGTTTATAAGAGGATGACATGTCATTAGGGGCTGACATGTCGATCCTTGACGGGAGGGGCGCCGGGGGACACAGTCTGCTCACCGACGTCTAGGTGTTGGCCCCCGGGTTTGCGGCGCGGTCCTCACGGACCGTTCGGTATTTCGCTTACGTCTGGCGAAGGACACGCCGATGGCATCAAACAGAACCCGCGCAGGGCCACTGGATCCGTTCGGCGGCCCCACCTTCAACGGTTCGCAGCCCGCTCGAGGGCCGGGATCTACGTACACACCAAGGCCACCGGATGTCGACGCCAAAACGCTGGCGACGTTATCGATTGTCTTTGCGTTCGTGTTCGCACCCGTAGGTGCGGTACTGGGCCACGTGGCGCTTTCCCAGAGCAAACGGGGGACACGACAGGCCCGCGACCGTGCGCTGGTTGGCTTGTCGCTGTCGTACGCGTTCATCCTGTTCGCAGTCATCGCGCTGCTGCTGTGGGCGATCACCGCTCAATCCGGCTCGTCATCGACGGCGGCCCAACCCACCGGCATGACACCGCCCACACAGGCGGCACCCATCCCGAAGGTCGAAACAACAGTCGTCACTCGGGCACCGCCTGTCCGCAGAACGGTGAGTGTCAATGAGTTACACGCGGGCGACTGCGTCGAGATTCAGCAGACCAAACCTGATCCGAATAACGCTGATACCCAATTGATCAAGATTTACCCAGTGAACTGCCAGGTTCGGGATGGCGTGTTCCTTGTCGACGTAGTCTCATCGTCGACCAACCCCTGCAGTGATGAGTACTTGGCCAACCCGGGAAACACGATCGTCGCCTGCATCACGAAGTTCAAAGGTTGATGCCGATGTACGGTGACCACGCGTTGCAGAGGCGCCTACGATGACCGTCGCCGGTGATCCGTTCCGACAGGTGCCGGCCGATCCGCCCAGTCCGCCCAATGGACCGGCTCCCCACACGTATCTGCCGCAGCCGCAGCCGTGGCCGTTCGGCCCGACCGGCGGAAACCCTTATCCGCCAACGGAACCACCCCACAACACACTCGCAACACTGTCACCTGTCTTCGCCGTCGTGGCGCCGCCAGTTGGCGTGATTCTCGGTCATCGGGCCCTGATGCAGATACGCCGGTCAGGTGAGAGGGGACGCACGGCAGCGATCTGGGGCGTGGTCATCGGATATGTGTTGACTGCGGCACTGCTGGCCGGATTGATCCTGTGGGCCATCACCGATCCATCCGGAAGATCCGAACCGGCGCCGGGCCCTGGCACCGTCGGAGCCGATCCGCCGCTGCGGGCCCCGCCTCCGGTGGTGGTGACTTCAGTGGCGCCACCGCCGGTCAGCCCCAGGGTCAAGCTCGACCTGACGCAGGTGACCGTCGGCACCTGCGCGGAAATTCAGAAGCGTGACATCGGCGCCGATGCGCTAGATCTGTTCGCGGTACCGTGCAAACACCGCCAAGGGGTGTACACCGTCGTCGCCCGCGTTGCCAACGACTTCGACTGCCAATCCACCTACATCGCAGCCCCGCCCGATCACTCATTCGCACTGTGCCTCAACGAGTACTGACATGCTAGATCCGTTTGATTTCAGCGACTTCGGTTCAACGCCAACAACAGCCGCAGCGCTTGCGTCCGACGCCAGGCCGCCGGGAGGGACCGCCGGAGTAGAGGCACCGCGGCAACGCACAAACCTCGACACTGGGTTCGATCCGTTCAGCGATGCACCGCCCCGACAGGCAAAGCCCCACGACGTGTTCCGCCCGACCACACCGTGGGCTACCGAATCGACCAACAGCCTCACCGTGGCCCGGCCGCCGCTGGCCCTATTCGGTCTCGCCATCGCACTCGCGACAGCGGGTGCGGTGATCGCCGGTGTATGGGGCGATGCGCTTGCGGCCGCGGGTGTCGGCTGGCTTCTGGCCGGTCCGTTGGCGATCGGACTGCTTGCCATCTACACCCTTGTCGACACCCGACGCCGCACCAACGCCGTCTATTCGGCGCCGAGCTGGACCGGTGCCGCGTACTGGACGGCGGTGACGGTGTGCATGGCTGGAATTGCAATCAGCGCATGGTATCTCGCGCTGTGGGCAGGTAGGCGGTAGGGCGGATGAACACGATGCGCAACAGCCGACACCGAGCCGGGCGGCTGTTGCGCTGGTTGTCGGCGGCCTTCCTTGCCGGGGGGCTCGTCCTGCTGGGTTCGCCTGTCCCTCTCGCACATGCCGACGCGGGTGGCGCGAACCGATACGGAGGGTGCCTGGCAGCGCAGAAGCGCGGTGATCTTCTGCTGCTCTTCGACGAGTCGAGCAGCCTGCAGTCGACCGACGCCAAGGCGGCGCGAGTGTCGGCGGCGAACTATCTCATCCAGACGCTGGGCGCATACGCCGACCAGGTCGGCGCCGACCTCGACGTCGCGGTGGCCGGTTTTGCAGACAGCTATGTGCTGCATGAGAGTTGGACGAAGCTGAGCGCTGCGACGACCGGTTCCATTGCTGACAAGCTGGCCCCAGAGGCAACGCGTAACACCGGTATCGACACTGATTACTGGCTCGCCCTCGATGGTGCGCGCCAGACGTTGGCATCCCGGGAGAGCGGCCCCGGCAATGCCGACCGATGCCAGGCCATCGCTTGGTTCTCCGACGGGAAGATCGATTTCACGGCGCGGCCGGTGGTTAAGCCGTATGCACCCGACGTCAGTCTGGACAGCGCGGGCGGTATCGGCGAGATGGTGCGCAGAGCCACCGAGGGGATCTGCAGGGCCGGAGGGGTGGCAGATCAGATCCGCTCCCGCGGCATCGTGATGTTGGCGGTCGGCCTCAGTGGCAATAGTGCTCCAGGGGATTTCGACACGATGTCGGCGATAGCCACCGGAAAGGGTGTCCTTGGGACGGACTGCGGCAGCATCACCACCCCGGTGCCGGGTGACTTCTATCCGGTGTCCAACCTCGACGACATGTTGTTCGCGTTCGACGCACTGAACCCCGATCCCGGGATCACGCGGCAGGGGCCCGTGTGCCACCTGCGGGTGTGTCCAGAAGCGCGCCACGACTTCGTGCTCGACCGCTCCATCAAGTCTGTGAACATCCTTGGCTCAGGTGGCGTGCCCGGCATCGAGCCCTACCTGATCTCTCCGTCCGGTAAGACGTTGGAGCTGCCCAAGAAGCCTGGCACGACCGATGTCCAGATAGGCGGGACGCCGGTGCAATACGAGTGGCAGTCCGACTCCGCGCAGACCATCTCGATTCGCAACAGCGGGCCAGAGTGGGCGGGCAGATGGGCCGTCGTCTACGTCGACACCACAGGACAGCACCCGGACGCGGTATCCAAGGTCAACATCCACATCACCACCGACATCTACCCCGCGCTGGCCAACGCGGGTCAAATCGACTGGCGCAGCGGGCAGGTCGTCAAGCGATTGACGTTCGGTCTTGCCGATGGTCAGGGTCACGCACTGGCTCCGACCGATCTGGCGGGCACGGCGAGGATGTCGGTGGCGCTGGTACCCGACGGTGGAGCACCCATACCGCTTGTCGAGTCCGCGCCGAAGTCCGATATCGCCAAACCGGTCGACGCCAACTTGACCGACGTCAAACCCGGCCGTGCCGAGTTGCGGATGTCGCTCGTCGTCACCACCGCGCCGGCCACCGGTCGCAATGGTGAACAGATCGCGCCAGGCACGATGTTGTCGCCGCAGAATGTCGAGGTCCCGATCCAGATCCTGCCCAAGGCGAATCTGCCCAGCCCCGGTAGCCGTATCGACTTCGGCACCATGGAGGGGGTCAAAGGGGCGACGGCGTTGTTACCGATCACCGGGCCGGGCTGCGCGTGGATCTCGCCTTCTGAAGTAGCCAAAGTCAGAGCGACACCCGACGGCATCGGTGCCCCGCACTTCAGCTCCGACGCCAGCAGTCCCGACAACTGCTTGAAGGTGCAGGTGGGTCAGACCGTGAACCTGCCGGTCACACTGCGTACCGACCATGACGGCCACGGCGGACTCGACGGCAGTATTGGGGTACACGTCGCCGCGCTTGCCGACCCGGACGGCCCACAGGTGATTGACGTGCCGTTCTTCGCCTCCCTGACCCATCCCTTGAGCACCACGAACTTTCTGGTGGTGCTGATCGCTGCCATACTGCTCGGACCGGGTATACCACTCGCCCTGCTATACGCCGCCAAGTGGCGGGTGAGCAGAATACCGCCGAAACCTCTGCTGGCTGAGCGCATTCCGGTGGTGGTGAACGACGAC
Organism: Mycolicibacterium sp. 624; assembly: GCF_040548615.1. Taxonomy (NCBI): domain Bacteria; kingdom Bacillati; phylum Actinomycetota; class Actinomycetes; order Mycobacteriales; family Mycobacteriaceae; genus Mycobacterium; species Mycolicibacterium sp. 624. The sequence goes on from NZ_JBEPRZ010000003.1 coordinate 260,160, forward strand.
GTTGTCCAGCGTGACGGCGCACCGTTCGCAATGGCCGATACCGACCTGGTGCACCCCGTGCCAGGCCTGGCGCGCGCCACCCGCAGGCTGAGCGTGCTCGGCACGACGTTGATCGCGACGACCGGCAGAAGCCCGTTCGGCAGTGGACATGTTCGCGTAGAGGCCGACGGCCGCATCAGCACTGGATCCGCGCTTCCCGGCACAGACCGCAGCGGCCTGCACGCCGTGTTGCCACTGGCGGTGCACAACAACTGGGTGATCCTGCACGACCCCGACGGGCCTGCCGGTGAGGCGGAGGTGCTGCTACTGGTCGGCGGGCGCTCCGACAACGCTGCCCGTCAGCGTATCTACGACGATGTGGCCCGCAGGCTTCCCGAGCTCTTGGCTGCACTGCGGCTGCGTGCGGTCGAAGCCGGTGTGGCTCCACCGCACGACCCAACGTCGCACTCATCACCGTTCGGTGAAACGGCCGCAGCGGCAACGCAAGCCGATCCGTTCGGTGCCGATGTGACCGCGATGTCCCCAGCCATCCCGCGGTGGCGGTCCGATCCCGATCCGTTCGACCCGTTTGATGGAGGACCCTGATGCGACGATTCTTGGTAGTGGGTTGTGGTGGTTCGGGTGGCGCGACGCTGTCCTACATGATGGACCAGCTGCGCTCCGAACTGCACACCGCAGGCGTCGACAAGCTGATTGCCGGTTGGCAATTCGTTCACATCGATGTGCCCAGCGCGGCAGATCCCGGCCCGGACGGGTTGGCGAACGTGGCCATGCAGGGTGGCACGTACGTCGGGTGTGGCCCGCGGGGGAGCAGCTACTCGATTCTCGACGGCGCGCTTTCGGCGCGGCTCGCCGCAGGAACCGCACTGGACGCCATCGCGACGTGGGCGCCGCGCCAGCCGGATCAGGTGACCAATCCGATCTCGGCGGGTGCCGGCCAGTACCGGGCGATCGGGCGAATGATCACGCTCAGCAAGGCCGGTGAGATCCGCAGCAAGCTGCAGTCGGCCACCGATGAGCTCTTCCGCGTGGAGACCATGTCACAGATGGCGTCGCTGGATGTCCCCGGAATGGGGCGGTTCGACCCGAACCAGCCACCACTCGTGTTGGTGGTGTCTTCGATGGCCGGCGGTGCAGGTGCGTCGATGGCACTCGATGTGTGCCGGCTGCTGACCATGGTGTCGGGCGTCGACGTGAAGCTGATGGGCGTCTTCATGGTCACCCCGGACATCTTCGAGTCGCTGCCACCGAGTGCGCGAATCGGGGTGCGGGCCAACGCTCTCGCGATGCTCGGTGAGATCGTCGCCTCTCAGTCCGGGGCGGCGCGGGACCACGATGTGCGAATCCTGCGTGCGCTCGGACACCAGCACGGTGACGGTGAGCCGATCCCGTTCGCCAGGGTGTTTCCGGTGGGCCGCTACGTCGGGGCCGACCGGACCCAGTTCGGCGACGGCTCGCAGTTCGCGGTCTATCGCGGGCTCGGCCGTGGCCTGGCCGGGCTGATGATGAGCGGCAGCGCCAGCGATCAGTTCGTCTCGTACGACCTGGGCAACACCGCATCCCCGGCCGGTGACAAGGATCTGTTGGGTTGGGGTATATCGGTGTGGGACCCGCTGCCGTGGGGCACCTATGGGTTCTCCTCGCTGTCGATGGGCCGTGACCGCTACGCCGAGTACGCGGCACAGCGGCTGGCTCGCAGCAGCGCGGACAAGCTGCTGCGCGGCCACTTGCAGCCAGGCAACCCCGCCTCGGGTAACGAGCAACTCGAGTCGTTGTTGTCCAGCCAGTGGGACGCAATCTGCACCGGCCTGGGTCTGCCGTCCGCGGTGGGCGACGAGGACAGCCGGGTCACCATGCTCGGCACCTGGGTCGCCAACACCGCGTTCTCGCCAGAGGTGGTCGGCTCGACGGTGAGTGGGCTGGTGGACCGTCAGTTGCGCGGCTACCTGCCACATCCCGAGGGGATGAGCGCCGAGCAGTGGGTGCCGATGTTCCGCCAGGCGATCGCGAACCGCCGCGACGCGCTGACGACCGCGTGCACCGAGGCCGCCTACGACATGGCGTTCGGCTGGCACCGCGACTTCGCAAGACGGCTCGAGCAGACGGTGATCGAGGCCGTCTCGACGCTGGGTCTGCCGTACACGCGGGCGCTGGTCGACCGGGTACGCCACCACATCGACGACGTGTTGACCGGTGTCCTAACCCAGCTCGGGACGATGGGTCCTGCCGAGATCGCCGCCCTGCCCGCACACGTCGAGACGGCTCTTGGCGGGCTGAGGGGCGTGCTGTCCAACACCGATCAGGTGTTGGCGACGGCACTCGAGGGCTTCCACGCCGGCGTGCGCCGCCAGCTCTATGCCTCGGCATCCGCGCGCATCGCCGATGTGATGCGCGTGATGGGCACCGAACTGCTGATTCCCCTGCGTCATGCGCTCGGCGAGGCGTTGGTGACGCTCGAGCAGGCAAGTGTTGAGCCGCCAACGGACATCGGCTTGGCAAGGCTGGCGACCGACCAGTACGCGGCGTGGCCTGCCGACTCGGACGAATTGGTACCTGGCCGTTTCGCCGAGGCGAACAATGAGGTACTGCTGATCAATTCGTCTGCGTTCAAGGCCCGTTATGAATCGGATCTCGTCAAGGCGGTGGTTGGTTCGCAAGGGCTGATACCGTTCGCAACCTCGGTGGACAGAGCCACCACCGGTGTCATCGCCGGCCAGTGGGACACCACCGGCGGGGTGTCCGCCCCCGAGGGGCTGCTGGAGCGCACCTCCACGTGGACGACCCGGGCATTGGGCACCGACCCCGAGACCGGCCGGACACGCGTGCCGTCGATGGCGCAGTTCGATGTGCACACCCGCCCCGCGGAGCTTCTGGCCCGGGCGCGGCAGTACGTCGACCGACCGGGTGAGTCCTTCTACGAGTTCTGCAAGGTGTCGCTACGAGATTTCGTGCAGGGCATGGGCGCATCGGAGTCCGAACTGTCTGCCCGCAGACACGACATCGCGGGCAAGTTCGCGGAGGCGTTGTCGCTCGCGCGCCCGCTGGCCAGCGTGAACGACCAGGCCATGCAACGGGTGCATCCCGGCCAGCAGGTCGAGTACCGCTACAAGTTCTCCGACATCCCGTTCGCGGGCCAGCCCGTCGCAGCGGCACTGGAGGACGCGCTGGCATCCAATCCGCGAATCGACAGCGCCACGAAGGAGAACTTCGCCCGGTCGCTGTCGGACGAGGACGGTGTAACCCGCGTCGACATCTTCGGCTCGTACCCGAACTACTCGCCATTGGCCTTCGACTCGGTACTCGTACCCGCCGCACAGGAGTGGGCATCGATGGCTAGCCCTGGCCGGGCGGGGTTCTGGCGCTTCCGGCGGTCCCGCCCGCTGCCTGCGTCGCTGCCGATGACCGACGCCGAACGCCGCACCATGACCGGGGGCTGGTTCGTGGGACAGATCATCGGACGCATCCAGATTCCCGCGCCTCCATATACGGAACCAGTGCGCATCTACGACGGTGATGCGGGCCGGTGGCTGAGCTTCCCCAATCCGTTGTTGACCCCGCCTTCGGAGTACAAGGCCAGCTATGACTGGCTACCTGCGGTGCTCGAGTCGATCCTGTTGGCGATAGCTCAGTCGCACGAACCGCCGTTGATGTCCTCGCTGCGGCCCTACCAGGTGCTGCGGGAGCTTTTCGACGCAAACTCGCAGGCTCCGGCCAGCGGAATTCTGCAGTTGTCGGCGGTACACCTGCTCCGAGACTTCGTCGTGACGGGTTCGTCAGGGCCCGGCCTGATCTCCCGGGTGACACCGGTCGCGGCCGCATCGACACCCGCCGAACGCATCAGCGCCGCCACAACCTGGTTGGGTCGGGTTCGCGACACCGCCGCCCAATACCTGCCTGCCGGTACTCCCGGCGCCGACCCCAACGGTTCGTTCACGACGATCTCTGGCCGTGCAAAGGCGACAAACACGCCGATCTTCCGCGATATGGCGCCCGACGTGTTCTGGGCGACCGAGAGCCTGATCAAGACGCTGCAACGGATCTTGACTCTCGGCGACGACGACGATGAGCCGACTGCCGACGATCAGGTCGTGCTGTCCCGAGGGGTGATGTTCTAGCGATGACTGCTTCGGCCCGTCTCCCGGCGCTGATTGTCCTGCTCGCACCTCGAGCCTCCACCGAGGAGATTCTCGCCGTGCTCGCCGACTACAGCGCGGCCGGAATGCTGACCGCGTTCGCGTGGATCGATGCAAACGAGGTGGGCCGCAGCTCGGTCCCGACAACACTGGTGCGGGACGGGACTTCTGAGGTGGTCTCGCTGCAGCGGCTGCTGACCGGGAAGCGCTACGGCCGGGTCCGGCTCGCGGTGCTGGTGCCAGTGCAGGCGCATGCGATGGACCGAGTGCCACTCGCGGCCGAGCAGGCGGTGGAGCGGGTGGTGCGGAGCGCCTCGGTGGGCGCGGAGGTCACCCTGCTGCGGCTGTTGCTGACCGGCTCGGCCGACGCCGGGTCGGCTTATGAGGATCAACCGCTGGTGCTGGAGGGGTGGCACAACCTGCTGATCGTGCCGGAGGACGCCCCGTCGCCTGAATTGGGATCGGTGATCATCGACCCGCTTGACGATCCCTTTGAGCTGGCCCGCCATGTCGCCCCGGTGATCTGCGGGACCGCCGGGATGTGGACCGGCATCGAGGCCACTCCGTTCGACACCGTCGAGATCGTGCCCGGCCAGACCGTGCGCGCGGTGCGCGGCTTCTACCGCGAGCTCGACTCGGCCGAAGTGGAGGACCAGCTGCGCGCACAGCTTTTCGGCGGGGCCGGCCAGCTGCCGTTGCCCAACGGGGGGCCTGTACCGGTGGTCTACATCGACGACGCGGAGCTCGCCGCGCGGAAGATGGCGCGAGCGCTGTGGACCAAACGCCGCGACGTCCTGCGCGGACCTCGGATCCCGTTGGAAAGCCCAGCTCCACAGACGATTTCCATCTGGGAGGCGCTGAAGATGTTCTTGCGCTTTCTCGGTATGGCACTGCGCCGCGCGCCGTCGGCTTGGATGTCGTCGATGCTCGGATCGGTGTCTTCCGCGGTCGCCGCGACCGTGCAGAGCACGATGTTCGGGCGCACCGGCTCGGCGTTCGCGGTTGTCGCCGACACTCAAGTCGCCGGCTGGGAGCAGCTCGGCAGCAGCGCTGAGGCGATGAGCACCGAGCTGCTTGGTGGGGTAGAGGACGGCCACCGGGCCCGACGCGATCTGAGTTCGCTCTGGACCGACTTCATCAACGGCGCACTCACTTTGGCTGATGGCGGTCGCCGCGATGCCGGGCTCGAACCGGTGAGCGTCGGTGCCGGGGTAGGGGTGGTTCGCAGAAGCGCGGATGTGGTGCCCGGCGCCTCGGAGAGGTTCTCGGCGATCCCTGCGTCGCTAGCAGCGGTGATCGGAATGGACTCGGTGGAACCTGTCGACGTACTGGCCGCGACGGACCTGCGGGACCGGCTGGAACGTGCCTACGCCGACCAGGCCGCGGGAGTCGAGGCCCGCCACGCCGCTGCGGAGTTGGAGCGCTGGCAGGAGGTCGTCTCCAAGAGCTACGCATGGCAGACGGCAGCGATACTCGCCGACTTCATGGGCCGGGCTCGCGCAGAGGTGACCACGCTGGTGGAGCAGATCCGCGCCGCGTCCATCACCCAGTCGATCGACGAGCGGCTCCGGCGTCGGCAGCAAGCAATTGCCTTGGCTCTCAAGACCTTCGGCTGGGCGCTGTTCGTTGCGTTGGGGGTGATGGCGATTGCCGCCGCAGTCGGCTGGTTGAGCTGGTCGTTCACGTTGACGTGTGGCGGTGCGCTGATGGCGACATACGTGTTGGTGGCGTTGGCGATGTTCGTGGTGGCCCAGCGCGACATGTTTGCCGAGATGAACTCGCGCAAGTCTGCGCTCAGCCAGCTCGAGGCGATGCAGACCAATGTGCGTTCGGCGCTGGACGACCTGAGTCGACTGTCGATGGCATATGGGCAGCTGCTTTCGTGGTGCAGGGCTTCCGGTGCGTTCTTGCGTGCCCCCTTCGGCGCGGTCGTCCCTGCCACCGGCGCGCGCACGATGCTGATCCAGGGCCTGCCCCGCTCGACGCAGGTGGCGGTGGCGGCGCACGGCGACGATCACGGCGATACGACGCACCGAATCCAACAGCGGCTGTACCGGCTTGGCTGGCTGACGCGCCCGTGGGAGCAGCTGCTCGCCGCCGTGGCCGCTGACGTGCGGACCGGGCAGGCCGATGTGCTTGCCATGCCCGGGGCGGGCAGCGGTTCGGCGCTGGATCACTGGTCGCGTGCGCTCGCCAAGGGACAGGTGGCGCCCAGTGGGGCCGAAGTCCTTTGGCGTCGAGTGCAGCAGCTCTTCGATGACCCTGCCGTTGGCATCGGAGAGGGGTTGGTCGACACGGTCGTGCAAGCCGACGGCGCGCGGGTGTCGGCCGCCGAGTTCGGCGACGGGATGATCGAACGCCATACAGGACGGGGGGCTCCGTTCGACGCGTCGCTGTTCACTCACGCTGCACAAACTGCCAGCAGTTCCGCGGTGGCGATCGATGAGGGGATGGTGTTACGGCGCGGACTCGGGTACCGCGCTGCGGTGATCCAGGCCAGTGAGGGTTTGCCGTCCTACGACTTCGCCGTGTTCGCTCCGCCGCAGACGATGTCGTCTGTTGACAATGAATCGCCGCCCGGCTCTGGTGATCTGGTCTTCTAACGATGTCCGAGCCAAACGCGATCGAAAGCGATGACAACGATCCCCGCTTGGCGGGGCTGCTGGCATGGCGCCAACAGCTGATCGCGTCGGGCGCGGTGTCGGCGCAGGCCTTCAAAGAGGCACATGTGAGGATGGTGCTGCGGTCCGGCCGCACCGACGCCGAACAGATCCGGATGATGCTGCCCGACCCGGTGGGCGAGCACGCCGACGCGATGGCGCTAGTGCTCGCCGAGGTTCCCGGCGACGGTGCTCCGGTGCGCTCAGGCGAAATATCGTTTGCTCCAGAGGAATTCGCCCACTACACGCCCATCGGCCAGGGTGGCGCCCCAGCGCCGATCGCGCTGCGGCGCGGCGGCGACGGAACTCTCGAACTCTCGTGGCCAACGTACGAGGCGCCGTTCGTCGTGTATCGCGTGGTCAGCAGCGAGGAGGAGGCGCCGTACTCCCCGGATCGGGCACACATGGTGGCCGCCACCATCTCAGCGGAGACCGTGGACGAACGCGAGGCAGCCGCCGCCGTGCGTCACTACCAGGTATGGGTCAACGCGGGCACCACGCGCGAGGAGGCCCTTGCTGCACAACCACGTATGCACGCGACTGGACTGGTGGTGGCTGGCGTGTGCGGGATGGCGGTGCGGGATGACTTCGGTCGCGTGATCGGGCAGTGGACTGTCTTTCCCGGCGTACGGACGGTGCACGTCGAACGAATCCCGTTCGACGAGTCCGCCCTGGGTGGACCGCACTATCGCATTCTGGCGGGTGAGGAGAACCTCGGGGGATTCGTCGACGCCGAAGCCGAAGGCGGGCGCCGGTACATATATCGGGCCCGTTGCGAGGTGATCGTCGACGGAGTCGGCCGCCTCTCGGAGGCCACCGAGGCAGAGGTCGCCGTCACGACTCTGCTCATCCCTGTTGCCGACCTCTCGCTGACCGTGCGTGCCAGCGACCCGGTAACAGTCGACCTGGCGTGGACGCCACCACCCGGAGGACGGGTCGCGATATTCCGCACCGCAGTCGGCCCCCGAGCGGGCGCGGAAGCAGACGAGATGCCCGAGAGGGCGATGGAGCAGGCTGGCCTGCATCCCGAACACCGGCTGACGCACCCGGTCTCACAGGAGGTGGATGCGCACGCTCGCCCGCGGGCGGTGATAACCGGCGTGCCGTGGCCGCACGACTGGAGCCGCGCCTACTTCACCCCGGTGACGTTGGTGGGCGGGCGGGCCAGACTCGGCAAGACGGCGTCGATTGTGCGAACCGCGCCGATCCGCGATGTCGCGCTCATCGAGTACTGCAACAAGCAGGTGCTGACATTCGGATGGCCGGATGGCGCGGCGGCCGTCATCGTCCATCTGGCAGGAAAGGCGCACGATCCTCGCACCGGGCTGAGCGGTCGCTCCTACGAGATCACGCTGGAGGACTACGAGCGATACGGCGGCATGCAGTTCACCGGTGAGTTGCCTCCGGGCGGCTGCTCGCTGCACCTCGCCGCTGTCGCCTTCTCGGCGGGTCGGCGTGTCCTCGGAGATGTCACCAGCATCATCTACGACGGACTGCTACGGCTGTGGTATTCGGTGCAGATCGGACGGGACTCGGCAGGTTGGCCGATGACCGCTGCCCTGGCGGTGCGGGCCGAAGTGGACGTCAGGGGTTCACCGCCGTTCGTGCTCGTGCACAATCCTGACCGGATTCCACTGAGCGTCAACGATGGTCAGCCAGTCGATGTTGCCCCGGTGAACGAGCGGGGAGAGTACGTCTCACCGCCATCGAAGGAGATCCGATACTCGTCGATAACCGCGTACGGCTGCGGCGAACTGTGGGTGGGTGATGTCCGTTACCGCACGGGATGGATCCGGCTATTCGCCAATCTCGGCGACCCGAAGCGGCTGCGCCGGCTGGCGTTGCTCGATCCGCCGGTGTCGACGTTGCGACTGACAGGATCGCCGATCTGATGCCGATCTATGTGTTGGGCCCCCGCAACCGCTCCGTGGAGATTCCGGACCAGGCGCTGACAGTGTCGGTCAGCGGCTCTGTTCGGGGCGCCTCGCTGGTGATACGCGCGAGCGACGACCAGGTGACGATGCAACCCAATTCGCACCTGGCTGTGTTGCCGCGGGTGAGCGGACCGGTATCGGTCACCGTCGTCCCCGCCGCAGGGGCAAGCCTCTTCGCGCCGGGAACCCAAGTCAGCCTCGCCATCGGACACGACACCGCCACCGACCTCGACCCGGTGCAGGTGCTATTCGATCCTGTTGATGTGACCGGCGATTCGGCCGTGGAGCTGGCCAGGCTCATCCCGCACGGTGCTGGGGTCCTGGTCTCGGCCGCAGCGGGCGTGGACACCCCGATGAGTCCGTTGGGGTCAGCGGCACGCACGTCGGCGCGGAGAGTCCTTGACGGCAAGCGCCGCGCGGCTCGCGGCCCTGTGCTGGTGGCGCTGGACACGTCGGCCTCGATGCTGGCCACGTTCGCAGGCGGCGGGGCCGCTGCTGCCGTCGATGTCATCGTCGGTGTCGCCGCCGCCGTCGGGATCAACGACGTATCGGCGATATTCGTCGGTGCCGAACCCGTCCCGGTGATGTGTGGCACGGCCGCCCAGCTAGCCGCGGCGGTCAGCCATGCCACACCGCGATGGAGCGCAGGCGCGCGCTGGTCGCTCCTGCCACACACCAGCGGCCGCATTGTTGCGTGCACCGACTTTCCGACCCGAATCACAGTGCAGCGGTGCGTCGTTATGGCACTCACCGAGAGCCCACTACTCGACAAACGCTGCGTACGCATGTCACCCCCGCCCCCCGGGCTGCAGAGTGACATCGAGCTGCTCGCGAACTCGTCCGAGCTGGATAGGATCACATCGTCACTGGTGCGTGCGTTGCGATGAACAAGTGCCCGCGGTGCTTCTCCGATTTGCACGACGACCAGTACGCGTGGTCGGTGTCGCCGCTCGCCGGCGGGCAACGGTACATCGATCCAGTGGCCTCCGCATTCGCCGGCGCCGACTCTGAGTCCGGACCGATCTACAGCGTGACCAGACCCCCGGGCTTCCGCGGCCCGCTGCTGTCGGTCTCCGATGCCGCCGCGGCATTGGCGGCACCAGTGGTGGAGATTTGTCCGGTATGCCACTTCGTACTGCCCGACGGTTGGCGACAAGGCCATGCCATCTGCATCGCCATGGCCGGAACCCCGTCCACCGGCAAGAGCACCTACCTGGCGGTGTTGATCAGGCAGATGCAGATGCTGTGCGAAGGCCTCGGTGTCTCGATGGAGCCCGCCACCCGGGTCAGTGCCGACGCGTATGCGTTGAACTACGAGCAGCCGCTCTACGACCTGCGCGGCATGGTTCCGCCGACGCCGACGTTCCAGATCCAGGCACCCAACCAGCGCCTTCCATTGATATTCAGCTTTGGTATCCGAGATGGGGTACGACGATTTCTGGTCATCCGTGACATCGCCGGTGAGGACCTGGAGTCCGGTGACATGCAGTCACCGCAGTTCCGGTACTTCGCCAACGCCGACGCCGTGTTCTTCATGTTAGATCCGATACGGGTCAAGGACATTCGCGATCAGCTGCAGGATCTGCTGCCCGCCCAGTCCTACAGCGCAGGAGACCCCCGGGCGCTGCTGAGCAACGTACTGCTCGCCATCGGTGCGGGCCGGCCGAGGCTCGCGGTCGTCCTCTCGAAGTTCGACGCATTGCGAGCGCTCGGCGAGGTGGAGGGATCGGAGTGGAGCCAGATCATGTCGAATGCCGGCGCCGCGTACCTGCGAGAGAACTCGGCGGCCACCCACTACGACGACAACGACGGAGAGCTGTTGCACGAGGAGGTGCGCAGCCTGCTACTCCGACTGCATGCGAGGTCGATCGTCACCGCGATCGAAAGCCATTCCGCTGCGATGCAATTGACGTACCGCTACTTTGTCGTCTCGGCGCTGGGGCAGCCGCACGCGGGTGACCGGGTGAGTTCTCGGGGTATCACGCCCTTTCGCTGTACCGATCCGCTGCGATGGATAACGTCATCGGTCGGCGTGTTGTAGGCATCTGTGCAAGGCGTCACGGCCAGATGTCGGGATGCAGCGATTCTCCCTCGCGCGCGCGTCGCGGCTCGAGCCGACTGTCGTCGCCCGGTGCCTCGTGCATGGCATGTTCGGGCGGCCAGATGTCCGGATGCAACTGCACTACGTCATCCGTGGGTTCCGGTGCAGTGCTGGGGGCCTCATTGTCCGGCGGAGTGACGTCCAACCGGGGCGACGGTGCGATCTCCACATCCTGTTGGGCATCCTCTCTCTCGTAGTGACGCAGTCCGTCGACGAGAAGCAGCACGAGGCCAACTGCGCTGACCCAGATGGCGATCCACCCCGAGACAATGCTTCCGAACACGATGGCTACAACCAGCGCCAGCAGCGCGATGACGGCGATACCGAACACGATGAACACCATCGGGCACCCCCTCCGCTGTGCGGAACCGCAGAACTCCATTGTGTTCACGCGACGGTTCTGACACAACCCGCGCGATGGTGCCCTGACGTCGGTCAGCGCGCGGTGGCGGCTTCGATCCTGGCTGGCACGTGCTTGTGCCATGGTGTCCCGGCGTACGCGTCACGCCAACCCGTTGACGTCAGAGCGTTCGGCGCGACACCCGGCGTGTGTGAGTGCCCCTCTGCGTCAACGTGGTCCAAGCCGTAGCCGTTGGGCAGCGACACGTGGCCCGGCAACATCACGTCGGTCACCTCAACGGTGGCCACCGCTGAACCCCCAGCGGTGGTGACTCGCGCCCGACCGCCGTCGACCAGGCCCAACATGGCAGCGTCGGTGCTGCTGATCCGTAGCGCCCCGTCGGTGTCGCGCTTGCGCCAGGACGGGTCCCGCAGGATGTCGTTGGCGGTGTAGGCGCGGCGCTCGCCGGCCGAGAGGACCATCGGGAACTCGCCCGTGGTCAGGACCGACGCCGCGGTACGAAGCGCCGCGACCTCGGCCAACATATCGGGCATCTCGAGCGCGATACGGCGATCGGCGTGCGTGATCAACGCGAAGTCGTCCTCATACTCGTGCTCGGTGAACATCACGCCGGAACGACTCTTCAGAATGGCCTCGAACAGCGCGTTACCGTCGGCATGCCCGGCGCGCTGCACCGCGGCGGGGTACGTCATCGCCGCCTTCTGGGCTAGTCCCCACAGCGCCGCCGCTCCCGCAAGCCCGTCGGGAAGGCTCGGCCCCAGCGTCTCGTAGAGCACGAACGGAAGCACCCGACCCAGTGCCGGGTTGCCGCTGACCGCGACGAGGAAGGCCTCGGTGTACGCCTCCAGACCGCGCTCGGCAGCGGCGCGCAGCGGTCGGAGCTCCTCGTCGCTGACGACGCCGAGGGCACGGACCAGCCGGGCCCAGATCTCCGGCTCGGCGAGGGTTCCCGGTAACGGGTCAAGCACGGGGTGCCGGAGGTGGAAGGTGTTGTGCGGGAACTCGAGATTGAAGAATGTCGCCTCGGGCTTCTCGAACTGGCTCGCCGCGGGAAGGACGTAGTCGGCGAGGCGCGCCGTCTCGGTCATCGCGACATCGATGACCACCAATAGCTCCAGCGATTGCAGCGCTTCACGCACGGCCGCCGAATCTGCCACCGAATGGGCCGGATTGCTGCTCTCGACGATCATCGCGCGGAAACGGTCCGGGTGGTCCGTGAGGATCTCCTGCGGCACAACATTGCTCGGGACCAGTCCCGCGATGATGGGCGCCCCCGTGACGGGTGTTCGTCCGACACCTCCGCTGCTGAACAGCGGCGCGAACGACGAGTGGAGGTGCTGTCCACCGCGTTTGGCGAAGTTCCCGGTGAGGATCCACAGCATCTTGTTGAGGTAGGAGCACACCGTGCTGTTGGGCGCCTGCTGGATGCCCAGATCCTCGAACACCGACACGCTGGCGGCGGCGGCGATCCGGCGGGCGGCGGCCCGAATCAACTCCTCCTCGACACCGCACTCCCGCGCGTAGTCCGCGATGGACACCTCACGCAGCACGGCGCGCACGGCATCCGCGCCCGTCACGTGCGCGTCCAGGAACGCCTCATCGCACAGGTTCTCGGTCACCAGCACCGCGGCGAGGGCGGCAAGACACCACGCGTCGGTGCCGGGCCGCACACGCAGGTGGAAGTCCGCCAGCTTCGCCGTGTCGGTGATGACCGGGTCGATGACAATCATGGACCGGCGCGGGTCCTTCGCGATCTCGTTGAGCACCACCCTCGCGCGGGGGAAGCTCTGCGACATCCAGGGGTTCTTGCCGACGAAGACCGACACCTCGGCATGCTCGAACTCACCCCGCGTGTGCCCACCGTAGAGGTGAGAGTCCACGAGGAACTCGCCAGTCTTCTCCTGGGCCAACGCATTCGAGCGGTAGCGGGATCCGATCGCCTTGAGGAACGCGCCGCTGTAAGCACCGCCGAGGTGGTTACCCTGACCGCCGCCGCCGTAATAGAAGATCTTGTCGCCGCCGTGCTCATCGCGGATTCTACTGAACCCCGCGGCGATCTCGGCGATCGCTGTGTCCCAGTCGATCTCCTCATATGTGCCGTCATCGCGACGACGCAGCGGCGACGTCAGACGGTTGCGGTTGTTCTGGTAGTGGTCGATCCGCAACGCCTTGTTGCAGGTGTAACCCTGCGACGCGGGATGGTCCTTGTCGCCGCGAATCTTGGCGATGGAGCGGTCCTCAATCTGAACGATGATTCCGCAGTTGCACTCACACAGGATGCAGGCGGTCGGCTGCCAGTCAGTGGTCATGGTCGGGACTCCTTGAACTCTGCCGCCACTGTGGCGCGCAGGTGCCGATGGACGATCTCGAGGGGTTTGACGTCACGAGTGGAGCGGGCGACGACGATTGCGCCCTCGATCGATGACATGAACAGCATCGCGAGCTCGTCGGCGCGGTCCGTCGCGACACCGTCGTGTGTCAGCCGGTCGGCGATCAGGCCCGTCCACCGGGTGAACGCGGCTGCGGCGCGCTCGATGACCTCGGGGTTGTCTGCTTCCACCGCGACGGCGACGACGGGGCAGCCGGCCCGGTAGTCGGACTCCACCAGCTGCGTCCGGAACCCGTCAACGATGTGGTCGATCGCCTCGAGACTACTTGCGGCACTCGCGATTCGGTTTGACGTGAAGTCTGCGGCGTAGTCGACGGCCTCGCACAGCAGCTGCGTTCGGCCACCGGGGAAGTAGTGGTAGGCCGACCCGCGGGGCGCGCCGCTGTGTTCGAGAACATTGGCGATCGCCGTCGAGTGAGCGCCGCGTTCGCGGATCAGCAGCGCTGTCGAGATGACCATCCGTTCGCGGGGCGTGACCACGTCGAGAATCCCTTCACCGGTCGACTATGTATGTCACCTTACATAATCGACGGTCGAATGGCGCCCCAAAGCGACGAAATGGCTGCGTGAACCGAGGTTCACGCAGCCATTTCGTGGGTCTCGACTGCGGGGGAGCGGGCTAGGTGCTGGCTGCCTCGTTGAGGTCGTTCAGTGTGGTCGTCGCCTCGAGGTACTCCTGTACCCATCGCTCGATCACGGCGGAGGTCTTCTCGACCTTATGGAATTGACCGACGACCTGGCCAACCGGGTTGAACGCGACGTCGACCGTCTCGTCGGGGTACTTGTGCGTCGCGGAGACGGCGAGCCCGGAGACCATGAACTGAAGCGGCATGCCGAGCGGCTTCGGGTTGTCCGGGTTCTCCCAGGCGTCGGTCCAGTCATTGCGCAGCATGCGGGCCGGCTTGCCGGTGAACGAGCGGCTGCGCACGGTGTCGCGACTGCCGGCCTTGATGTACGCGGCCTGCTGCGCCTGGGTGTTCTCGGCCTCCTCCACCATGAGCCACTGCGAACCCGTCCACGCGCCCTGGGCGCCGAGTGCCAAAGCCGCGGCAATCTGCTGTCCGCTGCCGATACCACCCGCGGCGAGCACCGGAATGGGGGCGACCTCCTTGACCACCTGGGGCCACAGCACGATGGAGCCGACCTCGCCTGCGTGCCCGCCGGCCTCGCCACCTTGGGCGATGATGATGTCGACGCCCGCGTCGGCGTGCTTGCGCGCCTGGCTCGGCGACCCGCACAGCGCGGCGACCTTGCGGCCCTCAGCGTGGATGTGCTCGATCATGTCGACGGGGGGAGTGCCGAGTGCGTTGGCGATCAGCGTCATCTTGGGGTGCTTGAGGGCGATCTCGACCTGCGGGGTGGCCGTCGCCTCGGTCCAGCCGAGCAGGCGCAACGTGCTCTCGTTGTCCTCCGCGGTGAGCGGCACACCGTGATCGAGGAGGATCTTCTTGGCGAAGTCGAGGTGCTCCTGGGGCACCATGTCCGCGAGCATCTTGCCCAACTCGTCGGCGGACAGGTTCGAGTCCATGCCCTCGTACTTGTTGGGGACGACGATATCGACGCCGTAGTTGTGGTCACCGATGTGCTCATCGATCCAGTTCAGCTCGATCTCGAGCTGCTCGGGGGTGAAGCCGACCGCGCCGAGCACGCCGAAGCCGCCGGCCTTGCTGACGGCTACCACGACGTCACGGCAGTGCGTGAAGGCGAAAATCGGAAACTCGATGCCGAGTTGATCGCAGAGGGAAGTATGCATGCCAGCTCCTAGGTGGGGCGTCAGCGACGGGAAAAGTGAAACGTGTTCTAGTTTAGTAGACCACGTGCGACTCGGGAACAGATGACGCCGTCCCGCCGGTGAGTGTCGACACTCGACACCGGCAGGTAAGCCCACTACCGTTTTTGCGATCGTCGCTAGCCAGATGATCGTGTCGCCGAAGGAATGCAGGCCGTGATGCATTGGCTCAACCACTCGCTCGTTGTCTCCTCGGACTACCGCATCCCCGACCCTGACCGGGTGGCGCCGCTTCTCGAGCGACGGCAGGACATGCTCGCCGAACTGGGCGCACACCACGTGCTGGTGTACACGTCGACCAGCGACCCGGAGCGGGTGATGGTGATCATGGCCATCCACACGCGTGACACCGTGCTCGAACTCCTGCGGTCACGGGTGTTCTTCGACTGGTTCGACGCCGTCGGAGTCGAGGACATTCCGGCGCTGTTCGCGGGTGAGGTGGTCGACAGCGTCGACCTGGTCGGCGAGACCAACCCCTCCGCGCCGGAGACCATGGTTTCGGTTGTCACGCCCATCGAGGACATCACCGCGCTGATCGCGCACATTCACGCCACGCTCGATGACCTGCGGGCGGCCGGAGTGCGAAATCTCTTGGTGTTCAGCGCCTTTGACAACCCTCATGAAGCCATGATGGTGTTCCGGATCGACGATGAGAGCCATGCCCGACACTGGCTGCGCGACACCGACCTGTCCTCGGAGTGGTTGGGCAAGGCCGGCATCGGGGCTTACCCACCGGTGTTCGTCGGCAGGTTGCGGCGGGTACTGCAGATCGCCGAGCGGGACTCAACGGGCGGGTCCTGATGTATGTGTGCCTGTGCGCGGGCATCACCAACCAAGCCGTCGCCGACGCCGTGTGCGCAGGCGCACGGACGTCCAAGGACATAGCCGATGCGTGCGGCGCCGGTTCGGAGTGCGGCAGGTGCCGGCGCACCGTGCGCGCGATCATCGACGCCCAAACAGCCGCCGACCGCCCCGCCCGGTGAGGTTCAGTACCGGCCAACCGAGCCTGCCCGCCTCGGCGGCCAGCCCGGACCGGGGGTTGACCGGCCGGGGCAGACCCACCTCGCGCATCAGCGCAATGTCCTCATCGCCGTCGGCGTAGAAGTAGCTCCGCTGCAGGGTCACGTCGTTGTCCGCGCAGAAGTGACGCACAGCCGAGGCCTTGCGTGCGCCCCACACGATGGGCGCCACGATCCCGCCGGTCAGCAGGCCCCGGTCGTCGACGGCGAACTGGTTGCAGATGACGTGCTCGATGCCCAGGTGGCGGGCGACGGGCTCGACATGCATGGTGAGCGCGGACGAACTGAGCGCCACCGTGTGGCCGCGCTCCTGGTGGGCGGCAACGATGTCCCGCATCACATCGAAGACTCGGTCCTCGATGTGACTCCGGAACAGGTACTCGCCGGTTTCCGCGAGCTCGTCGGCCGACTCTCCGCGCAGATATCCCGCTGCACGAACGATGAGCCGCTCGAACTCCATGCGTCCGAGCCGGTACCGCAGGGCCGCCTCGATCACCCCGAGCATCTCGCCGATTCCGGCCTGACGTCTGCGGATGCGGTGCCCGGCGTGCACGGTCGCGGTGAATCCGGGCACCAACGTACCGTCGAGGTCGAAGAACGCTCCGACCGCGGCATCTGATGGGCTCGCCGCGATCTGCGACAGGTGTTCTTGCGGGGTCATCTCCTCCATTGGAGCATCGAGGCCCGACGTTCGCCGCCGCGACCGTGGCCGAACCGTGGCCGATGAGTGTCGTTTGGCGGCCGATCAACGCTTTGGCGCCTCCATCGGCTAGGTTCGAGACCGGCAGTTTTTGTTCTTGCCAGGTTCAGCCTGAAGCCTCGCGAGCATGAAAGTGGTGCCGATATCGCAGCCAGCGGTGCGGCCGAAAAGGAAAGTTGGGCATTGGACGAACAACGCGAAGCAGCGGCCGCGGAAGCGACCTCCTCGTCGGCATCGACGTGTGAGGTCAGCGAGCGGCGTGTTGGTGAGGTGGCCGTGGTCGCCCCCGCAGGTGTGGTCGACATGCTGACCGCCCCGCAACTCGAGGCGGCGATCCGTGCGGCCGTGGCGACGAAGCCGACGGCACTGGTCGTAGACCTGACCGCGGTCGAGTTCCTGGCCTCAGCAGGTATGGGTGTGATCGTCGCGACTCATGACGAGGTCGGTTCGACCACCAACTTCTGTGTCGTCGCCGAGGGTCCGGCCACCAGCCGACCCCTCAAACTGGTGGGAATCGCGGATATCGTGCCGCTGTACGCCACGCTCGATGAGGCACTCGCCGCACTGCAGTCATAAATCCAGCTGCGCGACACGCTTACAGCGCACGCCAATCGGGTAGGCAACCGCTGCCATGATCTATTCAATGCCCATCACCGACGTCGCAGACGCTGAGCGCTTCGAGCGGATCGGCGTCATCGCGGACGCACGCGCGGCCACTCAGACGCGACGTGCGTTCGCCTCCTGGCTGGGACACTTCTTCGATCTCGATGCCGCGCGGTTCAACGATCTCGTCCTGGCCGTCTATGAGGCGCTCGCCAACAGTGCCGAATTCGCGTACGTGGGCACGGACGGCGCGGGCACCATGGACATCCAGGCGCGCTACGACCCGGCGAAGTTCAAGCTGGTCGTCACCGTGTCCGACCACGGCGCGTGGCGCAGTACGCAATCACCTCGAAGTCTCAGTCGCGGGCGGGGCCTTCCGCTGATCGCGGCGCTATCGGACCACGCGTCGATCGATACCACCGACGAGGGCACCCGCGTCCACATGGAGTGGAGCGACGTGGGTCTCCGCGCCGCCAGCTAGGCGCCCGAGTAGACACCCCTGCCGGTGACCAGCGGCAGATCCAGGGTGGTGCGGATACCGGGTGCGGCGGCGATGACGTCCGGAATCGCGTTCACGATCCGTCCCGCAGCAGCAAGGATCGCCGCGTAGTTGTGGTCGCCGTTGCGACTGGTTGGGCAGACGTCCACCACGTACGACGGTTCGCCGACGATCTCGACGCGGTAGGAGCCACCCTCCTGCGCCGGCTGGGCCCAGTCGGGGCGGAGGTCACCGCGCAGGCGGGTCACGTGCTCCACCACGATCACCGGCTCACCCTTGACCAGCCCCTCGATCTGAAAGCGCAGCGCCGCGACCGTTCCCTTGGCGATCCGCCCCACGGCGACGTCGAGGTCCTCGGGCGCGGGTTCCTGTTCCACGGAGTCCCGAATCTCGTCGACCTCGACGCCGAGGCCCGCCGCGAGCGCCCGGATGGCCGTGCCCCAGGCGATGCTGAGCACACCAGGCTGGAACAGCATCGGGAAGTCACCGATCTGATTGCCGAAGCCCATGACGTCGAACATCACCGTCGCACCGTCGTAGGTGGCGTAGTCGGCGATCTCCATGGTGCGGATCTGCTGGATGCTCTGGCACGTGCCGGCCAGCGCAAAGGGCACCAGGTCGGTCATGAAGCCGGGGTCGACGCCGGTGATGAACACACTCGAATCGCCTTGTCGTGCAGACGCCTCGACGCGTTCGATGTACTTGTCCGGGATGACCTGCCACGGGTACTGGAGGACGCCGGGAGCCGAGCCGACGACGTCGATACCCGCCTCGAGAAAACACCTGATGTCGGCCATGGCCGCGGGCAGGCGGACATCGCCCATGGCGCAGTACACGACGCAGTCGGGTTTGGCCGCCACGATGGCGTCGAGGTCGTTGACGGCGCGTACGCCGGTGGAGATCTCGAGGCCCGCGAGATCGCCCGCGTCCTTGCCCACCTTCGCCTCAGACGACACCCAGACGCCCGTCAGCTCGAAGCGGGAATCGGTCACCAATTGCCGTAACGCGAGGCTGCCACAATTGCCGGTGCCGATGAGTGCGACGCGGATCGCCATACGTTGCCTCCTCCTAGGGATGAAACGCAGTATGCGTGCTGAGCCACTGAATTGGAACAGGTTCTAGTCTCGATTCCGTACGGTAGCCTGACGCCCCATGGGACGGGTAGACGGAAAAGTCGTACTGATCAGCGGTGGCGCACGCGGTATGGGCGAGGCTCACGCCCGAATGCTGGTGGCCGAGGGAGCGAAGGTCGTCATTGGCGACATCCTCGATGAGCCGGGCCAGGCGCTGGCCGACGATCTCGGTGACGCCGCCCGCTATGTCCACCTCGACGTCACCGACGCCGAGCAGTGGGACGCCGCGGTCAAGGTTGCCGTCGACGCGTTCGGTGGTCTGACCGCGCTGGTCAACAACGCCGGAATCGTCGCGTTGGGCAAGATCGGCAAGTTCGACATGGCCAAGTGGCAGAACGTGATCGACGTCAACCTCACCGGCACGATGCTTGGCATGCAGGCCGTCGTCGAGCAGCTCAAGGCAGCTGGCCACGGCTCGATCATCAACGTGTCCTCGATTGAGGGCCTGCGTGGCGCGCCGATGGTGCATCCCTACGTGGCGTCCAAGTGGGCCGTGCGCGGCCTGAGCAAGTCCGCGGCGATCGAGCTCGGACCTGACAACATCCGGGTGAACTCGATCCACCCCGGCTTCATTCGGACGCCGATGACCAAGCACTTTCCCGACGATATGGTCACCGCGCCGCTGCGCCGCCCCGGGCGCTCAGAGGAGGTCGCCACGTTCGTGGTGTTCCTGGTCAGTGACGAGTCGTCGTTCTCCACCGGCGCCGAGTTCGTGATGGACGGCGGCCTCGTCACCGACGTACCGCACCGGGACCTCCTCTAGCGAAACCCGCTAACGCGCTGCCCCGACGGTGGTGATCGCATTCACCACCGTCGTCGGCGCGTCCAGCGCGACGAAGGTGCGTGCGCCCGGCACCTCGACCATCGTCACGTTCGGGAAGAGCGCCGCGAGCCGCCGGCCGAGCGCGGGTGTGAAGCTGCGGTCCGCTTGACCCCAGACCACGCTCACGGGCTTGTCGAACCGGTGCAGCCGGGTGGCGACGTCGGTGAGATCCGTTGCGCGGACGCCTCGTAGCAGGGTGGCGAGGTTCTGCGCGATGCGACGGTCGGAGACGCACGGCCTGATCCAGGCCGCGGTGAGGTCGTCGTTGCGTTCCAGCAGCAGGCCATAGCCCAGCGGTGAGTGGCGCAGCGCCGGAATCCGCATGGGGCCGGCGAGCGCCTTGATCGACCGAGGCCCGCGCATCGTCGCGAAGACGACGTTGAACGGGAACGGCGGGAACTTGTCGAAGGCGTCGCAGTTGGTCAGGACCAGTCTTCCGATGCGGTCCGGGTGAGCGTCGATCAGCAACTGGCAGAGCCCGCCACCGGTGTCGTTGCCAACCAGGGTGACGTCATCGAGGTCCAGCGCGACGATGAAGTCGTGCACCAGTTCGGCCACCGCCGCGGGAGTGCGTAGTACCTCGTCATCGACCGGGACGGTGTGCGAGCCGAGCGGCAGGTCGGGCAGGAAGCAGCGATATCCGTTGCGCGCCAAATCTTCTGCCACCCGGGTCCACAGCCGATGGTCGACGAGGATGCCGTGCACGAACACCACCGGCGGATGAGGGGAGTCCGAAGGGCCCAACACGCGGTACTCGATTGTCGCGCCCTGCACTGTCACTTGCGACATCTCAGCTACCCTTCTCTCAAACTTACGAACACTTCGTATGAAAGTTACGTGCACACTGTATGAAAGTCAACGGCCAGCAGACTGCCCCCTCGGCACCGCGTCGCACACAGGCTCAGCGCACCGCCGCGACGCGGGCCCTGCTGTTGGCGGCTGGCCGCGAACTCTTCGCCACGCAGGGTTACGCCGCGGTCTCCACGCAGGCCATCGTCGATGCCGCGGGCGTGACGCGCGGGGCGCTGTATCACCAGTTCGGGGACAAAACGGGTTTGTTCTCCGAGGTCTACGAGCAGGTCGAACAGGACATCGTCGCGGCAATCTCGGCGCGGATCGCCGCCGCGGGTCCCACCGACCAACTCGAGGCCATGCGCGTGGGGGCGCGACTGTTCCTGGAGGAGTGCTCGGCCCCCGGTGTGCAACGCATCGTCCTGATCGATGCGCCGTCGGTGCTCGGCTGGCAGCGGTGGCGCGAGGTGGGGGAGAAGTACGGCCTCGGTGTGATCGAGGCGATGCTGGCCCAGGCCATCTCCGACGGGGTCATCCCCGAACAGCCGCTGCGCCCCACCGCGCACGTGCTGCTGGGGGCGCTGGACGAGGCGGCGCTGTTCGTCGCGCGCGCCGATGACGCCGATGCGGCGCTGCGCCAGATGTACTCGGTGTGCGACCGGATGATCAGCGGGATCGCAGGCACCTGACGCGCCGCCGCGCATCCCTGGGCAGAATGGGAGCCCAAACCCCGCGCATCGCGCGATCCACCCAAGCCCGACCAGAGGGAGACGCGCCATCGCGACCGAGATGCGCCGCACCGTCGTGCTGGGCGTCGTCATCTCTCTGCTGCTGTTGGTCGTCTGCGCCGGCGACATTCCACGCTTCTCCGGCCCGGAGCAGGCCTCGGCGCAGATCGAACTCGCCGACGGCTGGAGTCTCGCCTCGGCACGCGACGTCACTGCGGACGGTGCGGAAGTGTCCCGGCCGGACTACCAGGACTCGGCGTGGCACCAGGTGCCCAGCATGCCCGCGACGGTACTGGCGGCCCTGCAGGACGATGGCACCTACCCCAACCTGTACTACGGCAAGAACCTGCTTGAGGAGGTTCCGCAGGACCTCTATCTGCAGGACTGGTGGTACCGCACCACATTCGAGGCGCCGGCGGGCCACAGCACCTACCAGCTGAGCTTCCCAGGCATCAACTACCGCGCCCAGATCTGGCTCAACGGGCACCTCGTGGCCGACGACGACCAGGTGGTGGGCATGTATGTCGAGCATGACCTCGACGTGACGCCATGGATCGAGCCGGGGCGGCCGAACACGCTGGCCGTCAAGGTGACACCGGAGCGCGCCATCCAGGACGTCGACGGTGTGGAACTCGCCGACAGCTGGTTCGACTGGATCAACTGGAACTATCTGGGATATCAGGGGGCCGACAAGAACCCGGCGAACGGTAACTCCTTCGTCGCCGATCGGAATGCTGGTATCTGGAAACCGGTCTACCTGAGGATGTCTGGGCCCGTGGCGATTGCGGACGCCACGGTCAACACCGAACTGCCGCTACCTGCCACCGACTCGGCCCGGCTGCACGTGTTCGCCCGGCTGCAGAACTTCTCCACCGACCGCGTGCGTGGAGTGCTGCGGGCCACCATCACCCGGCCGGGCCGGGACACGGTCCGGGTGGAACAGCCGGTGTCTCTCGCGCCGGGCGACGATCGTGAAGTCGGCTTCAGCCCAGACGAGTTCGACGATCTGACGTTGTCGAACCCCGACCTGTGGTGGCCGTACACGATGGGTGAGCCCAACCTGTATGACCTGCGCCTGGAGTTCCGTCAGTACAACCGCTCGGTGGATGAGTCGACCCTGCGCTTCGGCGTCCGCACCGTGTCGCAGTTCCGCGACGCCCAGGACCAGTTCCCCGAGCTGGGTCGCGGAGGCAACTTCTATCTCCAGGTCAATGGGCGCGACTTCCTGGTTCGCGGTGCGACGTACACACCCGACCTTCTCTACGACTACGACCCCGACCGCGAGGACGCCATCCTGGGCTACACCCGCGACCTCGGCCTCAACATGCTTCGACTCGAGTCGAAGATCCCCACCGAACGCTTCGTGCAGACCGCCGACGAGCTCGGCATCCCGCTGATGGTGGGTTGGATGTGCTGCAACCAGTGGGAGAAGTGGCCGCAGTGGGATGCCGAGGATCTCGCGGTCGCCAAGGACAGTCTGCGGTCACAGGTTGCGATGTTGCGATCGCACGCCTCGGCATTCGTGTGGGCCAACGCCAGCGATGGACGCCCACCCCCGCCGGTCATGGACGCCTACCACGGAATTCTGCGAGATCTGCACTGGCAGAACGCCGTCGTTGACAGTGTGTCGTCCTACACCACAGATGAAACGGGTGAACGGCTGTGGGACGGGATCCACATGGCCGGGCCGTACACGTGGCGGCCGCCGACGTACTGGTTCAGCGGCCGGTACCGTGCGGCCCGCGGCGCCTCGGCCGAACAGGGCGACAACGAGCACATTCCGCCGTTGGCGAGCCTCAAGCAGTTCATCCCGCCGGACAAGCTGTGGCCCATCAACGACTACTGGTACTTCCACGCCGGGTCCAACCCGGGTAACGCCGCGCTGCGCAGCATCCAGCGGGCAATCAACCGACGATACGGCTACTCCAGCGGCGCGGAGGAGTTCACCCGCAAAGCCCAACTCGCGCATTATGAGTCGACACGGGCCCAGTTCGAGTCTTTCGCCGCCCTGGGCTGGGCGGATCACAAGATGACGCTCTATTGGATGCTCAACAACCACTGGCCGTCGTTCTTCGGCAACGTCTTCGACTACTACCTGCGCCCCGGCGGCGCGTACTACGGCGCGAAGAAGGGACTGCGACCGCTCTCGGTGGTCTTCGAC
This sequence comes from Mycolicibacterium sp. 624, assembly GCF_040548615.1. Taxonomy (NCBI): domain Bacteria; kingdom Bacillati; phylum Actinomycetota; class Actinomycetes; order Mycobacteriales; family Mycobacteriaceae; genus Mycobacterium; species Mycolicibacterium sp. 624. The sequence goes on from NZ_JBEPRZ010000003.1 coordinate 283,985, forward strand.
TCGTACGCCACCGGCGACCACGACGTCGCCAACGTCACCGCGGTGAATCAGAGGCCCAGCACCGCAACGGGTCTGCGTGTCCGCGTCCGCGCCTACGACCTGCAGGGCAAGGTGCGAGACGATCGCACCAGCGGGCCTCTCACAGTGCCATCGGGTGGCACCGCACCGGCCATGACGTTGCCCCGGCTGGCGCGCGACGCGCAGGTCTACTTCGTCCGCTGCCAACTGCTCGATGACGCGGGCAATGTCATCACCGAGAACGTCTACTGGCAGTCGCAACGTGACGACGATGTCGGAGACCCGAACGAGGACTTCGCCTTCGAGCTACGACAGGAGAGCTGGGCCGATATGACTCCGCTCAACCACATGGCCCGCGTACGGCTCGGCGTGACCGCTCAACGCAGCGCGAACGGCGCGGGACAGAACACCGTGACAATCCGCCTGACCAACCCCACCACCAAGGTCGCGTTCTTCCAACGCGCAGAGGTAACCGCAACCCGCGACGGTGATGAGATCCTGCCGATCGAGTACAGCGATAACTACGTGTCGGTCTTTCCCGGCGAGACGGTCGAGCTGAGGGCCGTCGTGCCGAGCCCGCAGGTGACGGCGAACTGGGTGCGGGTGGCGGGCTACAACTCGGCTCCGGTGCTTGTGCCGGTCACCTAGCGCGCCTGGCGTCGAACTCCTGGGCGTAATCGATCTGCACCGATCTCGCCGTCGGCCTGCAGGTCGTCGATCAGTTTCTCGGCATAACCGACCAGTCCGACGGTGTCGATGTCATGGGGTGTCTCTGGCTGATCGATGGCCTCGGTTGCGCGTCGCAGCAATGCGAGTGCGCCCTTGCGGTTTCCCCGCTGGACGTGGGTGATCGCCACCGCCAGCTGGGCGAGTCCCTGCCACAGCTCGCGTTCGGCGGGATCAGCCTGCTTCCACATGGCCTCGAAGACCTCGTGCGCGTGGAATGCCTGTCCACGATCGAGGTAGTCCTGGGCTGCGGTGAGGGCTTCCGGTGGTGTGAAGACCGCGTCGTCTGGGACACGGGGGACGCCTTGCACCCCTCGCGGCAGCGGTCGGCCCAGTTCGTCGCGGGCTCGCGCGTTGCGCGCACGGCCTGCTTCGTCGCGGTCCCGAGCCATTGTTCCTCCCGTTCAGTCGCATCAAAATGGTGTCGATCATGACAGCGGGTACCTGTTATTCAACGCCATGTCTCAACGACCTCGTCGCCGGCCGCGTAGCAGGAGTCGATGACGGGGGCTGCCTGGCAATGTCGTTGCCCCCGCGGAGTCCGGGGAATCCGTGTCGGCGCGCGGACACGGTGACGACGAGAGCTGGAATCAGCAGAACAAGCGCAGCCCAGGGCAGCGAGGCCGGCCCGACGCCACTGAGGAGGAGGCCGCCAATGATTCCGCCGCCGGCGATGCCGATGTTCCAACAGGTGACCACCAGCGACTGCGCGACATCACCGGCCGCCCCGGCGGCCTCCGCGGACGCTGTCTGAAGCAGCGTCGCCGCGCCACCGAATGCGAGGCCCCACACTGCGGCACTGGCGAAAACAAACCACGGCGTGGCGGCGAGGAGTCCCAGCGCGAGGGCGGCGACGGCAAACAGGGTGCAGCTGGCAATCGTCAGCTGCCGCGGGTATCGGTCGATGACGATGCCGGTGAACCAGATACTCAGCAGTGACACGACGCCGAAGGTGAGCAGAACCGCATCAACGCGATCAGCGAGACCGAGCGGTGCGAGGTAGGGGGCGACGTAGGTGTAGAGGATGTTGTGTGCGAGGACGAAGGTGAGGGTCACGAACAGCACTGCGGCGACGCCGGGGATCACAATGGTGCGGCGCAGCGGCAGCCGCGCGTCCTCGGTTTGGCCGGGAAAGCCCGGCACGGCCGCGAGCACCCAGCCGATCAGGACCAGGGTCAGCACCGTCATGATCCCGAACGTGTGCCGCCAGCCGACGAGCCCCGCGAGGAACGTACCGGCGGGCACACCGACTGACAGCGCGAGCGGAGTGCCGGCCATCGCGATCGCCATGGCCTTGCCGCGCTGATGCGGAGCAACCATGCGGCGCGCATACCCGGCCAACAGTGCCCAGAGCAGTCCCGCGACGACGCCTGCGACGAAACGTGCGGCCAGGGTCAGTGCGTAGCTGTTGGAGACGGCGGTAATCGTGTTAGCGATCGCGAATCCCGCTATTGCGAACAGCAGTAGCCGTCGGCGCGCCCAGCCGATGGTCACTGCGGTGAGCGGCACCGCGGCGATGGCGGAACCGATCGCGTACACAGTCACCGTCTGCCCGGCCGCAGATTCGGTGACGCCCAGGTCGCCACCCATCGCAGGCAGGATTCCTGCTGGTAGCGCCTCAGTCATGATCGTGATGAACCCCGCCGCGCCCAGCGCCAGCAGGCCTGCCAGCGGTAGACGGTCAGGACGGGACGCACGCTGCGAGGGGTGCGGAACTTGAGTCATGACGCCATCGTCTAGGTTGACGTTAACGTTAAGGTCAAGCTGTGGGCCACTAGGCGGGAAGTGAGGTGCGTCGCATCAGGATCGGAGAACTCGCAAAGCTGACGGCCACGTCTGCGCGAGCGTTGCGCTACTACGAGGACGAAGGTCTGATCGTTCCCGGCCGCATGGCAAACGGGTATCGGGAGTACGACGACTACCTGGTCGACCGGGTCATTCAGATCCGGGGACTGCTCGACTCCGGCTTGCCGACACGAATCATCAAGCAGATCCTCCCGTGTCTCGACAAGCCTCGCACCATCCACTTCGCCGACGCCACACCCGAGATGCTCACCACCCTGGAGTCCGAACGCGACCGCATGAGCGACCGCATCGAGTTCCTGACCCGCAACCGCGACGCAATCGATGACTATCTGGAGGCCGTCAAGGCTCTCGCCTGACACGGATCTCACCTGCTGCGCGAAAGCATCCGGATATCCTGTCCGCCAACTACATCAGGGGTATCCGACCTTTCGGACATGAATGTTCGCCGCATTCGGGCCACACGCTCCCTTATTCTGCTCGGCGTCGGCGTGATCGCGCTGGACTTCGCAGTCCAGGCTATGCAAGTCACCGGCAGAGCCAAATCGTCCCGCACACAACAGAATTGGCTGGCCGCATCATTGGTAGTTACATGGTGTTCTATTCGCTCAGCAGTGCACTCGGAGTAATCTCCGCCACAGTTACCTTCCGTGCCACAGGCTGGGCTGTCGTCAGTGTCCTCGGCTGCCTGCGCCACGGCAGCCCTCAGCGTATGGATCACCGACCGACTGCGAGCAGCACCTGTCGCCGAAGCAGGGCCGGGCGGTCGGAACGCAGGGCCGGCGCGCCAGAAGGGCCCGCAGCACCGACACCGCGATGGGCAGCGCCGACAGCACCGCGATGGCCAACACGACGAACTCCAGGTGGGTGCTGACGAACCCGACGCCGCCGAGATGGAAGCCGATCAGTGTCAGCCCGACGCCCCAGGCCGTGGCGCCGATGATGTCGTAGACCAGGAACACGCGGTAGCGCATGCCCGACGCGCCGGCGATCACCGGGGTGAACGTCCGGACCACGCCGATGAAGTGCCCGATCACGATGGTCTTGCGACCGTGTCGGTCGAAGAACGCATGCGACGTGGCAAGGTAGCGCTTCTTGAAGAACCGCGCGTCCTCCTTCTTGAACAGTGCGGGCCCCAACCGTCTGCCGATGAGGTAGCCGACCTGGCCGCCCACGATGGCGGCCGCGGCGGCACAGACGCCCAGGTGCCAGACACTCGCCGGGGCGTTCGGTTGCGCGGCAAGCAGACCCGCGGTGAACAGCAGCGTGTCACCGGGCAGGAACGGGATGAAAAGGCCGGTCTCGAGGAACACGATGATCACCACGCCGGGGAGCAGCGCCGCCGCGAAGGGGCCGCCGTGGCCCAACCAGTACATCGGGTCCATCACCTCTGGCATGGCCAGGACGGCGCTCGTCACGGCCGCCGAACCTAGCGCTGCCACATTGCGGGACGCTGAACGCAACACGTCCACGCCACGCGCCACGCATGCGCGGCGATGGTCGTAGTGTCTGTACCCGTGAGTGCACGTGCGGGAATCGTGGTTACCGGAACCGAAGTGCTGACCGGGAGGGTTCAGGATCGCAACGGCCCGTGGGTCGCCGATCGGCTACTCGAACTTGGCGTCGAACTCGCGCACATCACCATCTGCGGTGACCGTCCCGCCGACATCGAGGCGCAGCTGCGATTCCTGGCGGCCGAAGGCGTCGACCTCATCGTCACCAGCGGTGGGCTCGGCCCGACCGCCGACGATATGACGGTGGCCACGGTGGCCCGGTTCTGCGGACGCGACCTCGTCCTCGACAGCGCACTCGAGGAGCGGATCGCCGGCATCCTGCGCAGGCTCATGGGACGTCGCGAGGACGTCGACTTCGATGCGGTGATGGCCGCCAACCGCAAGCAGGCGATGGTGCCCGAGGGAGCGCAGATCCTCGACCCGGTCGGTACCGCACCGGGTGTCGTGGTGCCGGGCAAGCCGACAGTGGTGGTACTGCCCGGGCCGCCGCGTGAACTTCAGCCGATGTGGACCGCCGCCATTGCCACACCTGCGGTTACCGATGCGATCGCGGGCCGCACGGAGTATCGACAGGACACCATCCGCATGTTCGGGCTGCCCGAGTCGGGTCTCGCCGAGACGCTGCGCATCGGTGAGACCGAGATCGCCGACTTCGACCGGTTGGAGATCACGACGTGTCTGCGTCGCGGCGAACTCGAGATCGTCACCCGGTATGAGCCCAGCGCCCACGACGTCTACGCGCGACTGGTGGGGCTACTGCAGAAGCACCACGCCAGGGAGATCTACTCAACTGATGGTGCATTGGTCGACGACCAAGTCGCCGCGCTGCTGGCGGGCCGCACGATCGCGACCGCTGAGTCGTGCACCGCGGGTATGCTCGCCGCCCGATTGACCGACCGCGCCGGCTCCTCGGACTACGTCGCCGGCGGTGTGGTGTCGTACTCGAACGCCGCCAAGGCTGATCTGCTCGGGGTCGATCCCGATCTCATCGCGGCGCACGGCGCGGTGTCCGAGCCGGTCGCCGAGGCCATGGCCGCGGGTGCGCTGCAGCGGTTCGGAGCCGACACGGCCGTGGCGATCACCGGCATCGCAGGCCCCGGTGGGGGAAGCGACGAGAAGCCGGTGGGCACCGTCTGCTTCAGTGTGCGGCTCGGCGACGGTGCGCCGACGACGCGCACACTGCTGCTGCCGGGCAACCGATCCGACATTAGAGAGCGGTCCACCACCGTCGCGATGCACATGCTGCGCCGGGCACTGCGTCACGACCCGGACTGATGCGGTGTCGTTCTCGCTCACCGATGCCGAACTCGACGCAGTGCTGGATCAGTTCCCCGCACTCGCGGGTAAGAGGCGGGTGCTCGAGGACCTGTCGGGGGGCCTGACGAATCGCAACGTCAAGATCACCACGCCCACGGGGATTTTCGTCGCGCGCTGCTGTGACTCCTCGTCGAACCTGCTCGGTATCGACCGTGACAACGAGTACGCCAACACTCTTGCCGCCGAACAGGCCGGCGTCGGGGCGCCCGTGATCGACTACCGGCCCGATCTCGGCATCCTGCTGATCGGGTTCGTTCCCGGGGCGACGCTGACCAATGACGACTTCGCCAGGCCCGGCGTCATCGCCAAGGTCGCCGCCGGTTGCCGCGCACTGCACGCCGGACCACGGTTCCGCGACGACTTCGACATGTTCGTGCGGCAATCCCAGTACCTGAAGGTCGTGCAGGACAACGGCTTCCGACTTCCGGATGACTACCTGAGCTTTGCCGAACAGTTCGAGACCATCCGCGTCGCCCTTGGCGGTGACGACACCACCGTCCCATGTAACAACGACTTGTTGGCGGCCAACTTCGTCGAAGACGGTGACCAGGTCTGGGTCATCGACTACGAGTACTCGGGCAACAACGACCCGTGCTTCGAATTAGGCAACATCTGGCGCGAATGCCGGCTGTCCCTCGACCAGCTCGAGGAACTGGTGGTCGAGTACTTCGGACGCAGGACTCGTCACGAAATGGCCCGTGTCCGCCTGCAGGGCACCGTCTCCCAATACGGCTGGACGCTGTGGGGTTGCATCCAGAATGGCTCCAGCGCACTGGACTTCGACTTCTGGGGCTGGGCAATGGAGCGCTTCGAACTGGCCATGCAGGAGTTCCGTGGGCCCGATTTCAACCGACTGCTCGCCGACGTGCGGGCATCGGACTGAGAGGACGATATGGCAGCCCTTCCCGACCGCGCACGAGTGGTGATCGTCGGTGGCGGTGTGATCGGCGCGAGCGTCGCGTATCACCTGACCAAGTACGGCCACGCCGACGTCGTGCTGCTCGAGCAGGGACGGTTGTCGTCGGGCACCACGTGGCACGCCGCGGGTCTGGTCGGGCAATTGCGCGCGTCCGAGAGCGGCACGCGGCTGGTCCAGTACTCGACGCAGCTGTACCGCGATCTCGAGGCCGAGACCGGGCTGACCGCCGGCTACCGCCAGTGCGGCGGCGTGACGGTGGCGCGTACCGAGGACAGGATGATTCAGCTGCGCCGCACCGCAGCCAATGCCGCGGCATTCGACCTGGAGTGTGAGCTGCTATCGCCCGCGGAGGCGCTCGAGCACTATCCCGTCATGCGGATCGACGACCTCGTCGGCGCCATCTGGCTGCCCGCCGACGGCAAGGCCAACCCGACCGACCTGACGGTAGCGCTGGCCAAGGGCGCACGACTGCGTGGGGCGCGAATCCTGGAGCACACCAGGGTGATCGACGTGCTGACCGCCGATGGCAGGGTCACCGGCGTGCGCACCGACGCGGGGGACATCGAAGCGGAGATCGTGGTGAACTGCGCCGGACAGTGGGCCAAGCAGGTCGGCGCCATGGCCGGGGTCAACGTGCCACTGCACTCCGCCGAGCACTTCTACGTCGTCACCGAGACCATCGAGGGTGTGCACCCGAACATGCCCATCCTGCGCGACCCCGACGGCTACACCTACTTCAAGGAGGAGGTCGGGGGACTGGTCATCGGCGGGTTCGAGCCGGAGGCCAAACCGTGGGTGAGTCCTGACGCTATCCCTTACCCGTTCGAATTCCAGCTGCTGGAGGAGGACTGGGACCACTTTCAGATCCTCATGGACAACGCACTGCTGCGAATTCCGGTGTTGGAGGAGACCGGACTCAAGAAGCTCTACAACGGACCGGAGAGCTTCACCCCGGACAATCAGTTCATTCTCGGTGAGGCGCCGGAGTGCGCCAACTACTTCGTGGCCGCGGGTTTCAACTCGGTCGGTATCGCCTCGGCGGGCGGAGCGGGTCGGGCGTTGGCCGAGTGGATCGTCAACGGCGCTCCCACCAGTGACCTCACGAGCGTCGACATTCGACGGTTCGCGCCGTTCAACGGCAACAACCGGTGGCTACACGACCGGGTGGCCGAGGTGCTGGGCCTGCACTACGAAATCCCCTGGCCCAACCGGGAGATGACCACTGCGCGTCCCTTCCGCCGGTCACCCGTCCACCATCTACTGGTAGACGCGAACGCGAACTTCGGCAGCAGGATGGGCTGGGAACGCGCCAACTTCTTCGCCCCGCAGGGCCACGATCCCGTCATCGAGTACTCCTGGGGCAAGCAGAACTGGTTGCCGTGGTCGGCCGCTGAGCAGATCAGCACGCGGACCGCGGTCACCGTGTTCGACCAGACGTCGTTCTCGAAGTACCTGCTCGTTGGACCCGACGCCGAGGCGGCTCTGCAGTGGCTGTGTACAGCGGATATGGCCGTCGACGTCGGCAGGACGGTCTACGCCGGAATGCTCAACGCGCGCGGCACCTACGAGTCCGATGTCACCGTGACCCGCACCGCGCACGACGAGTACCTCATTGTCAGCAGTGCGGCGACCACCGAGCGGGACAAGGACCACATCCGCAGGAACCTGCCCGACGGCACCCTCGCGCATCTGGTCGACGCCACCTCGGCGCTGGCGGTGTTCGGTGTCATGGGACCGGCCTCGCGCGATCTGCTGTCGACGCTCACCGACGCTGACCTCGCCGACGAGTCGTTCCCGTTCGGTACTAGCCGGTCGATCAGCCTGGGTCATGCCAGCGTTCGCGCCACCCGCATCACCTATGTGGGTGAACTCGGTTGGGAACTCTACGTTCCCACCGAGTTCGCGGTCGGGGTGTATGAGTCGCTGATGTCCGCAGGCGCCGAGTTCGGGGTGGCGCGCGGTGGCTACTACGCCATCGAATCGCTGCGGCTGGAAAAGGGGTATCGCGCCTTCGGTCGGGAGCTGACACCCAACGACAACCCCGTAGAGGCGGGCCTGCTGTTCGCGTGCAAGCTCGACACCGACATCGACTTCCTGGGCCGAACCGCGGTGGAGAGAGCCAGGTCCGACGGCCCACGCCGAAAGCTTGTCGGTTTCACGGTCGGCTCACCGGAGGCGATGTTGTGGGGTGGCGAACTGGTGCTGCGCGACGGCGCCGTCGCCGGGCAGGTGTCCTCGGCGGCATGGGGGGAGACGGCGGGTGCCTGCGTCGGTATGGCCTACGTCCGCTCGCCGGACGGTGCGACGGTCGACGCGCAGTGGATCCGCGCCGGCGATTACCAGGTCAACGTCAATGGGACGACGTATCCAATCACGGTGTCGCTCAAGCCGATCTACGACCCCGCCAACTCACGGATCCGCTGATAGTTGCCGGCGTTGGTGAGGTTCAGCCGCCAACTGCGGCAACGTAGGCGACCATGCCCAGGACGAGGGTCAGCGCACACAGCGCGAGCGTCGCGACCGCGAAGGGCCACGCCCGCTTGCGGCGGACCAATAGGACCACCGTGGCCACCAGGCCCGCCACGCCGATACCGAGCGCGATCAAGAGCGCGGTCCCAACCGCGGTGACCGCACCGTCAATGCTGCATGTCGCGGGTGGGCAGTGGTCGAGGAACGCCAGTAGGAACAGACCCATCAGCGCAGCGCCCGCCCCCATGAGCGCCGTCACCACGAGCGCGACGATGGACACCGCGATATCGGCCGAGGAGCGTTGTGGCTGCGGGACCGGGTGCGGTGGCCAGCTCTGCGACCACTGCGGCGATGGCCCTTCCGGCGGCCAGGGCGGCTGCGATGTCACGGCGTCACTTCTCGGCGTCGAGCGCGTCCCACAGATTCATCAGATCGCCAAGGATCACCTCGGCGACGCCGAGCCCACCGAGGTGGCTCTCACCGGGAAGGGTGTAGAGCTCCGCGTCGGGTAGTAGCGATACGACGTGCTGACCGTGCGCGAACGGCACGATGTGGTCGGCGTCGCCGTGCCACCAGTGCACCGGCACCTTGATGTCCGCGAGCCGGAAGCCCCAGTCCTTGGCGAAGACGGCGACGTCGGCGAACGGTGCGGCCAGTTGCTTGCGGCTGCCGTTGAGCAGATCGTCGAGGAACATCGCGCCGAACTCCGGGCGGACCAGCAGACGCCGGTCGCCTTCGGGGGACACCAGCGCATACGCGTGCAGTGCCAGAGGGGCTACGGGACGCATCATCTGGACCAGGCCGACCGCCGCAAGCCGCAGCGGCAACCCGATGATGGGAAGCGCGGGCGCCACGCGTGAACCGAACCCCATCAATCCGCCGCCGATAGCCTCGGGGCCGACCGTGGGTGCGACGCCCCCGAGGACACCGGCCAATAGGACGCGGTCGGGCATCGCCGCTGCGCAGGCCAGGGTGTAAGGCCCGCCGCCGGAGAGTCCGATCACCGCCATCTTGCCGATCCCGAGCACGTCGGCGATGGTTCGGAGGTCCTCGGCGAAGGCCAGTACGTTGCGGTACTGGTGAGGTGTCGATGAGCCGATGCCGGGCCGGTCAACACCGATGAGCCGAATGTGCCGCTGCTCGGCGTAGGCACGGGCCTCGACGGGGATCTGCCTGCGCGCGCCCGGTGTGCCGTGCAGCCAGAACACGGCGCGGCCCTGAGGGTCGCCGAACTCGGCAAACCCGAGTTGGCGATCACCCCCGACCGCGACGTTGCCCTCCAGCTTGGGGCGTTCGATAGGCATGACCATGGCTGAAGTCTCGCACGCCGCCTGGTCGCGCCTGCAGGCCTTCGCAGGGTCAGACCGGCAAATCCGCCGCGACCGTCAACGCCCTGACCACCGCATGCTTGCCGAGGTCGACTTTGAAGCCGTTCTGGCGCAGCGGTCGGGCGCCCGCCAGTGCCAGCCGGGCCGCACGCCGGAAGACCTCCCGACCTGGCGGTCTGCCGACGAGCGCGGCCTCGGCGTCACCGGTACGCCATGGCATGGCGGCCACCCCGCCAAGGGCCAGCCCGGCCGACCGGATCACGCCGTCAGTGACCTCGAGACCCACCGCGACCGAGACCAGGGCGAACGCATAACTGTGTCGGTCACGAACCTTCAAGTACCAGCTGTGGTCGGCATACCTCGACGGCGGGAGCCCAACCCCGACGATCAGTTCGGCTGGCGCCAAGGTGTTGTCGCGGCCGGGGTCTGCGCCGGGGAGGGTGAAGAACCGCTGCACCGGAATCACCCGCGCACCGCCGGGGCCCCTGACGTGCACCGTGGCATCGAGGATCGTCAGCGCCACTGCCATGTCCGACGGGTGCACGGCGACACAGGATCCGTCCGCGCCGAACAGTGCGTGTTCGCGGTTGAAGCCGTCCCGCGCCGCACAGCCCGTCCCGGGTGACCGCTTCTCGCAGGACGGGAATCCCGGGTCCATGAAGTAGGGGCAGCGCGTTCGCTGCATCAGGTTTCCGCCGACCGTGGCCATGTTGCGCAGTTGTGTGGTCGCACCGGACAGGATCGCCTGCGACAACACCGGGTAGCGGGTCCGGATCAACGCGTGGTTGGCGACCGCGGTGTTGGTGGCGCCGGCGCCGATCAGGACACCGCCGTCAGCTGTGGTGGTGATGTCCGTCAGCCCGAGCCGGCCGATGTCGATCAGCACGTCGGGTGTCTCGACGCCGGTCTTCATCAGGTCCAGCAGATTGGTGCCGCCCGCGTAGTATCGACCACCGGTCGTGGCCGCGGTGCGGATCGCATCGTCGACGCTATCGGCGTGACCGAACGCGAACGGCTTCACGGCGCGCCTGCCACATCGGCGATCGCGGCGACGATGTTGGCTTGGGCCCCGCACCGACAGATGTTGCCCGCCATACGTTCCCTGATCTCGTCATGCGTCAGCGCGACCTCGCCCCGCAACGCTGCACACCGCCCGCGCTCGAACGATGCTGTGGACAGGTCACCTCGAGCGTGCTCGCGCAGCAGTGCCTGCGCTGAGGTCACCTGACCCGAAGTGCAGTAGCCGCACTGGAATCCGTCGTGTTCGATGAAAGCCCTCTGGATGGGGGACAGGTCGTCAGCGTCGGCTGCTGCCTCAATGGTGCGGACGTCGCGCCCGGTTACTGACATCGCCAGGGTGAGGCAGCTGAGCACCCGCTCACCGTCGACGGTGACCGTGCAGGCGCCGCACAGTCCGTGATCGCAGCCCTTCTTGGTGCCGGTCAGGTGCAGTCGTTCGCGAAGCAGGTCCAACAGGGTCTGCCTGACGTCAATGGCGATCCGGCGCCGAACGTCATTGACGACGAGTTCGACTGTGGTGCAGGTTGACTGTTCCGTACTCATCAGGACACTCCCGTATCGAAGGGGGTCATCAGGGCTTCCACCGTGATGGGAAGGTCACGCAGCCGCCGCCCGGTGGCGTGATGTATCGCGTTCGCGATCGCAGCGGGTACACCGCACGTGCCGATCTCACCGATGCCCCGCACCCCGATGGGGTCGAGTGCGAGATCGGGAACGTCGATGAAGCCGATGTCGAACTCGGGCACGTCGGCATGCGTCGGCAGGTAGTACTCGCCGATGGGTTGTGCAGTGTGAGGGTCGTGGGGCAGGCGTTCCATGAGCGCCATGCCCAGGCCGAACAGGATGCCGCCCATCACCTGGTTACGCGCCAGCTTGGGGTTGAGCACGCGCCCGCAGTCCATCACCGCGACCCAGCGCGTCACGGTGGCACGGCCGATGTCCTCGTCGACCTCGACCTCGCAGAAGTGGGCGCCGAACGACTGCGACACCGGGCCGTCTGCGGTGGGCCCGGCACTGTCGACGGTGAAGGTCAGCCGCTCCAGCAGGGCCGTCCCACCCTCGCGGATCAGCTCGATGACGGACGGAGTGTCGACGCCGGCGCGATCACCGAACCACTCGTCGAGCCGGAGTCGCCACTGGGTACCCGCCGCGTGGACGGCGGATCCCACGGTGGCGGTGGTCTGCGACGCGCCGCTGTAGGGCGCATGCGGAAACAGCGAGTCGCCCGAGTCGAAGGCCACGGCGGCCAGTGGGAGGCCCGCGGCGTCGGCGGCGACCTGACACATCACGGTGCGAACGCCGGTGCCCACCTCATGGGTCGCCGATGCGAACCGGACGATCCCGTCGGCGGTCGTTGTGACGCGGCAGGCCGCTGGCATGCGTCTACCGGGATAGGTGGCAGTGGCCATGCCCCAACCGATCTGAACACCGTTCCGTCGCAGACTGCGCGGTTCCATTGGCCGGCTGTGCCAGCCGAAGCGCTCGGCACCCTGCTGGTAGCACTCGCGCAGGTGCTTTCCCGACCACGGCCGCCCGCTCGCCTGATCCAGCTCCGGGTCATTGCGCAGACGCAGCGCGACGGGATCCAGGCCGGTCGCGTAGGCCAGTTCGTCCATCGCGACCTCGAGCGCGAACAGACCAGGGGCCTCGCCGGGCCCGCGCATGAAACATGGTGTGGGGGAGTTGATCCGCGCCACGGTGTGCGATACGGCCAGGCGCGGCGACTGGTAGAGGAATCGCGACGAGAGGCCGACGGGTTCGCAGAAGTGCGCGACGGTCGAGGTCTCGGTCAGGGTGTGGTGTTCGGTGCTGACGATGGCACCACCGTGCTCGGCCACCAGGGACAGGCGCTGCTCGGTCCTGGGCCGATGCCCGGTCGAGGTGAACATCTGGCCGCGTGTGAGCACCAGTTTGACCGGCTGTCCGACCTCGCGGGCCGCGACGGCGCACAGCGCCGCGTGCATCCACAGGAAGCTCTTGGACCCGAAGGCGCCGCCCACCAGGGGCGCCAGGACTCTGATGTTGTGCTCGGGCATGTCCAGGTATGCGGCGAGCGCCGCCCGCTCGCCGGTGATCCACCGGGTGGTGTCGTGCACGGTGAGCACGTCGCCGTCCCAGTGCGCCGTGGTTGCGGCCAGTTCGATCGGGTAATGGGCGTTGACCGGGGTGGAGAACCGCGCCGAGACCCGAACACCGTCCGCTGGTTCGCGATCGGGACCGCGGTGGTCCTGAAGCCTCTCGTCGGCGAGCTTGACGAAGTGGTCGGGTCGGTAGACGCCGTGCCGGACCCACCCGTTTCCGTCGTCGGGCGTAACCGGTTGGGAGAGCACCTGGCTCGCCGACATGTGCGCGGGCAGGCTCTCGTAGTCGACGTTGATCAGTGAGGCCCCGTGCGTGGCGTTCTCGAGCGTGTCCGCGACGACGACGGCGATGTGCTGTCCGACGTGCTGCACGGTGAGGTCGGCCAGCGGCGGCCGGCGTTCCAGCGGCAGGTCATCGCTCATCTCCCGCGGCGGCGGCTTCAGCGGCGGGCAGTTCAGCGGGGTGATGACACGCAGGACACCAGGTGCCGCGGAGGCGAGTCTGGTCACCGCACGCAGCGACTCCGCGAGCACCCGACCGCGCGGGATCGTGGACTGCACCAGAACGGCATGTGCGACGTTCGGCACCACGACGTCAGCGGTGTAGACCGCTGTGCCGGTGACCTTGTCGTGGCCCTCGACCCGGCTGACCGGGCGGCCGACCGCCGTCACGCCGACACGTCGAGGGTTGCGTCCGCGAGCAATTCGTAGCGCAGCTGTCCGATGAAGTCACGAAAGACGGCGTGGCCCAGCATCTCCGCGGTGGCCAAGCGCCTATCGGGCACCGGGAACGTCGCCGTCCACACCACCAGGACGCGACCGGTCTCGATGACATCGAAAACCTCGATAGCCGCGGTGTAGCTGAGCGGCTCACCGTCAGTGCCCGGGCTTTGCGCCAAGACACGGTCGCGGTGGGACAACTCGGACAGCGACGCGACGATGGTCGGCATATCTCCCGACGCCACGTCGAGTTCCCTTCGCCAGCACATGCTTGACATCGGTCTCTCCCGTCCTGCGCCAGTGGTTTCAGTGCTCGCCGACGCCGTGTGCGTCAACCGGATTGCTACGTCCGACGATCAGCGGGTCGGCCGGTGTGAAGGGGAAGTCGGGCAGGTCCTCGACGTGGGTGTTGAACGCAGCTGCCAGGACCTCGCGAGAGTAGGCACTGGCCGAGGCGCGGTAGCCGATATCGGCCGGGAACGGCTGATCGAAGAAGATCAGGAAGTGCCAGTCGTCCGTGCCGACGTTCTCGATGTGGTGCGGGTAGGCCCGCGGGATGAAGTACATGTCCCCGGTGGTGAGATTCCAGGTGTCCAGCGTGCCATCGGGATTCATGACGGTCATCCGGGCGTCGCCGTGCTGCACGTAGCCCATCTCGGCGGTAACGGGGTGCCAGTGCGGCTCGCGCATGCCGACCTCGGTGACGCGCAGCGAGTACATCGAGATGTCCTTGAGCACCGGCCAGAATTGGTCCCTGGCGAATCGTGCGTTACCGCTGACGTAGTTCAATCCCGGGGCCTGGGCCTCGATATCGAACTTGTGCGGATCGTTGAAGTACGCGCCGGCCGGGATCTGTGGATCGCCCATGCGGGCGGCCAGTTTGCGATCGGTTGTGCTGCGGCGGATCTTGGCGAAGTCGGCGGCGGGCAGGTCATAGGTGTTGCCCAGCACGGCGTCGGTGAAGGCGCCGAAAGTGGCACCGAGACCGAAGTCCTCGGGGCGCTCGTTGCGGAAGGCGATGATGAACTCCGCGATGTCGTCGCCGATGTTCTCGATGTGATGCAGGGACCCGGACGCGGCATGGAACATCTGCCCGGCCGTGATGATGAAGGTGGAGAACCGACTGCCGTCGTCGAGGACGGACACGAGAGCGGTTCCGGACACGCAATAGGTGAGTTCATTGGCGTTGGCGTGCCAGTGCGGTGTGCGCATCGCGCCGGGGTTGAGGAGCACCCGCTTGATCGACAGGTTCTTGAGGATCGGAAGATTGTCGGCGGTCACGCGGCGCATGGAGCCCAGTTCGGACTCCTCGACGACCTCGCCGTCGAGCAGGGAGGCGGAGTGAGTGTTGCGTGCGAGCGAGAGGGTCATGTCGTGCTCCTCGGCGGGGTCGAAGGGCCTTCGGTGATCTGGTGTGGATGACACTTCTCTCTCGCCGGCCAGGTGTCGACGGGGCTGTCCGCCATGCCCATGGAGGTTTTCCCTCCATTCGGCCTACCGGCTAGCAGGTAGCTCCGCGGTTGCGATGAGAGAATCGCGTGGTGAATGCCGTACGCGTGGTTGTCGCCGATGACGACGTCCTGCTTCGTGAGGGTGTGACGAGTCTTCTGCAGCGGTCGGGTTTCGATGTGGTGGGTCAGGCCGGTGACGGGGCTCAACTTCTCGATCTGGTCCGAGAGACCCAGCCCGGGCTGGTCCTTGTTGATATCCGGATGCCGCCGACGCACAGCACCGAGGGCCTCGACGCGGCGCGGGCGATCCGCGAGGAGTGGCCGGACATCGCCATTCTGGTGCTGTCGGCTCACGTCGACGTCGAGCACGCAATGGAGCTGCTCGCCGGGGGCCACTCGATTGGCTACCTGCTGAAGACGCGCGTCACCGACGTCGCCGACTTCATCGAGACAGTCGGGCGTATCGCCAACGGTGCATCCGTGGTGGATCCGGCGCTGGTGGCCGAGCTGGTGTCGGCGCGGCGCAGAGACGACCCCCTGGCCGCACTGAGTACCCGGGAACGCGAGGTCCTCGTGCTGATGGCGGAGGGGTTGTCCAACGCCGGAATCGGTCGTCGGATCTGGGTGACCGAGGGAACGGTCGAGAAGCACGTCCGCAGCATTCTGACCAAACTCGACCTGCCGGAGACGGGCAATGACCATCGGCGCGTGCGCGCCGTGATCATGTATCTCGACTCGCTCTAGGCAGCTACCCCCGCGTGGCCACCAGGTCGCGAATGGCGTCGGGAGAGAGCGCGAACTTGGGCAGGAAGCCAATCGCCGGGCTAGCCGCGATCATGTCGAGGAAATCCTGCTCGGAATGCGTCGAGATGAGGATCACAGACGGCGACGGCGTGGTGGCCTGACACAACTGGACGACGAGGTCGAATCCGCTCTCCACGCCGAGGTCGACGTCGACCAGCGTGACATCGGGGCTCAGTTGCCGGAATCGGGTCAGGGCGTCGGCCCCATTGCTCGCCATACCGACGACCTCGATCCCCGCACGCTCGAGCATCTTGCTCGCGGCATCGCGGAAGTTGGCGCTGTCATCGACGATCAGGCAGCGCACGTTTGACGTCCCGGAAACCACATGGAACGAGTCTCCCAGCTGTTTGATCCGGCGTCATTGAGGCTAGCTGGAACTCCCACTGGAGCCGACCCACTAGCATCCCGTTGGATGACAGAGCGACCGGTAACCGACGACAGCCGGCGCTCGTTTCGCAGCCGGCTGCTTGCCCTCGTGTTGAGCCCCACCGCGCGGCCCCTGGGCTGGGGCATCCTCGTCGCGGTCGGTTTCATCGTCGCCGAGGTGATTCTGGTCCTCCAACTCAAGCGGGTGGCGCCGGAGAACGCGTTCGGCGCGGTGTTCCTGCTCGGCGTGTTGGTGGTCTCGGCGGGGTGGAACTTCGGACTGGCGTTGGCGACGTCCCTGGCGAGTGCTGCGGTCTATGCGTACTTCCACCTGGAGGGCAGCGACAGCCTGGCGCCCGCGCTGTTCATCTTCCTGCCGCTGGCGCTGCTTGTGAACGTTCTGGCGGGCCAGGCTCGGCTGCGCGCGACCGAGTCCGAGGAGCGTCGTCGCGAAGCCGATGCCCTCGCCCGCCAGCAGGCGGCGCTGCGCCGGGTGGCCACACTTGTCGCAGGAGGTGCCGATCCATCGGCTGTGTATCCGGTTGCGGTCAACGAACTGGCCAGGGGACTGGGTGTCGAGCAGGTCACCCTGACCAGGTTCGAGCCGGGGGACCAGTGTGTGGTCCTCGCGGCGCACGACGCACCGGGAAAGCCGAAGCTCTCGGTCGGAGAACGGCTTTCACTCGATGGCGACAGCATCACGGGTCGGGTGCTCCGAACCGGGGTATCGGCTCGGATCGATGATTACACCGACGTCGAGGGTTCCATCGCCACCAGGCTGAGGGGACTTGGGCTGCGTTCCGGGGTGGGCTGCCCCGTCAACGTCAACGGTGAGCCGAGGTGCGCCCTCATCGTCGGCTCCGCCCACTCGGATGCGCTTCCGCCCGAAACCGAGGCTCGTATCGGCGATTTCGCCGATTTGGTGGGTATGGCCATCAACAACGCGGAGACGCGAGCCGAGCTGCAGGCGTCGCGGGCACGTATCGTCGCTGCCGCTGATCAGGCTCGCAGGGGCATTGAACGGGACCTGCACGACGGCGCGCAGCAGCGCATCGTCTCGCTCGGTCTCGGACTACGCGCGTTGGAGGCCTCGGTCCCCGACGATCAGGTCACAGTGCACAAGCAGATCGACAACCTGGTCAACGGCATGGCCGACCTGTACACCGAGCTGCAGGACCTCTCGCGCGGCATTCACCCCGCCATCCTTTCGAAGGGCGGGCTGGGCCCGGCCGTCAAGACCTTGGCGCGCCGGTCCACGGTGCCCGTCCGACTCAATCTCGCGGTGGATCGAAGGCTGCCCGAATCCATCGAGGTGGCGGGCTACTACGTGATCGCGGAGGCTCTCACCAACGTCGTCAAGCATGCCGACGCCAGAGAGGTGACGGTTCGCGTCGGCTTCGACGGCGACGATCTGCGACTTGAGGTGTCCGACGACGGTGTTGGCGGTGCCACCTCGGGCGGGGGCAGTGGCCTCATTGGGCTCAGGGACAGGGTGGAGGCGGTGTCTGGCCGGCTCGACGTGGTGAGCGCCGCGGGTTCGGGAACCACGGTGACGGCGCGAATCCCAGTTCCCGCCAATCTGATTGACGGCGCTGCGGGCTAGCGCTGACATCCCAGCGTCGGCGCACGCAGACAACTGGGAAATCCGGCCGACGAGTGCCACCCATTGACATGCAGCCAATCGGCTGCATAGGGTAGATATGCAGCCAACCGGCTGCATGTAAGGAAGCGAACGACGCGGATGGACGAGGTCTTCAAGGCGTTGGCAGATCCCAGCCGGCGCCGTCTGCTGGACAGCCTCAACGTCCGCGGCGGTCAGAGCCTGCGGGAGTTGTGCACTGGCCTGGCGATGGCCCGGCAATCGGTGAGCAAGCATCTGGCGGTGCTGGAAGGCGCCAACCTGGTCACGACGACGTGGCGGGGCCGGGAGAAGCTGCACTACCTCAACGCCGAGCCGATCAACGCCATCGCCGATCGGTGGATCAATCAATACGACCAGCCGCGGGTAAAGGCACTGGCCGACCTGAAGACGGCATTGGAGACAGAGAAGATGAGCGACACTCCGGAATTCGTGTACACGACCTACATCAAGACCACGCCCGAGAGACTCTGGCGGGCGATCACCGACCCCGTGTTCTCGCGAAACTACATGGGCCACGCGATCGAGTCGGACTGGACGAAGGGTTCCACCTACGCGTGGGTCGAGGGGGGAGTGCGGATCGAGCATCCCGAGCAGGTGATCCTCGAGTCAGACCCCTACCGCCGGCTGGCATTCACCTTCCACACCTTCGTCCCCGAGATCCGCGAGATCGCACCGAGCCTGACGGAGGCGACCATCGCCGAACTCGCTGCCGAGCGACGCTCGAGGGTGTCCTTCGACCTTGAGCAGGAGGGTGATCAGGTGAAGCTCACCGTGATTCACGACGATTTCGGTCCAGACAGCATGGTGCGGGGCCTGATCTCGCAGGGTTGGCCGCGCAAGCTCGCCGGTCTCAAGTCGGGGTTGGAGGAGCGGTGAGGCCGGCGATCGTCTCGCCGCAGGAGTGGGACGCCGCGCGCCAGGACCTGCTGGTGAGGGAGAAGGAAATGACCAGGGCGCGTGACGCGTTGGCTGCTCAACGCCGCCGGATGCCCTGGGTTCGGGTGGAGAAGCCCTACGCGTTCGACGGGCCGCGGGGCACGGTGGGCCTGCTGGACCTGTTCGATGGCCGACGACAGTTGATCGTCTACCGGGCATTCTTCGAACCGGGAGTGTTCGGCTGGCCGGAGCACGCCTGTCGGGGCTGTTCCATGGTCGCCGACCATGTCGGGAACCTCGGCCATCTGAATGCGCGGGACACGACGCTGGTCTACGCATCGCGGGCGCCCCAAGTGGATATCGCAGCGCTGAAGGATCGAATGGGTTGGCAGATGCCGTGGTTCACCCTCACCGACGACTTCGACACTGACTTCGGGGTCAAGGACTTTCACGGGCACAACGCCTTCATTCGCGATGGCGAGGACGTGTTCCGGACGTACTTCGTGGACAACCGTGGTGACGAGGCCATGGGTAGCACGTGGAGCTATCTCGACATCACCGCGCTCGGTCGCCAGGAGAACTGGGAGGACTCACCCGAGGGTTATCCGCAGACGCCGCCGTACGAGTGGTTGAACTGGCACGACGAGTACGGCACGGACCTGCCTGTGGCGCAGGGGTGGCTGGCACAGATCAACGCGCACGTCGACTAGGCGAGCCATCCCGGAGGGCGTCGATCGATCCACGGCGACGCCTGCTCGAGCTGGCGGGCGAGCTGAAGCAGGATCGTCTCGTCGGGCGCCATCAACTGCACGCCGATCGGCAGCCCCGTCGCGCTCATCCCGAGCGGTAGCGAGATCGCGGCCCAACCGGTGACGTTGGCGAGCGCGGTCCAGCCCGTCGTGGCGAACTCCACGTCGAAGAACCCCCTGGTGGTTCCACGCGGCTGATCGAGGAGCGCATATGGCGGTACCAACGTGAGCAACGTTGGCACCAGCAGCACGTCATGCCCAGACATGCCTGCGACGAAGCGTCGCGTCTGGTCATGCACGGCGTGGATCGCCCTGGCGTATGCCACACCGCTTGTCTCGAAGCCCTCGCGCACCATCACCCACGTGCTGGCCTCGAACTCGTCCTCGCGGGGTTCGCGACCGAGGTGCCCGGTGGCGAGGGCATGCAGTTCGGCATTGCTGACGGTGTGCAGCACCGCAATCGCGTCGGCCACCACGTCCGGATCGATTGTCGGCGCACCGGACGCGATGTGGTGCCCAAGATCGCTCAGCGTCGCGGCCACCGACTCGACCGCGGCGATGACTTCCGGATGGGTCGGCGACCCCGGGAATGGCGATCCGGTTGTGGTCAGAATCCGCTGTGGCGCAGGGGTTTCCGACATCGCCTGCAGGAACGGTGACCGCGGCAGCGGTGCCGTGTAGGGATCGCCAGGTGCAGACCCGGTCACGACATCCAACAACGCGGCACTGTCGCGCACCGTCCGCGTCAGCACATGCTCGTTGACGAGCCCCTCGAGCCCGTGGCCGCCGCCCGGCGCGAACGATGTTCGGCCCCGGCGCGGCTTGAGTCCGACGAGCCCGCAGCATGAGGCAGGCACACGGATCGAGCCGGTGCCGTCACCACCGGAGGCCGCGGGCACGACACCGGCGGCGACCGCAGCCGCAGAACCGCCACTGGACCCGCCGGGGCTGACATCCGGTGACCACGGGTTGACCGTCGGCCCGAACAGGGAGGGTTCGGTGGTGCAGTGGTTTCCCCACTCCGGCGTGTTGGTCTTGCCGAACACCACCAGACCAGCGTCCAGGTAGCGGTCCACGATCCACGCGGACTCGCCTGCCACGTGGGATCGCAACGCCCGCGAGCCCATCGCCTCGGGGGCGCCAGCGAGCGACGCCCCGAGATCCTTGAGCAGGAACGGCACCCCGGCCACCGGCCCCGCTGCCGCGTGCCGAAGCACCCCGGACTCGTCGAGCGCAGTCGCCTGTGCGCGACCCCGCTCGAACAGGTCGGTGATGACGGCATTGAGGGAGCGGGTCGCCTCGACGCGCAGGATCGCCGCGTCGAGCAGATCCGCCGCCCCCAACTCACCAGCCGCGACGAGCGAGGCCTGGTCGATCGCATCGATGGCCGACAATTCGACGGCCGAGTTCTGATTCATTGCCCCAGATCCTGGGGCCTGCCCCGGCCAACGGCAAGTCGATGCCGTTGGCCGGCGTCAGTTAGGCGGGCCGATCCGGTGTATCCGCCGAGGTCTCGGCGTCGGGGGCCGGGGACACCTTGGAGGCACCGTTCTTCTTGTCGATCACTCGTGTCTTGTAGAGGCTGGCAACGGTGGTGATCACCAGGGTCACGACGATGACGCCCAGGCTGGCCAGCGTCGGGATCTCGGGGACCGGCACATGCTCGCCGCCATTGATGAACGGCAGCTCGTTCTCGTGCAACGCGTGCAGGATCAGCTTCACGCCGATGAAGAACAGGATGAAGGCGAGCCCCTGCGACAGGTAGACCAGCCGCTTGAGCAGATCGCCCAGCAGGAAGTACAGCTGGCGCAGACCCATCAACGCGAACACGTTCGCGGTGAACACGATGTAGGGCTCCTGGGTGAGCCCGTAGATGGCGGGAATCGAGTCCAGCGCGAACAGCAGATCGGTGGTGCCCAATGCCACGATCACCAGGAACATGGGCGTCATCAGACGCTTGCCGTCCTCCTTGATCCACATCTTGAGGCCATCCCACTTGTCGGTGAGAGTCAGATGCTTGCGGGCGAAACGCACCACACCGTTCTCGGCGTCGTCATCGTGTTCGGTGTCGCGGGCCAGCTTGATTGCGGTGTACACCAGGAACGCGCCGAATGCGTAGAAGATCCAGGAGAACTGGTTGATCGCGACCGCGCCCAGCGCGATGAAGATGCCGCGGAAGATCAGCGCCAGGATGATGCCGATCAGCAGCGCCTGCTGCTGGAACTTCCTGGGCACGTTGAAGCTCGCCATGATGATCAGGAAGATGAACAGGTTGTCCACCGAGAGGCTGTACTCGGTGAGCCAGCCGGCGAAGAACTCCACCCCGAACTGACTGCCGTGGAAGTACCAGACCCATATCCCGAACAGCACTGCAAGACCGACGTAGAACGTCAGCGCTATCGCGCACTCACGGAATGTGGGTTCGTGAGGCCTGCGAGCGATGAAGATGATGTCGAATAGCAGCACTGCGAGCGTCACGCCAAGCGTGACGATCCATTCGATCTGGGTAACGTTCAAGAGCTTCCTCCGGTCGTCAAACACGGCTGAGGTCTCTGCCGCCGCAGAATGCGGCCCACGGCACCGGCTGTCCAAAGGTGGACAACGTGATGACGACACCGCGGCGAAGGAATACTCCCCTCAGCGATCAGTCTGTCAGAGGAACTCGGTCGTGGTGAAATTCGGGCAGCATTGGCTACTGCTCCGATGGCTCTGACCTGGAGGGTTTCGGGTTGCCGCGACTGGCCGCTGATGTGAGCCCCAGCGCGATGAACACGTCGAGCGCCGTGATGAACAGGCCCGCCCAGTACATCCACTTGATGGTCGGATCGGGCTGGGTGGCGAAGTAGACGATCAGGAAGATCGGACCGACGATGCCGCACACGAAGACGAACGCCTGTACGCGTAGGTAGCGCCAGAACGTCTCCACGCGATCTCCCGTCGTAAGCGTCAGCTGAATGGTCCCCATATATTGCCTGCGTGTCCGGGTTCGGGGGCGACAACAGTGGCTAGGCTCCGAACGGCACGCCCCCATGACCCGCGATACCGAAGAGGTGACCGTGAACCTTGACCTGCTGACACCGACCGTAGAGATCGGACTCGTCACGACCGACCTCGACCCGATGGTCGCGTTCTACGAGGACTTCCTCGGCCTCGAGTTGCAGGGTGAGATTGAGTTCGCCGACGG
Organism: Mycolicibacterium sp. 624; assembly: GCF_040548615.1. NCBI lineage: Bacteria > Bacillati > Actinomycetota > Actinomycetes > Mycobacteriales > Mycobacteriaceae > Mycobacterium > Mycolicibacterium sp. 624. Next base: position 306,972 of record NZ_JBEPRZ010000003.1, read on the forward strand.
ACGGCAACGGCGATATGCGTTGGGGGCGAGCGTGATCAAGCTGGTCACCTACAACACGCCCCCTGCGCAACCGGTGATGCCCGGTGGCGGTAAGGCTCAGGCGGGGATGCGCTACCTCACCATCGGGGTGACCAACCTGCGCGAGACGGCCGCAAAGATCGAGGCGGCGGGCTATCAGGTCGTGGAACCGCCCACCGAGTTCGAACCGGTCCCCGGGATGGGCTGGATGTTCATCGCCGATCCCGACGGTAACTCGATCGAACTGTTCGGGACGCTCTGAGTCGCGTTCGATGCCGGGGACCGGCGCTCGGGCCAACTAGCATGGGGCTCTGACATTCTCGGCGGTTGATCACCGAGTTATCCACAGTGGCGTTTTCATCCACAGATGCCGATTTCGGTGCTGGCGCGTGTCCCGCACTGCGACTATTTTCGAATATGTGTTCGATGAATTCGTGTCAGTCGCAACCCGGGCCTCTGGTGGTGAGGCCGTGGCAGCGTGGGCGCGGGTCGAGTCCGCGGCCTGTGCACGGCGCCTGAGCGCCATGGTGGCGATACTCGACGTCCGCCAGTCCGCCGACGACTCCGCCTCGCGGGAACAGTGGTACTTGGACAACTGGGGAGCGGTCTGCGCCGAGATCGGTGCCGCCCAACAGATCACCTCCGCGGCGGCGTCGAATCAACTGCTGGTCGCGACATCGCTGCGCGACCGGCTGCCGAGGGTCGCGGCGGCCTTCTCCCAGGGCCAGCTGTCCTACCAGCTGGTGTCCACCGCGGTGTGGCGTACTGCCCTGATCAAGGATGCCGACGCCTTGCGTGCCGTTGACGCCGATCTGGCTGACGCGCTGACCGACTGGCCGCCGATGTCGAAGGAAAGGACGGTGGACGCGATCGACGTGTTCGTCGACCGCCACGACCCGCATGCGCTGCGCCGCACGCAGACACGGGCGCGCTCCCGCGGTGTCGACATCGACGTCGATGACGCCTCCGGTATCGCGACACTGTGGGGCGAGCTGTTCGCCCACGATGCCAAGGCACTGGGCCGGCGTCTCGATGGGCTGGCCGACACCGTGTGCGGGCGGGACCCCCGCACCCTCGATCAGCGTCGCGCCGACGCCCTCGGTGCACTGGCCACCGGAGCGGATCGGCTGACCTGCCTGTGCGATGACCCCGACTGCGCCGCCGCCGCACCGGTCCGCAGTTCGGCAGTGGTCTACGTCATCACCCGCGACGACACCCTCACCGACCAGGATGACGTGACAGCGCGCCAGGACGCCGCTCTCGACGGCGAGCAGCCGCGCATGTTCGACAAGCCTGTGCGCGAACTGACCCTGGCTGAGGCGCTCACCGACACTGACCCCGGCGAGTTGGCGGCCACCGCACCCGGAGTGATGATCGACGGGCCCGTTCTGGCCGGCCCAATCATCCGCCGCCTGGCCCTGACCGCTGCGATCAAACACGTCCTGCACCCCGGGACCGCACCTCCGGAACCCCGTTACGTGCCGTCGATGGCACTGGCGGACTTCGTGCGCTGCCGCGACCTGACGTGCCGGTTCCCGGGCTGCGACGAACCGGCCACTGCCTGCGACCTCGACCACACGATTCCGTACCCTGTCGGGCCCACGTGTGCATCGAACCTGAAGTGCCTGTGCCGAAAACATCACCTGCTCAAAACCTTCTGGAGCGGTCAAGGCGGCTGGCACGACCGCCAAGACCCCGACGGCGCCGTCGTCTGGACCGCGCCCGACGGTCAGACCTACCGCACCTGCCCGGGCGGCAGCTCGCTGTTCCCCGAACTGAGCGCCCCGACCGCACCCGTCGCCGCCAGCATCACGCGCATGACGCCGCACGCAACGGCCCCGGGTAGCGGGCTCACCATGCCCCGACGCGGCACCTCCCGTGCCCGTGCACATCGCATCGACGATGAACGCCGGCTCAACGAAACCGACCCGCAGTGTCAGCCCGCTGGCGCGGCACCACCCTTCTGACCAGCCGTGATCTGCGCTTTTACGCCACGGGCAGAGGCGTATTCTGGACGCACGGGTCGTGAACGTTGGTCTGCCGTCCAGCACAACGACGACATACCGGCTTCCTGGTACCGCGCGTCAACACCCTGTCTTGTCTCGGAGGCAGCGGCGACGAGCAGGAAGGAGACCAAAGGTGAATTTGAGGAGAACCGCGGCGACAGCAATGATCGCCGGTGCGCTTGGCGCTGCCTCCATTGGACTCGGAACAGGCTTGGCACAGGCTGATCCCGGTTGGGGTCCGGACATTCCATGGATTCCGGGCCCGGGAGACTGGGTTGACTGGGATCCGGGGGTCAATTGGGGCTCGCCCGGACAGGTCAAGAAGTGGTGCCCCTGGCAGTCCCCGCCCGGTCACTGGATCGGCGGTCCGCACGGGATTCCGTGCACCTAGGCGCGAGTCTCCCTGCGACGCTGCACTAACCGGTAATCACGACCGTTAGCGCGTTGCCGCTGCGTTCCACCTGCATGCCTGCGCGTTTGGCCACCGCCGCCACCTTCGCCGCATCGTCGGGCTCGGACCTGGAGCTGACGAGTGCACGCGCCAACCGCCCCTTGTGGGCCTTGTTGAAGTGGCTCACCACGACGCGGCTTCCGTCGGGGCGTTCCGACACCACGTCGACCGTGACTGCACCGGGCACCCGCGCCAGCGCCGCGTACGCGCCGGAGCGCAGATCGACGATCAGTTCATCGAGCGCCAGCGCGGCGAGTACGGGCTCCAGGACAGGTTTCCATCGGGCCGCCAAGGACGGCCGACCGGGCAACTTCGACCCGGCCGACAACCGATAGGCGGGAACTGCGTCGTCGGCGCGCAACAACCCGAACAGCGCAGAGCCCACCGCCAGTCGCGCTCGCGCCCTCGACGCCGTTGCCCCACTGAGGGATTCGACATCCAGGGCGTCGTAGAGAACGCCGGTGTAGCGATTGATCGCGGGCATGGTGCCCGCGGTGAGCAGGGCCGCGTTGCGGTCGATCTCGGCATCTTGGGCCGCCGAGATACCCAGGGCCTTTCGGCAGGTCGGCCGATCGGCCGCCAGGGCGACGAGTTCGCCCATCAACTCCGACCGCAGCGGGCCCAACTCTGGCGAGCCCAACGTCTCGAGGCGAAGTGGCGGCCCATCGCCGCCGTCACGTTTGGTCTCCGAAGGCGGCAGCAGGACGATCACGGGCGTTGAGGTTAACGGAGTGGGGATCAGCCATGCGCAAGCAGCAGTGGCACGCGCTGCTCGGCAGACGTCAGCGATCCGTGGTGGCCGATGAGCGAGGACTCGATGGGTTCCACGGTACGGCGCACCATCGCCGCCGAATCCCGGGCGGCCGCCACCACGTCACCGATCCGCATGCGCGTCTCATCGGATACCCGTGCGCCGAACCACCCGGCCGCGATCGCCTCGTCCCGCGACACCACCCACGCACGATCCGCGAGCGTCTCCTGCCACGCGGCGAGGACCGCGTCCGCGGCACCGGCGGCGGTGTAGACGTGGCGGGCGCGGGCCTCACCTCCGATGTCGGCGACACCGTCGAGCAGCAGGGGAGAGGCGTCGAGGTCGACGACACCGGCCGCGTCGACCGCGACCATGCCGTGATCGGCGACCACGGCGAGCAGACCGCCGGGCGGCAGGGTCTCCACCACCGACGCGACCAGGCGATCGACCTGCTGCAGCTGCGCGCGCCACGCATCAGACCCCGGGCCGTACAGGTGTCCCAACAGATCGAGGTCGGCGTGATAGCCGTAGCAGAAGCCGCCATCGGCGACGACGGCGCGCACACTGGCGGCGAGGTCACCGATCGCATGAACACCGACGTAGCGGCCGCCGCGCAGGACGGCGCGGGTCAGCCCGGAGTCGGCGAACTTCGCCGCGGAGATCACGCTGACGGCAAACCCGGCCGACGCGGCCCGCTCAAATGTGGTCGGAAGCGGTTGCACCCGTTCGGGTTCGACCGTCGCCCGTAGGTCGTCTCCCCACGGGTGGGGCCGCCAGCTCAGAGCGTTGACGACACCGGTTCCGGGCAGCAGGAAGCTATATCCGACGATGCCGTGCTCACCGGACCTGCAGCCGGTGCCGACTGCGGCAAGACCCGCCGCGGTGGTGGACGGAAACCCGACGCTGATCGTCTGCCCCCGAAGTCCGGCCAGCACGGGTGCGTCGCCGGCGTGGGCGGCCAGCAGCTCGGCGCCGAGCCCGTCGATCAGCAGCACGCAGGCGCCGGAGACGTCACCCGGGAGCGCGATCGGGCTGGAGAAACCGGGCGCACCCATCGCGGTGAGAACCGCGGGAACCACATCACTGAGGTGCGCGAGATCCGGATCAGGAGACGGCAGCGTCATGACCGGCTCCTGGCGTGCACCGTCACCGCGTAGTCGCCTCCGGTGAACGGGTCGCGATTCCAGGTGGACCACCGGGCCACGGGCTGCAGACCCGCTGCCTCGGCGAGTTCGTCGTAGCGCTGCAGCGACAACCGGTCCGGCAGGATCTGAAAGCCAGCGACCAGAATCCCGCCGTCGACCAACCGCCCCGCGGCCGCCGCGAGGACGGCCCCCTCTGAGCCCGGGTCGACGAAGATCATCACATTGCCGGCGAGCACAACCAGGTCGAAGCGCTCGTCGGTGACCGCCGCCAGATCGGCGAGATCGGCCTGCAGCCAGCGGAGTTCGGGGGCCTTGTCGCGGGCGGTCGACAGCATGGCTGGGTCAACGTCGACACCGGTGACGCGGTAACCGCGGGTCGCCAGCTCGATCGCAACCCGACCCGTCCCGCAACCCGCGTCGAGCACGCGCGTGCCGCCCGCCTCGTGCAGCAGAGCGTCGACGAGGTCAGCCTCACCGTGGATGCTGCGGCCCTGTGCGGCCAGCGTTCGCCAGCGAGCGTCGTAATCGTCGCCCCGCGGCGCGTCCGAGTTCTGCCATCGGGTGGTCATCGCGCCATCCTCGCATTCAGCCGGCGAGGATCGCGTCCCCCTTTATCGACACGGTCTTGCGCTCCAGCGGCTCGACTGCCGGACCACTCACGACCGCACCCTCGAGATCGAACCGGCTGCCATGGCACGGGCAGACGATATTCGCGTCGATCACCTCCGACACATTGCATCCGCGGTGCGGGCAGACCGACGAGAAGCCGTTGAAAGTCCCTGCGGTCGGTTGGGTGAGAACGAACTCGTCGACGATGATCCCGGACCCGACGGGCACATCGGACGTCTTCGCCAGCGGGGCGTCGGCGGCCGGTGAGCCCTCGCCTCCCGCTGGGGCCGAACCCGTTGACGACTCGGCGGATTTGTTGTCGGCAGTGGCGCAGCCGGCGAGTGCGGTCGCGGCGAGGCCGAGGCCCGTACCGACGATCACGGTGCGGCGAGGTTGTCGAATCTCGTCCAGCGGCATGGAGGCCTCTTTCGTCGTTTGGCTGTGAGCCGATTGTGTACCCGTGCGCGCGGGGCGGCGCCGTGTTGAAGGAAAGTGATTTCGCTGTACTGGTGCATGTCTTTTCGTCCGGGCAGGCGCTCACCCGAAGCGGCGTTTGCTGGCGAGCGCCGGTGGCGTCGGGGTCTGCCACACACAGGAATCGCACAGTGTCGCGCTCACCCAAACGACTCCGGCACGCTGCTACCCTGCGATGGCTGCCGGTTGCCTGGTCGCCCCCGAGGGGTGGACCGCCCGGTGGCGTGACGCAAGGGCGCGAACGAAAAGCTGAAGTGATACGGAAAGAGTGTTGTGCGCAGCGGTGAGATCAAGGCTTTAACCGGCCTGCGGATCGTCGCCGCGGTGTGGGTGGTGCTCTTTCACTTTCGGCCGCTGCTGGGGGAGGCCGCACCGGATTTCGCCGCTGCGCTGGCTCCGCTGTTTGACGCCGGCGCGCAAGGCGTCGACCTCTTCTTCATCCTCAGTGGATTCGTGCTGACCTGGACGTACCTGGACAGGATGGGCCGTACCTGGTCCATGCGGGCCACACTTCGGTTCCTGTGGTTGCGCCTGGCTCGGGTGTGGCCGATTTACCTCGTCACACTGCATCTCGCAGCCCTGTGGATCATCTTCACGCTCAATGTCGGCCATGTGCCATCGGAGAACGTCGACACGTTGACGGCGACGAGCTACATTCGCCAACTGTTCTTGGTCCAGCTGTGGTACCAGCCGTTCTTCGACGGGACGAGCTGGAACGGCCCTGCCTGGTCGATCAGCGCCGAGTGGCTGGCCTACCTGTTGTTCGCGGGCATCGCCCTGGTGGTGTTCCGGATGGCACGGGCGACGCGGGCGCGCGGCCTGCTGCTGCTGGCGTTCGCTGCGTCCCTGCCACCGGTGATGCTGCTTCTGGCCTCCGGCGAGTTCTACACGCCATGGAGCTGGTTGCCGCGCATCGTCATGCAGTTCACCGCGGGCGCGCTGGCATGTGCCGCTGTCCGCAAGCTCAGACCCACCGACCGCACCCGCCAGGCCGTCGGCTACGCGTCAATCGTCCTGATCGCCGTGATCGTCGGCGCGCTGTACTACTTCAGCACCCATCCGGTGGCGACGGTTCGGGATGCGGGCGGGCTCATCGACGTGTTGTTCCTGCCGCTGGTGGTGGCCCTGTCCATAGGGGCGGGCAGCCTGCCGCGGCTGCTGTCCACGCGGGTGCTGGTCTACCTCGGCCAGATCTCGTTCGCCCTCTACATGGTGCACGAACTCATCCACACGGCCTGGACCTGGGCGGCCAAGCAGTTCGAGATCACCCTCACCGGTGGCGCTGGGAAGCTCATCGTCGTGGGGCTGATCGCGGCGGCCATCGCGTTCTCGAGCCTGATGTATCACCTGGTCGAAGAGCCCGCGCGACGATGGATGCGCCGGATGGTCGACGTCAGGGAAGTTGCCGCGGACACCCGCGGCGATGAGGGGAAGGGCCCGTCGAGCGGCGGCAGACTGCATCCGGTCGACACCGCGCACGACACACGATCCGAGGCCTTGTCGGCCCGCGCCGGATGAACTGGAGGATAGCTGTGGGTCGTGTCGCCGCTGCCGTCGTGGCGCTCGTCGTCATCTCCGGTGCGTTGCTCACGCCGAGTTCGACATCGTCCCAAAACGCGCCGCCGCACCACGTGCTGCTCACTCGGGAGTCGCCGCTCTACAGCGTGGCGGTGGTGGGTGATTCCTACACCACCGGGAGCACCGAGGGGGGCAATGGAGCGCAGGGCTGGACGGCGCTGACCTGGCAGAAGCTCGCACGCCGGGGTCAGGATGTGGATCCTAACGTCGCCGCCGAGGGGCGCGCGGGTTACGTCGTGCGCGGCTACAACGGCAACGTGTTCGGCGACCTGACACCGCGCGCCGTCACGGCCAACGACGTACTGGTCGTGTTCTTCGGGTCGCGAAACGACCAGGGGGCCGACCCGTTGGCGCTTGCCGGGATGACGCAGGATGCCTTCGCGCAGGCTCACCGCATCGCTCCGCGGGCGAACCTGCTGGTGATCGGACCGCCGTGGCCCACCACCGACGTGCCCCAGGCAGTGCTTCAGATTCGCGACGTCCTGCGCTTCACGGCGAGCATGGCCGGCGCGACCTTCGTCGACCCGATCGCCGAGCAGTGGTTCGTTGGCCGCCCTGACCTCATCGGCGCCGACGGCGTACATCCCACCGACGCCGGACACGCCTACATGGCGGAGAGGATCGCGCCCCTCATCAGCGCGCAGTTGCCGCGCGGGGTGTGAATCGGAACCGCGGGTGTCAGCCCTGCACGGCCTTGGCGATGGCCACGCATCGGGTCACCAATGCCGGATCTGGTTCTACGGCAGTCAGACCTACCATCGCCTCGCGTACGGCACGCACCACCACCCAGTCCCGCGCCCGCTCGTCGTCCAGACCTGCGGCGTCCACCACGGCGAAGAATCGTCGGCGGATGCCGCCGCGGGTATCACCGGCGAGTTCGTCCCACCGGTTCCAGAGCATCGGTGCGACCTCGAAGTGGGGGTCGCCGTTGATCGGGCTGGGACTGATCGACAGCCACGGCTCACGATCGGCGGCCAGGACGTTCGCATAGTGCAGGTCGCCGTGCACAAGCGTGGCACTGGTCGAGCCGTCCGAGGAGAAGTCCCGTTCGAGCGCAATGGCCTGCTCGACCAACCGGCGAGGGATGGGCGCACTGCGCGGGAGCGCGCTGAGGTCCTCGGTCCAGCTCGCGACCATGTCGGCGAGGTCGGGCAGCTGCGGCATCGCCGGCACATGGAGCCGCCCGTATAGCGACGCGACAACCTCGCATGCCTCGATGTCCCAGAGATCGTCGAGGTTCCGGTTGTGCAGGCGCTCTAGCAGCACCGCTCGCCGGTGCGGATCGGCCCGCATCAACAACACCGCACCATTGCCGCCCCAGCGGCGTAGCGCTAGGTGCTCCAGCGCGGGAGTGGTTGCGGGAAGGGCGATCTTGAGCACGGCGGGCACGCGGTCCGACGTGTGGACGGGCACCGTCACCGAACCATGGCCATGGGCTACCGGGCCGTCGACCACCAGATCCCACGACTCCAGGGTGTCGCTCACCAGCCTGGGTAGGTCGATCACCGCGTCATCGTCGCACCCCGCACCCGCGCGGCGGGAATGGCTGTCAGCCCTGGCACGTTGCGATGGGCATGCCCGAACCCTTTGACCCTCGTGACCTGCTGGCCGAGAGTGGCCTGGGGGTCCTGGCCACTATCAAGGCCGACGGGATGCCGCAGCTGTCGCCGGTGACGCCGTTCTACGACCGCGACGCCGACGTCGTCTACGTGTCGATGACCGAAGGGCGCGCCAAGACAGTCAACCTCCGCCGCGATCCGCGGGCCGCACTCGAGGTCACGAGCCGTGACGGTTGGTCGTGGGCCACCGCCGAGGGCACGGTGACACTCACCGGGCCCGGCACCGACCCGCATGGTCCCGAGGTCGGGGCGTTGGTGGACTACTACCGGGCCGCGGCCGGTGAGCATCCCGACTGGGACGAGTACCGATCGGTCATGGTGTCGGACCGCAGAGTCCTGATGAAACTGGCCGTCACCCGCGTGTACGGCGAGCGGATCCGCTGAGCCCGCACCGCGCTCGCACCCCTGGATGGGTCAGCGGGGCTGCCGAGGTATCGGTGCGACGCTCAGCGGCGCACGGGTGACTGGTGTGCGGGTGACACCGATCTCGGGTTTCCCATCGGGCCGCGATGGTCTGGACCGCGGCCACTGTCCATTTCGGTTGGCCGGCGGATTGAGTTTCTCGGCCGTCGGACGCGGCGCCGGGGGAGGCGGCGGAGCGACCTCGATGGGCTCCCCCCGGCTCATCGGGGGCAGTGGGCTGGCGGGCGCGGGCTCGCCGGTTGGCGACACAGCGGGGGAGTCATCACCCGGACTCCGGAGCACACCGATGATGCCCCACGCCGCGACTGCGAGGATCAGAGCCACAGCCAACACCGGGAACAGCCGCCTGGTCTGGTACCAAGGTCGATTCCGATAGCCACCCGCCAACGCGCTGATACCTGACAGCACTGTGACATTCGGGTCACCGACTCTCGCCGAACCGAATCCGGGTGGGTAGTCCCGGTCATCGGGCGCGCGGTCGTGGGAATCGTCACGATCGCCGTCGGGGAGCGGGCGTGGTGTCATCAACGCCTCATCGGCGGCTCGCTGGATGACTCTGCGTTCCGTCATCCAACCCGTCATCGGCTCAGAGTAACCGGCTGTCGCTGAGGCGATGGCAGTCGCTGCTCGCCCATGGGCACTCGCTAAGTTGACGTTGATGAGGACGCTGATCGACTTCGCCGCGGCACCCGTGTTCGCGCTCCCCGTGACCGACGGTTCCGGGAGCGTGTTCGAGGGCGTGCTGCTGGAGGGACCACAGGGCTGGGGTGAGTTCAGTCCGCCCGACGACTGCGCCATCGGCGATCTGCATCGGTGGCTGACGGCGGCGACCGAGCCCGGCACCGTGGGTTGGCCCGACGCGGTGCGCGGCAGGGTTCCCGTTGCCATCGGCGTGCCGGCGGTCGATCCATCTCGCGCACGCCAGCTGGTGGCCGAATCCGGTTGCCGCAGTGCGGACGTCGCGGTGGGGGCGGGTGCGATTGCCGACGACATCGCCAGGCTCGAGGCCGTCCGCGACGGTCTCGGCCGGGACGGCGCCATCCGGTTGAACGCCGGCGGCGCATGGGATGTCGATACCGCGGTCTCGGCCATTGCAGTCCTGGCCAAGGCAGCTGGCGGCATCGAGTACGTCGAGCAGCCGTGCCGCAGCCTGGACGAGTTGGCCGCGGTCCGCCGACGCGTGACTGTTTCCGTCGCTGTTCCCGCATCGCGTCTGCTCACTGACACGGCACCCGTGGCACCAGCCGACGCCGCCGACGTCGCGGTGCTGGCCTGCGCCCCGCTGGGCGGTGTGCGGCGGGCGCTGCGCCAGGCCGAGCGGCTCGAGCTGCCCTGCGTGGTGACGTCCGCGGTGGAGACCAGCGTCGGACTGGCTGCGGGGCTGGCACTCGCTGGGGCGCTGGCCGAATTGCCGTACGCCTACGGGTTCGCCACCGCGGCGCGGCTCGGTGGCGACGTGGTCTCATCCAGCCGGACGCTGGTCGCCGTCGATGGCCATCTACCGGTCGCGCCGATGCCACCCGCCCCCGACGCCGACGCCCTGGCGCGCTACGCCCTCACCGATCCGACGAGGATCGCGTGGTGGCGCGAACGCGTGCGCGCTGCGCTTCTGTAGAAGCGCTTCTGTAGAACCTCAGCTGCAGTCGGTGCAGATCTGCTGGTTGCCCGACTCCGTCGCGAGACGGTTGCGGTGGTGCACCAGGAAGCAACGCGAGCACGTGAACTCATCGGCCTGCTTGGGCACGACTCGGACCGTTAGTTCCTCACCGGACAGGTCCGCACCGGGCAGGTCGAACATGTCGTCGTCGCCCTCGTCGACGTCGATAACCGCGGTGGCGGCGTCGGTCCGACGGCCAGCCAGCGCCTCCAACGATTCGTCGGCGGTGTCTTCGGTCTCGGTCTTACGTGGTGCGTCGTAATCGGTGGCCAAGGGAACGTCCTCTCGAGTGTGGAACCGGCGCCATCAGAACGTTGCGGATGGTGCCGAATGTTCCCGGGACACCTCGACTGAAACTTGACGAAGTGCGACTGGCCGTCGAACCCTACATGTTGTGCGCGATGCCGCGCCCACGGGCATTCGACGGACCGCCGTCGCGCCGTTCAGACGGGCCAAATCTCGCGGCGATAAGCGGCGTCGAAGAACATCCACTCGTAGCGCGACGTCGTCGCGAAGTGGGCTCGCGCAATCTCCTCCTCGGCGGGACTCAACGTCGATCCGATCCGATCGGTTAGAGCAAGGACCTCGGCGACGGTCGCCGCGAACTCCTCCCCGCCGTAGCTGTCTATCCAGCGTTGGTAGCGACTGTCCGTCGAACCGCTCTGGGCGAGCGCGGCGCCGACCCTGGCATAGATCCAGTAGCACGGCAGGACCGCGGCCAGACCCTCGGCGAAGCTGCCACCGTAGGCCGTGGCAAGCAAATAGCTGGTATATGCCCTGGTGGTGGGCGTGACCGGCGCCGCGTTAACTGCCGCTGAATCCAGACCGATCTCGGGTAGTAGCGAGCCGTGCAGCTCAAGTTCCACGTCGAACACCTCGGCTGCGTGCCGCGCGAACATCGCCGTGTCGGTCAGGGTGGGGGCCTTGGCGCCGACGATGGCCAGGGCGCGCGCGTAGTCCCGCAGGTAGTGCACGTCCTGGGCGACGTACTGGGCGAATGCGTCAATATCGAGAGTGCCGTCGCGCAGGCCCTTCACAAAAGGGTGCTCGAGGATTGCGGTGAAGGTCTGGTCAATCTCGTTCCAGAGCCGGGCCGACCATGCCTCATTTGTCGATTCGATCACGTGCAGCATCCTCGCACCCCGTTCATCACAACGGGGAGGCGCCCGAAAGCTCAACGGGTAAAACGTGATTGGGCTCACCATGGGATGGTCACCGTTCGGTCACGGTACGGGCAAGTTCCCACTGCCATGGGCCTTATTGACACAGGGGAGTGGCACAATTTGGGGTGCAAGTGACTGATGTGAAGATTGTGACCTCACGATGAGGCCCGACGGCACACCAGCCCGACGGCACAGCGCAGTGCCAACCGCAGATGAACGACCGCAGAAGTGGGATTGAAGAATGAGACGCATCTACGCCATCGCGCTCGGCCTGGCCGTACTCCTCGCGACGCCCGGGCTGGCCCACGCGGACAACTACGCGACGCCGGCGCAGCGCCAGCAGGCGATCGACATGGTGATCAAGCGCGCCGTCTCGCAGCAGGGCGTCCCCTTCACCTACGGCGGTGGCGACATCAACGGACCGAGCCTTCCCCCTGTCCGCGAGGAGCCGTCCGCGACGGGGCTCACCGCGAACAACCCCGATCCACTGTTCCCCAGCCTCCTCACACCTGCGGCACCGGCGGCGCCCGTCGCACCGAAGGTCGCGGGATTCGACGCCTCCGGTCTGATCGTCTACGCATTCGGTGGCGTGGGCATCAAGATGCCGCGCTCCTCGGGTGAGCAGTACAAGGTCGGCCGCAAGATCCTGCCGTCGCAGGCGCTGCCCGGTGACCTGATCTTCTACGGGCCCGAGGGCACTCAGAGCGTGACGATGTTCATCGGCAACGGGCAGATGGTCGGGGTCACCGACAAGGCTGTCACCGTCTCGCCGGTCCGCACCAACGAGATGGCGCCCTACCTGAGCCGCATCATCGAGTGGTGATGCCGGTCCCAGGACCGTCCGACCGACGTTCGGCACCCTGACCGACCGCTGTGGCATCCGACTTGGCAGACTGTCGGCATGGCACAGATCACCTTGCGCGGAAACCCCATCAACACTGTCGGAGAACTGCCCACCGTCGGATCGCCGGCACCTGGCTTCGCCCTGACCGGAACTGACCTCGGCGAGATCAGCAGCGAGCAGTACCGCGGAAAGTCGGTCGTGCTGAACATCTTCCCGTCGGTGGACACGCCGGTGTGCGCCACCAGCGTCCGCACCTTCAACGAGCGCGCCGCCGGGAATGGCGTGGCCGTGGTGTGCGTCTCGAAGGATCTGCCGTTCGCGCAGAAGCGATTCTGCGGCGCGGAGGGCATCGAGAACGTCACGACGGCATCGGCGTTCCGCGGCACCTTCGGCGAGGACTACGGCATGACGATCGCCGATGGTCCGATGGCGGGTCTGCTGGGCCGGGCCGTCGTTGTCATCGGCGCGGACGGCAATGTGGCCTACGCCGAGCTCGTCCCCGAGATCGGCCAGGAGCCCAACTACGACGCGGCCATCGCTGCTGCGGGCTGACCCCATCCGCTCGAGAACGCCCCTCGGCCCGTCTTCACGGCGTCGAGGGGCGTTCTGCATTCTGAGGGCACCCGATTGGGTAGGTTCACGATGTGCCCGCTCCGATGAATCGCCAAGTGCTGCTTCGCCGTCGACCCACCGGGGCGGTCGCACCCGGGGACACTGAGATCGTCGCGTCACCGGCTCCCGAGCCGGCCGACGGCGAGGCGCTGCTGCGGACCACCTACGTGGGGATCGACGCCGCGGTACGGACCTGGCTGAACGACCAGCCCGGCTACCTGCCGCCGGTGGCACTCGGTGAGGTCATCCGTGCAGCCGGTATCGGCGAGGTCGTGGCGTCCCGCTGCGACGCCTACTCAGTCGGCGACATTGTCACGACCCTGACCGGATTCCAGGAGTACGTCATCATCCGGGATGACTTGTTCAGCACGCCGATGCCCGGGCTGACCGACCAGTTGGCGATCATGTCGGTGTATGGCCCGACCGGCGCCACGGCGTACTTCGGGATGGTCGACATCGGCAAGCCCAAGGACGGCGAGACCGTCGTGGTCTCGGCCGCCGCGGGCGCCACGGGGTCAATCGCCGGACAGATCGCCAAGATTCACGGCGCCCGTGTGATCGGCATCGCCGGTGGGTCACAGAAGTGCCGGGCCGTCGTCGAGGACTTCGGCTTCGACGCGTGTATCGACTACCGCGAGGACGGCCTGGCCGCCAGCCTCAAACAGCACTGTCCGCGCGGGGTCGATGTCTACTTCGACAACGTCGGTGGCCCGATCCTCGATGCGGTGCTTGGCCGTCTCGCACCGCGGGCGCGTGTCGTCCTGTGCGGGGTCATCTCCAGCTATCTCACCGGCGAGCATCCCGGACCGTCGAACTATGTGAACCTGCTGGCGCGAACCGCGTCGATGCAGGGCTTCAATGCCCTCGATCAGTGGGGTCGCTTCGACGAGGCCTTCACCGCGCTACGTCAGTGGGAGCAGGACGGCCTGCTGCGGCATCGGCAGACGATCTTCGAGGGTGTCGGGTCATGCGTCGACGCACTCAACGGACTCTTCACGGGGGCCAATATCGGCAAGATGCTGGTCGCTGTCGGCGAGCCGACGATTGGCTGAAGTCGGCGAGCCGACGATTGGCTGAAGTCGGCGAGCCGACGATTGGCTGAAGTCGGCGAGCCGACGATTGGCTGAAGTCGGCGAGCCGACGATCAGCTGAAGGTGAAGTCGGCGAGCCGCGCTACAGCGCGAAGTGGTCCTCGATGGTGCCCAGCCATATCTGCGCCGCGTCGATGGCGACCTTCTCGCTGATGAACGCGTGCTGTGTACCGGTGTAGATGTCGCGGAACGCCCGCTCCAACCGGCTGCCCTCGCGGATGGAGGTGGTGCCTGCGGCGAGATGGGCCCACTCGGCGCATGCGCGGGCAAGGTCCGTCGCAAACACCGCAGCGGCCCGCATGTCGGCACGGCCCTGCGGGGTGAGCTCGGCACCGGCCTGCACGCCGGACTCGGCCCGACCGTAGGTGTCGAGGACGAGCAATCGCGCCGCGCGCCAACTCATCACGTGATGGGCGAGGCTCTTCTGGAATGTCGGCCGGCTCGCGAGCGCCGCCATATCTGACATTCGGTACTTGGTGGCGGCAAGTTCCTGGACATCGTCGAGCATGCTCTTGGCGACGCCCAGAGCCCACGCCGCGTGACCGGCGCCGGTCACGGCCATCATGCCCATCCGACCGACCGCTGAGGTACCGCGTAGGGGTTCGCGGGTGAACAGCTGAAACGTCCGGTATGCCGGCACGAACAGGTCCGCCACGTTGTAGTCGTAGGAGCCTGTGCCCTTGAGCCCTTGGACGTGCCAGCCGTCGGTGAAGGTGACCTCATCACGCGGCAGGACGGCGATCATCATCTCGGGGATGCCATCGGCGATCCAGCGCATCTCGCCGCCTTCCATCGGCAGGAAGCCGGCCGCCACATACGCCGAGTGCGCCGTGCCGGAGCCGAAGTTCCACGCCCCGGTCAAGCGGTAGCCGCCATCGACAACCACACCTTGGCCATTCGGGGCGAACTGGCCGCCGAGGGTCACGCGATTGCCATTGCGGGTGAACACCTCCTCGAAACCCGCCTCGGGCAGATAGGTCGCCGCGGCCAGCGACGACGGCATGTTCGCAATACCTGTCCAGCCGAATGACCCGTCCTGCCAAGCCATCTCGATCCACGCCTCGATCATCTGAGCGAAGGAGGGTTCCGTGCCACCAGCGACCACCGGGTTGAACGATGTCATCAGGCCGCTCGACCACATCGCATCGACGATCGGCGCAGAGAGTGTGCGAAGTCGTTCCGATGCGGCGGCCTCCGCGGCCACGACATCGCGCATCGACCTCGCGAGGTCGACTGGATAGATCTGCGGCGGCGTGGCCGTCGCGGTGGATGCGTCGGTCGTCACGTCCACATCAGAACCCGCGCGAGTGTCGGGTGTCAACGACTAACTAGACACAAAATCAATTCTGTTCACAGATTCGGCAGCGCCATATCCCAGAACGCCACCTCGTACGACAGGACCTCAGCGATGAGGTCGTCGTGACCATCCGGTGTGGCCAGAGCGCCGAGCGCCTCGACGTAGCCGGCGAATTCCGGGGTCGTCCAGTGATCGGTGAACTCGGAGAACGGCGATTCCGGGGACGCCGCAACGGTCCAGGCGAGCAGGTACACCCGTTCCAGAACCCACAGCGCGGTGATCGCCGCGTCGAAGGGTGCGTTGTCCAGCCGCACGAGCAGGTCCCGGTAGGCGAGGGTCGCGGGAAGCGCCGGTTGTTCGGTGTCGATGCCTCGCCGCGCGGATTGCACGTCGAACCAGTCCAGCTCCTCGACCAGGGCAACGCACCCACCCGCGAGCGTCGACTGGGCGGATCGTGGTGCCCGGGCGAGCAATCGCGCCTGGAAGCGCAGGAGGTCCGCGACGAAGACCGCATCCTGGGCCAGCCAGCGGTCGAACGCTGAGTCCGTGATCGTGCCCTCGCGCACGGAGTCGAGGAACACATGGTTGGTTGCGGCAGTCCAAAGGGGTTCGAGCACGCAGGCGACGATAGCCGCGTGCGTCGCCCAACTGGCTGGCACGTCTACTTGCGGGCCAGAAGCCAGGCTTCTCCGTCGCCCTCGCCTGCGGCGATCGGTTCGAGGATGCCGAACGCTGCGTTCAACTCGCCGGCCTTGACCCGGAATGGGCCGGGGGAGGCGCCCACCTCGCTGAGCGCGCTGATAGCCAGCACTCCACCGGGAGCGAGCCTCGCGACGATGTCGCTGTCCAGTCGGGAGTCGCGAAACCTGTGACACAGCACGACGTCCGCGGGCGGCCCGGCGGGCAGACCGGCATCGAGGTCGACGGCCACGAAACGGCAGCGTTGCATCACACCGCTGGCCAACGCCAGTTCACCGGCCTGGGCCACTGCCACGGCGGAGACGTCGAAGCCCGACACCGTCATGCCGCGTCGGGCGAGCCACACCGCGGCCGCCCCGCGACCACATGCGAGATCGATAGCGTGTCCCGCGGTCGGGAACACGTCGGCGAACGGCTCGAACACCGGGGGTAGTGACACGTCGTCGAGTGGCACCGGTCCACGATCTGCGTACCGCTCGTCCCAGCGCAGACGATCTTGATCGGACACGTGCGTCAGCGTAAACCGCGGCAGGCCAACCCCTATCCTGGGTCGAGTGGACGAACGAGACCTGCGGGTAGGGGATGCGGATCGCGAGCGCGTGGTCGAGATGCTGCACCGCGCCGTCGGCGAGGGCATGATCACCCTGGACGAGTTCAGCTCCCGCATGGACGCCGCACTGGCCGCGCGGACGAGGGGCGAGTTGAGCGAGGTCGTGGCCGACCTACCCGGTTCGCATGTCGCCACCGACCCCCGCCAATTCTCGTTGCCCTCGGCGACCGCGGCACTTCCGATCAAGGTGACCATGTCCTCGATTCACCGGTCGGGGAACTGGCGGGCGCCCGAGCGGCTGGCGCTCAAGACGCGGTTCTCCGACGTGAAACTCGATCTCACGCAGGCCGATGTCCGTACCCCGGTCATCACGGTCGACGTCGACGACATGTGCAGCAGCACCGAGATCGTGGTGCCCGACGACTTCACGGTGGACATCAACGACCTGAGGTGCCTGGGCAGCAGCGCCCATTCCCGTGCCAACACCGCACCGCCCGCCGGCCGGGTGCACGTCGTGCTGCGCGGCCACGTCAGGTTCGGCTCGCTGACCGTGAAGCACCCCTTCGGTAGTCGGCTCCGCAGACTGTGGGGATGACGCGAAACGCGTTACGAGCTCACTGACGTCAGGACGCCGTCGACGACGAGATCGCGCAGTGCCCTCCGGTTGAGCTTGCCGCTCTGCAGCGTCGGAATCTGGTCACTGGCCGCGATCGCCCATCGCGTGGGCACCTTGTACGCCGAGAGTTGCTCGCGCGCACGTGACGCGAGGGATGCCACGTCGAGTTCCGTGTTAGCGGGCACGATCACGGCGCAGACCTCCTCACCGCGCACTGGATCCTCGATGCCCACGACGATGCACTGCGTCACGTCGGCGAAGTCGGCGATCACGGCCTCGACCTCCAACGGTGACACGTTCGCACCGCCTGCCTTGATCAGTTCGCTTGTGCGCCCGACGTAGAACAGGCGCGGGTCACCGTCGTTGCGGTAGACCAGATCGCCGGTGTGATACCAACCGTCCTCGTCGAAGGTCTCCCACCGCTCCCGCTTGTTGTAACCGACCATCACACCGACTCCGCGGATGCGAAGCTCACCGACGACGCCCGAATCCACCGGTGTTCCGTCATCGCCGATGATCGCGATATCGGTATGAGCGAAGCCGCCTGCGGTCTCGGACATGGTGCGGTGCACGGGATATCCGTCCGGGACGTCGGTCATAGCGATGTCCAACGGGCCCTCGCGCAGCAGCGGCGCACTGCTCAGATCGCGACGGCCGAATGTCGAATGCTCACGCAGTCGCTGGGTGAACGCCGGCCAACCCACGACCCCGGTGACCCGCTCCCTCTCAACCATGTCAAGCGCTGTCTCGGCATCCAGCCGCGGCAGGACCAGGACCGTGGTGGGCTCGTGCAGCGCGCCCGTCACCGCGAGGAGCCCGCCGACCCAGAAGAACGGCATCGCGCACAGCACCCGGGTGGCGCCGTCCCATCCGGTGACGACACGAACCGCTGCGGGCCAGGTCGCGGTCTGCCTGACCAGGGTGCCGTGGGTGTGAATGACGCCCTTCGGGTCCGCGGTGGATCCGGAGGTGTGCACCATGACCGCGAGATCGGCAGCGGAGACCTCTGCCTCGACCGCGGCCAGCACCGCAGGAGGCACGGAGGCGGTGGCCGCCTCGTCATACCGGGTGGCCCAGCGCCGGTCAGTGTCGCCGGTGATCGCGATGCGACGCAGGTAGGGCGCAGTGCCCAGGACCAGAGCCCCGGTCTGCTGATCAACGAGCCCGGGCAGCGCTGCCTCGAGCCGCTCGGCGACATCGACCGTGAGCACGCGATCAGGCGCAACGAGCAGACCGATGTCGGCGAGCCTGACCACCTTGGCGAGCTCGGCGGGTGTGTACATCGTGCTCAGCGGCACGGCCAGCGCCCCTATCCGCGATGCGGCAAGCCACCAGATCACCCAGTCGACACCGTTCGCGAAGAACAGCCCCACCCTGGTGCCCTTGCCGACGCCCTCGCGCAGCAGCCACCGCGCGGCCACGGCCGAACGCTGTTCGGCCTCTTGGTAGGTGAGCCGTTCATCGGGGGTTATCAGGTAGGTGTGCCCGCCGAACTCACGCGCACTGTGTTCGAGGAGCGCCGGGATGGTGGTCGGTGTCGTGGTCGTCGTTGGCGACGGCGTCACTACCGCAGCACCACCCACACGGCGGCGTAGTGGCAGACCGCGGCCACTGCGGTGAACGCGTGGAAGAACTCGTGATAGCCGAACGTCTGGGGCCAGGGGTTGGGCCATCGAAAGCCGTAGAACACCGCGCCAACGTTATAGAGCACGCCACCGGCCACCAGCAATACCACCGCCACCAGGCCGCCGCCGTCCTTGAGCGATCCGGCGAACCCGATCGCCGCCCACCCCAGCAGCAGGTAGAGGGGGACACCGACCCACCGCGGCGCGGATGGCCAGAGCATCTTCAACGCGACACCGGCCGCAGCGCCGGTCCACACCAGGATCAGCAGGTCGGTGCCGGTGTGGTGCGGCATGGCCAACAGTGCGAACGGGGTGTAGCTGCCCGCTATGAAGACGAAGATCAGCGAGTGATCGAGGCGCATCATCCATTTCTCGGTGATCGGGGAGATCCAATCCACGCGGTGATAGATGGCGCTGACACTGAACATGGCGATGATGGCCACGGCGTAGATGAGGGTCGCCCACCCGGCCCGCGATGAGACATTGACGGCCGCGACCGCGACCAGCGCCGCACCTGCAACGACGGCCAGCACGGCGACCACCAGGTGGATCCAGCCACGGGCTCGAGGCTTGTCGAGGAGGTTCGTGATGGAGTCGGCCAGGATCTGCGGAAGATCCTCACCTGTCGCGGGGCGATCGGAGGTCACGGTCGTCGTATCGCTGCTCTGCGAGTGCTCAAGACGGTCTCCGCTCCTCGCGTATGACCTGGTGGTGGGTACCGCGATAGCCGTCCAAAGACTACCGTCGCACGCCCCCGACAGGCGGTCGATATCGCTGATTGCGAGTCACATGCGCCCCACGGGTCCCAAGGGGAGGGTTCGTTCGGCGGCGGATGCGTCGAAACAGTGCGCGACACGCCGTGGTGCATGCACGACGTGTGATGCCTGCCGCACCGAATCGGGCACCCGGACATGAGGAGGTGAAAGGTCCCGCTGCGCTGTCCGAGTGCCGTGTTCGAGCACCTGCGAGGGGACTGCGTTGCAGGCTCAGCGGCCGCTCCACGACGGACCATGCCGAAACCCATATTCGGCTAACTGTTGGGACGGCGACGAAAAGCCGGTAGAGTGACTCCACATCGACGGTATTTCGTCGCACGACTGATCTAGTCGTGACGTCGTCGATTTGAGGATTGGCCGGTTTGCGGTCGGGCAGGAGCGCCGCACTTGTGACGGTCTTCGCTCACTCACTTCGTACGAGTCTCGTGATCCCAATCCGAATTGGTGATCGCACCTAGTCCAATACCGTCCCCCCAGATCTGGATGCACATCAGTTGCATTCATTGTTAGAAGAAGAAGGAAGTAAGAGCATGGCAGAAGGAACCGTCAAGTGGTTCAACAGCGAGAAGGGCTTCGGCTTCATCTCGCCTGACGGCGGCGCGGCAGATGTGTTCGTTCACTACTCCGAGATCCAGTCGGGCGGATTCCGCACGCTGGAGGAGAATCAGCGCGTGAAGTTCGACATCACGCAGGGTGCGAAGGGTCCCCAGGCGGTCGGCGTCACCGCCCTCTAGACCTTCCCTCCGGACAACCCCCGAGCTGATCGGTATGCGCGCTGCAACCCAGTGCCATTCCTGATCAGTCCGGGGGTTTCCTGCTTTTCACCCCCTGTACGGCGGCTCGCGCGTCAATGAACGACGCCGTCTGCGGGGCGGCAATCCGATGGGCGACAGTCCAATTCGGATTCGGGCCGGTCTAGGCCAGCCCATCGATGGGTAGTCTCGTTGCGTCCGCCTCCAGTTCTGCGAAAGTCGTCTGCAACAGCGTTATCGAGTCGTTGACCGCGCCGACGTTCGTATCGTCAAGCGAGACACCGACAGTGCGCGCCGTTGCCGACAACTCCAACAGCCCCGCGTACACGGTGGCCACCTCGTCCACTGTGGCGGTGAGTCCGGCGAGTAGAGCGGCGCGCCGCGACCTCAGCCGGTCGACGGTGTTCCTGATCGACTCCGTCGCGTGCTCGCCGTGACCAGAGACCTTGCAGGCGGCCATAATCGTGTCGTCCAACGCGTCCACTGCCGCTGCCACCGCCAGCACCGACGGCCGGGCGGTGTCAGCGGCTGCCACTGCGTCCGCGGTCCTCGTCTGCACCGCAATCGGTAGCGTCGCCGTCTGCATGGACCTCAATGAGCTCACGTGTCCGTCGAGAAGGTGGATCAACGCCTGCTGCGGCGTCCCCGGCGGCGGCGACGTTGGCCTCTGACTCCTTGACCGAGTGAGGGCATCGACCGCGGCCGCTGTCACCAACATCGCAGCGGCCGTGCTCACCGAGATCGGGATCGGGGCGCCCAACGCCCACGCCGTGCCGCCACCGAACGCAGACAGCAGCAGCAGCCACGGGTCGCACGCAGTCGTCAGCAGCCGCGCTCCACAACGAGTGCTCATCATCAGAAGTTCGACAGAACGTTGGTGAAGACCTCGTCGATCGTCAGCGGGTCGGTCGCGTCATACGCGGCGGCGCGCGAGGCATCTGAGATCTGCCTGGCGGTGCCCAGGTCGGCGTCCTCGCCGTAAGCGATCGTGAAGACGCGGACACCACCCTCCAGAGCCTGCTCACCCAACTGTCGGACCAGACCGGCGAGATCGTCGTCCTCCGGATACTCGTTCTGACCATCGGTCATCACCACGACAGCGTTGATCACGTCATCGCGCGCGCCGAGACTCACTGCCTGCGACGCCTTCCTGGTGACGGCATAGAGCGGAGTACCGCCCGCCGGGACGAGCTGTTGTATGCGCGCGATCATCGACTGCCGTTGCGGACCGAGCGGGGCGAGCGGCAATTGCTCCCAGAACACCTGCCCCTGGGCTGGAGCCGGAAATGTCCACAACCCGACCTCGTCGGTATCGGAGAGCTGTGCGAGGCCGTTGACGGCTGCGGTCTGAGCCAGCTCCAGACGACTCCGCCCAGTGCCGGCGGAGCCAGCCATCGACCCGGACACGTCAAGTACCAACAAGACTCGCGCGGGCTTGCGCAGGTCTGTCCAGTCCGCGCGCACAGCCGCCAAGACGGGCGGGCTCGGCGGCGACAGGACGACGCCCACATCCTCGGCGAAGAAGTCGCAGTCGCTGATGACAATGCCGGTCCGGCCATCGAATGTACGGAAGCCATTGTCGGTGAACAACTCCTGCTGTGCCGGCTCACGTAGGTAGTCCAAGAAGTCCCGGGCGCCGGACTGCTTGCCCAACTCCGACCACGGTGCCTCAAGGACTGCGAAGGGGCTGTCGCTGTTGAGCGTTCCCTCTTTCGGGTAGATCGCGACCAAGGGCACTCGCGGCGCGGCGTGTCGTCCCAGCGTCTGAAGGTCGCCAGAAGGATTCCCCGCGTTGTAGTCCACGATGGACTTCTCCTCGACGGCCACAGCGCTGACGTAGCCGAGAGCGGCGCCGGCGTCGTCGGCCCGCTGTAGATTCGTGAGGAACGTGAGCGCGGTGTCACCGTAGTGCGCGACCGACTTCTCGACTCCGGCAACGAAATCACGAACGCGCGGATCCCGCAGCGTGTCCAGGGTCAGGTCGCTGGATGTTCCGGTGGCCGCGACGAAAGCGCCGACGATCGCGGACAGCCCCGATGTGGACACGTTGGGGTTGGTCTTGCCCAACTTGAAGGCACCCCACTCGGGGTGCCCCTTGGACGCCCAACCGGCCGGGTGATTCGCGAGTGCAAGCAGGTCAGACCAGCCGATGGCAGCTTCGGGCCAGCCCAGCGCCCTCGCCTTCGGTTCGGGCATCGCGAGGACGATCGGCGTGGACACCACCGACGCGTTGTCATCGGCCAGGATGTCAGGCCGGTCCGAAGCGGCGCGGTCGTGACGCAAAAGTTGCAGCCAGGTGGATGCCGCGGGTGACCAGGCATCGGGTGCGGACCCCCATGCCGGATCCCAGCTCGCATCGGTGAGGCGCTTCTCGGCGACACCGGAAGCCATTGCGCTGATCGCGATTCCGTAGCAGGCGCCGTTCACCGTGCGGTCGGATTTGTTGTATCGATCGGCGACCTCGGCCATCAGGTCGGACTTCTCGACGGAGGCTGCGACGACCACCGTGGGACATCCCTCCCGCGGCGTGTCCGTATTGGGCCGGTTCAGCCAGTGCACCCCGCCGATGACCAACGCTCCCGCGACGGCCGCGGCGAGTAGTGCCCTTCCGTTCGTACTCATGATGAGCCCTCCACCACTCAGCGTGCGGACAACCGTGCTGTCAGTCCTCATGGTCGCGCGGGCCATCTCCGGGAGGGAATGGGAGCACGGACTCGGCGTGGATTCCCTTGCACGATTCACAGGTTCGGTGCTCTAGCGGGGATGCACCATCACCCGTGAAGTCGACGGTAGGCGCGCACCGCGCCCGGATGCAGCGGAATCAGGCCGGTCTGGACCATCGACGGCGGGTCCAGGTACTGCAGGCCGCGCACGTGGGGTGGAACCAGTTGCGCTGCATCATTGGCGATTACGTCCACGACGGTGCCGACGAGGTCCGCTGAGATGTCCTGCCGGCACAGCAGCAGATTCGGCACACCGATGGAGCGAAGACCGGGTGGCACGTAGGCACCGCTCGGTACGGTGCGGACAAGGTAGGGGTAGCCGGAGAGCTGGCTCATCGGTGCCGCGAGCCGGCCGATGTCCAGCATCCGCAGTGGCACTTGTGCATCCAGATCGGCGATGGCCGGTGTCGGCACACCGCCGGACCACACGAGGGCGTTCACACCGCCGTCCGCCAGCCGAGCCAGTCCCTCTCTCAGGCGGTACCTCTCGGTCGCCACCCGGCCGCGAAGTCCCGAGGCCTCGAGCATCACCTCACTGGTTGCCGCCGCACCCGACCCGCCCGGGCCTATGGATATCGCTCGGCCTGCAAGGTCGGCGAGCTCGTCAAACTCAGCGGAGTCCCGCACGATCACCTGGAGATAGTTTTCGTACACCCGGGCGACTGCCTGCGGCGCACTGTCGGTGGGGCCCGTGGCCCGGTCCCGCTCGGCGACGTCAGCAAGTACTAGCCCGAAATCCACGTCCCCCGAACGCAGGCGGACGAGATTGTCGACGCTGCCCTCGGTTGACATGACGTCGACGCCGATGTCTCGATCACGGCTTCCGAGCTGCTTCGCCAGAAGTTCCGCGAACGCCAAATACAGCCCACCTCGCTCGCCGGCGGCCAGACGCACTCGTCCGGGGGGTTCGCGGTCCGCGCAGCCCACGGCCAGCGCCGCCGTCGCGGCGATGAATGCGCGGCGACTCAGCGCGATCCGCTGACTGCCCGTCACGTCGGGGTACTCGTCGTGGGCAGCCGATAGCGGATCAGGAGACCACCCTCGGGCGCCCGCTCCACTGCGGTCGTCCCACCGTGGCCTGTCGTGATCTCACCGGCGATGGCCAGCCCGAGGCCGGTACCGGAGCGGTCGTCTCGACCTCGCCAGAATCGCCCGGCGGCACGGGACAGGTCCTCGTCGGGAAGACCGGCACCGTCGTCGCTGACGATCAGGTCGACCATATCGTCGGTGCACTCGGTCGAGGCTGTGATCGTGGTATCCGGTCCGGCGTACCGAATGGCGTTGTCCAGTGCGACGTCTAGCAACTGCTCTACGTCGTGCCGGGCCAGTGGCACCGCCAGGCCGGGACGATCCGAGACGAAGCGCAGCCGCTGGTTCTGCTGGTCGGCGACGGGCCGCCAGAACGCGATGCGTTCGGTGACGACCTCCTCGAGGTCGGTCGAACTCGCGGCGGTGGGGGACAGGCCCGCCATCCGACTACCGCTGACCTCCTCCGCGCGGGCCAGCCGCAGCAGCTGTTGCAGGAGATTCTCCAGGCGGTCGAGCTCGGCGGTCATCGACACATACGTCGGCCGTCCCGCCTCGGCCACGTGGTCCTCGAGGTTGTCGGCGCGCAGTCGCACGGCTGCCAACGGATTGCGAAGTTGATGTGACGCATCGGCGACGAGGCGCCGTTGGCGATCGAGCGAGCCCCGAACCACTTGTGCCATGGTGTTGAACGCCGAGCTGAAGTGACGGAGTTCGGGTGGACCCGCGACATCGGCAGGTGGTCCAGCGACCCCCTCGGTCATGTCGGCGACCGCGCGCTCGAGGCCGTTGACCGGGCGCAGCACCCACCGCGTGAGGGCACGTGCGACCAGGAGTGCCAGTACCAGGAGAGCCAGGCAGCCGACGGCCACCCACATCCAGCCGATGGCGATACCGCGTGCCGCGATCGACGTGTCGACGGCGATCACCACGGCACCGGCCAGCTCCCCTTCGCGTCGCACACCGGCGGCCACCGGAACCTCACGGCGGTCCCACGGCCAGATCCGCGTCCACCGCACGTCGGGTGCGTCGACGAGGGCTCGTTCGGCCGCATCCGCGACTGCGGGATCCTCGACGCTCAGACCACCGGCGGCCAGGGGGCGACCATCGGAATCGACGACGAGGATGCCCTCCCCGTATACGTCGTGATAGCGCTCGACCAGTCGATGCAGGGGAGTGTCGGGCATGGCCGCGGAGGCCGCCAGCGCGGCAAGCTGGCGACCCCGTTCCTCAGCGAGTGCGGCGGTTCGCCGGTCGGCCAGGCTCAGCGCGAGGGGGACCGCAAGGGCGGCGATGGTGAGAAGGGACAGGACTACGAGCACCACCCGAACTCGCAGACCCATATCAGGAGTCCAACCGAAAACCGAAGCCGCGCACGGTCTGTAGCGGCAGACCGGCGAGCTTTGCTCTTATCTGTCCGATGAAGAAGTCCAACGATCTGGACCGGCCGACGACGGCGGTGCCCCACACCTCCAGCATGAGGTCCTCGCGGCTGACCGCCTCGCCCTGGCGGGAGGCCAGGGTGGCCAGGATCTGGAACTCGGTCTTGGTCAGCGCCTCGAGTCTTCCCTCGAGTGTGACTTCATGACGGTCACGGTAGATCGTGACGGGGCCCGCGACGACGGGGCTGATTGGGGTTGGGCTGTCGCTGCCGACACGGCGGAGGCGTCTCATGACGGCGTGGATTCGCGCCAGCAGCACGGCTTTGCGCACGGGCTTGACCAGATAGTCGTCAGCTCCAGCGCGAAGCCCCAGCACCACGGCGCCGTCGCTGTCTCGGGCGGTCATGATGATCACCGGCACCGTCGACGCACGCCGCAGCGTTCGGAGTACGTCTAGGCCGTCCATATCTGGCAACCCAAGATCCAACAGGACCAGATCGCAGCCCTTGACACGATGCAGCGCATCAGCGCCACGACTTGCGTGGACGACGGTGGCGCCGGTCTGACCGAGAAGCTCGGCCAGCGCCGACGCCACCCCCTCATCGTCTTCCACGAGCAGAACCCGCATGGTGGTGATGCTACGAAGCGCTACCCGAAACCTGCACGATATTGGCGGGTTCGGGGTCGACGGCATGAAGTTCGCGTTCCTCGCGCTCCAAGTGCGAGCGTGCCGAGGATTCGCCCATGAACAGGTAGACCAACAGCGAGACCAAACCCGCGCCCGCCACGTAGAAGAAGAACCAGTTCTCGTGCCCGATGCTCTTGAGTCCCAGGGCGATGTACTCGGTGGTGCCGCCGAAGATCGCAACGGTGAGTGCATACGGTAGTCCGACGCCGAGCGCTCGAATACGGGCGGGGAAGAGTTCGGCCTTCACCACGGCGTTGATCGACGTGTAGCCCGACACTATGAGCAGGCCCAGGAGCATGAGGCAGAACGCAGTGAGCGCGGAGTCGGCCCGAGACACCGCCGTGAGCAGTGGGACGGTGAAAAGGGTTGCGCCACAGCCGAAGGCAATGAGCAGCGGGCGGCGGCCGATTCGGTCCGAGAGTGCACCGAAAAGCGGTTGAATGACGACGAAGAGGACGAGTGCCACGAAGTTGATCCAGGTCACCTGTTCCTTGGGCAGGCCCGTCGTGTTGATCATGAACTTCTGCATGTAGGTCGTGAATGTGTAGAACGCGATGGTGCCGCCGAGGGTCAGACCGACGACGGTCAGGCACTCTCGGGGGTAGGACAGCAAGACCCGGAGGCTGCCTCGCTCGGTGGTCTCGGCGCTCTCACTGACTGCCAGCTCGAAGTTCGCCGACTCGTCCATCGTGCGTCGCAGCCACATCACGGTCACGGCGGCCACCGCGCCGATGACGAAAGCGATCCGCCAACCCCAGCCGTGCATCTGTTCCGGCGTGAGGATCTGCTGCAGCACGATCTGCACGCCGAGAGCGAGCAGTTGACCGCTCGTCAGCGTCACGTACTGAAACGAGGAGTAGAAGCCGCGGCGGTGGGGCGTGGCCACTTCGCTCAGGTACGTCGCCGACGTGCCGTACTCGCCTCCAAGTGACAATCCCTGCAGCAGGCGCGCTGCGACCAACAGGATCGGCGCCAGCGCCCCGATCTGCTCGTATCCGGGCAGCACAGCGATGCCGAGCGAGCCGGCACCCATCATGGTGACCGATAGGGTCAACGCGGCGCGGCGCCCGAAACGGTCGGCGTAGCGGCCGAACACCCAACCACCCAGCGGTCGGATCAGGAATCCGACTGCAAAGATCCCCGCGGTGTTCAGCAGCTGCGCCGTCGGATTGCCCGAGGGGAAGAACACGCTGGCGAAGTAGATGCTGAACGCCGCGTAGACGTACCAGTCGTACCACTCGATCAAGTTGCCCAGTGATCCGCGGATCACGTTGCCTGCGACCGACCTTCCGCTGGGCGCCTCGCCCATTTCCTGTTGTTGCGACACCATGTCCTGGCCCTCTCATTTCCGGTAGATGTCGACCATCGTGTGAGGGCGGCCACAGCCGGAGAAGGGGAGAGGTCGCAACAGCGCCCTTTCCTCGCACAATTCACAGATTCGGGGCTGAACTACCTCACGTCAGCCGCAGGTGTTGGGTCGCGAATGTCGCTGCCTGGTCGGCCATTCCATTGACCGCGTACAGGGTGTGCAGGGCACTGTCGCCGCCGTTCGGCGAGCAGATCGGGTCTGCGGGTATACAGAGGTCGAGCGCCTTGCCCGCGTACTCGCTGCCGATCGTGATGGGCGGTGCACTGCGGTCGATCATGTTCATGAACCCGGTCGACGGTTTTCCGAAGAGCGTGACAGCGGCGACGTGACCGGCCACCGACTCCGGCATCGGGCCGGTTATCCCGGGTGGCAACTTGTAGTCGGCAGGCACCGAATCGGTGGTGATGTAGGCGATGACGGCGGCGCCCTGGGAGTAGCCGCTGAGCACCATCTTCGTGTCGGGGCACTTTGCCGCCACGTCTTGCACCTTGTTGGTGGCATCGATGACACCGTCGGCTGCTCGGGCGAAGTCGAGAGAAGCAGGGTAGTTGACGGGGTACACGTCAACGGACTTGTCGGGCAGCTTCCCGCGCAGTGCGTCCACGAACGCCTGTCCGGTGAGTCCGACACCGGGCGGCTCGAAGGTGCCGCGTGCGTACACGACCTGGACGTCGGGGCATGGCGCGGCTGCCGCCACCGGGGTGTAGACGAACGGGTGTACCACCGCTGTCAGGACCGCCACGGCTGCGACGAGCAGGAGGGGGATCCCGCGTTGTGCGCGTGTGGTGCGGGACGGGTGGCGATCCGCTGACGTGTGTCCAGCTGTGCCGTTGCCCATGGTTCGGCTCCTCGACGTCCAGAGCGGGCTTGTTTAGTGCCCCTTAGCAGTTCGGGGCGTGGGTTTCCCGGATCGGCTTCATCGAAACATCTCGCCGGGCGGTTTTCCGCACATCGCCGGACGTCCGTCGAGGATTCGTGGCGGAGTCAAACAACCGAGGAGGTCGTGGAGTTTGCCCGTGCGCGAGGGACGATCGATGAGAAAGGAGGACGAAACTCCTTCCACCTTCAACATATAGCGCAGTGGGGGGCTTGCGGCAAGACCCGGGTGGTGCCGCAGAATCGCTGGCCGAACCCACAGACGCATGTAAGTGAGGGCCACGAAATGAGTGTGATGTCGACGAGCGCCTTCGCCCTTCCCGGTCGACTTACCGCGAAGGCCGACCCGACACTGATCGCCGACGACGAGCGGCACTTTGCGGCCATCGCACAGTGCCTCGAGAAGTCCATCGCGGACGTGACCGCCCGCCTCGATGCCCTGCACAGGTCGCCCGGCGGCGTGGATCGGGGGGCGATGGAGCGCGACATGGAGATTCACCGGTTGGCGGCGCATCTGCGCTACCTGCGCCGCTTCGGTCTGGATGTATGCCTAGGGCACATGATCGGGCCGGATGACGTCGCGCCCGTGTACATCGGCCGGCTCGGCCTCATGGACGGAGGGGGCCGTCAGCTGCTGATCGATTGGCGCACGCCCGCGGCCGAGCCGTTCTTCGGTGCGACCCATGCCAACCCGATGGGTCTGACACGTCGCCGCAGATATCGCTGGAGCTCCGGATCGGCGAACGAAGCGCGGGTCAGCGACTACTGGGACGAGGTGTTCACCCCCGACGGTCTGAATGACAACGCCTCACTAGACGACCAGTCGGCGTTCATCGCAAGCCTGGGCACCAACAGGTCGGCGAAGATGCGCGACGTGCTCGGCACCATCGCGGCCGACCAGGACGCCATCATCCGCGCGGCATCACCCGGAGCTCTCGTCGTCGACGGTGGTCCAGGGACGGGCAAGACCGTCGTCGCCCTGCACCGGACCGCCTACCTCCTGTACTCCGACCACCGGCTCGATCAGCATCGAGGCGGGGTGTTGTTCATCGGTCGGCATCAGCCCTACCTGGCCTATGTCGGCGATGTCCTGCCCAACTTGGGCGAGGAGGGCGTGCTCACCTGCACCGTGGGTGACCTTGTCCCCGAGGGAGCCGCGGCGGGGGTCGAGACCGACCCGCAGGTGGCCCGGCTCAAGGCATCGGTGGACATGGTGAGGGCGATCGAAACGGCCGTCAGGTTCTATGAGGAGCCGCCAAGCGCGGGGATGACGGTCACGACCGACTGGGCCGATATCTGGCTGAGCGCCGACGACTGGGCCGAGGCGTTCGACGCACCGGAGCCGGGGACGCCGCACAACATCGCGCGGGGGGCGATCTGGGAGGTGCTGCTGACGATCCTGCTCGACAAGTGCGCCGGTGACGCCCCACCCACTGCACTGCGTAACGCCCTGCTGCAGAACGAGGAGCTGCGGTCGAAGCTGAACAACTCGTGGACGCTGATCGCGGCCGCAGATCTCGTCGCAGACCTGTGGACGGTGCCGGCCTACCTGCGCAAGTGCGCGCCGTGGCTTGGTCCCGACGACGTGCGGAGGTTGCAGCGCGCGGACGCCCGGAGTTGGACGGTGTCCGATCTGCCGCTGCTGGACGCAGCGCGGCAGCGGCTCGGCGACCCGGCCGCCGCACGTCGTCGGCGCGCGTACGAGGCGGCCGTCGCCGCCGAGCGCAGACAGATGGACAGGGTCGTCGACGAACTTCTACAGGCCGACGACGACGAGGGAATGATCGCCCAATTGCGCCAGCAGGGTATCCGTGACGCGCTGGTCGACGAGGCCGCCCTGCCCGACGCGGACACCGATCCGCTTGCCGGCCCATTCGCACACGTCGTCGTGGACGAGGCTCAGGAACTGACCGACGCCGAGTGGCAGATGCTGATGCGGCGCTGCCCCACCCGGAGCTTCACCATCGTCGGCGACCGTGCGCAGGCCCGGCACGGGTTCACCGAGTCCTGGCGGGCACGGCTCGAGCGGATCGGCCTCGAGCGGATCAACGTGGCGTCTCTGAGCATCAACTACCGGACGCCGACCGAGGTCATGGCCGAAGCCGAGCCGATCATCCGGGCCGTCCTCCCAGACGCCAACGTGCCGACCTCCGTCCGCAGCAGCGGTATCCCCGTCGAACACCGATCAGTGTCGGAGCTCTCCGCCGTCCTCGATGACTGGCTCGCCTCGCATGACGACGGAACAGCCTGTGTCATCGGTGATCCGACGTTCGAGCCGACATCCCGCGTCCAGTCCCTGCCGCCCGAGTTGGCGAAGGGGCTCGAGTTCGATCTCGTCATCCTCGTCGATCCCGAGGCATTCGGCAGCGGTGTCGAAGGCGCGGTCGACCGCTACGTGGCGATGACCCGAGCGACGCAGCGACTCGTGATCCTCACACCTACCTGATGCGGCCGAATCGCGAGGTCAGCCGACCGACTCCCGGAAGGAGACGCCCTTCTGCGCGGCACCGACCGTGTCCTCGATGTCAAGGACCGGATAGAGCTGGTACTCGACATATGGACCGAACTGGCTGGTGGTCTCCGCGATCTCCGCGGGATCGTCGGTCTCGACGACGGCGAATGTTCCGCCACCGTCGAGTCTGCCGAGGAACTGATGGAAGGTCGTGCCCTTGGGCGGTGACCACTTGGAGTACAGCTCAAGCATGCGCTTGACGGTTGCGTCGTTCTCGGATGCCGAACCGCCCATCCTGAAGTTCATCGCAACGACATATTTCATTTCGCTCCTCCTCCACTTCGGCGCAGAGCCCCCCCGCGGAGCGCGGTGTCCGCGCATCAAGATCGAATCATCCTCTTGTGGTGCGGTTTCAACGCACAGAACTTCGTTCCCGTGGCGCGAGTGGTTGTCGTTGAAACGATCGCAGGGGACAGATTTGGTTGCTGCCGACTACCGGCGCTATGCCAAATTCGTGCCGGAGCGAGCGCCGCCCCAGGGCTGCTCGTTTCTGTCGCGCCGTTGGGCTTCCTCGGCGCGGTCCTTATCCCACTGTTCAGCGAAGCTCAGGCCGGGGCGATCGCGCGCTAGTCGGTTCATCACCCGGCTGAGCCGCTCCGGCGCTGCGACGGGCTCCCACTGCGGCAGGGCACTGCTCAGCGCAAACAGGGTCTTGAGGACGACGAAGGCTCCGAACAGCGCCGTCGGCGCGCCGGTGAGCGCGATGCCGAGGAAGCCGACGAGAAGGACGAGATGCACGAGCACTATGCGACTGGTGCCTCGATTGGCGAGCTGTTCGATGTCGAGGAATGATCGTTGCCGAAGGCTGAACAGATCGACGACGAAATCGATGGCGAGAAGAATCAGTACGCTGAGGCAGCCGGATCCCACACT
The DNA here is from genome assembly GCF_040548615.1 of Mycolicibacterium sp. 624. NCBI lineage: Bacteria > Bacillati > Actinomycetota > Actinomycetes > Mycobacteriales > Mycobacteriaceae > Mycobacterium > Mycolicibacterium sp. 624. The sequence goes on from NZ_JBEPRZ010000003.1 coordinate 339,177, forward strand.
GTGCCAGTCGATGTCAACGATCGGCCGTGTTCCGCCGCGGTTGAGCACCAGCACCATGGCGCCGAGAACAGCTCCATGGGCAACGCAGAAGGCGGTGGTGGTGATGACGAAGCCCTTGACGAAGGACGGGTAGGAGTTGCGTCGATCCGTGCTCGGCGCCGCGTACCTGAAGTGTCCGCGGCGAGGATTCCAGTACTGGTGAACGAGGATCCGGGCGGCGATGAACAGGCACACCGCGGCGGTTTCGAACCAGTAGACGACCAGCGTTGTGCCAGCCGACCAATCCCTCACGAACCACCCGGCCGCCGGTACGGCGATGACGGCCAGCCACGTCACGAGGTGAATGATCCGAGTCACGGCGGGACCAACCCAGACCTGCCCTGCGCTTCGATCGCGCCGCCCAGCCACCTGCGCAGATACCGTCGCAGGTCGTCCTGGGAGCGAGTCGGGTCGTTTGGCGCCACCACGAACGACAGCATGGTGCGCAAGGTGAACTCAACCAGCTCGCGCAGACTGACGTCGTCGTAGCCGTGGGCCTGCCAGTCGACGTCGAACCTGTTGATCATGCGCATACCGAATGTGCGCGCCTCGTCGGAGGCGAGGTTCTCAACGAAATTCTGAGTGAAGGTTCCCGTAATCAGAATGCCGAAACCTGGTGTGTTCCTGATTGTCTCGAGCGAGTAGATCGTTCCCTCGGTCATCGCCACAGCCGGGTCCGCGATCCCGCGGACATGCTCCTCAAGTCGATCGAGAAAGCCGTCCACCAGCGAGACCGCTGCCGCGTGCATCAATGCCTCAGCAGTCGGAAAGTACCGATAGACGGTCTGACGGATGACGCCCAGCGAGGATGCGACGTCGGCGATGGTGATGGCGGAACCGGTTTCGGCGATCAGCGCAACCGCGGCGGCGACGACACGTTCCGCGGCCTCGTCGTCGCTACTGGGCGGATGCCCACCCCATCCACGCCTGCGTGCCATGTCCGATCCTCGGCCGACGCTGTCTAAGTGAACATTCCGGCGCCACGCCGGCAGCGACGCGACCATAGCACGACACCCCTGCTGGCCTGGGAAAAGGTGGGCCGACGCGTGTCTTCACGCCGCATCGCGGCCTACCTATCATACGATCACACGGATATACGTATGGTTGTATGTTCAAGGAAACGCGCTGCGGGGGATCAGCCGAGCGCCCAAGTCACGAGGTGCCAGCTGATGACAGACCTTCAAGTACGCAAGATGCGCTTCGGCTTCGCCGATTACGACGTGCCGTTCCTGTGGAACGAGGACAATCCCGCGTTCTCGTGCATGGCCAACGCGGTCTCGTTCCTGGCCGTCGCATTCGAGAAGATGATCGGGGCGATGATCCCCGAGGCGATGCCGCTGATCACCGACCCGGCGGTCGCCGAGGAGGCCGACGCCTTCGTGCGGCAAGAGGGTCAGCACTCGATGGCTCATCGCCAACACGTGAAGGGGCTGATCAAAAGCCATCCGGCGCTGAAGGAAACGCTCGACGAGGTCATCGCGGCATTCGACGATCTGACGGCGAACACGTCGCTGGCCTACCGCCTGGCCTACACCGCCGACCTCGAGGCGACGTTCACGCCAGTGTTCAAGCTGATGCTCGACAACGACGACACGCTGTTCGCCCCCGGCGACGATCGGGTGGCGTCGCTGTTTCTGTGGCACTTCGTCGAGGAGGTCGAGCATCGAAGCTCCGCGCTCATCATCTACGACCACGTGGTGGCCGACCCGATCTATCGAGTCCGGGTAGCCCCGGCGATCTTCAAACACGTGATGGCCGTCGTGCGCATGGCCGCGGAGGGATTCAACAAGCACATCGCGGTGGAGGAACGCCGAGTCGACGCACTTTCGACCTTCGTCACCCATCGGTACAAACAAGAGATCCGTCGGCGGCTCCCGTTCGGCACCAAGACCGACAACGGCCCCGTGCAGAACGCGTTCGCGCATCTGCCTGCCGGCCAGCAGCTGCGGGCACTGGCAGGCATCGTGCGCAGCCAGATGCCGAACCACAAACCCGCACACGAAAAGCTGCCGGCGCTGGCTGAGGAGTGGTTCGATCGCTACGACGCCGGCTACGACGTGACGAACTGGTACACCGCCGCAGCGTTGAGGGAAGCCGATGTCTGATCTGTGCGCGCCGACGTTCGAGCAACTCGCGAGAGCGCTCGGATTCTCCTGCGAGGAAGCCGGCGGCCTGGTCGAGTTCCGCAACCCGCTGGCCCTCGAGAACTGGACACTGCCAGTGCTCGAACTGACGGTCATCGTGGGAGCGATCCTCACCCTGGTCTACGCGATCAGCCGATACCGACGTCACGGTGACGCGACCAATCTCGCCCTGTGGTTCGGCGCGATCGCCTACCTCCTGATCATCGAACCGCCGCTGTACTTCCCGGCGGCATTCGGCATCGACGAGCACGTCGACACGATGTTCGCCCATAACGTCTTCAGCGTCGACTTCCTCTGGGGGAGACTGCCTCTCTACATCATCGCGATTTATCCGATGATGGCGACGGTCGCCTTCGAGATCGTCAGGGTCCTCGGGGTGTTCCGCCGCTACGGGACATTCATTGGGGCGGTGTGCGTGGGGTTCGTGCACCACGCCTTCTACGAGATCTTCGATCACCTCGGCCCCCAACTGCGTTGGTGGGAGTGGTCCGTCGACAACCCGATGAACCAACCGATGTTCGATGCCGTGCCACTGCCCAGCGTCGTAGTGTTCGCCGCGCTGTGGCCGATGTCGTTGGCCCTGTGCGTCCAGTTCTTTGTGGGCCGACACGTCGACCGCGGTGAGCGCTTCACCGGTGTGCAGGTGCTCTGGCGGACCGTCGTCGTGGGCGTGCTGGCCTCGCTCGGAACCGCGATCCTGCCACTGCCCGCGACGCTCATCGGTGCGCTGACCAACACCACGCTGATGGGGACTGTCTATGCCGCCGAGCTCGTGGCGATCACCTGTGTCGCGGTTCCGGTGATGGTCAGCCAGTGGCGGCGGCTGCGCACCAGTGCCGTAACAGCGCAGCGCCATACGAGCCCACTAGTAATCCGTTACAGCATTGCCTATCTCGCGGTCATGGCGGTTCTGTGGTTGGCCTCACTGCCGGCCTACTTCGGCGCGGTGAACGGCATCACCGCGAATGGCGATCCCATCGGGAATCTCTGGTACGTCGCGGCGTGCTTCCTCGTGGCGGGCGGCTGTGCAGCGGCGGCTGCCACAGCGACACCTGGCACGTACAGACCATCGGACTTGTCCGGCCAGTTCGCCGTGTCAGGGGACGCCCCGTGACGTCTCACCCCTGACCTGCGCGCCACTTGTCCAGAAGCCGACGATCACGTTTGGTGGGCCGACCCGCGCCCCGATCTCGGGCCGCCACCGGGACCGAGGAAGTCGGTGGCGGCGCGGGTGTTCGATCCAGGTAGCACGTCACGGCATCGGCCGCACCGACGCGCTTCTGAATCACCCGTACCACCTCGACGATCCGCGTCGTGTCGCCAACCCGGGCGCGTACCTGGTCACCGGGCACCACCATGGTCGCCGGCTTTGCCGGTCGATCGTTGACCCGCACATGCCCGCCGCGACACGCCTCGGCGGCGTCCGGCCGGGTCTTCGTCAGCCGGACCGCCCACAACCACCGATCCACACGGGACGATTCCATGACGTCCATGATGGACTGCGACGACTCCGCTGCGGAAGCGGAGTCAGGCGTACCCCAGCGCGGCATTCTCCGTCCTGATACGAACCCTCAGCACCAGGGCATTCGCGATGCTGAACACGATGGCGGTCACCCACGCCGAGTGCACCAGGGGCAGTGCTGCCACCTCCGCCGCGACCGCGGTGTAGTTCGGGTGATGCGCCCATCGGTAGGGGCCGCTCCGGACCAGGGGAGCCCCTGGCACGACGATCACCCGCGGATTCCAGTGTCTGCCGAGGACCGACACGCACCACCATCGGACCGCGGTGCTGGCGGCAACCACCGCGACCATGGCCCAGCCGAGCACGGGAATGAACGGCCGGTGCAGGAACGCGACCTCGGCAACGCACGACAGGAGTAGCGCCACGTGCATGCCCACCATCACCGGGTAGTGCCCGCGCCCGAACTCCTTGCCGCCGTTGGCGAACGACCATGCGGCGTTGCGCTGCGCGAACCCCAGCTCGACGAGGCGTTCGGCGCCGATCAACGCAATGAACAGGTAGTACATCGTCGTTCCCTACCAGCCCAGGAGGAGCAGTTCGAAGCTGAATCCGGGGCCCATCGCCAGCATCAGGCCGATCGACCCCGTCGGTGGAGGCTCGGCCAGGGTTCGATTGAGTACGTCAAGGACCGAGGCGGAGGAGATGTTGCCGTTGTCCCGCATCGACTCCCAGCTGTGCCGGAACTCCGCCGTGGGCACGTCGAGTGCCTGTCCGACCGCCTCGAGGACCTTGGGACCCCCGGGGTGACAGATCCACGCCGACACGTCGCGGGTGGTGAGGCCGTGAGCGGCGAGGAAGTCGGCGACCTCATCGCCGAGGTAGTCCAGCGCCATTCGCGGCACATCACGCGACATCACCAGCCCGAATCCGCTGGCGGTGACGTTCCAACCCATCACGTCGACGGTGTCGGGGATGATCCTGCTACGTGTCGCGAGTACCCGTGGCTCGTCAATCATGCTCGGGCCATGAGGAACTCGATCCGCACCACTGGCGACAACTGCGGCGGCGCCGTCACCGAAGAGACACACCCCGATCAGTGCCGGTATCGAGGTGTCGCCGCGTTGCAACGTCAACGAACACAGTTCCACCGACAGGAGAACCGCGACATGGTCGGGGAACCCGCGAAGGTAGTCGTGAACTCGCGCCAGCCCGGCAGCACCGGCGACGCAACCCAACCCGAAGAGCGGCACGCGCTTGACGTCGGGCCGCAATCCCAGCCGCGAGAAGATCCGCGCGTCGATCGTCGGAACGGCAACACCCGTGCTCGACACCGTCACAATGACGTCGACGTCGGATGGCTCGAGCTTGGCGGCGTCCAGCGCCGAGCGCACAGCCTGCTCACCGAGGTCGGTGGCCACCTCGAGGTAGGTGGAGTTCGCCTCGGTGAACCCGGTCATGGCGGGGTAGCGATCGAGAGTCATTGCGAGACTGCGATGCTCGACACCGCTGGTACGTGCGAAGCGCGCGAACCCCGGCTCGATGATCGACGTGAGCTCGCCGACCACCTCTTCTTGGGAGTATCGGTGCGGTGTCAGGGCCACCCCCGTGCCTGAGATGCGGGGAGCACCCGTGCGATGTTCGGGCATGGTGCGCGTGAATGGTGAATCTGTTGTATTGGTCATGCACATTGAACGGGATAAAACTCGCGTTTAGTTCAGTCATTTTGCAATTCGTGAGATAGCCCACCCGTTCATCTAAAATTCACAAATGCGCGCTATAAGCGCAGTTCAAACGGCCTTTTCTGAGAAATTCCTATATGCGCAGTGGAAATCTAACAGCGCTTTCCAAGAATGGGCACGAAGCTGGCTAATCAATGTCGATTGACTGCCAATTCGCTGAGTCAACGGTGCCACGCCGATCCCAGCAGTGATCCGGTCTGCGGTGTGAGCGGGGCAGCGAGCAACACCGGCGCCTGCGCCATGAACCGCGGGGTTCGGCCGCGATGCTCATCGGCGGCGTGGACCGTGAACGGGTGCACGACATACATGTCGCCGGGAACGCCGGTGGCCGGCATGACGTCGCGGCCGGCGCTGGCGGCGTCCACCAACGGCCCGCACTCGTGCGCGTCGATCAGATCATCGCCCAACACGGCGGCGACGTCTCGATGAGAGCCAACCCGGATCCGCGTCGGTGCGTCATCGGGGCCCACCTCGGACAGAATTGTCAGCAGCAACAGCGTCTGAGGGCGGCCGCTGACCGCCCATGTGCCATCTGACCGCGGGGTGTTGTTGTCGATGTGCCAACCGCGGTCGTCGTCCGTGGGCTTCACCGGGAACCGCACTGGGATGTTGCCCAGCGCGCCCCGCGGCTGCCACCCGCCGGGCCCGCACAGCACATCGAGGGCGTCCGCGAGCCTGCGACTCCGCGCCAGCACGCCGAAGGGGCCCGCACCGGTCAGGTCGGCCGCCCACACCACCGGCTTGGTCCACGATTCAGGATCGTCGGGAGACAAGCCAATCTGGGTCCACAGCAGGTCTCGCGCCGCGTCGGCGACCTCCCGGGGTGCCGCCTCGTCCAGCTTGAGGACACCGTTCTCCGCGAACCCCGCTGCATCGAGCATGTTGAGAGCGTTACGCATCAGGTACACGTCGCGCCAACCATTTTCGCAGCGCTACAGCGACCCATTCCAGCACTGCGTCGTGAGCGCGGCTGCCAAGATGGTGATGTGGCGACCGGCCGCCCCGACGTTCCGCAAGGCAGTCACGCTGGTTCTCAGCGGGATGCCTCAGTCGACGCGCTGATCGACCGCGCCGTGGCGGCGATCAACCGGGGCGATCGCAGCCATGCGGCGGCCTTGGCGGGGCAGGTGCTCGCGGCCGACAAGGGCAATACCGATGCCGAGGACTTGCTGGCCGCGCCAGGCGATGCCGGCGAGATCCGGCGGTTGACGTTGCTCTTCGCCGACTTGGTTGACTCGACGGCGCTTTCGACCCGGGTCGAGCCGGAGACGTACCACTCGGTGGTGGGGCGATATCGCGAACAGGTGCGTCGCATCGTCGCCCACTATGAGGGCCACATCGGCGGGACCGCCGGCGACGGCATTCTGGCCGTGTTCGGGCATCCGGTGGCCCACGGCGACGACGCGCGTCGGGCAGTGCTCACGGGCATGGACGTCGTCGCCGAGGTCGCCCGGATCAGCCGTCAGGCCCGGGACCGGTTCGGGATCGAGGTCAACGTTCGGGTCGGTGTGCACCGCGGGTTGGTCTATCTGGACACAGCCCAAGACGACGTCTACGGACTCGCCGCCAATCTCGTTGCACGCGTCTCCGGCCTGGCCGCACCGGGCCAGGTCATGGTGTCCTCGGCGATCGAGGCCCTGGTGCGCAATGACTTTGAGCTTGCCGATTGCGCTCCGGCACCGGTCAAGGGTGTCGAGGAGCTGATCACGCACTACCGGTTGATCGCGGAACGGGCCACCCCAGACCGTTCCGCCCGGAGTCCGCTGGTGGGACGCCGCCGTGAGCGCCGTCGTCTCCATGAGGCGTGGGCCCACGTGCAGTCCGGCACGTCAGCGGAACCGGGGCTGCTCTTCCGCGGTGAACCAGGCATCGGAAAGAGTCGGCTGGCCGAAGAAGCGGCAGATCTGGTCCGCGCCAGCGGTGGTGTGGTGCTTGAACTCGTCGGCTCGCCCTACCACGCCGAAGTGGGCTTACATCCAGTCCGGGTTCTGCTGGAGCGGCAATGCGGAATCGACAGGCACACAACCACCGAACAACGCCTGCTGCTGCTCGAGGCCGAGATCGCCGCGCGCGGGCTGGATCCCGTAACTGCGGTGCCCGCACTCGCGCCGGTGTTGGCGATCGCCCCCGAGCACGGCTACACACCCGTGGCCGCTGAGGGTCTCAGGCTCGGGGAGCTCATCGCGGCATCGGTCCGGTCATATCTACTCGCCCGCATCGGTGACACTCCGGCGCTGCTCGTCGCCGAGGATCTGCAGTGGTTCGATCAGTCCACGCTGGGCGTCGTCGGGTCGATGCTGGATTCCGGGCGGGGCAGACTGCTCGTCCTACTCACCGGCCGCGACGGTGACTGGTTGCCTGCACAGTGGCATGTCGAGACATTCGACCTCGCGCCGCTGTCCGATGAGCAGACGGACGAGTTGATAACCGCGATCGATCCGACGGTCAACGAGGAGGAGCGGGCGACGGTACGAAGCCGCTGCGACGGCATGCCCTTCTATATCGAGCAGGTCGTGGCCGGATTGCGCATGACGTCGTCGTCGGATCGTCGTGTGCCCGATGCCCTGTACGAGCCGCTCCTCGCACGGTTGCGCGCAGGCACACATGTCGTGCCGGTGGTCGAGGCCGCCGCGGTCATTGGCCGCCACATCGACAGATCCCTGCTGACAGCGGTGGTCGACCTCGACCAGACACAGGTCGACGAGGTGATCGGCCAGCTCATTGAAGCCCGTGTGCTCGAACCGACTGGCCGCGACACCTGGCGGTTTCGGCACGAGCTTCTGCGCGAGGTCGTCGACGAGCTGGCACCGCCCAGCGTGCGGCGCAGACTCCACGCCAGGGTTGCCGATGCGATGGTCCAGGGGGTGACCGCCGACCCGGACTGGTTACTGGTTGCCTCGCACTACCAGGAGGCCGCTCAGCACGCCGACGCGGCAGCGGCCTATCAACGAGCGACGGCCGCTGCCCGTCGGCGAGGGGCGCTGGCTGAGGCCCGCACCTACCTGACCCAGGCCCTCACACAGCTCGAGCACTGTCCGCCCGGCCCGGCTCGCGACCGCAGTGAGATCGCCCCTCGACTTGAGCGGGGGTACCTCACCGCCACCGCTGAGGGCGCCCAGAGCCCTGTCGCCGTCGCCGACTTCGAACGGTGCCTCCAGCTGGTGGGCACGGACCTGCGCGACGACGAACTGGTCGCGACGCTGTGCGCGGTGGGTGCCTACTACATGTGGCGCGCGGACCTGCCCCGGGCCAGCCAGCTCATGGAGCTGATGTGGGAGAGCACCGAACACGCCAGGCGGTGGTTCCGCCCGGCGATTGCCGGGTCGCTCGGTATCGTGGCGTGGCTACGCGGTGAGTTCGACACCGCACGAACGTATTTCGAGCAAGCCGCCACGGGCGTGACCGACGAGTACGAAAACCGACTTCAGGCCATCTGGACCGCCCCGCATGACCCGGTGGCCCTGGCGCATGAACACCTCGCCTGGGATCACCTGATCCGCGGTGAGCTGGACAGCGCCCAGGCGCGATTGGGCGAGGCCGTCGACCGCGCAGACCGGCTCGGCTATCCGCAACGGCCATACAACCACCTATATGCCATTGACATGAAGATCTGGGTGCACGCCGAGGCCGGGCAGTTCGACCGCGCTCGCGCACTGGTCGAGGAACTCGTCGAGAAGTCCGACCGCTTTGGACTGGACCACCTGTACTGGCAGCTGCTCGGCGCCACCGAGAAGGCGATGGTGGATGGGCGGGCATCACTTGCCGGACGCACTCCCAAACTCGCCACGATCGCTGCTCAGATCGACGCCCTGACACAGGTGATCGAGGTCTGGCAGGCGCTCGGCGCCAGTACGTATCGGCCGTTCTACTGGTGCACCCTTGGGCAGCTGTTGATTGCCGCCGGCCGGCTCGACGAAGCGCGCGTCCGTCTCAACACCGCTCTGCAGTTCACCGCGGACACCGGCATTTGCTTCTACAGCGCCGAGTTGCTGCGCGCTCTCGCCCACACTCATGGGGATTCGACCTCATGCGCGGAGGGTCTCGCCGCGGCCCGCGAACTCGCGCGCGCCCAGGGTGCCTGGCTGTTCGAGCTGCGCTCCGCTCTGGATGATGTCGAGCTACGCGGAGAACCGGCCCGCCACTATCTCGCCGAAGCCGTCGAGAAGATGCCGATGGGCTGTCCGCTGCCAGAACTGGCACGGGCGCGCGCCGCTCTCAAGAGGCGAGGTACGGGGGGATGAGTTTTGCGCCCCCGCGGTGTCTATATGGAGAGCACGGTGCCGGCCGGCACGACACGAATGTCTCAGGAGGAGTCCGCCATGGTCATCGTCGCAGGCCACGTCACCGTCGAGCCCCAGGAGCGCACGTCCTACCTCGCGGGCTGTGTGAACGTCGTCGAGCAGGCACGGGGGAGGGCCGGCTGCCTGGACTTCACCATCGCCGCTGACCTGATCGACCCTGGCCGCGTCAACATCTACGAGCGCTGGGAGTCGCGAGAGGCCGTCGAGGACTTCCGCGGCAGCGGCCCGAGCGATGACCAGAGTGCGGCGATGCTCTCGGCGTCGGTCGCCGAGTACGACGTCGCCGATGTGCGGTCCTTGATCGAGGACGGCCCCGCGCGATGAGTTTGGCCGACCCCAGTGGTCCAATCATCGTCTGTCCACAACCCAGGAGGAATCCGTAGTGCAACTGCTCAAGGTCCAGAACTTCACCGTGTCTCGGGACGGCTTCGGCGCGGGTGAGAACCAGAGCTTCGAGCGTCCGTTCGGTCACGCCGACCCCGGTGCCTTGATGTCATGGGCTGGCGCGACGGCGAGCTGGCCCAACCGCACCGATCCCGGCGGGAGTCGCGGACTCGATGATTACTTCACACGGGACTTCGCCCACAACATCGGCGCCGAGATCATGGGCCGCAACAAGTTCGGCCCGCAGCGCGGCGCCTGGCTCGACCACGACTGGCAGGGCTGGTGGGGCGACGAGCCACCGTTTCACACGCCGATCTTCGTTGTCACGCACCATGAGCGCCCGTCGTTCACGCTGTCGGACACAACGTTTCACTTCGTGAATGACGATCCGGCCGCTGTGCTCGAGCGGGCCAGGGAGGCCGCGCAGGGCAAGGACATCAGACTCGGCGGTGGGACGACCGTCATCCGGGAGTTCCTCGACGCTGGCCTCGTCGACACCCTCCACGTCGCGGTGTCCGATGTGGAACTCGGATCCGGAGTACGACTGTGGGAGTCTCCCGACGAGCTGAACGACCGGTTCCACCACGACGTCGTACCGAGTCCGAGTGGCGTGACGCACCACCTGTTCTGGCGGCGATGACCCGGGGATCGGTGCGCGTCACACCCCAGCGGGCACCCTGGCGACGGCCGCGGTAGCGCTCATCTCCTGGCGCAGCGCGGTGAAATCGCTGATTGTCTTCGTCGCGACAGTGGCCACCGGGCGTGCATTGCGTCCGGTGGCCTCGGTCTTGGACACCATCACCACACCGTCGATATAGGGCTGAATGGTGGTGGCGTTCTGCACCGTGGCCACGATGACGAGCTGGAAGCCGAACTTGCGGAACGCCTGCAGCGCCTGCTGCGCGAACTGCGGATCGGATTTCGAGAACGCCTCATCGAGCATCAGCTGTGCGAAAACCGGCTTATTGTCGCCGCTTTCGGGGTTGGCCAGGTTGAAGCTCAGGGCGCCCGCAAGGCAGAACGCCATCAGCTTCTCCTGCTCGCCGCCGGAGTTGTCACCGGCATTGCTGTGCGTGCGGATCAGCTCCTCAGTGCTGACATCCCATTCCGCGCAGTCGAAGGTGAACCGGTTACGGACATCGAGCGCATCTCTGGTCCACGCCTTGTCCTCCGGTGCCACCGACGCCAGCCGATTGCGCAGCCGCAGGATGTCGGCGTACTGATCCAGAATCGCCTGTTTGTCACCCAGGCCAACCTCGGCGATACGGCGTGAAATGGCCTTGACGATATCGGTCAGCTCGGCCACCGCGGTCAGGTTGCGCGGCGTCGCGCGCAACGTCAACCGGGTGCCGCGATTGAACTCCACGGCGCCCAAACCGGTGTTGACGCGGTCGATCTGGTCGCTGATGCGCCGGGTTTCCTGTTCTGCCACCCGGTGCAGCGTCAGGATCGCATCGGGTGCCTGCTCGGTGACCAGGCGCATCATCCGCTCGTAGGCCTCGGGTAGCTCGCGCTCGTCGATGTGCCGGCACAGCGCGACGTAGTCGTGCACGCGCTCGTCGAAGACGTCGCTGTCGTTGGGAATCGCGTCCGGGAACGCCGTGTCGAATGTGTTGAGGATGCGGGCGAGTTCGTCGTAGGAACGCCTGCGGCTCTCGCGCAACTGCTCACGTTCGCGGCGGATCGCGGTGAACACGGCATCGCGATGCGGCTCGGGATTGAGCAGCTCCAACGTCACCGGAACGTCTCCGGCATAGCGGTTCAGCAGCTCGGTCAGCGGCTCGGACACGAATGTCGGTGTCAGCCGCTCCTGGAGCTCGAGCAGCTGGGTCCGGCGGCCATCGAGGTCGTCGCGGCGAGTCTGGATCGCCCCGCGTCGCGTCATCAGTGTCTGGATCTCCTCCCAGCACTGATCGGCGCGGGCATTGAGCGCCTCGATGTCGGGATGGTCGGCCAGCAGCAGCTCGTACTGCTCGCGCAACCTTTCGGCGTGTCCGTCCGCGGACTCGGTGTCGATGTGGTTCCACTGTGGGAACTGCTCGCAGATGGCCTTGCAGGCCGCAGCCCGGTCTCGCCACTGCTGACGCTCGGTGGCGATATCGTCGGCGGAGCGTCGGGCAGCCTGATAGGCCTCCTCGGCGTTGGCGAGATCGACAGTCAGCGCGTCGATCTTGGCGGCGACATCACCTTGGAAGATGTACTCGGACTGCTTCAGTGGGCGCCGATCGTCCTTGATCGCCAACCGGTCGGAATCCTTGTACAGGCCGGTGTCGGTGACGGCGCGGCGGAACCGGGGGAATAGGTCCGGGTTGTCGACGCAGATGTGGTCGCCTGCCGCGGCGACGACGTCGGCGGCCTCGGCGGCGCACACGTGGGTCGGGTCGACGACGAACAGCTTGCCTGCCAACGTGTTCGGCTCAGCCTCACGACCGCTTGCCGACGCGCGGACGTGGTGCAGCTGGAGGCGTCCGTGCATGTTGGTCTCGTTGACGAACCGCAGGACCGCGGCATAGTGCCGGTCGGGCACCAGCAGCCGCAGGCCCACACCGCGAAGCACCTTCTCGACCGCCATGCGCCATCGGTTCTGCTCGGGCCGCAGGTCCATGAGCTCGGCGATATAGGGCAGCTCACTCGGATCGACGCCCACTGCGGCGCAGATGTGTTCACGCATCGTGATGGCGAACTCGGGCAGCGCTGACCCCACGTGCTCGACGCGCTTCAACTCCTTGGTGGCGTCATCGCGGATCATGCGGGCCGACTTCTGCGCGTACTCGGCATCGGTGGATGCCTCGCGGCCACGGTCGAGTTTGGCCAGGAGCTCGGTGACCTGTGCTGTGAGTTCCTCACGCAGGTTCCAGAACTCGTCCGCGGTATCGGGGGTGTCCAGCCCCTGGGCCATGAGCAGCGATTCGTATGCGGCGTGCCGACGTGACACCTCCTCGGCCTGAGCCTCGGCACCGGCCACCTGCGACTGCAGCGGCCCGATACTCGCGCTTGATCCGCTGATCTGAGCGTTGAGCGAGTCACCCTCAGCCTTCGCGAGATTGAGCTGGCGGGTGACGTCCTCGTACTCGTTGCCGAGCTGGTCGATCGTGGCGTCGAGCGAATCGATCTGCGCCGGGCACTGTGCAAGCCGGATGTGGTCGGTATATGCCCGGACCATCGGCTGATCCACCAGATCGATGATGCCCAGATCCGAGGACTCCGAGCCGTAGCGCTGCTGAATCTTCTCGATGTCGCCGAGGATCTTGCGCTTGCGCTGCGCGACGGCCAGCAGTTCGCGCGCCTCCACCAGCGGGTCGATCTGTTTGAGTGCCTCGGGCAGTCGAGTCAGGCTGCTGGGCTCGTCGAGCATGAACTCCCGGACGAACTGCTCCAGGCCGCCAACGCTCTTGAGCGACTTGGCCTTTCCGAGCAGCTGCTGGGCGGCGTCGGAGGCGCGGATGCCGATCGTCGCGTACAGCTGGGCGAGGTACTGCGACTCGACCTTGGTGGAGAACCGCCAGTCGTCGTCCTTGAAGACACTGCCATCGAAACGGCCTGCGGCCCATCGGTTGCAGATGCCCTCGATGTCGCGGTCCCCGTCGGCCAGGACGAACCTGCTGGAGGAGTCCGAACGTGATTCTCCGGTAAGCCATTTCAGCACCAGTCCGGTGATGGTGCGGCCGGTGTTGCTGGTGTAGGTGACGGCCACCGCCGCCCACGCGGTGCCGTCGCCGCGCAGATACATGACCTTGCTGGCGCCGGCATCGCTGCGCTGGCCCCACGCGCCGCGGACGTACTTGTCGACCGTACGGCGGCCCGCGCTGGAGCCGGCCGCTGAGTTGTCGCCGGACGCGTTGAAGTTGCGCCGGTTGAACGGCAGGAACCCGAGCGAGATCGCATCCAACAGTGAGGATTTACCGCTGCCGGAGGCGCCGGCGATCAGGGCTCCACCCTCGCTGAACGGAATGGAGTGATAGCCGTCGAACACACCCCAGTTGATGACCTGCAGGCGTGACAGGTGGAACTGTTCAGCCATCTTGCTCTGCCTCCTCCTGGTCCTGCGGAGCCCCACCGGTGAGCAGCAGCTCGAATTGCTGTTGCAACTCGGTGATGACCGACGCCGTCATGATGGCGTTGATCACCGGGCTGACGGTGTAACTGTCCTCGTCGTCGCGGCTCTTGCGCAGAATCTCCAGCGAGGTCAGCCGGGCGATGGCCGCGTCGATGCGCGAGGTGAACGTGACGACGTCGCGGTCGGTGTCATTGAGGACCCCGGTGAACAAGCCGTGGACTTCGTCGCGGCTGATGAGCACGGCCTGGTCGCCGGAGGCACGCATCATCTGCGCCAGATGCAGCGCCAGGATCGAGTCGTATGTGCCGAGCGGTTCGCGGCGCAGAAGCTTGACGCCCCTGGCTGATTCGTAGCGGGCCTGTTCGACGAACGCGACGTCAGCACCCTCCACGATGCGCAATAGAAGGTCCAGTTCGGAGAGTCGCACGGTCAGTGCCGCCCGGTACTCAAGCACCCACGTGTAGAGATCGCGATCGGATTCCGCGCTGATGTAGCGCCGCGTCAGAAGGTGTTGCAGCGCCCAGCACGCGCGGTCGGGGAGTTCGCTGACATCGCCGTCGAACCGGGGCCTCCGCTGGTGCGGATTGCGGCCGGTCTGGTCGACCTGAGGCAGTGAGGAGAAGTCGATGTCTCCGTCGGCGGTCGGCTGTGGGGATTTCACGCAGAGGCTCCCAGGAGGCTCGAGATCGGTTCGGTGAACATCAGTTGTGGAAGCTCCATCTCACGGTCACGCCCATCCAGGGATTGAAAACGGATCGTGACGGACTCGGATGCCTGCGCCGCGTTGTCGGGGTGGACGGCTTGTTTGAGCGCCCACGACCACAGCACGATGACGTGCCCCAGGTACGCCCCCTGTCCGTCGGCGGAGAGCATCTGCACCGCCTCCGGCAGAGAGAGCTGGGTGCCCGCACTGATCGCGGTGTTGATCATCTCCGACATCGCGGCTGCGTCGACCTGAGTGGTCAGCGCGGCGAAGCTGGACAGGTCGACGTCGCCGTCGGCGGCGTGGGCGGGTTTAGGGTTCGACAGGTCGCCGATCCGGAAGCTCAGAGCGCCGACCGAGCTGATGGCGTGCCGGGCCAGCGGGAGTTCGATGTCCAGCCGCGAGTCGGTCAGGGACGTCTTCAGCAGGGCGCGAGCGGTGCCGATGGCCTCGTTGAGCTGTCGGGCCACCCCGCGACTCTGTTCCAGGGTGCCGAACGCGGTGAAGCGTTTGACGCGCTGGGCACAGCGCTGCTGGATGCGCTCCACCTCGTCGATCTGATGACCGACCAGTTCGAAGAACCCGGCCATGACCTTGCGCAGCGCCGGGTCGAGTGCCGGTAGCGCCTCGGCGACCGCGGCCACATCGGCCTCGAACTCGGCGCGCTGGTCGGGGTCATTGATCATGCGCAGGAAAGCGCGGTGCGAATCGCGTCCCTGGGAGTCCCATGCGGCCTGATAGTCGGCGTACATCTGGCGCTGCCGGTCGCGGTACTCGACGTTGGTGTCGATCGGCTCATCGAGCGCGGCGGTGGCCTGCTCGATCATCGTGCCGTACTGGCCGATGTCGGTGATCAGGCGCTCCATCTGCAGGGCGATGGCGCGGGCCTCGTCGTAGGAGTCGGTCAGATCGGGCTCGGGACGTGAGAGATCGTCGTCGTCGAGGTCGTCTTGGGCTCTGTCCAGCGCGTCGAGTTCGGCGTGCAGCGCGGCGATCTCGGCCTCGATACCGGCACGGATGCGATCCGGGTCATTGCCCACGCGCAGGGCTATCTGCTTGAGCCGTGATGCGATGCCGTTGATGGAGCCGCCGGTCGCGATGGTGTCCTGGCGCCGCATGCCACGCAGGAAGTCCAGCGCCCGGCGTGCGTCCTGTGTCAGGTAGCAGAGGTTGCGCTCGACGCCGGCTCGCTGGTCGGCGACTCGGTGCAGCCAGCCCTGGCTGGCCCATGACTTGATCAACGCCAGGCCGGACTGCTCGCCACCGGGACGACCCAACTCGTCGAGATCACGCTCAAGCCGGACCACCAGCTCGGTCTCGGCGACGACGCCACCGCTGAGATGGCGCTCCATCAGAGTTGCGTAAACGCCCAGGTTGAGCGTGGCCAGCAGGCGGATCGCGGGGGAGCCCTGAATATCGCGGTTGAGGTCGAGGAGGTCGACGGCCGACGTCGTCGTGTTGTCGTCCACCAAACCCCCTGTCTTGATCCTCGGACCGTCCAACATAGGCGACGGCCACGCCATCGCAGGCGCGGGGATCGCGTGTCGGGACGGCTCGTGTGAGCGACTCGATCACCCGCGCCCCAGGTGACGCCTGCGCCTCACTGGTCACCCCGCGAATGGGACGCAGCGGCCTCCACAGGGCGCGGATGATGTCAAGGATTGCTTGACAGATCGACCTATGTCAATTGAACATTGACGTATGCCTGGTTCGTTCACGGTGACTGGTCAGCAGCTTCACCGCCAGCTCGGCCAGATTCTCGCTGCGCCGGTTCTGCGTGGCGAGGACGATCCGCTCGAGTTGGTTCGTGCGGCGCACGAGGTTCAGGAGCGGGCCGAGGTGTTGATGGCAGCGGCCGTCGAGGATGCGCGAGAGGCGGGCCGAACCTGGCAGGAAATCGGTGAGGTGCTCGGTGTATCGCGTCAGGCCGTTTTCCAGCGTTACGGCAAGCCGATTGATCCGCGAACCGGAGGACTCATGAATACCAGCGCACTTCCCGAGGCCGACGAGCTCGCCAGGAAGGTCATCGCTGATCTTGCGCACGCCCGGTGGGCTGATGTCAGCGCTCGCTTCGACGCCACGATGCGTGACCGGCTCACGGAGGAAGGGCTTGCGGAGGCGTGGGCCCACATTGTGGGGTTGGCCGGGGCCTACGAGGGCCACGGAGACACTGACACCGTGCGCGCCGGCGACTTCACCACTACCAACACGCCATTGGGCTTCGAGGCTGGCGATTTCGTCGCTCGCATCACCTTCCGTGACGATCGAACGATAGCCGGTCTGTACATCCTCAATCCCGATGTGGCCGGCGGGGGTGGCGGATCAGCCGTCATGTGAATCAGTAAGCCGGCCAAGCGAATCTGGCGTATCTGTGTCGCCAGACGTCGGCAGTCGTACGCTGGCGACATGGTGAGTGACGCCACTGATGAGCCGACTTTGGACGGAGGTTCGATTGTGACAGTTGCCGAATCGTTGTTGCCCTTGGTTCGTGCGGCCGTGGGCGCAGAGGTTCCAATCGAGATCAGGGGTTGGGACGGAAGTCGGACCGGGCCGCCGAACACACAGTGGGCAATCAAGTTCAACAACCGCAGGGGTCTGCGGCGCCTGCTGTGGGCCCCCAACGAACTCGGCTTCGCCCGCGCCTACGTGTCCGGTGATATCGAAATCGAGGGGGACCTGCTCGCGGGCATGGAAGTCCTAGAGCGGCTGTCGAATCCGGCACGCGGTCCGGGTGTGCACATCGATAGCGAGACCAAGAAGGCCCTGATAAAGGCGGCGCTGCGGCTTGGAATCATTGGCCCGCCACCTAGGCCGCCGAATGAGGAGGCGAGAACTGGTCGCGGACACCGGCACGACAAGTCTCGGGACGCAGCAGCGGTAAGCCACCACTACGACGTCGGCAATGACTTCTACCGCCTTGTACTGGGCGAGTCGATGACGTACTCATGTGGGTACTGGGCGCAACCAGAGGAGAGCCTGACTGCGGCACAGTTCGCCAAATGCGATTTGGTGGCCCGCAAGCTTGGTCTGACCCCGGGCATGCGGGTGCTCGACGTCGGCTGCGGGTGGGGGACCTTCGCCCTGCACGTGGCCCGCAACTACGGCGTGCGTGTCGTCGGCATCACCCTGTCGCGTGAGCAGGCGGACTATGCAGGCAAACGGATGGTCGATGAGGGTGTGGGCGATTTAGTCGAAATCCGCGTCCAGGACTACCGCGACGTCTCCGACGGGCCCTTTGACGCAATCTCGAGTATCGGAATGGCCGAACACGTCGGTGCGGCAATGCTGCCCGTGTATGCCACCCACCTGTATGAGCTCCTGCGCGCCCAGGGGCGATTGCTCAATCACGCCATCTCCCGCAGACCGGGCAAGCCGGCGGAGTTTTCCAAGACCTCGTTCATCGATCGCTACGTCTTTCCCGATGGGGAGATTGAACCGATGGCACCAGTGATCGATGCACTCGAAGGAGCCGGCTTCGAGGTACGCGACGTCGAGTCGCTACGCGAGCACTACGCAATGACACTGCGAGCATGGGTGGGGAATCTCGAGGACAACTGGAACGCGGCGGTGACGCGCAGCAGCGCTGGGCGCGCGAGGATATGGCGGCTCTACATGGCCGGGTCGGCGCTTGGATTCACCGCCAACCGGCTCGGGATCAATCAGATACTGGCTGTCAAATGCGATGAACACGGTCGCAGCGGCGTTCCGGCCACCCGCGCCGAACTACTGCGTTCGCGAACCTCCAACCCGTAAGTGGCTGCAACGGGACACAAGCGGCGCTCGCCGGTTCAGCGAAGATGGCCCTACGACACCGATTCCGTTTCCCCGTAACCCTCTTCCTGGTGAATCATGTTGGGATGCACCAATTTCAACCAGGTGTACGGATGCTCAGGTGATGTCGTGCTCCCCAGGGTGAACGTTCGGTCGGTACGGCGGGCGCGGGCGATCGTGGCCAGCCAGGATGCGACGGTGCTGATGCGGTTCTCAATGCCGGTCAGGAAGGCGATGTGGATGAATCCCCAGGCCAGCCAGCCGACAAATCCGGCGAGTTTGACGGGACCTACCTGCAACAACGCGTGGCCCCGGCTGATGTAAGCCGCCGAGCCGAGGTCGCGGTAGCGGTACGGTCGACGAGCCTTGCCTGCGAGGTCGCGACGCACGCAGGCGGCGGCGTGAATGCCACCCTGCATCGCGTTCTCGGCAACGCCCGGCAGGTGGTCGCGGCCGACGAGGTCGCCGACGACGAAGACCTCCGGATGGCCGGCCACGGAGAGGTCGGGTTCCACCGCGATCCGCCCAGCGTGGTCGGAGGATGCCCCCAGGGCCTCTGCTGCGCGCCGCGCGAAGGGCACGGCCTCGACACCGGCAGTCCAGAGAATGGTCCGCGCCGAGTACTCGTCGGAAGGGCCGCCGGACTTCGGAGTGACGGTGATTCCATCACGACGAACGTCGGTGACATGCACACCGAGGTGCAGTTCAACACCTAGCTTCTGCAGTATTCGGGTGGCCTTGTGAGTGAGGCCCGGGGTGAAGCTGTCGAGAACACGGTCGCCGCCATCGAAGAGCATTACGCGCGCAGCCTCGGGCTGGATGCTGTGGAATTCCTTGGCCAGGGCGCGAGTGGCCATCTCTCGAATCTGCCCCGCCAACTCCACACCGGTCGGTCCGCCGCCCGCTATCGCGAAGGTGAGCCAGGCGTCTCGCTCGGGCCCAGGGGGCAGCGTTTCGGCCATCTCGAACGCACCGAACAGCCGCCGACGAACGCTCAGTGCGTCGTCCAGGGTTTTCATCCCCGGTGCCCACTGGGCGAACTCCTCGTGTCCGAAATATGCCTGCCTCATCCCGACAGCGACGATCAACACGTCGTAGTCGATCACGAAGGTGGTGTCATCTGGGCGGCGAGCAGTGACCCGACGCGCATCCGCGTCAAGGTCGAACGCTTCGCCGAGCAGTGTGGTGACGTTGCGGTGTCGCGCGAGTTCCTCCCGCAGCGAACGGCTGATCTGACCAATACTCAGTGTCCCGGTGGCACATTGATAGAGCAGCGGCTGGAACACGTGGCACGCGGCACGGTCAAGCAGCGTGACCTCGACATCGACGTCACCGAGCCTGCGGGCACAGAACAGCCCTCCGAAACCGCCACCGATGATCAGGACCTTCGGTCGACCGTTGCTCGTCACCACCCCGAGGCTAGCCGCTGATCAGTCGCGCGCGAGTATCGCGCCCATACGCCGCTCCAAATCGACGTATGCATCGTCGCCGACATCGAACGTCACCTTGAAGATGCGTCCACCGGTGAACGCGAAGCCGGGCGAGTACTCCGTCGACACCGGGTCCGCGCTGTCGCGCCCCACGGCCACGCCCTCGCCGCACAATGCGTAGTGGCCGCTCTGGGTGCGGAAGTTCGCGCGTCCGACGGCCTCGTCATCGACGTAGAGCGTCATCGCTCCAAGCGCCTCCAGCCTGTCGCTGATCGAGTTCTTGGCGAAGTCCACACCGACGACATGTCGTCCCGGATCGGGCAACGGACAACTCAGCTTCTGTTCGGGCGCGATGCCGAGGAAGTTGTATACGAAACTCAACACGCCGTTCTTCACGAACATCGTGTATCCGCCGAAGCGTGATCCCTGCGACACGATCACGCCGGTGCTGGCCTTGGTGAACTCGACCTCGGCGAGGATCTTGAACGACGACCCGAGGGTTCTGGCGGCCGACGCCTCGGGTACCTCGCTCGTATCGGGGTAGTAGGTGTAACGGCCGTCCTCGGGCGGAGCCACCTTGTACTCCAGTGCGTGAATCCCTTCCACACCGTAGTCATTGAGCGGCAGGACGTTGTTTCTCCTCGCCTCTGCCAGCCACATCTCGGACAGCTCCTTGACCTTCTCGGGATGCTCGGCCGCCAGGTCGTGCGCCTCGGAGCGGTCTACGTCGGTGTGGAACAGTTGCCAGCGGTCGTCGTCGAAGGCGCCCCTGTTGATCATCGGACCGTGTTCAGTCGACACCTTCCACCCGTTGTGCCACAGGCCGCGTGTGCTGAGCATCTCGTAGTACTGGGTTTCCTTGCGGGTGGGCACATCACCGTCCTCGAAGCTGTACCGCATCGACACGCCGGCCAGCGGCGCCTGCCGAACACCGTCCACCACCTCCGGCATGGAGAGGCCGCAGCAGTCGAGGATGGTCGGGACGATATCCGTGCAGTGGTGATACTGGTCCCGCACCTCACCGCGGGCCTCGAAACCTCGGGGCCAGTGGATGATCATCGGGTCGGCCGTACCACCCGCATACTGGGAGTACCGCTTGAACATTCGATACGGCGTGCTGAACGCGACGGCCCATCCGGTCGGGTAGTGGTTGTAGGTCTCGGGCGATCCAAGCTTGTCGATCATGGCCAGATTCGACTCGACGTCGTCGGGATAGCCGTTGAAGAACCGGTTCTCGTTGACCGAACCGCTAGGGCTGCCCTCACCCGATGCGCCATTGTCGGCGCAGTAGAAGATCAGGGTGTTGTCCAGCTGTCCCGATTCCTCGAGATAGTCGATCAGCCGCCCGATCTGGACGTCGGTGTACTCCGACAGCGCGGCATACACCTCGGCCATCCGGCTGAACAGCGTCTTCTCCTCCTCCGAGAGCGACGCCCAGGGGCGGACGCTGTCGCCCTCGATGAACGTGCCCGGCTCCATCGGATTGAGTTCGGTCAGATCGGTATTCGGCGGCAGCACGCCCTTCTCGATCATGCGCGCGAGGGCCCACTCTCGGTACGCCTCGTAACCGTCGTCGAACTGACCCTTGTACTTCTCGATGTACTCCTTCGGCGCGTGATGCGGTGCATGGTTGGCGCCCGGGCAGTACCACATGTACCAGGGCTTGTCCGGTCGTGACTGCTTGGTGTCCCGGATGAAGCCAATTGCCTTGTCGGCGATGTCCTTCGAGAAGTGGTAGCCCTCCTCGGGCGAGTAGGGCTGCTCGACGTAGTGGTTGTCCTCGATCAGCGCCGGATACCACTGGTTGGTCTCGCCGCCGATGAAGCCGTAGAACCGGTCATACCCGAGTCCCAACGGCCAGTGCTTGCGATTGGCGCCGATGTCGAAGGCGTCGACGGGTACGTTGTGGTTCTTGCCCACCCAGAACGTGCTCCAGCCCGCGTCGCGGAGCACCGTCGCGATCGTCGCGTTCTGAGGGGGGATGTGCCCGGCGTAGCCGGGAAAACCCGACGCGGACTCGGCGATGGTCCCGAAGCCGTTCTGATGGTGGTTGCGGCCAGTCAGCAGAGTGGAGCGCGTCGGCGAGCAGACCGAGGTGGTGTGCCACTGGGAGTACGTGAGTCCGTCGGCGGCCAGCCGGTCCAGCGTCGGCATGTTGATCCGTCCGCCGTACGTGGACCATGCAGCGCACCCGGTGTCGTCGTAGAGGATGACGAGTACATTCGGCGCGTCCTTTGGCGCTTTCTGGTCCAGGAAGGCATCCCAGTCGGGCGTGGAGTCGCGGATGTCCAGTGCGATCTTGCCGTTGAACTTCTCAGTCATGGCCGCTCCTCACAATCGTTGCGCTGTGGATGGTTCCCCTACAAGCGCTGCACGTTCGGCAACTGATACGTGCCGCCCAACAGTGGATCCGTTGGGACGTACGCACGCACGATCAACGCGAACTGACTGTCCGGAGCGGGCAACCAATTAGCCTGCGCCACCTCATCTGTCGGTGACTCGTGCGAGAGGTGCAGCGTCAGCGATCCGTCCTCGGCGAACCTCAGCTCGTTGGCGTCGAGATTGACGGTGCCGATGTTGTGCCTGCCGTTGGGGCTGTCGGCCGGCATGAAGTAGTCCTGGTCGTACATGGTGAGCGACCAGAAGCCGCCCCTTGCCGCGTCCACCGGCGGTAGGGCATCAGGCGAAAAGGTCATGGCGTAGTGATAGCGACCGTGGAGCAACGTATCTCGGGCATCGGTACCGCGGATGAAGTACAGCGCTTCGTGAAAGTCGTTGACATAGATGTAGATCACCGCGGCCTGCGCCCGACCGAACCAGTCGGTGCCCCATAGCCCGGCGTTCTGCTGGCGCTGCCAGCCGTTGCCCATGTCGACACCCACCTGGTGGTACGTCGCCCCGTCGTGCAACTCGGTGTCGGCCTCGAGCGCGGCGTGATCGATCAGCGCCTTCCACACCGGGTCGGCCTTCCGCAGTGCGAGCAGCGTCCGTGCCTGGTCCGCCATCGGCGCGTCGTCAGCCCCGACGACGGGATTGAAGTCCAGTGCCTCCTCAAGGTCGTCCCAGAAGGCGGTGACGTCCACCGGCCGTACGCGCAGGATATCGGGGTCCGCGGTGACCATCTGTTCGGTGATCCCAGGCGGGAACACCTTGTTGCGCGCGCTCGCTTCGCAGTCGAACGTCAGCGGGCCCGGCTCGTCCTGGCCCAGCGGCACCATGCCGATCTGGTTGAGCACCGCGCGAGCCCGTGCCTTCGCCTCGGGAGTTCGTGCGGCGAAGCTGCGACCGAATACACCGGCGACATTGGTGGGCGAGTGGAGCACGTCGAGGAAGCCGGCGGGCCTTTCGCCGGTCCAGCCCGGACCGACCAGCAGCAGCTTGCCTCCGGGCGTTCCGGACGCCGAGCCGAGCTGATGTGTCACGGTGGTGAAGAGGTCGACGATCTGAATCGTCCAGTAGTGGCCCTGCGGTACGTCCCGCGGAGTCTGGATCACGACGGCGCCCTCGGCGAGGTCGGCAAACCCGGCGCCGTAGATCGTGTCATTGTTCGGGGTGACCACTTTGCGCTGTGCGGCGGACATGTAGTCGTCGAGGTAACCCAGCCGGTTCTTCGGCGCACCGGGGAAGAGCCCCATCGTGGCACCCGGAGCCTGCATCACCTGCCAGGTATCGGTCCGTCCGAAGGTGTTGACGGCGGGATATCCCCAGTAGTACGAGATCCGTGCGAGTGATTCGACGTACTGCTCGTTGGCAAGTCGCGCACGCACGCCGGCCGCGTTGGTCAAGTCGGGATGCGCGGGGTTCATCGCCAGCGGTCTGATGGAAACGGCCATGTCGACCTCGCATGTTCGAGAGGAACTGGTGTGGCGCCCTCAACAGTCTCAGGCTAGGAGGGCTGACCGTGCAATTCTGCGAATTGGACGAGCGGGTTCGGATGCTCGGTGTCGGACTCACCTGCCAGCGCGGTCATGAGCCATCGAGTTCGATTATCGCGCCGAGGGTTTCGGCGATCTCCTCGACGAGGAGTCGTCCGGGTCCGTCGTAGAGTGATGAGGCGCCGGGCCCGAAGAGCGGCCAGCTGCCGCGCCCAGAGGCGTACCGCGGGTCGCCGAAGAGCACGATGACCTCCACACGTTCGGTTTCGGCGAGTTCGGTCTGTCGGGAGTGCCAGATGAGCCCAGCCGGGGCACGTCCGCGCGGGGTCTTGTTGAGCGCCGCGCCGGCCAGTCGGCGCGTGCACGGGTAGTGCTCGGCGGGGCTGGACACCACCTGCGGGCGGGAGAGGCCCAGCCGTTCGAGTTCGGGATCGCGCAGATCGCCGAGGGTGGCCGCGGTCGGTACCCGTAGGTGGGCCAACAGTTTCCCGCGTAGGTCACGCTCGTAGATGATGCGCCCGCCGAGCTGGTGGACGTCGTGGAAGACGGTCTCCAGCAGCGCGGCGGAGGGGGTCATCGCGAGATACATGCTGGGCAAGCGGTCAGCGGTGGCGGGGTCGTCGAGGGGGGAGAAGCGGGCGTCCCCGTATCCGGGGTTGTGCTCGTCGTAACCCCAGGTCGCGTCGTACACCCGGTAGAGCGGAGTGCCCGCGGGCAGGGTCGTGGTTCGCAGCCGAGGCAGCGCTGGTGCGACGGGGCACCCGTCGGGATCGGGGCAGTCGAGATCTGCTGGCGGGACGGTCATCCGCCGCGTTATGCGGCTGCGGTGGACGCGAATCGCCGCGCGGCTCGGAGCACCCGGGCCGGTGCTCTGCGGGCGAGCTCCTCGGGAACATCACCGGACAGCAGAGCGGCGGGGCTGGTCAGCCAGGTCCACAGTGGCCATCCGGTGACACCCGCACCGGCGAGTGCCTCGAGCACGGGTTGCAGTTCGGGGCGGGGCTGGCCCACCTCATCGAGCTGAAACGCCGGGATCAGAGTGCGGCCGTTGTGCGTCACCGTGAACACCTCGTGGTTGTCGCGACGGCGGGTCAGCCAGGTTCGGGTGCTGGAGGTTTTCGCGTCACCGCGTAACGCCCGCAGGGTGTCATGGGTGAACACCGGCGTCGCCAGCAGCCCGTCACGGTGGGTGGCCAGCCGTTGGGCTTGGGCCAAGGTGGCTGGTGGCGTCAGCGTGACATTGCGTGACATCAGGGCGCGCAGGAGATCGGTGCGCGTTGCCGCAACGTGGTCGGCCTGCAGGACGCGGACTCTGCCAATGAGCTCGAGCCCCTCCTCGACATCACGGCGGCTCACTCCGCGCACCTCGAGGTGGTCGGCCCGTTCGGCGACCTCGTAGGCGGATTCCGCAGCGTTCATGTAGCAAGTGTAGCGCCGATATCGGCCACGCTGCAATCGCTGCACATCGTACCCGGCGCTAGCGCGTGACCACACCGCGTGCGGCCCAGGCGCACGCGCGAAGGGTGAAACCCTCGCCCGACGGCGCCAGGCGGTCGTGCAGCCGGGACCGCAGCGCGGCTCGCTGCGATTCCGTCAATGTCGCGGTGTAGTGCCCTGCAGGCCCCTGCCCGCCCAGGAACCCCCGCCAGTAGTCGTCGAATGAGGTGAACGTCATCTCGATGACCAACCGCCTCTCCTCGACGCTCTCGAGCCCATGCGCACTCCACAACGCGGCCAGTTCACCGCGCCGCGACAGTGGCATCCGACGTTCGTCGGGGGCGGTTGGATCCAGGGCAACGGCCTCGTCCCAGAACGCTCTGAGCATCTCCATACCGCCGCCGTAGTCCCAAACTGCCGCAGCGACAACACCTCCCGGTCGGGTCACGCGACTCATCTCATCCAATGCGCGGCCGGGATCGGGGACGAAGTTGAGCGAAAGCAGCGCGAGTGCGCGGTCAAATGTGGCGTCGGAGAACGGCAGCGCCTGCGCGTCGGCGACTTCGAACCGTACGCTCGCACCGTCGGCGCGCGCCCGCGCGTACTCGATGTACTGCTGCGCGGGATCGACGCCGGTCACCCGGGTGGCGGGCACTGCGGCGGCCGCGAATGTCAGCGCCCCGGTTCCCGAGCCGACGTCGAGTACCGCCTGACCCGCGCCGACCTCTGCGAAGTCGATCAGCAGTGGCGCCAGGCGACGACTCCACCGGCCCATGAATCCTTCATAGGCGTCGCTCTCGAAGAACATGCCGTGGCCAGCGTATCGCCGGCCTGCTTCTCGGCGCCATCGCTCAGCGGCCGCGTTGCGGACTCGACTCGGCAATGGCGCGCCGCACTCCGGGGACGATCTCGTGCATCCAGCGGTGGATCGCCGACTCGGGTTGTCCGCCGAGGCCATCCCTCGCACCACCCTCTAGGCAGCCGAACTCACCGCCGGCCAGGGTCCGCTGCTGCGTGAGCCTCCGGCAGCACGCAAATACTAAAGCGCTTCCGTCAACTGTGCGTTAATTCACTATTTCCTCTTGCGCTCGCCTCGTGTTCAGTGCAGGGTGTCCTAGTGAAGCGCTTTAGTTGAGTGCTCAGGGCAGCTGTGAGGAGTGCGCAAATGTGGGTACGGAAGAGCCTGACGGTAGCGGCGGCAACGGCGTTGGCGCTGAGTGCTGTCAGTTGCAGCAGCGGCGGTGACGGCAGCGACGACGAACGCATCCTGATCGGAGTCTCGATTCCTCTGACGGGCGACTTCGCCGAGCCGGGGAAGGGTGTCGAGCGGGGCTACCGACTCTGGGCTGAAACTGTCAACGCCAACGGCGGCCTGCTGGGGCGCCCGGTCGAACTGAAGATCCTCGACGACAAGTCCCAGGCCGAGGCGGTGGTCTCAGACTACGAAGCGCTCATCGCCCAAGACGAGGCCGATCTCATCTTCGGGCCGTACTCGAGCCGCCTGGTCGTCCCAGCCGCTCGGGTCGCCCAGGAGTACGGCATGTTGTTCGTGGAGCCGGCCGGCAACGCAGCCGCGGTGTTCGAGCAGGGCTTCGACAACCTCTTCTACTCCGGACCGTCGGTGGCAGACAACAGCTTCGACTACCTCGTCGACTACATCCTCGCCATGCCGGAGGACCAGCGTCCGAAGACGCTGGCGGTGGCGTCCATGGACGATCCCTTCCCGAAGGCCACTGCGCACGGCGTCCGGGACCGCTTGGTGGAGGGCGGTCTCGAAGTGGTCGTCGACGAGCTCTATCCGCCGAACCAGACCGATTTCTCGACGCTGGCCGCCAAGATCGCACCGACCAACGCCGACGTGGTGATCGGTGGGGCGGCCTACCAGGACGCCGTGAACCTGATCATCGCCCTGCAGCAGTTGAACTTCGAGCCCAAGATCGCCGGTTTCACCACCGCCCCGACGCACCCCGAGTTCGCCAGTGCACTTGGGCCGCGGACCGCAGGCATCCTCGCGCCCACCTCCTACTCACCGGATTCGACCACACCGACCAACCCCGAGTTCGTCGCCGCGTACGAGGCGAAGTACAACCACCAGCCCAATGAGGACGAGGCGGCGGCGTTCGCCACGGGTCAGGTCGTTCAGGCCGCCGTGGAGAACGTCGGCTGCGCGGAACAGGGTGAGTGCCAGCAGCAGTTGATCGACTATCTGCGTTCTGCCGAGGTGCCGACAGTCGTCGGCTCGTTGTCCTGGGATGAGGACGGCCGCCCCAAGGGCGCGAGCATGGTGTTGCAGTGGCAGGACGGCGAGACCAAGATCGTGCTGCCCGAGGATGTCGCCGAAGCTGAGATCATCGTCCCGAAACCAGGCTGGTGACCATGGATTTGGCAGTCGTCTTTCAGACCCTCATCCTCGGTGTGCTGCTGGGCGGACAGTACGCGCTGCTGGCCTCGGGGCTCACCCTCTACTTCGGGGTCATGCGGGTCGTCATGCTCGCGCACGCGGCCTTCCTGGTGCTCGCCGCCTACCTCGCCTGGTTCTTCACCTCGGTGACCGGGCTTGACCCCATGTTGTCCCTGGCGCTGACGGTGCCGCTGTTCTTCGGGCTCGGTGTCGTCCTGCAACGAGCTCTTCTCACCCGGCTACGGCCTGCCACCCTGACGATGATGTCGTGTCTGCTCACGCTGGCCTTCGCCTTGATCATCGAGGGCCTGCTCGGATTCGCGTTCACCGGCGTGCAGCGGCGTGTCCAACTCGACTACGGCTCGGCGCAGATCGACTTCTTCGGAGCGTCGATCCCGGTGGTCAAGCTGGTCTCGTTCGGGCTCGCTGTGGCCGGTCTGGGGGCACTGTACTTCGTCCTGATGCGGAGTTCGTTCGGTCGTTCGTTGCGGGCCACCATCCAGCATCCGGACGCCGCGCGGCTGGTCGGCATCAACACCGATCGGGTGGCCAGTTACGGCTTCGGTCTCGGTCTGGCGACCGCGGCCGTCGGTGGTACCGCACTGTCGTTGGACGCCACGATCTTTCCGTCGCTGCACTGGTACTGGATCGGTCCGCTGATGGCGATCATCGTCGTGGGCGGTCTGGGCTCAGTGCCCGGCGCGGCCATCGCCGCGATGGTCCTGGGCATCGCCACCAGCATGCTGCAGATTCCGATGGGCGCGACCTGGGCCCAGACCGTGTTCTACATCGCGCTTTTCGCCACTCTGCTGTTCCGTCCGCAGGGGTTCTTTGGAGGTCGTCTTGCACAGCGCTTCTGACATGGGAGTCACACTCCGGACGGCGAAGCTCGTTCCGGCACTGAAGCTCCTCGGCGTCATAGTTCTGATCGTCGCCGGACTGGCCATTCCCTCCACGCTGGGAAACGCCTACCTGCTGGCGGCGGCGGTGGTGATCCTCAACTACGCCGTGTGCGCCACCGGATGGAACTTCATGGGCGGATTCACCGGATACATCTCCTTCGGTCACGCCGCCTACTTCGGTCTTGGTGCCTACGGCACGGCGCTGCTGATCAACCGGCTGGGGATGACGAGCTTCCTGGCGGTGGCGGTTGCGGTGGTGATCGTCTCGCTGACCGCCATACCGGTGGGCTTCGCCGCGCTGCGACTACGCGGGGCGTCGTTCGTGATCGCCACCATCGCCTTCGTCCTGATCGTGCTCCTGGTGGCCCAGAGTTGGAGTTCGTTCACCGGCGGCTCGTCGGGTATGGAGGCGCCGCGGCCGTTCCCAGGACTTCTGCGTCCCGAACACCACCTGCGGTTCTACTATCTGTACCTAGGTCTGCTGGCCGTCGCGCTGCTGCTGTGGTGGCTGATCGACCGATCGCAGTTCGGCATGCGGCTCAAGGCCATCCGGGAGGACGAGGACAAGGCGCGCGCACTCGGCGTGCCCACCACCGAGTACAAACTGGTGGCGTTCGTGTTGTCGGCGGCCTTCACCGCAGCGGCAGGCGGGTTCTATGCGCTGTGGTTCGGTGACCTGGACCCGGTATTCCAGTTCTCCATCCTGCTGGGCGCCTACATGGTGCTCATGGCATTGGTGGGCGGCATCCGCAGTCTTTTCGGTCCGCTCCTGGGAGCGGTCCTGGTGGGGTTCGCGCTCGAGTACTTCAAGCTCAACTACGGCGACACCCAGATTCACCTCACCGCAACAGGTTTGCTGTTGGTGCTAGTGGTGCTGTTCATGCCAGACGGCGTCATCCCCGGCGTGCGTGACCTGCTGAACCGGCGTCTGCGCCGCGGCGAGACGTCAATCCGCGAACAGACGGCACAGGAGCTGTTGGACTCTCAGCGCGCGCGGACCGAGGACTCCGAGTCCGACCTCGAGCCCACGGTGAACGGAGCACGCGGATGACCACAACCGAAACCGCCAACCTCTCGACGGTCGGGCTGACCAAACGGTTCGGTGGCGTGACTGCCGTCGACGGGGCCACGGTGGAGTTCCGTCATGGCCTCGTGAACGCGCTGATCGGTCCGAATGGGTCCGGTAAGACCACCTTCTTCAACTGCGTCACCGGGATGATCAAGCCGGACAGCGGCTCAGTGTCGTATCGAGGCAGAGACATCACCGGTCGCCCCGCCAACCGGATCGCCAGCGCGGGGATCGGCCGCAGCTTCCAGCTGTGCCGCACCTTCCCGCAGATGACGGTGATGGAGAACATGCTGGTGGGGGTCAGCGGGCCGAAGCTGACCATGATGCGTAGCTCGCGTAACAAGGAGGCGGTGGAGCGGGCCCGTGCGCTGCTGCGGCGAGTTGGCATCGACCACTTGGAGCGCGCCGAGGCGCGCAACATCTCCTACGGTCAGCAGAAGCTGCTGGAGTTGGCCGGTGTGCTGATGAGCGACCCTGAGACGATCATGCTCGACGAGCCCGCAGGCGGGGTGAACCCCGCGCTAATCGAGCGCATCATGACGCTGATCGTGGAACTGAACAAAGAAGGTAAGACGTTCCTGATCGTCGAGCACAACATGGATCTCGTGATGAGCCTGAGCAATCACGTCATCGTGTTCGACCGAGGACGTCCGATATCCGCTGGCACCCCGCAAGAGGTGCAATCCGACCCGCGAGTCCTGGAGGCCTACCTTGGCATCTGAAACAGCGTCCGACTGTCTGCTTGAACTGGCTGACATCCAGGCCGGTTACGGTCGGGCGGCCATGGTGCTGCGCGGGCTGACCGTGCGGGTGCCCGCGGGCAAGATCGTGTGCCTGGTAGGGCCTAATGGCGCCGGCAAGTCGACCGTCCTCAAGGTGGCCAGCGGCCTGCTCAAACCTCGCTCAGGGACCATCCGTGTGGACGGGGACGACGTGACGGGGCAGGGCCCGCAGGCGATGTTGTGCTCAGGGCTGTCCCATGTGCTTCAAGGCCACAGCGTGTTCCGCGAGATGACCGTCGAGGAGAACGTCCGGCTCGGGGCGTTCACAGTGAAGGATCCTGCGGTCATCGCCGAGCGGATTCAACACGTGCAGGAGCTGTTCCCGATCGTCGGGGAACGTTGGAACCAGTTGGCAGGACTGCTTTCTGGTGGTCAGCAGAAGCAGGTGGAGTTCGCGCGTTCGTTGATGGTCACGCCGAAGGTCGTCCTCCTCGACGAACCCTCGATGGGCTTGGATCCGAAGACCACGACCACCGTGTTCGAACAGATCGTGCGCATGCGTGATGCCGGTACCGCGGTGCTGCTCGTCGAGCAGAACGCACGCCGGGCGCTGCAGACCGCCGACCTCGGATGTGTGCTCGACCTCGGATGCGTCCACATCAGCGGGCCCGCAGCCGATCTGCTC
The DNA here is from genome assembly GCF_040548615.1 of Mycolicibacterium sp. 624. Taxonomy (NCBI): domain Bacteria; kingdom Bacillati; phylum Actinomycetota; class Actinomycetes; order Mycobacteriales; family Mycobacteriaceae; genus Mycobacterium; species Mycolicibacterium sp. 624. Next base: position 370,298 of record NZ_JBEPRZ010000003.1, read on the forward strand.
GCAGATCCCAAGCTGGCCGACCTCTACCTCGGCGGTGCGGCGGCGCATACCTGATCGGTCTGGCTGGGGTGCGAACTGGCACCGCGGCCACCCTCGCGCAGGCGCAGACTTATCAGCAGCGCGAGGACCGGAAGCGCCGCCAGCGCCAGCAGCGCGTGGCGGTGTCCGTGGCCGTCGGCGATCAGTCCGAGGATCGGAGCGAATGCGCCGCCCGCCGAGACCGACAGTCCGATGGTGACACCGGATGCCGTGCCGATGTGATGCGGCAGGTACTCGTGGCCAAGCGTGGTCTGCACCGAGAACGGAAGGAACACACCGACACCGGCGACGACGACTCCGATCGTGGCCACTGCAGCGTTGGGGGCGAGTGCCAAGGTGAGCAGGCCCGGCAGGCTGATCGCGAAGCCGAGTCGGACACAGGTGACACGGCGCCACCGGTCGGCGATCACGCCGCCGGCGAGCGTGGCGAGTACGCCAACAGCCAGAAACACGCCCAGCAGCGCCGCGCCGACACCTCCGCTGAGTTCGAGTTCCTCGACCACCAGCAAGCCGACGAGCGTCGAGATGCCGAAGTACACACCGGAGCGCAGTATCGCGACCACGGCGAGCCAACCGAAAGTGCGCCAGTCGTCGGCGCCGTCGACGGCCGGGGACCCGCCGTTCTGGCCGCGAGAGGCGTCACCAGCCAGCAGCCAGCGGCGTACCGCGATGACGGTCAGGCCACCGAGAACGCCGGGAACGGCAAGAAGCGGTGACGCCTGCGGCCCCCATGCAAGCAGAATCGGCGCCGCGATGGCGGGTGCGAGTGCCAGCCCGATGTTTCCACCCGCGATGAACCAGCTCATCGAACGGGCGGTGCTGCCGACTCCGCGCGCGAGGCTTGCCGCGACGGGGTGGTAGGCGGCCACGCCGATGCCCGACACCGCGGCCGCGGCCAGCGTCGCGCCGAAGGAACTTGTCAGTCCGAGCAGTCCGATGCCCGCCCCCGCGAGCAGCATGCTGCCTGGCAGTAACCAAAAGGTCTGAAACCTGTCCGTGAGTATGCCGAACAGGGGCTGGACGAGGGCCGAGCCCAGCGTGGCGGCCAGCACGACGGTGGTGGCCTGCGCCGCGGTGAATCCGGCTTGAAGCACCAGGATTGGCACCAGGACGGCGACGCTGCCCTGGTAGAAGTCCGTCGCTGCATGGGAGACCCCAAGCGTGAGCACTCGATTGCTGGGAGCGGTCATCAGTCTGACCCTCGGGCCGGTGCGGGTTTCCGATCGCCTATCAATGCACACCCCTCTCAGTCCTCTAGTGGAGGAGCACTTGAACTCAGATTACCAAAGCGCTTAAGCTGGGTGCGCTCTACGAAATTCGGAACTTTGATGGAGGCACATCCGCAATGGACCTTGGGATTGCAGGACGGACCGCACTGGTCTTCGGCGCGGGTGGCGGCCTGGGTGGGGCCATCGCGACGGCACTGGCACGAGAGGGCGCGCGTGTCGGGCTCGCAGACATCAACGGTGACGCGTTGGCACGCACTGAGGCTCGGCTACGTGAGTCGGGAGCACAGACACACTCAATAGAGTGGGACCTCAGCGACATCGCCGGCGCCGCCGCGCGGATGGCGCGTGTGCAGTCGGCGCTGGGCCCCGTGGACATCCTCGTCAACAACACCGGTGGACCGCCGCCATCGCCCGTGGCGGGACAGCCGGCCGACACATGGCAGTCGCACTTCAACTCGATGGTGCTGGCCGTCATTGGCATCACCGATTTGGTGTTGCCAGCCATGACCGAGCGCGGCTGGGGCCGCGTGATCACATCGACCTCATCGGGTGTGATCGCGCCGATTCCGAATCTCGGGTTGTCGAACACTCTCCGCTCGGCGCTGGTCGGCTGGTCGAAGACACTTGCCGCGGAGGTCGGCCGCGCCGGAGTGACGAGCAACATCGTGCTTCCCGGGCGCATCGCGACCGATCGGATCCGGTTCCTCGACGAGAAGCGCGCTGAGCGTGAAGGTCTGGCATTCGAGGACGTGGTGCAGCAGAGTACTGACTCGATACCGCTCGGTCGCTACGGCCAGCCCAGCGAGTACGGAGATGTTGTGGCGTTCCTCGCCTCCGAGAGGGCGTCGTACCTGACCGGGTCGGTGTTCAGGATCGACGGGGGCTACATCAACGCCGTCTGAGCCCAGTGGAACCGCGAACCACGAGTTCGACGGGGACCTGGATTCGCCGGGCGCGTGCGGCCGGCGGTTTCATCGCCAACGCCACCGCCGAGGTTCCCATCTCGTGCAGCGGCAGACGTACCGTCGTCAGACCCGGGCCGAGGTCGGCCGCGACCCGGACATCATCGAATCCGGTGACAGACATGTCCCCAGGTACGTCGAGGGCACTCCGACGAGTCGTGGCCAGCACACCCGCCGCCATCGAGTCATTAAGCGCGACAAGCGCAGTGATGTCCGGGTGATCGGCCAGCAGGCGTTCAGCTGCCACCTCGCCGCCTGCATGATCGAACGCCGAGTGCTCGACGTACAGTTTCACCCGTTCGCTGTCAGCGGTGAGTGCCTCTGTGACGCCCCGCAACCGGTCGGCGGCTGAGGCAAGGTCGTCGGGCCCAGCGACGATGCCGATCCGGGTGTGGCCGAGTTCTCGCAGATGCGCGCCGACCAGTCCGCCGCCGGACGTGTTGTCGGGCACGACGGCATCGAGTGGCGTGCGGTGACGTCCAATCATCGCGACGCGACCGCCGGTCGCCTGGAACCGTTCGAGTTCGTCATAGGTGGCGCGTGCATCGGAGGTGCCGGTCCGACCGGATCCGGCCATGATGAGCGCACGTACCCGGCTGGCGACCAAGGTGCGAACCTGGGTGATCTCCTGCTCGGGGTCGCGTGAACTCTGACAGATCTGCACGGTGAGGCCGAGGTCGGCGGCCGAGGCCACCACAGCCGAGGCCAGCTCGGCAAAGTACGGGTCGGCGATGTCGTGCACCAGCAGACCCACCGTCGAACTCGCACCGCTGGCCAACGAACGGGCCTGCATATTGGGCACGTATCCGAGTTCGGCCGCGATGGCGCGAACGCGCTCCGCGACCGCCTCGCTGACGCCGGGACGCCCGGACATCGCAAACGAGGCCGTCGTCAGCGACACACCGGCTTTCTCGGCGACGTCAATCAGACGTGCCGGAGTCTGGCGCCCCTGTGGCATATGCGTTAACCCCCAACATCTCCAAGGGACTTGTCAGTCCCGCTCGTCAGACCTTATGCTTCTAAAGCGCTTTAGCAAAAGCGCTAAAGTAATCGCTGCGAGAGGGAGTCGATGCGAGTCACACACTTCTATGCGATCGCCCCAACGGCCTTCGACGGCGCGGGTGGCGTAGATGGTGCCGCGGTCGCGGACAATGTCGCTCGGATCGCCGCTCACGGTGTGACCGGGGTCCTGCTGACCGGCTCCTACGGCGAGTTCCAGGTGCTACGACCCGATGAGCGAATCAGCGTGACCGACACGGTGGTGCGCGCCAATCCCGAAGCGGTGGTGATGTCGGGGGCGGCGGCGCTCAACGGTGACGACGCGATCGACATCGGCGCAAGACTTCTCGAGGTCGGTGCGCACCAGGTGATGGTGTCGGCACCCTTCGCCGCTGAACTCACCGACGCCGACCTCCTCGTGCACTTCGAGCGCATCGGCGATGCGCTGAAGCACGACCTGATCGTGTACAACAACCCGGTTTTCGGGACCGATGTGTCGCCCGCGGTCCTCGAGAGAGTCACTCGAATGTCCGCCTACACGGGCGTCAAACAGGGCACCAAGGCACTGGCGGCGATGGTCGAGACCATAGCCCGGGTGCAGTCGACGGGGCAGGGACAGGTTCTGGCCGCGGCGGACATGGTGTGCGCCGCAGCGGTCGGGGCAGGTGTCGGTGGAGTGACCTCGACGAACGTCTGGGTGTTCCCTGAGGCCTTCATCACACTTGCCGATCCGGCGGTCCCGCCGGCATCGAAGGCAGCGGTCTTGGCGGCTTTGCAGCCCTACGCCGCACTGGTGCGCTCCCTCGGCCAGCCGCGTGTCGTCAAGGCGGCGATGGTGCTGCGCGGCTACGCCGGCACCGCGCGGGTGCGTGCGCCCTACCTTCCCCTCGACGAGACCGAGACCGGTCAGTTGGCGTCCGCGCTCGCCGAAACCGATGATCTGCTCGCCGCGGCGGTCGGTACATGACCGGGCGTCTGGCCGTGGCCGTGCTAGGTGGTGACGAACGCGAGCACCACATCGCCAACGCCCTCGGCGAGAACGAGTTCGACGTACGGGCGTTCGGTGGCGCCGTCCTCGATCCACTTGCCAGGTACCGCAGGGCCAGAAGCGTGGCAGACGCGGTGCGTGGTTCCAGCTGGGTGCTGTGCCCCTATCCGGGCCTGACCGTCAACGACGAAGTCTATTCTCCGGCAGGTGATGTGCCGATCCGACTGGATCGTGAACTGCTTGGCGCGTCGGCGGCGCAACGGGGCGGGCTGGTGCTCGGCCGGGCGAGCGAGAGGGTGCGGGCGCTGTGCGCCGACCTCGGAATCGCCGTTCACGAGACCAAGGCCGACTCGGGCTTGGTCGTCAAGACCGCAACTGCCGTTTCGGAGGCCCTCGTCTCGGTTCTCGTCGAGAGCACCTACCGGCTGCTGCGCGAACACCTCTTCGTCGTACTGGGATTCGGCTCGACCGGTCTGGCGATCACACAGCTGCTGTTGGCCATGCGATGTGAGGTCGTGGTCGCGGCTCGATCACGGCGCGATCGAGAACGCGCCCGCCAACTGGGGGCTCGTCCCGTCGCCTATGTCGACCGCGTCGATGTGATGGAGACCGCCGACATCGTCATCAACACCGTGCCGGCCCTTGACGCCGTTCCGCTGTCGGTGGCGGGCAGTCGCGTCACCGCGCGGATCTTCGACATCGCCTCGCCTCCTGGGGGTATGGATCATCAAGCGCTTGTCGGTATGGGCCTCGACGTGAACTGGGTGCGCGGCCTCGGCGGTCTGCGTGCGCCGGTGTCCATGGCCGAGGCCCAGCTGGAGTTCCTCCAGGATCTCCTCGCTGACGACGTCGGAGACACCGCTCCGGCGCCGCAACAACAACTAACAACGATGTTGTGACTTTGTCACCGAGAGGAGTAGCTGATGTCAACAAGTGAAGAACCGGGTGTCGAGATCGCGTTCGTCAGCTCGCATGCCCCCCAGATCTTCCTCGAGCGCCAGGATTCTCCGGAGGTGCTGGCCGAGACGCAAGCCGGAATGAGGCGGATGGGCCAGCGCATCCAGGAGTCAAACCTGGACGCGCTCGTCGTGATTGCCCTGGACCACATCCACAATCACTTCTTCAACCTGGTTCCGGCGATGACCGTCTACACCGGCTCACCTGTCGTCGCGGCGCTCAACCAGGAGACCGTCGAGCTCCCGGCACGCCCGGATCTGGCCAACGCACTGCTGGATCACCTGCTGACCAATGACTTCGACCCGGCGTGGAGCCAGAAGCAGGTGCTCGACCACTCGTTCATGGTGCCTTTGCACTTCGGCATGCAGGGCGGGCTGGACCTACCCGTCATCCCAATCATCCTGAACACCTACGTGCCTCCGCAGCCGGAGATCTCGCGGTGTTTCAAACTCGGGCGCGAGATTGCCCGCTGGGCTGATAATGCCGGCGTCCGCATCGGGACCCTGGGAACCGGTGGGATGTCGCACTTTCCGGGTACGTCGCGCTACCACGACCCCGACCTGGAGTACGACCAGGAGATTCTGGGCTGGCTGCGGAACGGCGAGGTCAACAAGCTCGCCTCGATGAGCGCCAAGGCGCTGGACACCCACGGTATGACCGAGCTGCGCAACTGGGCGGTGGCCATCGGCGCTCGCGGCAGCGCGCCGAAGGCCCAGCATGTCACCTACGTGCCCAATGATCACTGCGGGTACGCAGTCATCGAGTTCTGAAACAGACTGCAGCGGAGAGGAAACCAAATGTCTGACGGACTCTACTATCCCAGGCCGCGGCCCGAGGACTATGAGCTGGCCCGGTTGATTCATGACATCCAGGAGAGTGACCAACTCTTCACCGACTTCATGGCGAACCCAGAGGAGTTCGTCGGGGGCTACGTGCTGGACGAGGAGGCGCGAAAGCTGATGACGACGTTCGACTACGACGGTCTGGTCGCGCGTGGCATTCATCCCATGCTGTCGGTTCAGTTCATGCGCAACGTCCAGTGGAACCTGAAAATGACTGTTGCCAAGAAGGAAACGGTGTGACACAGCCGGTCGGCTACGTCCTGACCGGCGGGGTGGTGATCGACGGCACCGGCGGGCCACCCGTGACCGCCGACATCCGGCTGCGTGACGGACGCATCGCGGAGGTCGCACCTCCGAACTCCCTCGCCACCGACGGTGGCGAGGAGATCGTCGAGGCGGCCGGGCGGGCGATCCTGCCCGGTTTCGTCGACATCCACACCCACGCCGACTTCTCTCTGCCCACCCATCCGTCCGCGGCGTCCATGATCCGCCAGGGTGTCACCACGCTGGTTGTCGGCAACTGTGGGTTCTCGCCATTCCCGGTGGGACCGGGCGAGTATGCAGCACAACTTCATCAGGCAACGGCGATATTCGGTCGAAATCTGAACTGGCAGTGGACCGACCTGCCCGGCTATGCGGCCTACCTCCGCCAGGTGGGCACCGCGGTCAACGTCGCGCCATTGGTGGGGCACGGGTCGCTCCGGATCGCGGTGATGGGCTACGAGCGGCGCGACGCCACCCGCCGCGAACTCGCCGATATGTGCGAGCTGGCCGAGGAAGCCCTGGCCGCAGGCGCATTCGGAATGTCGTCCGGCCTGATCTATCCGCCCGGCAGTTTCGCGGGCCGCGATGAGCTGGTGGCGCTGTGCCGGGTCATCGCCGCCCATGGTGGGGTCTACAGCACCCATATGCGCAATGAGGGCGAGCAGTTGCTCATCGCGCTCGACGAGGCCCTTGAGATCGCCCGACGCTCCGGCGTCCGCCTGCAACTGAGCCACCACAAGGTGCTGGGGCGCCGTAACTGGGGCCTCACTGAGGCCTCGCTGCAGCGGGTGGATGCCGCAATCGCGGCGGGCGCCGACATCGCGCTGGATCAGTATCCGTATCCTGCGTCGTCGACGACCATGCTGGCGCTGGTGCCGGGCTGGGCTGCCGAGGGTGGTTCGGACGCTCTGGCCGCGCGACTACGGGACCCCGAGACCAGGTCGACGATCCGTACCGAGGTGCTCGACGGACCGAACGACGGACGGCCCAAACGCGACTTCGAACCGGACACCGTCATGATCTCGTCAGTCGGCCTCAAGGAGCACGCAGGGATCGTCGGTCGTCGGCTTGACGAGATCGCACGGGAGACGGGCCGCGAACCAGTCGACGTCATGCTGGATCTACTCGGCCGTGACGGTGCGGTGGAGGTGGTCATCTTCGCCATCGGCGACGAGGACATCGAACGCGTGATGCGACATCCTCGAGTCGCCGTCGCCAGCGACGGCTGGACCATGCACCCCGATGAGGGGGGAACCCCGCACCCGCGCAGTTACGGCACCTTCGCCCGAGTGTTGCAGCGTTATGTCCGCGAACAGTCCCTGCTGTCACTGCCGGAGGCGGTCCGGCGGATGACGTCGCTGCCCGCTGACCGCATCGGCCTGCGCGACCGCGGGCGCATCGCACCTGGCGGGGTCGCCGACCTCGTAGTGCTGGACCCGGATCGGGTCACCGAGCGGGCGACATTCGTCGACCCGCACCAGTTCGCCGCCGGCGTCGACGAGGTGTTCGTCGCTGGTACGCCGGTCGTCCGTGCTGGAGTCCAGACCGACGCCCGACCCGGGACCGTGCTGCGACGATGCAACCAACCGGCGCCGACGGCGTGACACAGGTGTGCAGCCCAGGCCGCCACGGCAGAGAGGACAGGGCCCGATGGATCTCGGCCTGACCGGACGTACCGCACTGGTGCTGGGGACGGGGGGCGGCATCGGCCGCGGAATCGCCGAGGCGTTCGCCGCTGAAGGCGCCCACGTCGCGTGTGCGGACCGCAGGATGGAAGCCGCCCAAGCCACCGCCGATGCGGTCGGCGGCACGTCCACCCGGGCGTTCGCCGTGGAGTTGGGGGACCGGGCGGCCGAACAGGATCTGATCTGTCAGGTCGAGCAGGCCCTCGGGCCGGTCGACGTCCTCGTCAACAACACGGGGGGACCGCCGAGCACCGCGGCCACTGCGGTGCCGATCGACACCTGGCGTGACTACTTCGAGTCGATGGTCGCCTCCGTCATCAATCTTGCCGACCTGGTACTGCCAGGGATGCGCGAACGCGGCTGGGGCCGACTGGTGACCAGTTCGTCATCAGGCGTCGTCGTACCGATACCGATGCTCGGCATCTCGAACACCCTGCGGTCGGCCCTACTGGGATGGTCGAAGACCGTCGCGCTGGAGGTTGGCCCCGACGGTGTCACCTCGAATGTCGTCATACCCGGTCGCATCGCCAGCCGGGCCGCCCTCGACCGTGATGTCCTGCGCGCCGAACAGCAGCACCGCAGTGTCGACGAGATACAGCAGGACTATTTGGTCCGGATCCCCGCGCGTCGTTACGGCACCCCGCGTGAGTACGGCGACGCGGTGGCCTTCCTCGCCAGTGATCGCGCCGCCTACGTCAACGGTGCGATTCTGCGAGTGGACGGCGGAATGATCGAGAGCGTTTAGCGCGGGTCATTCCCGCGTACTGGTTGACGAAGCGGCCCTCCTGGGGGTGGCCCATGCATGCTCCGTCAGATTCGCCGGGGCGTTTGACCAACAGCAGAGTTCGGTCGACGCAGATCAGCTCGTTGCGTCGGGGATGTTGATCGCGAAGATGAAGGTGTCACCCTGCTGGATGCCGGCGGCGGGCTGACCGGCTCAACCGCGCCGCGGACGTGAGAGGGCCGCGAGGCCATTGCGATGCGCGGTGGTGGCGATGGTCCGCCACCACGAACGGGCCGGGTCCGGGTCGCGGCCTGCCGCGATGCGGTGGATCTGGTCGGTGTGCCACTGCACGTCGAGCAGCGCGTCAGCTGCGTGCAGGTCGACCACGCGGCCGAGCAGCGAACGCGCCGACACGCGCGGAGTCCCCGCCGCGGCGTAGTGGCCGGCGTCGCTGAGCAGCCGGTGCGCCGCCTCGGGGTCGACGCACAGCGGACGGCCCATGCCGATCACGTCGCACGCGTCATCCGCCAGCGCTTGATCCATGGCACTTCGTGAACGGAATCCGCCGGTGACGGCGAGCGGCACGGTGCCGGCGTGCGCGCGGACCCGCTCGGCGTAGGTGAGGAAGTAGGCCTCCCGGTCGCGGGTGCTCTGTCGTGCGACGGAGCCCATCATCGCGGGCTTCTCGAATGTGCCGCCACTGATCTCGATGAGGTCGATTCGCTCACGGGCGAGACGGGCGACGACGTGTTCGGACTCGTCCTCGGTGAAGCCCCCGCGTTGGAAATCAGCCGAGTTGAGCTTGATGCCGACGGCGAACCCGTCGCCGACGGCGGCACGCACGGCGCGCAACACCTCCACGGGGAAACGCATGCGGCGGTCCAGATCCCCACCCCAGTCGTCGTCGCGCAGATTGGCCAGCGGTGAGAGGAACTGTGAGATCAGGTAGCCGTGCGCGCCATGCAGCTGGACACCGTCGAACCCGGCGTCCTTGACGATCGCCGCAGCCGTCGCGAAGCGTTCGACGATCGCCTCAATCTCGCCCACCGTCAGCGCGCGTGGACGCGGTGCACCGGGCACGTCGAGCGCAACCGCACTGGGTGCGACCGGGCGCGTGCGTCCGGCGAGCGGATTGGCCTGGCGCCCAGGGTGGTTGAGTTGCACCCAGACACGCGTGCCGCCACGTTGGCCGGCCCGCGCCCAGCGATGCAGGCGGTCACGATCGCGGTCATCCTCGATGGCGACGTTGCGCGGCTCGGCCATGTGCCGCCGGTCCACGGTGACATTGCCGGTGATGATCAGGCCGCAGCCGCCACGCCCCCAGCGGTCGTAGAGCTGTTCGAGCGCCCGCGTCGGTGCGTGCTCACGATCGCTGAGCTGCTCGCTGAGTCCCGCCTTCATCAGCCGGTTTGCCAGCGTCTGCCCGCAGGCTAACTCCAGTGGCTGGCCGATGGCGCTCATCGCACAGGGGTCCGACCGAGGGTGCATCGAGGCGAGCCGCCGACCATACCCGAGTGTTGCACAAACCCTCAGTTTTTGTAGTTGCGTTCAGTTAACCTTCCAAAATGACGCTCGCAGCGGCGATCCAACTCGAGGCGGTTCTCGGCGATGTTCCCGGCAATCTTGCGGCGTGTGAACGGCTCGCCGATGAGGCAGGCCGTGCGGGTGCGCGGATCATCGCGCTACCCGAGTTCTTCTCGACCGGCATCGGCTTCGACGACGTGTTGAAGGACGCCGCGCTGCCGCCGGATGGTGCGGCCACCGCGTTGCTCACGACGCTCGCCCGTCGACATCAGGCACTGGTGGGCGGCTCATTTCTGTGCCGCGACCCTGATGGCCAGGTGCGCAACGCCTACATCGCGGCCGGCCCCGACGGCGTGCTCGGGCGCCACGACAAGGACTTGCCGACCATGTGGGAGAACGCCTTCTACATCGGTGGGCAGGACGACGGGGTGTTTCGCAGTGGCGACTACCAGGTCGGGGCCGCCGTGTGCTGGGAGTTGATGCGCACCGCCACCGTTCGGCGTCTGCGGTCCCGCGTCGATCTGGTGATGACCGGCTCGGGGTGGTGGTCGGTTCCGCAATGGCATCCCCACGCGGTGTTCGATCGGTGGGAACGCGGCAACGCCGCAACGGCCCGAACCGCGGCGGCCTCATTCGCGAAATACGTGGGGGCACCGGTCCTTCACGCCGCGCACGCCGGAGGCTTGACGTGCGCGATGCCGTGGCTGCCCGTGCAGTACCGCGGCCATTTCGAGGGTTCGACTCTGATCACCGACGCACACGGCACGATTCTCGCCGAGCGTCGACCAGATGAGGGCGAGGGCATCGTCCTCGGCGACGTCGAGATCGGCCGTCGCCCTCCCTCACTCGAGCCTCCCGAACGCTACTGGCTGCATTCGCGCGGCGCCCTGGCGAGTGCCACCTGGCACTATCAACGCCTCCATGGCAGGCGCTGGTATCGGCGTCATATGGCCGGCGCGTGACTTCGATCCGCATGCGCCGAAACGGATCTCACGCCTGCAGTGCATCCCGCAGAAGGCCGCGCCCCACCTCGAGGCAGTGCTCGAGTTCTGCCGAGCTGATCACCAGATCGTCCTGACGCAGCGCCAGCGCGATCACGCCGTTCCAGGCTCCCCAGAGAAACCGCATGGTGGCGGGCACGTCGACGTCGCGGATCAGCCCGGCCGCACGTGCCTCGGCGAGGTCAGCCTCGATGCGGCCGACGATTGCCTTGACTCGAGGTGCGATCCGATGCTCGGCGTCCTTGAGCGTCTCGCCGCTCGAGGGCTCCAGCACGCGCAGGACCACGAGCCTGAACTTGTCGGGATGGTCGAGGAAGAAGCGAAGGTAGCAGTCGCCGGATTGCAGCACACGATCGAACGGTCCACGGTCCCGATCGATCCGGGCCATGTACTCCTCGTTGACATCGAGTGCCCGCTCGACGAGCGCGAGATACAACCCGTCCTTTGACTCGAAGTGAAAGTAGACGGTCCCGACCGAAACATCGGCCTCCGCGGCGATCTCGTCGACGGTGGTCCTCACCAGCCCCTTGACGGCGAAGAGCCGTTCCGCGGCGTCCATGATCGGACCGGCCGTGCGCATCCGTCGACGCTGCGCCCGGGTGTCGACCGTACTTTCAGCCATACCGAACGCTACATCGGCGAGCACCGCGGCCACCGAAGCTGAGCCGTGCGCCGTAAAAGTCGACTGCGCCGCGCCGCCTGCGGACCCTAGGATTCTGAGCCGTGGATTTCGACGGAGGGTGGGACTGCCGAGCGAGGTTGGTTGACGGTTGCTGGATCGAGCGCACGCCCAGGCGGCCCGAGGTCGCCAATCAGCTCCGCCGGGAGGCAGCTTTGATGCCGTGGCTGGCGCCACGCTTGCCGCTTCGAGTGCCCGAACCCAAGGTAGTCAGCAACGCGCTGCTGGTCCTGCGCCACGAACTCGTTCCCGGCGTGCCATTGACCGTTCTAGACGCGACGGCGGGCCGGGCGCTTGGAATGTTCCTGCGCGCACTACACGGGTGTCCGGTGACAGAGGCGATCGAGCGCGGCCTCCCCGCCGCCGCAGACACCATCGCAGAGCGTGGCGACACGTTGAAGCGCTTTCGGGCTGACGTCGTGCCGTTGTTGCCGAAGGCACGCGCCGCGTCGGCACTGGCGTTGCTCGACAGTGTCCTGAGCTACCCCGCCGACACGATCGTGCACGGAGACCTCGGGCCAGAACACGTGCTCACGACGGGAGATGGCCCCACCGGCGTTATCGACTTCGGGGACCTCGGATGCGACGATGCGGCGCTTGACCTCGCCTGGGCACTGCACGGCACCCCGGCGGCGTTCGCCGAGGCACTGGCGTCGACATACGGGGTGACCGCCGACCAGCGTGATCGTGCGCTGTCCTGGCACCAGATGGGCCCGTGGCATGAGGTCACCCACGGATTGGATACCGGCGACAGCGATTCGATCCGCCTCGGGCTGATTGGCGTCCTCGACAGGATCACGCCATGACCGTTCGGCCAAAGAAGGTCTGAGACGGACAGTCAAGACCGAGCGCCTCGGCGAGGACACGACTACGACCATGTACAACGAAGTGATGTGGCCTCGCAGAGTGTTGGTGGGATCGACAGCGGCGGTGTTCGCAGGGGCGGCGATCGTGGGGGCGGCGGTGTTGTTGGTGCCGCCGGATGCGGAGGTCACGCCGGTTCCAGTCATCACGCCGGTAGTCGTCGGCGTCATCCCACACGACCCGGCCGCATACAGCGAGGGGCTCGAGTTCGACGGAGGCGACCTGTATGAGTCCACGGGGGAGGAGACGAAATCTCAACTGCGCGAGGTGGATCCGGCGACTGGCCGGGTGCTTCGCTCCGTCGGCCTACCCCCGACGTACTTCGGCGAGGGCATTGCCGTTGTCGGTGACCGCATTTGGCAGTTGACCTATCAGAACAATGTGGCGATCGAATGGGACAAGACCACATTCACTCCGATTCGCGAAGTCCCCATCGACGTCGGCGGGTGGGGGCTGTGCTTCGACGGTGATCGGCTCATCAGCAGCGATGGCACCGGCCGGTTGTCGTTTCACGATGTCAACACCTTCGCCGTGACCGGCGGGATCACCGTGACGCGCGACGGCCAGCCTGTCAGCGGGCTCAACGAGCTCGACTGTGTGGACGGCCGCGTCTGGGCTGCAGCGTGGCCCAACGACCAGTTCGTTCGCGTCGATCCCGCGACCGGCGTGGTTGACCTGGTGCTGGACACGTCCGGCCTGTGGAACCCGAGTGAACGCACGGCTCGCCAGGTAGTCAGCGGCATCGCCCACATCAGCGGCCAGGAGTTCCTGATCAGCGGCAAGGAATGGCCGCAGAGCTACCAGGTGCGGATCGACGCCTGACGTGTCGGGCGTCGATCCGCCGAACTCAACTGGTTGCGTCGAGGATCTTGATCGCGAAGATGAGCGTGTCACCCGGCTGGATGCCGGCGGCGGGCTGACCGGAGGGGTAGCCGTCGGCAGAGACCACCGCGACACCGACTGTGGATCCGACCGTCTGTCCTGCGATGGCCTTCTGGAAGCCCGGCACGACTCCGTTCAGCGGAAACTCAACCGGCTCGCCGCGCTGGTAGCTGCTGTCGAACACAGATCCGTCACGGCCGTTCACGCCCATGTAGCAGACCGAAACCGTGGCATTGTCGGCGACGACTGGACCGTCACCGGCCTGCAGCGTGTGCACCTGGGTCTCGGTCACGCTGAAGGGTGCAGTGACCTTGACGTTCGGCGCTGCCGTATCCGTGGATCCGCTGACCGCAACGCTGCCAGTGGCTCCCGGGAGCGTCCACTCGGGGGCGGCACCGTCCGCAGGCGCAGCCGTTGGGCAGGTGCTGGCCTCGGTTGCCGTCTCCGTGATGCTGGGCGGCGTGAACACGTCGGAGACGGGCGACGAGCTGGCCGATGAGGTATCGGTATCGGAGCCGCACGCGGCGAGCGCCATGACGAGCGACGCGGCGCAGGCCGCGATCGCGACGGAGGAGGACACGCGAGAGGAGTTCACGGTTGCCACGCTACAGCCGCGGTACGCGGTCCTTGCCGCGGGACGGCTCGTTGATCGGGTTGATTTCAGGGCCGACCGGGGGAGGGCCGCGGTGGAAGGGCCGATGCCTGGGCCGGCCCTTCCACCAGGCGGTCAGTAGTCCCAGTTGGCCGGTATGAAGCGGAAGGCGTCGCCGGCGACCGCCACGTGGCACACCGACGGGAACGGCAGGTGAGTGGCCACCAGCGCCTCGCCGCTGGCCGCGAGCTCCTGCAGCAAGCGGATCCGGACTCGGGTGGACTCCTCGGGGTCGTGTTCGAATCCGTTTTGCCACTCGGGGTTGTCGAATCCGACCTGGAACACGGCGTCACCGGCGAACGTCAGTGCCTCGCCGCCGGACTCGATGCGAACGATGCTGTGACCCGGGGTGTGACCGCCGGTGCGGCGAAGCAGCACGCCGGGTGCCACCTCGTGCTCGGTCTCGAACGGCCGCAGCTGGCTGCGATACACGTCGAGGAACTGCGCGGCAGTCCGTCGAAGCACGTCCGGAATCGGACCGGGCATGACCGTGCGGGAGAAGTCGGGCGCTTCCCAGAACTCGGCCTCGGCCGCCGCCAGGTGCACCCGCAGGTCTGGACGGAGCTGATTCCTGAGCCCGTCGACCAGCAGCCCACCGATATGGTCCATGTGCAGGTGCGTGAGCACCACGTCGGTCACCGACGACGGATCGATCCCGGCGGCGACGAGGCGCATCGCCAGCTGCCCGGCCCGCGGGAAGTCCGGGAACTCTGTGCCCAGTCCGGAATCGATGAGGATGGTCTTGCCACCGCTGCGCACTACGGCCACATTCAACGGCCAGTCGAGCACCTCCTGAGGCAGGTACATGTCCGTGAGCCAGGCTGACAGGTCGGCAGGAGCGGCGTTGGTGGCCAGCGTGCCGGTGGTTATCGGTAGCACCCCGTCGCTGATCACCATGACGTCGATATCGCCGACTCGCAGTGCGTAGCGCGACGGAACCAACTCGTCGGGCGTGACGATGTGTGAGGTGGTGTCCAAGCTCATGTTCTTCTCCTCCTGAGCGCCTTAACCAAAGACGTTGCGAAAATTGGACGGTTTGGGCTCCGTCTACAGGTAGGACCGATCAACGGCGCGTTTTGTGACACTGCGGGGGAGACGCAGTCCCAAGCTCATCCCCGCAACCAGCTACGCATTCTCAAGAGTTCGGCTCTCGCCGTGGGGGCCTGTCGATCTGTTCGCGGAGGATGTCGCCGTGACCTGCATGCCTTGCGAACTCCTGGATCATGGCGAGGAGGGTCCACCGCATGCTGACCGTCCCCTCGCGTGGATTGACCTTGATGTCGTCGAGGTCGAAGCGGGAGGCGATCGCACGCGATCGTTGACTGGCGCGCTCGAACTCGGCGATAACATCTGCCAGCGACTCGTCGGCCGTGACGACGAAGGTGCCCTCGTCGCGGCGCGAGTATCCATCGCATTCGGATTCGTCGAGTCCCGCCCAGAATCGTTGAAACCAGATCCTTTCCGCAGCCGCGGCGTGCTTGATCAAGGAGATCGGTGTCGTCAGTGACGCAACGAGTCGCCGGCGGGCGTCGGCGTCAGACAAACCGCGCACGGTCTCGATGAGAGCTTCGCGGTTGCCGTCGAGCATGCTCTCGATGACTGCTCGCTCGGTTCCAGCGGTTGTTCGGTTGGTACTCATCAATTTTCACTCCACTCTGTTGTGCACCATGGGCGCTGTTTGACTGCGTGGGTCGTGATGAATGGCACGAGGCGACGGTGCAGCGATCGATCGCGAGAGAGCGACGACCATCGGCGTCAGGGAACTACCGGGATGGGGGAGATTCGATTCGCGCGCCGCGCAGAGTGCGACTTGGCGGGACGGCGTCGGCGGTGCAGCTCAGACGTTCAGGACGCTCGCCTGGACCCAATATATCGCAGAGTTTCAATCACCGATGCACAAGGACCTGCGATGACCGCGGCGTTGGCAATGCTGCACAGGATCGCGACGTAGGCGGCTGGACGGTGGCCCCGCTATTAGCGGCGGTGTGCGAGCAGATGGACTCCGGGAAAGCGGTGGACGGTGTCGGGACGGTTGACGATCCGCCAGTCCTCGGCGAAGCCGCCGTCAGCGAGGACGCGGCTCAGCTCGTCGGGGTGCCAGCGCCAAGCCGGGGCTACCGCGTGGTCGAACGGTGTTGCGGGGCCAGGCATGTCGGATGACTGAGACGCGATCAGCACCGGTGTTCCGGAACGAAGTCGATCAGCCCACAGCCCAAGGATGGTTTCGAGTTCATCAGGCGGGACGTGTATCAGACTGAACCGGGCGAGGACCGCCGATATGGTGTCGGTTACATCTGTCAGAGTTGCGTCGGTGTCGATGAAGGCCAGGTGCGGGTAGGTGGTGCGGGCGATGGCGAGCATCGCCGGACTGGGGTCACATCCGATGACATCGAGTCCGCGACGAGCGAGGTCGGCGGTGACGTGTCCGATGCCGCAACCCACGTCGACAACGACACCCGCGGTGTGGATCTTCTCCACGAAGGCGGCAACGGCGTGTTGTTCGATTGGCGACTGGTAGGGGCCGGGGAACATCGCGGCGTAGCGCTCGGCGAGCGCCTCATATCCCGGTTGTGTCATGGGCTCAGCGGCTCGCGCGCACGATGCGGCTCGCACGAAGTGCCCGGGGCGGGTCCTCATCGAAACCCGGGGATTCATCCAGGTACCTGCCGATGATGTCTCGCGCGGTGTGGTCCTCGACGGCGGTGAAGCCGAGTGCGCGTAACTGTCCGGAGATGTCGTCAGGTGTGAAGTAGCTGACGAGGGGCTCACCGGCGCCGGCGAGTCGCTCAGCCCGAGCCCGCAGGTGCGCGCGATCCTCGTCGGTGTCCGCTGGCTGCAGGTAGTCGAAGACGACCTCGACGGGCCCGGCCTGTCCGGCGATGTACTCCAGGGTGCTGTGGGCGGCGCTAGGAGTCAGATAGAAGACGACGCCGAGCCACACGAATATCGCCGGTTCCGTGCGCGCGAACGAGGTGGCTTCCAATTCCGCTGCCAGCACTTGTGTTTCGAAGTCGACCGGCACGAGTGTCAGCGTCTCTGGGTGATCAATCCCGGCCGTGGCCAGGCGTTCGCGCTTCCACGCCTGGGTGGCAGGGTGATCAACCTCGAAGACGCGCAGGTCCGGGTGCGGATTGCGGTAGGCGAAGGTGTCCAGTCCGGCGCCGAGGATCACGACCTGCCGCACACCGGTGGCCACGGCCGCGGCCACGGCGTCCTCGGCGAAGCGGGCGCGCGCCGCGAAGAAGAGCCGCCGGGGCCGATCAATGGCCGCAGCGACGGGGTGATCGGTTGTGCGCGTGCTCAAGTCGATCAGCTCACCCGCAGTCACGCCGAGCATGCGCATCGCCAGGGGATCGGCGAAGATCGACGGCCGGTCGGCGCACTGGTGATAGGCACGGGCATACGCGGTAGCGAGCGCTGTCCGACTGCGTCCGGCGTTCTCCATACCCCGAATCTACCGGCGGGCTCGATCTAGTCGTAGATGACGGCAAGTCCCCGCCGCTTCAGGTCCGCCAGGCTGTCCTGCATGGCTTGAAGCTGCTCGGGCGAGTGCCCCACCCAGTCCGTGATCTCGCCGACTATTCGCACCGGATCCGACGTGCGGTAGGAACGGGTCGGATTTCCCGGAAATTTCTTGTCCGTCACGTTCGGGTCGTCCTCCACCGCGCCCTCTGGCTCCACGATGTAGATGCGGCAGCGGCTCTCGCCCACGGCCATCTCCGCTCCCCACACTGCGGCGTCCAAGGTCTGCGTCATATAGACGTGATTCGAGATTCGTCCTTCTTCGTAGTTCGACCGGTGTCCGGCCACCAGCAGATCACCTACAGAGAGATCTGCCTTGGTGCCGTGCAGGAGCGCACCGGACTCGTGCACTTCGAAAGGTGTCGTCACGCCAGCCCCATCCGTTGTCGCCTATCGTCCCTGCCGGCTAACCATCGTGGTGATCCAGGTGGGCGCATAGGGAGACGTGCAGCCAGGCGGCGTCGGATAGTCCCTGAGCACCTCCAGGCGCTCACCGATATCGATCGCGCGGGCGCGGTAGTGGGTGTGTTCGATGCCGATGTGACCCAGGCACTCGTTCATCGCCCACTGCAGCCGGTCCGGGGCGTTCTTCATCTGCGCCTCGATGACGTCCAGCAGCCCCGCGAGATCAAGGCCCTCGGAACGTTTCTTCACGCGCTCGGCGGTCAGTGCCCAGCCAGCACTCGCGACTACCGGATCCGGATCGGCAAGCCAGATCACCCGCAACTCTTCGCAATGCGGATTGCTCTTCACCACGTAATTCACCAGCCAGTCATGCACTTTGGGGGTGCGCGCTTGGCGCAGCATGACATCCAGCTCGTCACGGTCGAAGCCCTTCGGACGGCAGATCAGGATCGCCAGCAGACGGGCCGCGGTGTCACCGGTCTCCCAGAGTTGGCCCGCGAGTTCCTGCTGGGTCTTCAGCCGCTTCGCGAGTGCACGCAGCTTGCTGAGGTTCACACCGTGATCGTCACCGTGCCTCTCGTTCACCGCACGTGCCTTCGGATCCTCAAGTGTCGCCAGCTCGGCCATGGTCTGGACCAACATCGTATCGGCCACCCTCAGTGCCCTCCCACTTCCTCGCCGAGGTAGAAGGCGGTGGTGCGGTTCGCGGCCGCGGTGGCGTCTTCCTCCGGTGTTCCGGCGTGCATGGAGGCCTGTCCCCAGCGCTCGCTGACCGCGCGGATGAATTGCTGGGCGGGTGCGGTCTGCGCGAAGGCGTCGGGATCGCCAGGACGGTCCTGTCCCGCGACCAGATGCAGCGACAGGCCCAGCAGAGCGAGGTCCCATCCCACCCCCGTCGCGCCCGGTCCGAACTGGGCCCAGAAGTCAGAGTCGGCGGCGCCCGTGTGAGAGTGCTCGATGGTAAGGCGCGTCTGGTCTCCCTCCGGTGCGAGGTGCACAGACACTTGACTCGAGTCACCACCGAACTCCCAGGTCACGGTGAAGGATTGTGGTGGGTCGCAGGCGGTCACCTCTCCAGAGGCGTTGCCCTCGACTTGGTAGCGGCCTCCCAGCCGGAGGTCGCCACTGACCGGCGCGAACCAGCGCGCGAGCCGGTCGGCCTGCGTGCAGGCCTCCCAAAGGTCGTCGGTCGTGGTCGCATAGGACTGGCTGATGGTCTGCACCGTGTGCTGCGTCGTATCACCGCGGTTGACGGTGAGGTCTCGGCGCACCGCTCCGGGCTGCGCGGCGATGATCTTGTCGGTTGATTCAGCCATGGTCGCTCCTAGTCGTTGGTCGGTGCCGGCCGCCCGTTGCGATCTCGTTGTGATTTCTTGCCGCGGGCGATCTCGGTCGCGAGTGCATCCAGTCGCGGCGCCCAAAACCGCCGGAACGGATCCAGCCACTCATCGACGCCGCGTAGTGGTGCGGGATCCAGCGCGTACACACGGCGGGTTCCTTCGGCTCGAATGCTCGCGAACCCGGCTTCCCGCAGCACCTTTAGGTGCTGGGAGACCGCGGGTTGCGTGATCCCGAACTCTGTCCCAATCGCACGAACCACGTCGCCAGCTGGCATCTCGTCGCGAGCCAGTAGTTCGAGGATGCGCCTTCGGACGGGATCGCCGAGGACGTCAAACGCGTGCACGGTACAAGAATAAGCAATCAGTTATATAAGTCAAGGGCAATGTTCTTCCTCGCACGATTGACCAGGGGTGTTGAGCTGCTCGCTCCGATGAAGACAACGGGGCGCAAATTCGTGCTCAGCTGGCGTTTCGGGAGCACAATTGTGGTGTTCGTCCGAAACCAGGGGAGCCGCGATGAGCGAGCAACTGTACGACTTCTTCGGCGAGATCCTCCAGCGGTACTTCAGATCCGCCATCGACGCCTATCCGCAGATGGGTGGAGTCCTCGTTGAAAGGTTGTTCACGCTGACTGACGAAATCCCGGATCATCTGACAGAGAGCCGGCGCGCAGCAGTGACGTGGGGCAAAGCAGAGAACCCGAAAGCCAGGATCACCTCGGAAGCCTTCGTCATCACCCAACACGGACTCATATACGCCGCCGGATTGAACGAGTCACACCGTGCGCTGTATTACCTGGCCACGCCACCAACGTTCTTCGATGCGTTCGTCGATCAGGTCGACACCGCCGACGTGTGTGAGGGCGCGATAGTGGCAGTGGACGGCCGGTTCGGCCGTGATCTCACATCGGCGCGCCCAATGGACGCCGCGCTGCGCCGGATACTCGATGAGCACGTAGCGCTGCGGGTGGATCTACATCAGCTTGAGGTGTGCGTCTGAGGCGTTTGGGGAAAAGCACTGTGACACACAGTGTCTGATGAGCACGGCGACGCCTGTCAGTAGCCGGGCATAGTTCGCGTGCTCTACTTGATAGGTGGCCTTGCGCGCCGGAACCGATTCCGCCTGTCGACGCCGTGCGATGCGTCGCTGCACGACGCTGATCGTCACGACCGTGCTCGCCCTCGTGGCCTGCGCAGAGTCGCCGACGCCACCGACCACACCGACGACATCGACAGCACCGACGTCGACCCAGGCGCCGTCCACCGCCCCATCCCCGGCAGCGCTTCCACGCCCGCCCGCGCAGCCACGGCTGGCATCCAGCCCGGAGCAGCTCGCCGATGACCTGGTCGCAGACGAGCGGGTGCTTCGCGACCCGTCCTCATCGGAGGCAGTGCTGGCGGAAGCGGCGCGCGGCCAGCAGGCGGCATACCGCGTCCTCGGCAGGCATCCGGAGTGGGACACCGTTGCCCGCGCACGGATCCCGGCATCACTTCTCGACGTCTACGACCGCAACATCGACGCACGCCGACAGTTGACCGTGTTGGGCGCGAGTGACATCAAGGACACCCTGCCCGCCTGGCGCATCAACCCGCCGGCACCGGCCGATGAGTTGCTCGGGTATTACCGGCAAGCAGAGGCGGCTACGGGCGTCGGCTGGAACTACCTGGCCGCGATCCATCTCATCGAAACCGGGCTCGGCCGAATTGCGGGCACGAGCTCGGCCGGCGCCCAGGGCCCCATGCAGTTCCTACCCTCGACGTTCGCCGAGTACGGCGACGGTGGCGATATTCACTCGCTGCGCGACAGCATCATGGCCGCAGGACGCCACCTTGCTGCCAACGGATTCGCCGCTGACCGCGACGGCGCGATCTTCCGCTACAACAACTCGGACAGGTATGTGCAGGGGGTCAACGACTACGCCGCCGTGCTCGCGGCCGACCCCGCTGCGTTCGCCGGCTACCACCGGTGGGACATCTACTACCGCACGACGGCCGGTGACGTCTTGCTGCCGGTCGGGTATGCCGCGACGACACCGATTCCCGTTCACGACTACCTGGCGGATCACCCGCAATAGAACCGCCCGGGCGCGGCAAGAGGCAGGCGCGTCAGCCAGCCTCGGCCCGCAGGCCGGCGATGAACGTGGCGACGAGGCGGCCCAGGGTCGATTCGAAGTCGGTGACCATCGGATTGGTGCTGGCGGACTCGGGAGTGGCCCACGCCCAGGCGGTCCCGGTGAACGCGTGGATGGCGGCCGTCAGCGCGCTGAGCTGGTCATCGGACAGGGGGAGCGATGGCTGCAGCGCCGCGCCGAGTCGCTGTTGGGCATCGGTCGCCTGCGATGCGAGAACGCGTTGTTCGTCGGAGCCAAGCCGGCCGAGGAGCACTGGCGACACGGCGATCAGATCACATAGCACCGGCCGTGCCGCGAGCGTGGAGGCCACTGCCGCTGCCGCCGTGCGGTTCGGAAGCTCGCGGTCCAGCGCGTCGATCCAGTGCAAGTGCTCGTCGTACATCACCCGTAGCAACAACGCCTCGCGAGAGCCGACGTATCGCAGGATGCCCGACTTCGCCAGGCCGGACGCCGCCGCGATATCGCCCAACGTCAGCGCCGTAGCGCGGGACCGCTGCAGGAGATCACGGGTGACCGCGGCCAGTTGGGTCAGGCGTTCGTCCCGCTGCGCCTCGGTGCGCGCACGGGCGAAGGGAAGCGGTGCACTCGGTCCTGACATCCCACGATAATAGAACACCATTCTGTTATCGTCCTCGACATGCCTCACGAATACGAATGTGTCATCCGACGCCACAGCACGGCGTCCCCAGCGGTCCTGTTCTCCATCGTTTCCGACGGAGCCAACTGGTCGGACTGGGCCTCACCGCTGATCAGCTATTCGGCATGGGACTCATTGGGACCAGCGGGCGACGGGGGAGTCGGCGCTATTCGTGCTGTGGGAGCGAAGGGACGGCAGACCCGCGAGATGACAACCGTCCACGAGCCCGGAATCCGGCACGGCTACACGATCCTGGCCGACGGCCCAATCCGGAACTATCAGGCCGACGTGACGCTAACCGAAGACGCCGGCGGGACCCTGGTGACGTGGCGCGGCGGGTATGAGACTCGTTCGCGGACAATCGGTGTGGCGTACTGGCTTGTTGTGCGGTTCGTCCTGGGGACGTTGTCGCGGAAACTCGTCAAGGAAGCAGAACGCCGGGAACCGTGAAGAACTCGGCCTGTCGAAGATGAGAGGGATCACCCCGACTCGCGTGCTGGGGCTTGCCGCACCAGGTAGATGAGCGGCCGGCCGCGATCGTCGATGGTCTCGTGGTGTCGTTGGAATCCAAGTTTCTCCAGGACCCGTAGTGACGGCTGGTTCCATGCCCCCACGGTTGACCAGATTCGGCCGCGGCCTGTCGTGAATGCCGCGTCCATCACAGCGTGCGCGGCCTCGGTCGCGTAACCGCAGCCGTGGAACCGGTTCAGCAGTTCACAGGCGATCTCCGGCTCATCGAGGCTGCATCGACCGACGATCAGCCCGCAGTACCCCAAGGGTTCGTCGTTGGCCCTGCGGCGAATCGTGAACAGTCCGATACCGCTGTCGTGGAACTTGTTTCGTTGCTCGGCCAGTCGAAGACGGACATCCTGCACTGACTCGGTCGTCCCGCCCTCGTGCTCACCGAGCAGTTCGTGATTCCAGACGGCATCGCACTCGTCACGCAACTCCAGACGAAGACGCGGGGTGTGCATCGACGTTGCCATCGGGGTGTATCGCATCATCGGGGCTCCTGCGCTCGGGGATCGCGGTCGATCAACCCGCCGCGGGGTGCCGCGCCGCTATCAGGCGCGCGATCTCGCCGTACTTCTCGAGACGCCCTGTCTCGCTGCCCGCGTTGTACAACACGATACGAGTGGCGATTCCGTCGTACTTGGCGATCAACGCGTCTGCCAAGCCATCCCATGTCGATTCGGTGGCAAAGGTGGCGATGTGGTCGTCCGTGATTTGCGATGCCATACCTGCGAAGTCACCGGCCTTCTGCTTCTCCCGCAGACGGGCCGTCGTGCCCTCGAAGCCGGCCTCGTCCCAGATGAACGCATAGTTCGGTGTGCTTCCGTAGAAGCTCATGCTGGCCCGCACGAGTTCGCGCTCGTTGGCGCGCTCCTCGTCGGTGTCGCCGACGATCGTCATGACGGGAACGATCTTGGCGATATCGGAGGGGGAGCGGCCGGCCTTGGCCGCACCTGCGGCAACGTTGGGAAGCACGTGACGGGCGATGTAGCCGGGCTCGCCGATCGGATGAATGTGCACGCCGTCGGCGACCTCGCCTGCCATCCGCAGCATCCATGGATTCACTGCTGCGACATCGACTTTGGGATCGGGTGCGTCGATCGGCCCGGGACTCCACTGGGGAGTGATGAAGTCGAGGTCGTAGAACTCGCCGTGATGGTCGAGTTTGCCGGTCCGGAAGGCGGCGAAACATGCCTTCACCGCCAGCACGTAGTCACGCAGGCGCGGGCCCGGATGTTCGAAGGGCATCCCGTAGCGCCGGACGACATGCGTGCGGACCTGAGTGCCGAGGCCGAGCCGGAACCTGCCGCCGGTTGCCTCCTGCAACTCCCAGGCCGACGCCGCCGTGATGAACGGGCTGCGAGGAAAGGCGACGGCGACACCGGTCGAGAGCTCGAGGCCGGGGGCGGACTGCGACGCCACCGCCGCGTTGAGATACGCCGTGCGGCCCGTCTCGGTGAGCAGGAGACCGGAGAACCCCGAAGCCTGAATGCGCTGGGCGAAGCCGCCGATCTGGCTCAACCGCTGCGGCGTGGTCATCACGTCGACGTACACGGACGGAGATTACGTCACCCCATGCCAAATCGGCGGCATCCGCCAGGTGAACTCGACGCCCAGAAACCGGGCACGATCAGTCGCGGCGGTTACTCACTCTTGATGTGGTGCGCGACCGCCGTCTCCACCGATGCGGACCGGGACCGCGCCCGCTTGTCCGCCTCTTCCTGTTCCGCGGACGTGACGACGACCGCGTCCGGGCCGGGTACCACTGTCGCCACATGGCCGGTGGCGTGCCATCGCACCACATATGGTGGCGAGCCATCCGCCGAACGCACCTCGGTGATCTCACCGCGCTGATCCGGCCGTTCCACTGTCGTGCCCTTGATCACCAACCAGTCGCCTACCTTGGCCTTCATCGCCCAATCCCTTCCTGCGCTTCCGTCTCCCATCGTGCGCGCGCCCGTGGCTCCTGGGAAGGGCAATCCGCTGGTTGATTGGATTACCGTTGGCGAGGTGGACAGTGACCTGATCGTGCGCCCCTACCGACCGGCTGATGAAGACGCGGTGGTCAGTGTGTGGGCGCGCGCCGCTCGGGAGGCTCACCCGTTCGTCGTCGGGGAGGGCGAGGGTGAACGCGAACAAAAGATGCGTGACGTCTACCTGGTGGAAGCCGAGAACTGGGTCGTCGAGTCTGTCGTCAACGGCACTATCGTCGGCTTGCTCGGCATGCTGGGCAGTGAGATCGGCGGTTTGTTCGTCGCGCCCGAGGCGCAGCGGCGTGGGGTCGGTCGGGCACTTGTCGAGCATGCCAGCGCACTACACGGCACGGTGACACTGGAGGTTTACCAGCGCAACCAGCGCGCCCGCCGTTTCTATGCCCGGATGGGATTCGAGGAGATCGGGCACCGGCCGGAAGAAGAAACCGGGCACGAATTGATCGCACTGCGTCGAGGAGCCGTCGCTTCCTGACAGATTGTGGCCACGCAGCGAGTCAGGAGTCGAAGAGCTCTGCCAGGTCAAGGATCAGATCGTCGATCGCCTTGCCGTGTGCGGTGGCAGTCGTTGCGATCGTCCTCACGTGACCGCGTTGCGCGTCCACTATGGCCTGCAGTTCTTCCGGACCGTCCCCACGCGCGGCTCGGCGGGCTCGCGTGACCTCCGGATTGCTCTCTGCCATTGCCGCTTTGGCGGTATCGGCTGCCGCAGCGACGTGCCCACGGGTCGATTCCAGCGCCTGGCGCAACAAGGCGTGCGACTGGTGACCGATGCGCGGGTCCTCTGGTACCTTGGGCGGTTTTGCCGACACGGTGCTTCCTCCTCGGTGCGGTGATGGCGATCAAGGCGTCGCGACGTTCATGGCGTCCCAGGGCGACGCTAGCGGTAAGCCGTTGATGCGAAGCTCGCCGTTCGTGACATTCGTCGAGATCGCGACCCTCGCCGGGGCGGCGTCGATCGCAACCGCAGACGCCTCCGGTCGAGTCTCGATGTAGTTCGCAGACACGACGGCGGAGTCGGCGCGAATGCGTACCGCGGCGACGTGTTCGTTGGGGACGAACACGATTCGATTGTCGTTTACCAGCGCATTCCCGTCCACGATGACCTGCACCATGGGGCGGATTCCGGCGCCGTCGACGGTGTTTCCGTGCACCGCCCCGAGTTCGCGACCCAACTGCAGGTGCACGATCCTGTCGTCGCCGTACCACCAGGTGCCGCCGTCGGTGACGATGACCAGTCTCCCGAACTTGAGTCCCACCGGGTGGTACTCCTCTGCGCGTTCTGTGTGCCGCAATGTCGACAGACCCCCGATCGACACGCCGGTGTAGCGGCCCCGCGGGGACTGCTGGTGAACTCGATTCTCGCTGACATCGGTCCGGTCGAACGGTGCTCGTACCGCGATACCGAACGACAATCCGTCGGGAGCACTGACGTCGTTGACCGTGTTGAGGGCGACCTGGGAGTTGCGGGCACCTTCGATCCACACGCCTGCCACAGTCTGTGCGAACATCGACCGCACCCCAAGTACCTGGTTGGCGCGGACATCGGCCTCCTGCACCGGACCGATGGAGATGGCGGCGAGCACTTTCCCTTCCGCGGCTGGGGCATGCCGCTGCTCGCGGACCTCGAAGCCGACACCGCGAATAACGTTGTCGTTCACCGACACCGCGCCACCGCGCACGGCCGTGACGACGATGCCGTCGAGCGGTACTCGGGCGATGCGGTTGCCGTGAATCATCGCGGTCACGACGGCGGCCTGCACCATGATGCCGTAACCGAGGAATTCGACGACTTCGTTGCCCGCGACGCGCACCGACCTGACACGTCCGCTGTGGCCGAGGCCGTCAGTCACGAAGATCGCTGCCGGCAAGCCGACATCACCGCGCATACTGCCGACGTCGGTCACGATTCCGAAAGGCCCTGCCTTGTACACGACGCTCGCCGGTGCGCACGGGTTCGGGCGGAGCGGATCGGTAGGCTCGGCGGGAACTCGCGGGTCGGGAATCCCGAGCCGATCGAGCTGGGTGTTCAGGCCGAAGATCTCGTTGTCGGTGATCCGGACGGGGTCCAGACCGTCGACGATGCCGTAGAAACCGGCGGCGACGACGTTCGACCTGACCACCGTCGCGCCCACAGCTGAGGTACCCAAGTGCGTGATCCCGGCGATCACCGCCGCGACGATATTGTCGGCAACGACGTTGTCCCCGACGTGGATTGCCGTGCCGACGAAGGAGACACCCGCACGCACACCGACGAGCACGTTGTCCTCAATCCTGGAGTGAGCGAGTAACAGACGTCCCGGTGTGCGCTCGTCGGCGACGAATGCGCGTTCGGCGCGTGGTGCAAGGGCGTCGAGGGGGGCATTGCCGATTGCCGTGGCGCCCAGGATCTGACAGTCGCGCACGCGCAGCCCCGCGATGATGCCGAGCAACGCCAGTGCGGGCAGCCGCGCGCGAGTTGGATGCACAATCAGAGAGCAGCGCTGCACAGCGAAGCCAATTGTGTTGCGCACCGCGATCGCAACGTTGCCGCCTAGCCCAGCGAGCAGCCCGCCGGTGACGACAGGCGCGGCAGCCACGGGCCCGGCAGCCACGGGCCCGGCTGCCCTTGCGGGCTCCGCCGGCCTTCCAGGTTCCGCTGGCCTTCCGGGTTCCGCCGGCCTGCCGGGTTCCTGCCGGTCTATGAACCGACCGTCGTTGCCAAGCACGGTCAACTCCTCGATCGTGACCTCCCTGGCACGATCGACGAAGAACGCCGGCATGGGCCCCGGTGTGAGCACGATGGTCGTCCACCCCTTGCCACGTACCCGCACCGCGTTGGTCCGCGACATGTCGACGGTCTCGCGCAGCACGTAGACACCGGGTTGCAGACAGACCACACCACCCCGGTCCCGCACCTTGTCGACGGCGGCCTGGATGGTCAGCGCGCCGCTGTTGTGGCTGATGGCCGTGACGCAGACATCGCAGGCACAGTCGTCGCAGTCGCAGTCGCCCGAACCTGGCCACGGCACCCGGCAGTCGCTCAGCACGGCATCGTTCGTGAAGTCGACGAACCCGAGACGAGCGATGTGGTGGTGGGGTGTGCGCGGCGGCACGTGATCGAGCACCTCGACCGATGCGTCGGCGACGCGCGCTCGAAACGCCCAGCGCTCGTTCGAGCGGAACGCGCCGCCGGCGATATCCGGGTCGAGGGTGAACTCGATCTGAACGCCGTCCTCGAGCACTATCGGCCCCGCGGTGACCTGCATGACGTGATCGGCCGTGACCAACGCGCCGGATTGGTCCCATCGCCGAATGCGAGCGCCGCGGGAAACGTCGAACACCCCGCCCAGCGGTGCCGCCAATGTGACCACCCCGCGCGTGTCATCGACGCTGGCGACGACTGCCATCTCACCCGACAGACCGTCGAGTTCGTGAACGTCGTCGGTGACCTCGACGACATCGCCAATGGTGAACCGCAGCACCGCATCACGCCCCGGACGCACGACGCTGACGTCGGCGCCGGCAATCGCCGTCACCGGCGACGCCAGCGAGGCGTTGTCGCGACTCCACTTGAAGGTCGCCACGCCAACCGGTCCCGGGTCGTGAATCTCCACGCTGTACAGGCGGTTGCTGCGACCGCGAAAGCCGCCTATCGGAGGTACATCGCACGGGTCCAACGCCGCCGGAACCCCGACCGCTGCGGTGGTGAGCCGCGACGCGCTCGGGCGGATGATGTCGGCCCAGCCAGGGATCTGCCCGTCGGGGGTGTCGCACTGCAGGCCGGGCGTATCGGCTTCGTGCACCTTCACCTGCCAGACGACCTGCCGCCGGACCGCGGTGTCGATGCCGTACAGGGCGGGGTCGAGCAGTGTCGGGTCCTCGGCCCACGTGCGCTCGCGGTGCCATACGTCGAGGTACACCAGGTGGGTGCCGGAGGTGGGAAGCGCCGGCGGTACGGGCAGGTAGGGCTGCGGGCTGTAAGGAAGGGGGTCGGTGCCCCTCATCTCCTCGAGGTGCGGGTCGAAGTGCAGCGTCGGGACCGGTGTGCCGATACCGTGATTGTCGACCTGGATGCCGTCGACGTACGCGCGGCCGGGCCCGAAAGACAGCACACCGCCTGCGATTTCGAGCAGGAACGCGTCGGGGGTCTCGGCGGGGACGACGGCACGACCGAGGGTGTCGAGCGCGGTGGCGCGCAGTCGGCGATCAAGCAGGTCGACGAGCTCGTTGAGGTTCGCGTCGAGGCGGACACGGCCCTGCTGCTCGAACACGCCGACGAAGTCGTTCGTCGGCCGGAAACTGTAACTGCTGTGGTCACCGGCCATGCTGGGCCTCCTTGTCAGGTCACGTAGGTCAGCGCCGGATCCAGCCCGAACGGCAGGTACTCGGCGAGGCGGATGCGTAGGTTCGATTCCCGCTGGGCCTGTTTGACGTGGCAGAGCGCACCCATCTCGCTGCCGTCCTCGGCACCTTCGGTGATCTCGGCCGGACACGACGATGCGAGCTGGCCGTACTCGGGCCGCCCATACCTGCGGGCAGTCAACGACGGTGCGAGAACCGCGGCGACGGCGGCGCGCGCGCTCGCCGCGATCGCCTGCTGCTGTGCGAGGGGGAGCAGCGGGTTCGCGGCGAGCGCGTTGGCGACGGCCGCGTCGGCCGCTTGGCGCGCGGTGAGCTCGGGCTGGCAGCGGAACCGTCGCGGGCTGACCGAATCGAGCGGGAGATAGCTGAACCGCACACAGTCATGCTGGGTCTGCTGCACCTCGACGTGACCGGTGACTATGCACTCCGACGCGTCAAGGCTGACAACATGCACTGCGCCGATCACCGTCGAGCGTTCGGCGCGCAGCGGCGGCCCGAGATCGGTTGTGGCCCCGCCCGTCCCGACGACCGCCGGCCCCGCCAACGCTCCACCGACGTCGAGGCCGTCCACAACCGAGTCGAGGATCGTGACGTGGTCGATGGACGGCGGCAGGCTGATCGGTCCGAGGATCGAGAAGGCGACCTCGACGCGCAGCTGGGTGAGGTCCGCCCCAGCCGAGGCGACGATCGACGGCCGGGTGGTGTCCGGCTCGCCGTCCTCGCGCAGCCGCCGGCCCGGGGTCAGCGTCGAGTGCCACAGTCGTAGTCGGTTGATGGGCCCGATCACGTCGAGGTGCCCCTCGACGAGAACGCCGCTCAGTGTCAGTGTCGACAGGTAGTCCCGGGTGGCCGCAGGCACCGTGGCGTCGATGCGCGTCCCGGTGCTCGGCGTGCGCAATAGCGGGCGTTCACCGTCGGCGGCCTCGATGACCAGCCAGCTGTCGTTCTTCATGGTGATCGTGCCGGGCAGCGCGTAGGTGCCGCTGTCGTCGATAACGATCACGGTGGGGCGTCGGCCACCGGCGACCCATTGCGCGACGGCGGTCGTGAGTGCCGAAACCTGTGGCGGGAGTGGCTTGACACTCGGGGGCCGCGGCCGGGTGCCGACGTGGATGCGCTGAATCGGTGCGCCTGTCGGGGGAGCATCCGGGACGATCCAGGCGCGCCGGTCATATCCGCCGCCGCCGAAACCTGCTGCCTGCCCGACGAACGACGACACGGTGACCGTCGGGGGAGCGGCCGGGTTGGGCAACAGTCCCGCGCCGAGCAGGAGCCGACCGTTCACGACGTCGAGAGCGACGACGTTGCCTGGAGGCTGCAGCGCGGTGGCGAAGTCATCGACCCGAATGCAGCGGATGCGGGGGGCACATGCGGTGCCGACACCAGCCGGGTTCGCGCACGGGCGGACCGCGACGCCATCGAGGTAGACCGTGATCGAGGTCTGCGGAGCGGGCGGCAGGCCGACGCCCGGTAGGTCGCGGAAGTTCCCGTAGAAATCGGTCGCCAGGGCGCGCACGGGTGGGCGCGCCACGTAGGAGTCCATGTCGAGGGCGAATCGGCCACGCCGGATCGGCTGCGGCACCTGCAACTCCGTCACCAGACCGTCGGCATCGCCCTCCCGCAGCCAGCGGCTGAACAGTGGTGCCGGATTGCCAAGCGGGCTGAAGCTCCATCCGAACGGGCAGACCGCAGACGGTTTGGCGGGGACGAAGACCAGCGGGTTGGCCTGAATCCGCCACGCGAAGAACGCGACATTCTTCGGCGCGTAGGGCGGGGCGATGGGGTCGACTGCCCGCCGGTCGACCACTGCCTCGGAGTCGGTGCTGGTCACCGGCACCAGTGCGCCCTCGGCGACCACGGCGCCGCGGCTTCCGCCCAACGTGGGCTCACGGAGGTCCACACACCGCACCGCATCGCTGAACGGACCGACGGCGCGCTCGCAGCGCTCGGTGCTGCGCACGTCGAGCAGGGCGGCCTGCGAGCGCAGGTGTTCGAGGAACTGCGGCCAGTCGAGCAGCTCGAAGCACTCCACGATGTGCACTGGCCAGCCGGTGACGTTGCGTGCGAGTTCCTCCAACATCGCCGGGGTGCCCTTGCGCCGGCGGTAGTAGATGGTTCGGGCGACGTCGGCGCGCACCCGCGCGGCGATCGGGGAGCGCAGGTCGTGGGGTGCGAGATCGGTGAACAACCCGGTGGCGGTGCGGGCCGCGTCGGCGCGCGCACCGTCGAAGAGTGCGTCGTTGCCGACCAGTTCACCGATGTAGGGCACGGCCCAGTCGGCCGCCGTCTCGATGAAGAGGTCGTCGAAGCGTTGCCAGAGATCGTCCTCGACGTCGTTGAGTACGCGTGAGGCGATCTGCAGTAGCGGTTGCAGCACATGCTGGGCCTCGAGATCGCCCGAACGAAGATGCGCGGGAAGGAGATTCCACAGTCGGTCCAGACGCGGGTCAGTCGTCATGCCCTTCCTCCGTCGACGATGCGCACGTCGCCGGGCTGCGCGATGACGGCCAGCTCGGCCGGCAGCACGACGCCGCGGGTCACGTCGGGACGCGCACGAAACAGCCGCAGCCGGGGCTGCACGCGAACCGGCGTGCCGTCTGGCGCGATCTGCACACCCCGGCGGCTCATCTCGGCCGGATCGAATGCTGCCGACGGTGCGAACATCAGATCGTCGAGATCGACGCCGATCACCCCGGGCACGGCCGCGCAGCCCGCGATGAGGTCACTGGACGCGACCGCGCGCCCCAGCCCGGATCGGTTGGAGTCCAGCAGGTTCCGCACAGCCGCGTCCACGGCGGTCAACACCGCGGCGGGCTTCTCGACCCGCGCATCGATCACGACCGACGCGCTGACGGCGACCGGAACCTTGATGGAGTCGGCGATGCGCAGCACGTGGCTGGTGTCGCGTGCGGAGTCCAGTGAACGGGCCAGAGTGGTCAGCACGTCGGCGCCGAGCGGGGCACCGAGGGGAGCGGTCACGGTGATGTGAATCATCCGGTCGAGGCCGTTCCACAGCCAGATCGCCTGCGCCTCGGTGACCAGGCCGGTCCCGACCAGCAGATCGGCGAGGTCGCGCAGCGACACCCCGCGTCCGAGTGCACGCACACTGGCCGGCGCGTTCTTGCGGGCCTGGTCGGCGGGCTCGGGATCGGCGCCGCCCTCCGACGGCAACGGGTTGGTGACCGAGCGGACCCCGGCCGGTTTGGCCAGGAGGGCATTCAGTCTTCCCGCGCCGACGCGTCCGGCCAGGCCGGATCCGACCCGGTATGTCGCCTGGACGTTGCCGACGCCCGTCGATGCGCGCGCGGCCATGTCGGCGCCGTCACCGAAGCAGATCTCGGTGACGCCGTCGGGCCGCGTCGCCGTGGTCAGCACCGGATCGTGGGCGTTGTGCCCGTAGAGCCCCGCCACCTCGGCTCGCGCCACGCCGTCGACGTACACCCGCAGGGTGGAGGCGAGACCGCCGGGAACCTCGGCGGGCAGATGGGTGACCGGCTGCTTGGCGAGGGCCATTCGTTGGAAGGGGATGGTGCCGTCACCGTTGCCCACCGTCTCGACGGTCGAGGCTCCGTGGCTCGCGCGCAGCACGTTCATCGCCAGCCAGGCTTCGGTCGCGGCGGGCCAACCCGGGGCCGCGCCGGGAGTGCCCGCCGTCGACACCAGATCGAGTCGCAGCATGGCGAAACCATTGGCGTCGAACACCGGTAGGTCGGGCTGACGTTGCAGCCGCAGCACCTGCGGGGTCGGGGCGCCGGGCGCATCGGCGTCGAACCACGACAGGATCGCGGCCCGTCCGGCGCTGAGCTCGGCGACGTCCAGCGCCTCGCCGGACACCCACGCATCGCGCTCGATTCGTCGACCCAGCTCGACCCCGACGGTGCCGTTGGGCAGCTCGGTGCGGAACACCGGCAGGTAGGCGCTACCGACGAAGGTTGTCTCGGCTTCGCTTCCCCACCAGGCGAGTTCGGGTCCGGCCAGGACATGCAGTCGCACCGTGCGCAGGTCGTAGGCCGGCAGGGGCGGCGTCACGCTGATCGTCGGCGCTGAATCGGTGAGCGGGCCCACGGTGGTGGCGGCACGGCCGATCGCGGTGACCTTGACGAGTACGGGCGGCCCTGAGGTTTCGACCAGAAGGTGGGTGCCGGCGGCGACGTCGTCGATGGGGGC
Organism: Mycolicibacterium sp. 624; assembly: GCF_040548615.1. Lineage (NCBI taxonomy): Bacteria > Bacillati > Actinomycetota > Actinomycetes > Mycobacteriales > Mycobacteriaceae > Mycobacterium > Mycolicibacterium sp. 624. Next base: position 403,639 of record NZ_JBEPRZ010000003.1, read on the forward strand.
GTCGACGGGAATCGTGGTGGCGCCCGCGCTCAGCAGAAAGTTGGTCGACGCGGTGGTCCAGCGCACCCCGCCGGGGGCGGTGGTGTCGGTCACCATGACGTTGTACGTGGCCGGGGCGTGCGCGCCGAACGCACCGACACTGCGGGTGGTGCGCCACGACCGGGGACTGGCGCCTGCGGTGCCGGTGATCGGGGTCGCCCAGGAGATGCGGACGCGATCGACGTCAATGGTCGCGGCGGCGACGGACTTTCGCTCCAACTGCCCTGCGGCGGTGCCGAACAGCAGGACGGTGTCGTTGGCGCGCAGGGCCGTCGTGAGCGCCGCGGCGCCGCGAGCCAGGATGGCGTGCGTGCTGCCCGCCGCGAACGCGGGCAGCGGAGCTGCCTGCAGGGCGACGCGCATTCGGTTGAAACGGGCGTCGAGCTGAGCGGCATCGAGCGTCTCGTAGGTCGGCGGTGCAACTGTCGGTGCGTTCGGGTCGGCGGTGGCCTGTACCGGGAGGTCCGCGGGTGCGGTGGCCGACTTGGCTGGCTCCATCGTGAACTCGAGCCAGGTCATCGCCGCCACACCAGGTCGCGGTCGGTAGCCGACGAGCCGGGTCAGTCGTTCGACGGAACGCCGATCGGTGGCGGTGCCGAGGTAGGCGTCGTTGGCGGCGCGATCGCTGTAGAAGGTGAGCACGTCTGCCAGCGCCGCAGTGAGTTCCAGCACCGCGACGGCGTGATCGCTGGATGCGCGGGTGGACAGGTGTCGCAACTCGGTTCTGGCTCCGAGCTCATCGAGCATGAGCTCGCGCAGCGACGCGAACGTGCCGATGCGGGTGTCGATCGCTGGCAGTCGGGGACGATTGTCGGGCCGCTTGACGTGCGAGTTCTGTTCGCACGCACCGCACGTGCACCGACCGCCGGTGCCGCCGCAGCACAGGGGGGCGTTCATGCCTTGCCTCCGTGTGCGGTGATCGCGAGGACACCGTGCTCGGTGAAGTCGGGATCGTTGTCGCAGCGCGCGATCTCGGATGGTCCGAGTTCGATCACCGCGCGGTCCAGTTCCCCGTTGTCGGGCTGACCGAGGCGCCGAAAGCGGGTGACAGTCACGGTGTCGACGCCGGGTACCGAGACGACCACGGCATAGATCGCCGAGAGGCGCACGGGGGCACCGAAGACTGTCCGGCTCTGATGGAAGAACCCCGGTTGACCGTCGACGGTGCAGCCGCTTCCCATCCGCCTGCGGACGTCGGCGACAACGTCGGCACGAAACTGACCCGGCAGCACGCACAGATCGATTGCGATGTCGAGTGGAACGAACTCGGGTGCACGCAGCTCGATGTCGTAATCGGTGAGTCGGAAGCGGTTCAGCTGTGTACGCACCTCGAGTTGGAGCGCCGGGCTGAGCGCGCTACGTCCGTCGCTGAGGTCGACCAGATCCTCCGAGCTTGCCGGATCGACGCTGGCGAAGACGGTCAACCAACTGCCGGTCCAGCGAAAGCGCGCCACGGCGCTCTGCACTGACGGCAGGCGCAGCAGCGCATCCGCGTAATCGGTTTCGGTGACGGCCCTGCGCTGGTCGACGGCGAAGGCCACCGGCGCCGCGTGGCGAGCGTGCTCCACCGCCTCGGGATCGACACCGGCGGTGGCGGGCAGGGGGTTGCGGACGGCGGTGATCGTCGGCAGGGCGCCGCCGGAAGGCTGCACGCTGTAGTGCACGAGGGTGTCGCTGCCGACGAGTCCACCAAGTCCGTTTCCGATCCGGTACACGGCCTTGTAGCTCGCCGGATTGGCGGGGTCGGGGCTCGTCGCCGACGCGCCATAGGTGCCGTCGCCGAAGCGCACGATCGCGCCGGCATCGCTGCGCCCGCCGCTGCGGGTGGCGTCGGTGTCCCCGGCGACCGATCCGCTGGGCTCGGCGACCAGTGCGAGGTCGAACGGCGTTGAGTCGAGCAGATCGGGGACGGCGACGTAGACGTCGGTACCGGCGGAGGTCTTGACGACGACGTTCACAGCGGGCACCGCGTCGTGCGCAGTGCCGGACAGGTCGGTGCGTTCGGTGGTGGGAAGTCCGCTCGCGTCGGTCGCGGTGTCTGCCGCCGGCATCGCCTGGGTCAGGGGCCCCCGGGGCAGTCGGACCGTCACCGGGATGCGATCGGGCACGATCGGCGTGACGTCCTCGCGCACGGTCCGGCCGTGGTCGGCGAGTGCGATGTTGCCGCGTCCCACGGTGATCGACCGCAGCCGGCGGCCGTCCTCGGTGCGCGTGCTCAGGCACAGGGGGAACGGCAGCGCGTCCTGGCGTCGCCACCGCACACGAAGCAGGGGCAGCACCGGTCCGGCGGTCCACCGCTTCAGCTCCCATTGTGCGACACCGGAAACCGGGTCAAATGTCTCGTCAAGCGATTTGGAGTAGAGCTCGTCGGTCGTGGGTTGCGGCGGGCCCTCGATGCGCACCAACGTCCGCTTCGTCGAGTCGGCATCGACGGGCAGGCCGAGCCCGTCGCTGCCCCGGGCGTGCTCGAACACGACGAAGTCGCCATCGGCCAGGACCGGCGTACGGGCGACGCCGCCCGCACCGACGCGGTCAACGCTGTAGAGGTATGCCTCGGTGGTGCCGCCGGCGAGCACGCACTCGTCGTTGCCCCAGGTGTGGATCTGGATCTCGTTGTTGCGTGGCGAGCACTTGACCGGGTGGCTGGTCTCGAACACGATGACGTCGCTCAGAGCCGGGGTGCGCTCGAATGTGTCGGCGGCGGTCGGATCGGTCCACTTTGAGTCGATGAGCGGGCCGGGTGGCGGCGTGCCAGGCGTCAGCGGAGCACCGACCCGGGTGAGCACCGGGGTCCGCATCGGCACGACTCCGGTGCTGTTCACGGTGAACGCGATTGGCGCCCAGGCATTGCGACCCTCATGCAACTGGTAGTCGACGAGTCGCGCATGTCGACGGATGGAGCGACGTTGTCGCGCGGTGTCGAGATAGGCCTCGGTCGCGATGGCGTCCTGGAAGTACGCGAGTCGGTCACCCTCGTAGGCGAGTGCCTCGACGAGCGTGTAAGCCAGGTCGGCGACGTTGCCGTCGGTGAACGAGGGGTGGCGGGTGGCGGCGACGTCAAGCAGCATTCGACGCAGACTGGTGAAGTCCTTGGCCAGATAGTCGATCAGCGGTTCGTCGAGAAGTTCGGGGGGACAGTCGTCCTCGGTGCGGCAGTCGACCTCCGTCGGGCACGGCGCGACGAATGAGACCAGCACCTGGGACAGCGGGGGATCGAGATCGGGGTGGGCGAGGGTGAGCACGTAGGGGGAGTGGTCGCCGGCCTTGTCGGTGACGAGCTGGATGCGATCGGGCGCCAGCCGGGTCGCGGTGAGGACATGGATGCCGGTGACCCGGACGCCGCCGGTGAACACCGCGAGACTGGGCGTTGCGGGAAGGCCGTACGCCGTCACCGGCACTGGACGCAGGAACGTGACGGTGACGATCCGGTGGTCGCCGGGATCGATCTCGACGTACTCGATGCCGTTGCGAGTGGGGTTGGGATGGGCCAGTAGGTCGCTGCGCCGCTGCTGCAGGTCCGCGCAGTCGAGGTCGCCGGCGATGAGGGTGTTGATGGTGCCCATTCAGCCCACCTGCCCGTAGCGGCCGCGGAACGTCTCCCGGCGCTGGCCGCCGTCGCTGCGGCGTTGATAGACGATGGTGACGCGCAGTTCGGCGTCGACAGCTTCGACGGCGACATCGATGACGATGATCTCCAGCTCCAGCCACTTCTGCAGCGCACCCTGCACCAGTGCCTTGGTGGCGCTGGCGAGCACCTCATGGCTGGGCAGAAACACCATGGTCTTTAGGGCGCAACCGAAGTCGGGACGATTCGGCCGTTCGAACGGCTCGGTGAAGAGCACCGCGCGGATGAGGTCGCGGACGTGTTCGTCGTTGGTGGCGAGGGTGGTCCTGCCGCTTCCGTCGATCCGCATCGGCTCGTCGAGGTAGCGCGCCGCGGGCGGAACCGTCAGGTCGGCCCGTGGCCCACCCGCGAAGGCGCCGGTGACGATCGTGACACCGGGGTCGGTCATGTCGTCACGTCGATCTCGATGTGGGTGTTGGGGGGCAGCGGCACGTCGGCCGTCACCCGCAGGGCAGCGGCGTTGGCGCGCAGGTGTTCCGTCACCCCCTGGGCGATGGCGACGAAGAGACGGCGGCGGTCGCGGTCGCTTTGGGTATTCGTGGAACGGTCGAACTTGTCCGCGTCTTTGCCTGGTAGCGATTTCCAAAAGGCATCTTCGATCGCGGCTGCCATGGACGCGACGAACTCGTTGGGTGTCGACTGGTCGGAGGGTGAGCCGAGAGCGCCCGGCTTCAGCGACGCCATTTCACTGCACCAGATTCTGTAACGAGATCAGGGCCGGTGTGGGCGGCGCGGCAGGGGGCACCGGCGGCGCCGGCGTCACCGGGAGGAGGCCGAGCGCCAACTCTCCCGGGTGCACATGAGAGTTGAACGTGGTGACCAGTTGCGCCAGGTAGGCCATGAGTTGGTCGCCGAACACCGCGGGATGGGTGGCGCCGCCGCCGTGCTTGATCAGGGGTGCGTCGAGGACGACCTGCGCGAGCGCCTTGATCTCGATCGTGCCCTCCAGCACCTTGATCGACATGATGTTCACGCCTGCGATGTCGGAGAGCACGATCGACTGTCCGGTGTCGTCGAGCGCGGCGTGCAGCCCGGTCTCGGTGCGCAGCACCTTGGTGAACGGATCCGGTAGTGCGGCACCGGGTCCCGGCGGCGTCTCACCGGTCGCCCACCAGCAGCCCACCCACACCGGACGGGAGACGTCACCGGCCTCGAACTCGATCCACACCCCGGCGCCCAGCGGCGGGATCGCGTAGAAGCCCGAGGTGGTGCCGCCGTACGGTGTGCACGGCTCGGCCCACGTGGTGTGTTCGGTGCCCAGCACCTCGGGGACCAAGGCCTGGACCCGTCCTCGCTTGGTCGGGTCCTGGTTGTCGGTGACCAGACCGCGGTACTTGCCGTAGAACTTGTCGAGTTGACGGTCGAGCAGTTGTTGCACTTGTTGGTCGGTCATCACGCTCCTCGTCTGGTCGATGTCGCGACTACACCGCGACGAACTCGGTTCCGGTCATGGTCACGGCATTTCGGCGGGCGGTGAACCGCTGCTCGAAGCGACCGTCTACCACCGATATTCGGCATCTGGTCGTCTGGTAGAGCCCGTTGAACAGGCGACCGATGCCGCGTACCGCGATCAACGCGCCAGGTCGCAGGACACCCACAGACTCGTCGGTGGTGCCCTCCACGGTGAGCGCGAAGCTGGCGCGGTCGACGGTTGCCTGTGCCGACGGCTGCAACTCCGCGGCGGTGGCCCCGCCGGTCTCGGCGAGGCGAATCATGGGCATGGACCCGGCGACACCCGCGCCCGCCACGGCCCGCAGCGTCGCGGGCTCGATACCCATCGGCACGAGCTTCGACACCGGCGCGACACCGACACCCGGCGCCTTGGTCGCGGTGTCGAGACCGAGTGCCATCGCCAGCGTGGGCCGCGCCATGTCGTAGCGGACCTCAAGGTCGCGCACGTTGGTCAGTGATCCCATGTTGACGTTGATCACCGCCGACGCGACACCGGTGGTCGTCGGCGGACCGAAGTAGCCGGTGTCCAGGCCGGTTATCGGTTCGGGTTGCACGTAGCAGTCGAAGCCGTTGCGCCGGGCCAGACGGCGCAGGAAGCGAATGTCGGTGCCGCGCTGCACCGTCGATCCCATCGGCTCCACGACCCGCGGTGGTGTCATCGTCACCTTCGGCACCACCGCGTACTGGCCGAACAGCGCCGCGGCGATCGCTCCGTCAGGCAGACCGGTCCACGCCTTCGCCTTCTCCTCGAGGTTCATCACAGCGGTGATATCGATACCGCGAATCTCCAGCACGCTCTTCCCACCCTCAGCGAAGCGTGCCCGCTGCGCGGTGGCGAAGCCGTTGAGCACCGCCAGAGGCAGTGGCACGCCGCCGGTGCCGATGCGGATCCCGATCGGCATCATCGGCTTGAACGGGTCGATCAGCAACGTGCTCCAGTCGCCGCCCTCGGTGGGTGCGAGCCCGAACGTCAACGAGAACGCGCCTGCGACGTCGAGCGCCGTTTCGACCACGACCTCCTGCAGCGCATCGATCATCACCCCGGGAGCGGGCATCTTGCCCAGGGAGAGCATCGTCGACACGCCGCCGGTCATCGTCGCCCCTGCCTGCCGTCGAGGGGAATGAAGAGCCGCCGTCCCACCGTCGCGGTGAGCTCGTCGGGGTGCACGACGCCATTGGCATCGGCGAGCTGCCAGTACAGGGTGGGTTCGCCGAGGTACTGCCAGGCGATGCGGTCCTGGCGTTCGTCGCCGCCGACGACGTGCACCACGTCCTCGGCGCGCGGCGTCACCGCCGGTGGCACCTCGCGGGCCGACACATAGGCGCGCTCCCGGCCCTGGCTGTCGACGATGACGGCAACCGGCAGACCGGCGTACCGCGATGTCTGGTCGAACATGCGATGGTCTCCTTATCGGGTCGTCGGGCCGCTCAGAACGGCAACAGTGCGGTGATGTCGGCGGCGCTCTGCACCGTCCCGATGCGTGAAAGACCTTCCTTGGCAACCTGAGTGACGGTGGCCAGAGTGGCGAACGGCTCGTCCATCTCCTCGGACTTGAGTACCGTCAGCCCGACCTCGACCTTCGCGTTGATCGGATTCAGCCGGTTATCGAACTGCTGCTCGGTCACCGTCACCGAGGTCACCCGGACAGGCAGCAGCCGCGTGGTTCCCCACACGAACAACACGGTCGGGGTGATGACGGGAACCTGCATGGCGATGCCGGCCAGCGCGAGACCCTTGTTGAGCAGAAGGACCGACGACGCCGGATACATCAACAACTCCAGTTTCGCGATCGCCGGGTGTAGGCCGACTGCGGTGGTGACCGCCTCCGCCTTCTCCAGGAGGTCGGCCGCGTCGAGGTCGATCGACACCGTCAGACTCTCCGTCGGCGGGCCGCTCTGGGCGGTCTGCCGTCCGCCGCCCTTCTCGCCTGCGGTCTGGTTGTCCCTCGGAGGCACGAACCTTCGCTGCAGCGACTCGGTGTTGAACTGGAAGACGATGATGTCCGTCGGTACCGGGATTCGAGTCTGGAAGACGACGAACGCGCCCTTCATCAGCGTCATGACTCGGCCCCCAGCACGATGCCCGCCAGGACGGCGGCGATGTCCTCCGGCGAGACGCTCGCCGAATCGACGTGCACGCGGTGCGTGTCGCGACTCGATTCGATTTGAGGGTTCCCCCCGGATGCGGCGAGCAGTCGCGTGAGTTCGGCTGCCACCGCGGACGCGAATGCGTCGCCGTCACCTTGATTCGGCAGCGCGAGGTTATCGATGACAATGCGGACATCATGCGGCGCGCTCATCCCGCCCTCCGCGGCTCGGTGTTCGAAACCTGTTGCGTGGCCCAACCGTTCAACTCGGCCGCGCCGAAGGTGCGATGCAGCTTGGCGTACTCCGACTGCGCCGCGCCGAGGAGGTTGTCCATCGTGATCGCGGTACCCGCGTCGGCGGCCAGCACCGCGGCACCAAGTGCGATGTTGGCGATGCTGCCGCCGCTCACCGACAGCCGGGCGAGGGCGTCGATGTCGAGGTTGGCCGTCGGCGCCGCGGCGGGGAACGCGTGCGACCACATCTGTTCCCTGGCAGCGACGTCCGGGAACGGGAAGGCGATGGACGTGCGGAGGCGACGCGTGAATGCGGGATCGAGGTTGTCGGGCAGATTGGTTGTCAGGATGGCCAGGCCGCGGTAGCTCTCGAGGCGTTGCAGCAGGTATGCGACCTCGATATTGGCGAACCGATCGTTGGCGTTCTTGACCTCTGAGCGCTTTCCGAAGATGGCGTCGGCCTCGTCGAAGACGAGAATCGCGGCGCCCGCATCCGCGGCATCGAAGATGCGGGCGAGATTCTTCTCGGTCTCGCCGATGTACTTCGACACAGTCTGCGCGAGGTCGACGCGATACAGATCGAGGTCGAGCTCTCCTGCGACGACCCGCGCGGCCAGTGTCTTGCCGACTCCGCTGGGGCCGTGGAACATCGCGGTGACGCCGGGTCCACAGGCGCCGTTGCGCGCGAATCCCCACTGGTCCTGCACGAGATGGGCGTGCCGCACGTGTGCGATGAGTTCGCGCAGCATCACCTTCTGCGCCTTGGGCAGGATGAGGCTGTCCCACTCGGCCGTGGTCGAGACGCGGGTCGCGAGCTCGTCGAGATCGGGCCGCGCCTGGCGGCGGGCCGCACGCCACAGGATCCGCGTCGGCTCGGCGTCGTTGTCGTTCCAGGTGCTGCGAACCTCTGCGGCCGCGGTCTGAATCTGTGCCTCGCCGAGGATGAATCGGTGAGCCACCACCTCGGTGGCCCCGTTGCACTGCGCGGCGAGCGTGCTACCGAGTTCGCGCCGCCACACCTCGGTGCGCTCGGCGACGGTCTCGGTGGGGAGTTCGACGTGCACGATCACCCGACCCGGCAGGTCGACGACCGCCGGGAGACCGCGCGCGGCGATGAGCAACGGCACCTGGCAGCGTCGCGCGATGTTCCACGCCGCCCCCTCGGCCGCGATATCGGTCATCGTCAGGATCGCCGCGATCGGGCCGAGCGCGGACTCGCGTTCGAGAAGCGCAGCAACCTCGGCCTGCTCGCGAGCCCCGGTCGGCAGGCTGGTCGCACGGAACGCCAGGGCCTGAAATCCCGCCTGCCGCGCCGCATCCACCGCAGCCGCGGTCGCGTCGGCACCGCTGATCAGCACCACGGGCACCGAGCCCTCGCCGTCCCACCCGCGCCACACGTCGAGCACCCGCTCGACAGCGGCCAGGCGACGCGGTGACTCCGCCGTCGCGTCGACCGGGTTCAGGGGGTCGGCGAGCGCGTCAAGCACAGGATCGAGCGTGTACACGCCGAGGATGCCGAGCAGCGTCCGCTCGTCAATGCGGGCCCAGCCGTCGAGGATGCGTTCGGAGGTCAGCTCGACGAGGTGCCACCGGCGCAGCGGCGCGGTCGGTGCCAGCGCGCTCCACTGGGCGTCGGGTATCCGGTCCGCGAGTTGGGCGAGTGTCGCCGCACCGTGGCAGCAGCCGTCGAGGCCGAGTTCCGGCGCGATCGATGCATCGATGGCCAGCCCGGCTAGAAGCAGAAGTAGGTCGCAGTCCGCCGCGGAGAGCGCGCACGTGTTGGTCAGCCGATCGAGGGCGGACTCGGGCATGGCGGGCACCGGGGCCGATTCCCGCCCGAGAAGCCGGGAGAGGAGTTCGCCCACCCGATCCCGGACGTACGCACCGTCGGCGTTCATCACACCACCTGACTCGGAGTGTCGATCAGGCCGCCGGGAATCGACGACGTCGGGACGGACTCGACGCCGTCGATGCGGGCGCGCACCACGTAGGTACCCGCCGCCACACCGGCCAATTGCGCATCGATCCGGTTCGGGGTCGCCAGCACGCCAGGCAACGCGATGGTTGTTGCCGCGTTGGAGAGGAGCACCTCGAGAGCCTGGTGAACGCCGATCGTGGGCGCGACGTTCACCCTGACCCTTCCGGCGACCTTCGCGGTGGCCGTGACCTGCGGACGCACAATCATCGGCACGACGCCGGACACGGCGCCGAGCACGGGAGGCACACCCGGCAGATCGTGGAGAACCCGCACGCCACGTGCACCTGCGAGTGTGGTGGCGGGCACGACGAATCGAATCCGTTCGTCGTCCAACCCGGTGACCGACGCGGGCGGCACGTCGACGCCGTCGATCTCCACTCGCAGCTTTGGTGCGTCGAGGCGAAGCCCTCGGATGATGACGGGCTGCCCGGCGTGGATCGGTGCGAAGGGTCCGCCGGACTCGGCTTCGATGCGCACGATCAGCGGCTGTCGTGACGGTACGACGGTGAGCCCGCGTTCGAGAACCGGAAGCGGTGCCGAGACGCGAATCTTGGGTTGAACGAACACCACCGAAGCCTCGACCAGAACGGCCGGTGCGAAGGTTCCGTCCGGCATCATCGACCACACCCGGTTCATGTCCTCGTCCTCCATGGCGAGGACGGTGAACTTGACGAGTTCGGGTTGGGTGTCGAGATCGGTGTCGGCGAGGAAGGCCTGGGGGAGTGCGGCCTTGACGGTCAGGATCTCGGCGCGCGTGAGCGTTGCGTTCGTGTGCAGGTGGGTGACGACGATGCCGAGTAGCTGCTCGGCTTCGAGTTCCTGCGTCGCCCCGAATGTCGTCACGATGTAACGCAGCATGAGCCCGAGCAGTGGCTTCTCCGTGGGTATTCCGGTGCCGGCGCGGGTGGGCAGGTCGCAGTTGCGCCACTGCGGATGCGGGGAGGTCCGGTACAGCGTGATGTCGGCTCCCGCGGTCGCCGCCGCGTGCGCGCCGCCGGGTCGTTGCACGAACGCATTCGCGCCCTGGACACCTGTCGGGAAGGCGAGTGCCGCCTCGGTGAACGCGCTCTCGAGCCGGTGCCGCAGCATGGCGGTCACCGATGCGATGGCGAGCGCGTTGCTCATCCCCAACTCCCTGAGCGGTCGCTCCAGGAGCGAGCCGCACTGTCACGCGCGAACGGGTCGCGCGCCGTCTCGGATGTCCGAACGGGTGCGCTCCGAGTCGGAGTCGGCGCCTCGCGCTCGGGCGTGATCTCGACACGACCGATGCGGACGTCGATGGTCCGCGGGGTGGCTGGGGCCGCAGCCGGTGGCGAGGGCAAGACGGCCAGCCGTGGGGAGGAGACGACGGTGGGCGGCTGCGGGGGTCGAGGTGTCGGGTGCGCAATCGTCGCGGCCGACCGCGTAGTCGCGGTCGTCGCGGCGGCGGAGGCGTCGGCTCGGTTCTCAGACACTCGGTCCGGTGCTGCCTCGGACTGAGATGCCGGGGGAGGAACAACTTGTGGCACCGTGGCCGCAGCCCGCGTGACAGCCGGGAGGCCGTCCTCGGCGGCGACCGCGACCTCGCGGACGGTCGGCGGCGTCGGTGTCGAACCGCGTGCCGGCTCCGGCGCCGCGACCCGTTGCGGCGCACCGGTAGCGGCGTGCGGCGCCCAGATGCGTAGTGCGGGTGTCGCGGCCGGTCGTGACGACGGTCCGGGGGCGGTGTCGTGTGTCGGCGCGGCGGGGCCCGGACTCGGCGTGAGAGTGGGTGGTGCAATTGATGGTTCGGCGGGAATGTCGCCCGTCGACTCCTCGTCATCGACCGCGCGCGCCGGCAGGGCGAATGTCAGGTTGTCGGGTGTGCGTGCGCGCCCGATTCGGCCCGGGCCGCCGACGGTGGGTGACGCCGACGCCCGCCGCGCCAGCGATGAGAGCACGCTGCCCATGTCAGTGGCTGACCGACGTCGCGACCGCGTCGGTCAGCACCCGCAGGTACCGCCGGCGGCGGATGATGGGCAGGGCCATGATGTCGCGTTCACACCAGTGGTAGGTGGACGCCATCAGGTGGACGCTCACGTCGAGTTCGGTGATCGAGGCCGTCATCTCCTGACGAAGCAACTCGCCGGCGTCGATCGACGACGTGAACGCGAGATCGCACTCGGGGCACCCCAGCACGAGCTCGTGCTCGGCGTGCGGGTCGAGCGCTTCCAAAGCGCTCTCGACCGCGGCGAGCTCGTCGGCTGTGAGGGTCGCGCCGTCGTCGTCGCGTCCCGTGCACCGCGCGGCGAGTCTGCGCACGGCCGCCTCCGGGTCGTCCAGCGCGAGTGCGGCGACCGCGTGCAGGTCATCACCCGTCACCGGGCGGACACCAGCGCCGTCGAAGTCTCGACTGGTCGGGGACTTGATTGGGCCGTGCAACAGGTCCGAGACGGTCAGGGCGGCATCCATGATCGCGCCGCACGTCACGTCGGGGCAGGTGACGAGCAGATCGAGGCGGTCGCCGTAGGCCGCCCGGCGCAGCGCGAGCAGGACTGTCTCGCGGTCGCCTGCCGTAAGCGCGCGCACGTGGTCACTGCTGGCCGGCAACTCGCCACCGTCGGTGCGGAGGGTCAGGATGCATGAGGCGAGCAGGCGCGTCGCGAACTCGACGGTGAGCCCGTCCGCGTCGGCGCGCGCCGCGAGCTCGTCGTTGCCTGCGAGGTCCCGGAACTCGGCGCCGCGTACCTGCTTCCCCCCGATGCGACTTCGACCGGACAGGCTGACGTCGCTCAACTCAGGTTCCGAACTCGGCGGGCTCGGGCACATCCAGATCTCGCTCCCAACCTTCGTGCTCGAGCTTGAGATGCTCGAGCGCCACGGCGTTCGCGTTCGCGTCGAGGTCGGGCATCGCCTGGTACTCGCTGACCCACGCGCGGCGCACGTTGTACGCGATCACCACTTGGCCGGCCTCGTTGAAGAGCTCGATGCGCAGGTCCTTGCGGAAGTTCTTCAGCGACACCTCCGCTCCGAGGCCACCGCTGAGATTCCAGACCCGGTTGGCCCATGCCTCGAACTCGGGGTCGTGGGTGACGCCCCGTTCGAGGGTGATGGCCTCATACTTGGTGCGGCCGGGTGATTTTCGGCTTGTCGACGGCTGCCCGCCCTCGCGGTGCTCGACGAGTTCGCTCGTTCGCCTCAGGGCGGTCACCTTGCTGATGCCGGCGACGTACTTGCCGTCCCACTTCACCTTGAACTTGAAGTTCTTGTACGGGTCGAAGCGGGTCGGGTTGACGGTGAACTGGGCCACGGCTCACACCTCCACTTGCGGCGGGATCTGCTGAATCGAGATGATGAGGAACTCGGCGGGCTTCAGTGGTGCGAAGCCGACAGTGAGGTTGACGATGCCGCGTTCCTGATCGAGCGGCGTCGTGGTGGTGCTGTCGCAGTGCACGAAGTAGGCCTCCTGCTTCGTGCGCCCTTGGAACGCCCCCTTCTGGAACAGGTCGTTCATGAACGCGCCGACCGAGAGCCGGATCTGGGCCCACAGCGGCTCGTCGTTCGGCTCGTGGATCACCCACAGTGTCGATCGGTACAGCGTTTCTTCGAGGAAGAGCGCGAGCCGCCGGACGGGGATGTACTTCCACTGGTTGGGCGCCGCATCGACACCCACCAGGGTGCGCCCACCCCAGTTGACGTGACCGTAGAGGTCGAACGTGCGCAGGCAGTTGATGCCGACCGGGTTGAGGATCCCGTTCTCGGCGTCGGTGAGCTTGGTCTCCAGTCGGGTGATGCCACGCACCAGCGCCTCTGTGCCCGCAGGGGCCTTCCACACGCCGCGGTTGGCGTCGGTGCGTGCGCAGATCCCGGCGATCGCCCCCGATGCGCCGATGCTGCGGTCCAGATAGTCGCGGAGCGGGTCGCCGATGGTCAGGCGGGGATAGAACAGCGCGACATTCGGGTCCCGCACGACGGAGTTCTTGGTCATGAACGACTTGATGGCCGTCGGGCTGGGCGCGGTATCGGGTGTGTCGAGAAGCAGCATTGCGCGGCGCCGCTGGCAGTACAGCGTGAACGCGGCGACGGCCGCATCGAACTGGGCATCGACGAAGTTCTCCGTTGGCTTCGCGAGCTTCTCGAACCGTGAGATGCGCGGCACGCACAGCAGGTTGATCGTGTCGGCCAGATTGAGTGCGTACATCCCGGTGGCCGGGTTGACCGCCTCCTGCCCGACGAGGTCTTGGACGCGGGGGAGATCGCCATCGACACCGACGATGCCCGCGATCTGGGCGCGTGCGGCCCCTTCGCCTAGCTGGTAGGCCGCAATGTTCTCGTTCGCCGTCGGGGCCAGCCCCAGCGCCGCAGGTGTTGCCAGCGGACCCGTGAACGAGAAGCGCACATCGGTCGTGGCTCCGGTACCTGCCAGGACCTGCAAGCGGTCGCCATTAGCTGTGATCTGCACGGTCGCCTGGGTGAACTCGACTCTGGCGGGATCGAAATTGCCCTTCGGAATCGCGCCGCGAAGGGCGCCCTGTAGCCGTGCGGCTAAGTCATCGATACTGGCGAAAACATCGGCACCCAAGTCTAATTCACGTTCATCTGGCCCGCCTGCGACGATGAGTTCGACGTCCATGACGTGGTTGGCTGGCAGCGTGGCGACCCCAGGCACAACACCGCTCATGGTGCCCGATGGCGAGGGGAGGGCTGCCGCCGTGCCCTGGCTCACGCCGCTGACCATTGCGCCGTGATTGTCGAGCACCGTGTCGACGAAGTTTGCGTCAGCCGCCGTCTTGCTGAGTTCGTTGTAGCGCTCCTCGCGCAACACGGTCTGGCGGCCTTCGGCGATGAGGACCTCGCGCACCACGAGGTTGAACGTCGTCGTAGTGGAACCGGGCTCGATGATGGCCCGAATGGAATTGCCCTGCTCGCCTGGCTCGCGTGCTGTGAGGGTGAGCACCTTTGCGCCACCGGTGTTCCCAGAGCGCACGCCGATGGTGGCGGCTATGTCGGGCGTCACCGCGTTGCTCACCCGCACCACCCACGCGGTCGAGCCGCCGTTGGCGAAGAACTGATCGAGTGCATAGCTCGCCTCGCTGCGGGTGTGGAGGCCTCCGAAGGTGCGCTCGACGTCCGCCCAGGAGTTGACCTGTATCGCCTCGTTGAGCGGACCTCTGGGAAACCAGTCGATGAACGCCGCGACCGAGGTGGCGACGCCGGTGATCGCGCGGAACTGGCTCGGCAGTTCCTGGATGTAGACACCGGGGTAGGTAGGAGCTATGGGCATATGCCCTCCTCGGGAGAGACGGGGTGTCGCAACGAGATCGACACAACACCTCCCGCGCCCGCGTTCTGGCCGGGCTAGAGAAGTGCGTGTCGGGAATCTTGCCGATCAGCAGTCAGCGGTGCGTCAACGCATCGTTGCTTTGCGCGTCACGTGTGCGTGTGACGAGTTCGTTGAGCGCGATAGAGGGGATGAGGCGAAGGCTCTCCCACAACAGATCACGGTACAAACCGAACTGGCGCTTGGCTTCACAGACGTTGCCCTCGGCAAGATGGGCGGCGATCAAGGCGTGCTGGGCGCTCTCGCGAAGCGGCTCGGCAGCGACGGCGGCCTGTCCCGCGTCGATGGCTTCGGCGTGCCGCCCCCACGCGGAGAGACGCCGGCACAGTGATTCAAGTGCGTGAATACGCAACTGCCGCAGACGTTCCTGTTCGAACCGGATCCACTCCTCGTCGAAGTCGGGGAGTAGGTCGCCGATCAAACCGCGGGTGCTGACATCGGCAGGTGTGAGCACTTCATCGGGATCGATCAGGCGTCGGGCTTGTGCCAGGAGTTGTGCCAAGTCGACCGTTGTCGTCTCGTCCAAAGAGAGGTAGTTTCGGTCGGCGCGGACCAGGTTTCCGCACTCCTGCCGAATTTTCCAAAGCGCGGTGCGCAGGTTAGCCGCCGCCCGTGCCTGGGTCGTGTCCTGCCACAGCGACGCGGCGACCGTCAGCCGCAATTGTGGTCGTTCGCGTACGACGAGGAATCCGACCAACCGCTGTGCGTTTAATGGGAGCGCGACCAATTCGCGCTCGCGTCGCACTTCGAACCCCCCGAGAACACATACTTGCATTGCCATAACAGTCGCAGTTGCATGCTTCGATCGCGTCGCCACTATCGCCCCCTCGTGCGCCCCCACGTGGTACCTAATCTCCAGTGTGAAGTGCGGTTCGTCAACACATCGTCAACGGTCAGTATCAGGATCGATGCACGTGATCACGGTCCGCTGATTGTCGTATGACAGCTGATTGATCTGTCGTGTTCATCCTCGATCCGTGCCCAGCAAAGATCCGACGTCGGAAACGCTGGTCGTAGTGATTCGCGCGTGGTACGAGAGAGATGCGTTACGCGCGCGCATCATCATCGGCAGCGACCACATCAATGGCGGCCGGCTGGACTCTGGACGAGACGAGTATGCGACGTCGGTCGAGGAGGTCTGTGCCGCGGTGACGCGGGCTTTCGAGCGTTTGGAGCGGTTGCCATGAAGGAAGCAGCGTCGAATACCCACCACAGCGCCGTGGCTACCTTGCAGAGTGGAGAGAATTTGCGTCCCACGCACGCGCTAGGGCCCCGCGAAAAGACACGCTGGATTGGGTCGAGCCGAGGATGGCGCGAGCATGGCTAATCCTGCACATCAGGCCGTGCAACGGAATTCGGACCCCGCACGGACACGATCGCGACAAACACTGGCAACCCGCGAAGCCGTCGATCCCGGGTCGGGCGTCGCATCCCGGTCGATCTGGTGTCCCAATCGGGTTTCTGCAGAATCAAGGCGACCGACGACTGACCCGATTCTCTTTCTGCAGCGAAGGGTTGGGACCAATCAACCCAGCGCCTACTCGCGCCTGTTCATGGGACCGGCGCCACCCGGCCGGGGGCCTTGCAGTGTTCGAGGCGGAGAAGGCCGATCCCCACGGAGTCCGGCGCATGAAACGACCGCCACGTTCCCTCGCGCAGTGCCAGTCTGCAAATGCGAAGATCGACGGGCCGCTCCACAACTCGATAGGCTCTATCCATCGCAACTGGCAGGGACGGAATTCGTTGCCCACTTGGGCGATGGAGAAGGGGAGTCATGTTCGCGCCACGCATCGCAAAGCCACCGTCGAAGGCAGTCGCACATTCAACCAAGAAGACAACGGCTGCGGTGACGCATCGGTCTAGCGGAGGCCCAGCCGCACGGGCCGTACAAGCGACAGCATCGGACATCAGCGAGGTTCCCGTTCTTGCGCCCGAGCGGGGGCCTACGGATCGAGGGGAAACCCCAGACGCCCTACTGCCCTTGCCATTCCCAGTACTCTTCAAGCTGGCCCTCGGACGGGTCGATGATCCGCTCGAACATGACGCCGACCGAGTTGCAGACCGCGTAATGCGAACGACGGATCGCATTACCGGCGCGAGCGAGCCAGTGGCCCGAGGGACACCAGTGACGCCTCCCTCCTACAGAAACGTCGGGCGGACCGTTCTCGACGGAGTGATGAATGAACCTGGCCGTCCTATGGACCAAGCTTCGCGTGCATTCTTCGAGCCCCGGTTCGGCCGAAGCTTCGTTGATGTTCGTGTGCATAATGATCCGGCAGCGGCTAGGGCTGCTCGCGCCTTCGGGGCGCATGCCTTTACGGTCGGGCCGCATATCGCCTTCGCCGAGGGCCAGTATGCGCCCGGCACGCACAGCGGGAATCGTCTGCTGGCACACGAATTGGCGCATGTCGCGCAAGGTGATTCAGCCGGCGCCAGCTCGACCATCGTCCGGCGTGACATCGCGGAGGTCGACCTTCCCCAGACGCCCGTCACACAAATCATGGCCGACCCCAATTACTTCGAGAACGGCATCGCGCGCATAGAGTTCTACGGCGCGGAACTGGCGCGCCTTATCTATACCGACAATAAGCAGCTCGACCTCGGTCTAGTGCCCGGCCAGATCCACGCGCCGCTCGAGGCTGTCGACTATCGCACCGCGCGCTCGGTTCACGTGACGGTGAATCAGCAGGGCGCAGTCGGTTCTTTGGAGTTTGTGCCACGGGGGACGCAGGTGAAGACGTCCGGAGGCGCCTCGTTCGTCGACGTGATAGCCGCGACCAGCCGGAAAATCCGCTTCACCCACGATGCTGGCAGCGGCCGGATCGTGCCGACCGAACTAAATTCCATTTCCGCTCCGCGGTTGTGCGAAGCCTTGCGGGGCGCCGAGGCCGAATATGTCAAGAACACAGACGCAATCGCCAAAGGCATGGTGCATTTTCTGACCGTCCTGAATTACTCGCTAATGATCTACGGCTTCGTTCAGTCGATTGCGGGAGCTACGAGCAGGGCAGCAACGGTAGCTGAAGAAGCGGCAGGCGGCGGCGCCGCGGCGGCAGGAGTCTTGTCGCGTGCACAATCGACGCTGTTAGCGCTCTTTATCCGGCTTCTGCGAACGGGAGTGGCCGAGGACATCACTGTCGAGGGCGTCGGTTTCTCGGGTGTGCGCGCCACCCTTCGAGGAACGGAGTTGCTTATCGAACGGGACGCCATCGTGAATGTGTCACGGGTGGCAGGCCAGGGACGACTGGTCAACGCTGCCTTCGAGCAAGCGGCGATCGCGGCCGCGCGGCAGGTTGGGGCAAAGACGGCCCGGGTCGCTTTCCACACCGTGGTCAATGCGCAATGGGGTGCCTATCTCGAGTCGCTTGGCTATGGCTATGAATTGATAGAAGGATTGGTGCCCGGTTCGATCTTCACAAAGGTGCTGACCAAAGTGATCACCCTGTAGCGCGTGCATAAACGACTGCCAGATAGATTGCGCAAAATGCCAACTGTACTGATACCAGACAGCGACATGCCGCGACGTTACTGGCAGGCCTCGCTACTGGTAACCCGCCTTATTCGATTCCGCCCTTTTCCTGCCGTTTGAGAGTCGCACCGAGAACGGCACTGTCGTCGGCCTGCTCGGCATGCTGGGCAGTGAGATCGGCGGTTTGTTCGTCGAACCCGACGGCCCACTCACGAGTAGAACCCGGGGACCGGCTCGGTGCCGTTTAGCACGTAGCTCCCGATTTGAACCTGTTTGTGGGGCAGAGGATCATGCAGACTCAGCGTCCTGGCGTTGCGCCAGAACCGATCCAGTCCCACGGCCGAAGACGAGGATCTGGCGCCGGTCACTTCGTATAACCGACTCGAGACGCTCAGGGCCACTTCGCTGGCGTGCAGCCTCGCGGCATTGATCAGAGTCACGGCTTCCGCACGTTGGGCCCACGTCAGGTTGGCGCCATACTCTCGCACGCGATCGACAGCAGTGTTCGCCTCGGTTGTCAGTGCCACCGCAGACTGCACCTGAGTCCAGAGCTGGCCGTACCTCTCCAGGACCAGCGGGTCGTCGGTGGCGCTGCGATGCCCGGATTCCACCCACGGGCGCGAGCGGCCGCGCGTGTAATCGGCGGCCTCATCGAGGGCGCCGACCGCCAGGCCGGTGAAGATGTTGGCGAAGCCGGCGTACATCAAGAGCACGTCGAGGTTGTCGGCGGCGGTCGACTCGACCGCTCCGTAGCCGTACCCGATGACATCATCACTGCTCACCGCCACATCGGCGAGAGTGGCCGAACCACTCACCGTCAGACGCTGACCGACGTTGTCCCAGTCTCCGCCGAATGACAGCCCGGGTGCGTCCCGCTCGACATGAAACGTGGCGATCTGCCCCGACACGTCCGAACCGCGAAGTGTCGTCCCAGTGTCGAAGACCGTCCACACCACCAGAACATCGCCGAGAGCAGCGCCGCTGGTGAAGGGTTTCGAGCCGTTCAGGCGAAAGCCGTCGGCCGTTTGGGTGGCCAGAATCAACGGGGGATAGGCCGCCTGAGCGATGGTGCCGTGGAAGAGGTGGCGTTCGGCGATGCTGCGTGCACGCCGCGCTCCGACGAAACCGTTCTCACCGCGCGTGCCCGCAAGGCTCCCGAAGTAGTGATAGAGCAGGACGTGCGCGATCGACGAGTCGGCCTCTGCGATGGTTCGGACTGTTCCTGCCACCTGTGACCAGGAGGCGCCGCCACCGCCAAACTCCACAGGGACGAAGAGCGCGAGCAGTCCGGCATCGCGGAGCCAGCCGATCTCTTCGACTGGATCTTCTCGTGCGCGGTCACGCTGAGCAGCAGTTGATCTCAGCTTGTCTCTCACGGTTCGAGCGGCGTGCTCTGTTGAACCGGGCGCGGTACCGGCGGGTGTGGACATGGAGTAGCCCCTTCCTGGCTCGTCGGCTCCGGTGTGTCACCAGGCCGGAATGACCACGGTCTTCCCGCCGAACGACTTCACCAGCTGCTCTTTCATGGCATCGGTCTGGTACGACTCCTTGAGCACCCGAATCTTCTCGGAGTCCTGCTGGCCGTTCTTCACTGCGATGACATCAGGTGACTGATTCTGCGGAGACTCGGCGACCAACGCGCTCCCGAAGTCCACACCGATATCGGCGGCCTGCGACGCATAGAGGAAACCGGCGTCGGCGTCGTCTAACGCCTTGGGAAGCAGCGCATAGTCAAGACCCTTGATCTTGATGTTGCGGGGATTCTCGATGATGTCCTTCTCGGTGATAGACAACGGGTCGACCCCAGGCCGCAACTTGATCAGTCCGGCGTCCTGGAGCATCAGGAACGGTCGGTAGTAGTTGGCTGGCTCGATGTGCGCAGTCACCACGGCACCGTCGGGAAGGTCCTGAATGGACTTGTACTTCTTCGAGAACAGCCCGCTGGGGTCGACGAAGGCGTCGAACGCGGTCACGAGGTCACCGTGGAACTGCCGGTCGTAGTAGTCCAGGTACGCCTGGTGCTGGTGGTAGGTAGCGTCGGCCTCGCCGTTCTCCACTGACGAGTTGAGTGACGGTCCGTCAGTGATGAACTCGTAATCCAAAGTGTATCCGCGCTTTTCGACCTCCTCCGCGAGAACCTTGGTGGTGTCCTGATACAGCGCGATGTTCGTGGAGACGAACTTGATTGTCTTGTCGTTGCTCTCGGCGCCGACACCGGTCACCTCCGAGCACGCCGCCATGGAGGGCACCATGATGGCGATGAGGGTGGCAGCGGCAACATTCCTGAATTTCATTGTTTTCCTTGTGGTTAGGGGAACACTGACCGGTCAGCGACGGCGCTTGTCGGCCCGACGAACGAAGAATGTGCCGGTCATCTGGATGAGCTGCACCCAGATGATGATGACCAACACGGTGACAGCCATCACCAGTGGCTCGTAGCGGTAGTAGCCGAAGGTGATCGCGAAGTTGCCCAGCCCGCCGCCACCGACCAGTCCGGCCACCGTGGTCGCCGAGAGATACAGAACGCTGAGGATGGTGAAGGCGTTGATCAGCCCTGGCCGCGCTTCGACCAGCAGGATGTGCTGGATGAGTTGGAGTCGGCTGGCCCCGAAGGCCTGACCGGCCTCCACCACGCCTCGCCGCACATCCAGGAGGGCCTGCTCGACCAGCCGAGCGAACTCCGGGATGGCGCTGATGCTAAGTGGCACGACCACTGCCGTGGTGCCGATGCTGGTGCCCACCACGAATCGGGTCAAGGGTATGACCGAGATCAGCAGGATTAGGAAGGGGAATGATCTGACGAGGTTGACCAGCCCGTCGAGCACGACGTACAGCGTTCGGTTCGGCGCCAGTGAGTCGGGCCGCACGACATAGAGCCAGATTCCCAGTGCGCCACCGAACACGAGGGCAATGAACAAGGTCAACGCGAGCATGTATGCGGTTTGGGCGGTGGCCAGGCCGATCTCCGGCAGCACCGACTGGACCTTCTCAAGCATCGGTGACCTCCCAGCCGCGCGAGGGTCGGTCGGCGAGTCCGAATAGGTACCGTGCGATCGGGGATCGCGGGGCGATGGGTGTGCCCAACTCGAAGTTCTCCGCGATGCGGCCGGATTCCATCACGGAGATGCGGTCGCAAAGCGCGTTGATGACGTGCACTTCGTGCGTGACCACCACAACGGTGATCCCGCGTTCTTGGTTGATTCCCGCCAGCAGTTCCAAGATCCCATCGGTGGTGCGCGGGTCCAGCGCCGAAGTGGCCTCGTCGCACAGCAGGATGTCGGGGGCGGTCACCAGGGCCCGGGCGATGCCGACACGCTGCTTCTGGCCGCCACTGAGCCGCTCTGGATACGACTGCGCCTTCTCGGTCAGCCCGACGGATGCCAGCGTGGCCAGCGCACGCTCCCGACGGGCCTTCTTGTCTACCTTCGCCAATCGCAGTGGCAGTTCCACGTTTTCGACAACGGTGCGATTGGCCAGCAGGTTGAACTCCTGAAAGATCATGCCGACGTTGCGCCGGCGCTGACGCAGTGTGCGTTCGGGCAGCGCCGTCAGATCCTCACCGTTGACCACGACCGTGCCCCGATCGGGTCGTTCGAGCAGGTTGATGCTGCGCAGGAGGGTCGACTTTCCGGCACCACTGAATCCGGCGATGCCGTGGACGGTGCCCCGGCCGATCTGCAGGCTGACATCGTCCAGTGCGGTCAGCTCGTCCTGGCCGCGCTGGTGGTAGGTCTTCGTCACATTGCTCAAACTGACGATGGGCTCGGCGGTCATGACTTCGTCCCCGGGCGGTGCCAGGCGCGGAAGTCTGACGCGGGATGGTCGTCGGCTACGGCGGGCGAGCCCGATTCACTCAGTTTCTCGCGCAGGGTGCCGGGTACGTAACCATCTCGAACACGGCCACGGCGACGCAGTTCCGGTACGACGTGGGTGATGAAGTCGACGTAGGTGCCCGGTACCACCGCGTGCGCGATGTTGAAGCCGTCCAGATCGGCCTCATCGGCCAGCGCCTCCAGCTGGTCGGCGACAGTGCCGGGACCGCCGACGATGGTGGGGTGCAGACCCGCCACGGCCATGGCGGCAGTGATATCACCCAGCGTTCGACCACGCCCGCTGGCCAGCGTCGACTGCGAGGCGTTGGTGTCGGTACGGCTGACCACCTCATTCAGATCGTGGTTCGACCAGTCGTGTCCGGTGAAGGCCGAGAACAGCGTCAAGGCACCTTCCGGGGTCGAATACTGCAGATAGTCGGCGTACTTCGATTCCGCAGCGGCGTCGTCGGCGGCCGTCACCACACCGACTGATGTGACGAACTTCAGACCGTCGGGATCGCGGCCGAGATCCGCCGCACGCTTCTTGATCGCTGTCACGCTGCGACCGATCTCTTCGGCGTCGCGTCCGCCCAGAAACACGAGTTCGGCATTGCGAGCGGCGAACTCCTGGCCACGGGACGATGCGCCGGCCTGGAAGATGACGGGTGTGCGCTGCGGCGTCGGTTCGCACAGATGGGGTCCTGCAACAGAGAAGTACTCGCCGACGTGGTCTATGCGGTGCACCTTCGCCGGGTCGGTGTAGACACCACCAACTCGATCGCGAATCACCGCGTCGTCTTCCCAGGAGCCCTCCCACAGCTTGTAGGTGACCTCGAGGAACTCCTGAGCGCGGTCGTAGCGGACGTCGTGCTCGAGCTGGCGCTCCATCCCGAGGTTCCGCGCGGCGCTGTCCACCATCGAGGTCACCACGTTCCACGCGATTCTGCCGTCGGTGAGCTGGTCGAGCGTCGAGAAGGTTCGTGCCAGTAGATACGGCTGGGCGTACGAGGTCGACGCAGTGACACCGAAGCCGAGGTGCTCAGTCACAGCGGCCATCGCCGATATGGCCAGAACCGGGTCACTGACCGGCATTTGGGTTCCATTGCGCAACGCGGAGTCCGGATTCCCGCCATAGACCTCAATGGGTCCGAGCACGTCGGCGATGAACAACGCGTCAAACCCGCCTGACTCCAAGAGTCGCGCCAGGCTGGTCCAATAGCCCAAGGTCGAGTACTGCGATGCGCTGTCATCAGGGTGACGCCACAGCCCAGGTGAGATGTGACCGACCGTGGCCATCGTGAAACCATTGAGCAGCAGGCGTTTCGACCGCTGGGAAGTCATGCTTGTGGATCTCGCTTCGATACTTGCAGGGATGGGAGAATGCATCGGTGTGACGGCACCGGGCGCGCCCGGTTACCGCCTGAGTTCTCGCCGACGTCAGTCCCGACTGAGGATCACGCCGGGTTCGGGTCGTCAGCGGTTTGGCAGTATCGACAATCCCTCGCAGGCACGCGGACGTCGACGCCGTGGCGTGACAGCATGCCTAACCTCCCGTTGTCGAACCTCTGCCGTATGGAGTTCACCGAACAAACCCGCGGCGTTCGCCTGCGGATCCGTTGACTGGAACACCATGTCGCACAGGGAATCGTTGCGTCAGGCTTGGAATCGTCACGATTCTAGGGAGTCGGACAACACCGCACTCGTTGCACATCAGAGTGTGCAAGCGCACAAGCAGGGGTCAGGCTGGATCCACAGCCGGCATCGAGGGGGATGCGCGCGCCGCGCGTTGCCATCGCGTGTCCGCGTGTATCCCCCCGAGGTCGGGCCGGTCTGCAATATGAATAAGCGTCCTAAGTATCTGGATACAGTCTCAACGCAGGAGTGCCAGACTGGGCCCCGCGGAAACCCGCCGATTTCTTCGTGGGACAGCCCGTGGTGTGGAACTCCGCCTGGGGCGGCCGCTGGGGCGTCTGGGTCAACGGCGGCTTCCTCACGCTGACGTCGAACCCCGTCACCAATGGTGGCTAACCTCCGGTCTAGCTGGCCTGCGCCATCCGCGGAGCGGTAAGCGTGCGGTCCATGCAAAAGAGGTTCCCGAAAGTCACACTTGACCCGCGAATGCGCGTAGTGCCTGCACGGGGGCGTCAGGTCCGGTCATGGTGATTTCGCCTTGCGTTCGACGCCCGGACAGCCATCGGATCAGGTCCGGAGGAGCACCGCCGACTAGCACCTCTGGGGCCGAGTTGGGCCCGACCGACCACCTGTGGCTGCCGTCGCTGGTACCGACCGCCACCCGGACACTCGCGGGCAGTTGCTTGAGCTGATAGCGCAGCAGCAGGGGAACGACCTCCGCGAGTGTTGCCGGCACGGCGTGGGCTCCTGTGCTGAAGCCGATGAGATCGTCGTGATGGGTCCAGTACTCAAACAGAGTCAGTGGCGCCACCCGCGGCCGTAGCAGCAGTCGCGGCATGGGCCGACGCAACCGGTCGATCAGTGCCGCAAAACCGTGCCGGCGCTCCAGACGCAGGGCGGTGTCGACCATCTTCGGTGTGCCCCTCACTGAAACACCGTGTGCCACCAGGGATCTAGCGATGAAGGTCGAGACACCACCGTTGCGTTCCTCACCCGCCAGGTGGGCCGCAAGGTCCAGTGCAGTCCACTCACCGCACGCCGTTCGGGCCGACGCACCCGCGTCGATCAACGACTCCGCGAGTGCCGCCCGTTCGGTCTGGGCGTCCTCCGCAATCGTCATGCCCAACATTGTCACTGCACCGTCGAAGGTGATCGTCACGTTTCGAGGATTCGTTGGATTGCGCCGGTAGCGGCGCGTCTCGGCCGGAATGCCACTTCAGTTCCTATGGTGCTAGTTGTGCATTTCGGCTTGGCCTCTCTGATCGATCCCGACTTGGGAACTCTTGCCGATGAGTCACGCGCCTTCTACGCGAGGCGTGCGGCCGGCCGAGGCCCGAGCAGCTGGGCGGAGCTTCGCGAATTCCGAGCCAACGCGGCGCCTTCCACCGAGTCGGACCTGTCGACGGTTGCCGAGCTCGCGAACGCGGATGGGAGAAGCGTGCCGGTGCGGGTCCACCTGCCGGAAGCCAAGGCCGTGAAGGGCGTCCTTCTCGAGATCCATGGTGGCGGGTTCTACATGGGGTCGGCCGCAGGCAGTGATTCCTCGAACCGGCGTCTCGCCGACTCGCTTGGGGTCGCGGTCGTGAGCGTGGACTACCGGCTTGCCCCTGAGCATCCTTGGCCCTGCGCACCCGACGACTGCGAGACCGCAGCCCTCTGGCTCGTCGACAACGCCGAGCGTCGCTTTGGCACCACGAACCTCGCGGTCAGCGGTTTCTCCGCGGGCGCGACGCTGGCAATGGTCACGCTTCTGCGTCTGCGCGATCGGGGCGTCACCGCGTTCGGTTCCGCTGTCCTGCAATTCGGCACCTACGACCTCGCGGCTCAGACACCGGCCGGACGACAGATCGCCGAAGAGTACTTCCTCGACGCCTACGCGGGCACCGCGCCAGACCGGACGCACCCCGACATCTCACCGATCTACGCCGACCTCGCGGGCCTGCCCCCGACACTCATCGTCGTCGGCGCCGACGACATCCTCTTGGAAGATAACCTGGCCATGGCCATGCGACTGTCGACAGCCGGGGCCGACATCGATCTGCGCATCTACCCAGAATCTCCCCATGGATTCACGGGCCACCCGACTCCGATGGCGCAGGCCGCTCATCGACACATCAACACTTGGCTCACCGCTCGCCTCGACGCTGGGCTGCCACAGACCCAGCCGACTTCTTGGTCGGTTTAGCGTGCGCGCTCAGCTCAACCAGGCCAACATTGTGGCAAATACGCCCACCCATCCAGATAGACCGGCGTGTCCACGGGTATCCCCCCGAGGTCGGGCCGGTCTGTAATATGATTAAGTCTCCTAAGTATCTGGATACAGTCTCAACGCAGGAGTCATGCTCATGAACTTGGTCACGAAGATCCTGCCGGCCGTCGCGGTTGCAGGCGGGCTAACCGCGGCCGTTCTCGGCATAGGCACTCCTCTGGCCGGGGCTGAGCCGCCTCCGCCGCCACCGGCGCCAGCGCAAGGCGAGGTGCCGCCAGACTGGGCCCCGCGGAAACCCGCCGATTTCTTCGTCGGACAGCCCGTGGTGTGGAACTCCGCCTGGGGCGGCCGCTGGGGCGTCTGGGTCAACGGCGGCTTCCTCACGCTGACGTCGAACCCCGTCACCAATGGTGGCTAACCTCCGGTCTAGCTGGCCTGTGCCATCCGCGGACCGGTAGGCGATCGCCGAGGTTGTCGGGGATGGGTTCCAACGTCAGATCGGTGCAGCACGCCGTCGATCTGTGTTCTGGCTGTACCGGATTGTCCAGACTGCGCGGACCGAATACGACACACCGCAAGCTGGGCACCATCAAAGGCCGCACCCGTTAAACATCTTTACGGTGTTCGATCGCGAACTCACGGATACGAGCATTCACCTCATCGGGGACCTCAGTCGGCAACGCATGTGAGGCGTTGGGCCACAGGTGATACCGCCATGTCGGCACCACCGACTGCATCCGTCGAAGCCCTTTAGTTGAGTCGTGAACAGTGTTGCCGGCCAGAAGAACTTGGACCGGAAGATGCACAGAACGCAGCAGGCGATCGCTGACGAAACGCAGCGGCGGTGTTCGCAGGGGTGGCGCGAAGGCAGCGAATCCGGCCACAAACAGTCCGGCGAGCATATCGATGGAACTACCCGGCGCGGGGTGACCCGCAATCCATGCCGCGGCGCGTCCGGCTCGCGCGGAACGCGGGCGGCACAACAGGTGCGCAAGACATCGCCAGAACCTGGCAGAGGTTCGAGCCACGGTGCTGGCCGGGTCGACCAGCGTCACCGTCGCCAACCGGTGGGGCGCCCGCGCCGCGGTATGGGTGGCAAGCCAACCACCATAGGAATGCCCAACCAGATGCACATCTCGTAGCCCCAGCCCCTCCAAAACCGCATCAATGCAGCGCGCGGAGTCTGCTGCGGTAAACATCGGCTTCGACTGAACACTGGCTCCAGGCTGGCCCAACATATCCATCGCATAGACAGTGAAATCTTTTGCCAGGCCGACGACTTGGCCCCACCACATGGCCGAGGTCAGGAAAAATCCGTGTACCAGCACGA
Source organism: Mycolicibacterium sp. 624 (assembly GCF_040548615.1). Lineage (NCBI taxonomy): Bacteria > Bacillati > Actinomycetota > Actinomycetes > Mycobacteriales > Mycobacteriaceae > Mycobacterium > Mycolicibacterium sp. 624. Next base: position 430,805 of record NZ_JBEPRZ010000003.1, read on the forward strand.
CGGGCACACCACGGTCTGGCCCGTGCTGATACACCCGAACGGTGCCGAACTTCGTTGGAACATCGTGCACGACATCCGGCCGCGGACTCAACGCCCGTAACTCGTCATACGCCGCCAAATAGCCCCGTCGTGCATCGGCGCTCCTGAATCCACCGTCAGCCGAACCTAACAAGAAGACTCCTCCCCGATGGCCGAGGCCGCTCATCGCCACATCAACACTTGGCTCACCGCTCGCCTCGACGCAGGCGCATTCGCCGGGGGGAGTGCAAGGAGCTTGATCCTCCACGCCAGCTTAACTTCTCATTCGCGCAGCGCCGCCGGGGCGGAGGAACAACAGTCCTCAACGGCGGTCGAAACGTTCCCCGAGCTGCTTGGAGGGCAGTAGGCCGAAGACGATTTGGATCACGATCCCGACGTAGGGCAACACGGCTAGCAGGGACATCCACCCTGACAAGTTGGCGTCGTGGAGCCTGCGGACCAAGAGTGCCCAGCCTGGAATCGCGCACCCCAGCAGGAATAGCACCATGATCACCATGGCGATGAGTTCGAGTGCACTGGATTCTCCGGCCGCGCCGACGAACGCCCCGCAGAGAAAGCCGACCACTGTGAGCGCCAACATGACCCACCAGAACTCACTGCGGGACGCGCGCCCGGAGAAGCGGGCGTAGCTGCCGTAGAACCGCGACACTGCCTGACCGAATGTCGCTCCGTACAAGGGAAGCGTGAGATCGCCTGGATCGGTTGCGCCAACAGGTTCGGACGGCCACTCGGGCTGCGTGTCGAACGGGGTTCCGTCGCCTTGAGTCATTGGTTCCTCTGTTGGATTATTCGGTTGTGCGGGGACCGTGTGGATTTCGCGGTCCCACGCGTTGACGGCTGAGTCAACGGGGACGCTAGCACCGCTTTTGCCAAGCTATGCACGCAATGTGAAATGAAATCTCAGCGCCTGATGCGCGCGGGTGCGCAGACCCTGAGTGTCCACTCGGCCTCGACGACAGTGGGGAATCGCTTCAGTTCGGCGCGATCGGCGTCGGTGGGTGGCCCAGCACAGGACGACCCTGACTGCCGCGAACTCGGTCGCGGCCAGCTCAGGTGTACCGCGCTACAAGCGCGCCGCCGATCGAGGCGAGGTGGTCGCGCACGCCCTGCGGGCCGGTGACCTCAAGCCATTCGATGAGGCCGGCAAGTTCGCCCGCGAGGGCGTACTCGCTGTGGCCGCGGATCACGATCTCAATCCGACCGTCGGGCGTGGAACCACCAACTTCGAGGCGGCCCCCGAGCATCGACCGGAGCAGGCCGAGTCCGTCGGGAGCGCACACGGCCTGGGCCTCGAGGGGGGTGCGCTTTCGGTCGACCTCGTCGGCGATCTCGCGCCAGCTCTCGGCAAGGTCGAATCCCTCGGGTCGTTGAACGGGATCGTCGGTCAACTCGACCGTCAAGACACGGTCGATCCGGAAAGTCCGTCGACCGGCCTCCGTATCGGAGACCAAGTACCACGTCGGGCCCTTGGCGACGATGCCCAGTGGGTGGACGGTCCGTTCGGTCTCGGAGCCTTTGCGGTCGATGTAGCCGAGCCGTACCTGGACGCCGCGGATCACCGCCTCTTGAAGTTCGTCGAGAAGCCGGGGCGGCCGGGGCTCGACCTGGCTGGATCCCCAGTGTCGTGGGTCTACGACAACTGATGTCGCGGCGGCCTCGGCCTGCTCCCGGAAGGACTCGGGCAGCGCACGTACGAGCTTGCGCAGAGCGGTCTTCACGCCCGGGGTTGCCGTCGAGGCGGGTCCGGCCACCAGAAACAGGGCGCGAGCCTCGCTCGCAGTCAGCCCTGAGAGGTCGGTGCGAGCGCCGCCCACGAGACGCCACCCGCCCCCTCGGCCCTGCACGGAGTACACGGGCACCCCGGCGACACTCAACGCTTCGAGGTCGCGGCGGGCGGTGCGCTCGGACACCTCCAACTCCAGCGCGACCTCCGATGCTGTGACCTGCTCGCGTCGCTGCATCAGAAGCAGGATGGCTACTAGACGGTCCGCCCGCATGCCACCACATTTTCACATCAAACTGGCCATTAGGTGACCGGTTTAGGTCGGCACAATGGCGCCATGATCACACCTACCGGTTCCGCCACCGACCACCTCAAGGATCCCCGGCCAATTCTGGACCGCGCCATCGCCACCGGCGGAGTCGTCATTGCCGGTATCCGGCCAGAGCGACTCACCGACCCGACGCCATGCTCAGACATGGACGTGCGAGCGCTGCTTGCTCATCTCATCGGCGTGCTTGGCCGCGTTGCCGCGCTCGGCAACGGTGAGGATCCCTTCGCAATCACCGAGACCCCGGTCCCCGACGATCGCTGGCCCAATGCGTGGCGGGAGGCAGCGAGACGAGCCGCCGATGCCTGGGGCGATGACACCTTGCTTGAACGACCCATGGCACTGCCGTGGATCCAAGGCAGCGGCGCCGAGGTCCTGGCGTCCTACTTCTCCGAGCTGACCGTCCACACGTGGGACCTTGCGGTGGCGACCGATCAGCAGCCCGACTGGGACGCCTCGGTGATCGCCGCAGCGCTGCAGGCGGCACACAAGATCCTGCCCTCCGAGAACCGCAGAGCTCTCTACGAGGAGATCTCGGCCGCGATGGGCCTCGACGAGGTCTCCGTCCCGTTCGCCGAGGCCGTCCCGATCCCCGACGACGCCCCCGCCATCGACCGTCTCATCGCCTGGAACGGCCGAGATCCGCTGCACGGATCCTGAAACAACGGACAGACGTCGCAGTGTCAGGAGAACCTGCACGACTTACTCGACGTACGGAAGGACGCCCTGCCGGAATCTACCCAAATCCCTTGCCATCAAGGCCGTTTAGCCTAGTCAATCTGATGCGCGGGCATCGCGGCCTCACCCGTTGTCCCGCCATATGAGCACCTGCTTGAGCGACGTGAGGTCGAAACCGTCATCGGCGGTGAGTTCGGTCTGGAACAACGTGACTCCTGCCTCGCGGAAGGCGTCGGCACTGTCGGCGTTCTCCCAGAGCGTCGAGCGTTCGATGTCGGCGCCGTTGCGGCCGAACGTCGCTGCCAGCTCATCGACGCGGTCGCTGGACCTGCGGAAGGCGTCGAGGTCCTGGAACGCGTGCCAGATGTCGGCGTGTCGGGCAACGGCGGGCAGCGAGCGCTTGGGCCCCGTGCCGCCGATGAGGATCGGTAGCTTGCGCACGGGCGGCGGAATCAGCGCAGCGAGCCGGTTCTCGATGCGAATCAAGCTGTCGTCGAACAGATCGAAGCGGGAGCCGAAGGTGCCGAATTCGTAACCGTAGGTGGTGTAGTCCTTTTCGTACCACCCCGCGCCGAGGCCGAGGATGAGCCGGCCGCCGCTGATGTGGTCGACGGTGCGCGCCATGTCAGCGAGCAGGTCCGCATTGCGGTAGCCGACGCCGGTGACGAGGAGCCCGATCTCGGCGTGTGAGGTGATCTCGCCCCACGATGCGAGCGCGGTCCAGCCCTCGAAGTTCGCGACGTCGGGCTGCTCATCGAACATCACGGGCTTGCCGTCGACGATGGCCTCCATGGCCGGGCGATGGAAGTGGTCGTAGCCGAAGATCACGTCGACGCCGAGGTCGTCGGCGGCCAAGACGGCATCGCGCCATGTGCGGTAATCGGGCGTGCCGCCGGGCTGGATCTGCACGGCGACGCGGACGGGACGGGTCATGGATGCTCCTGAGTCGGGGAAGGATCGACTCTTAAGCCAAGTTCGCCGGGCGCGGAGTTTATTCCGGATATGGGGGACCACTCGGTATTGAGCGACTCAACCCAGGATCGCCCGCGCTGTGCGTTCTGCGATCAGCATGACCGGCGCGTTGGTGTTCCCGGAAGTGATGGTGGGCATCGCCGAAGCATCAGCCACTCGAAGGCCGGCGACGCGGTACACGCGACAGTCGGTGTCGAGCACCGTGGCGGCCGACCGCGGCAGACCGCGGGTGTCAAAGGCTCCCATCGCGCAGGTGCCCACCGGATGGAAGATGGTGGTACCCAGTTCACGAGCCGCCTGCTGCAAGTCTTCGTCGCTCACCAGTTGCGGGCCGGGCAGCAACTCCTCTGGGCGGTAGCGGGCCAGGGACGGCGCCGCCATGATCTGCCGGGTCATCCGGAGGCCGCGCACGGCGGCTTGCCGATCGGCGTCCGTGGACAGGTAGTTGCAGGAGATCTTCGGGTAGGTCAGCGGATCTGCGCCAGCTATGCGCACATGACCCCGCGAGCTGGGGCGCAGATTGCAGACCGACGGAGTGATCGCTCCGAAAGGATGTAGCGGTTCGCCGAACTTGGCCAACGACAAGGGCTGCACATGCCACTCCAAATCGGGACTGGCCAACGCGGGATCGCTTTTGGCGAAGGCTCCCAGCGTGGAGGGCGGCATGGTCATGGGTCCTGAGCGCATCAGCAGGTACTGAAGTCCCATGCCTGCACGGGTGATCCAATTCCGGTACAGGGTGTTGACGGTCCGGGCGCCCCGCACCCGGTAGACCGTGCGCAGCTGCAGGTGGTCCTGGAGGTTTTCGCCCACTCCCGGCAGATCGACGGCCACCGGCACCTGATGCTGGGTGAGCAGCCCGGCCGGGCCCAGGCCTGATGCCTGCATAAGCTGCGGCGACCCAATCGCTCCGGCGCTCAGGATCACCTCCCGGCGGGCCCGGACGTCGATGATCTGGCCGTCCTTGAGCAGCCGCACACCGGTGGCGCGGCGCTGAGCTGTGATCCAGGCCCCGCGACGCTGATCCTCCTGGACCTGGTCATCCGTCAGCAGCTGCAAGGCCTGGGTGTGGGTGTAGATGGTGAGATTTGGTCGTTGGGCGACGGGATGCAGGAAGGCATCGGCCATCGACCAGCGACGGCCACGCCGTTGGTTGACATGAAAGTACGCACTGCCGGCGTTGTCACCGCGGTTGAACTCGTCGATCGGGGCAATGCCCACCTGGGCAGCGGCGGCCTGCCAGGCATCCAAGATCTTCCAGCGCACCCGCGGCCGCTCGACAGGGATCTCGCCACCGGCGCCGTGCCAGTCGTCGGCCCCGCCGAAGTAGTCCTCCAACTGTTTGTAGATCGCCAGTGTCTCGCCGGAGCCGTTCGGGCCACCCCAACGCCATCGCTCGTCACCGGTGGCCTGGGCCCACAGGTCGTAATCGCTGGCCTGTCCGCGCATATGGATCATGGCGTTGATCGACGAGCTGCCGCCGATCACGCGGCCCCGCGCGTAGTGGATGCTGCGACCGGCCAGACCTGGGTCGGCCTCGGTCGTGAAGCACCAGTCGGTGCGGGGGTTGGCAATTGTGTACAGGTAACCCACCGGCACCTTGATCCAGAACCAGTTGTCTTCGCCGCCGGCCTCAATCAAGAGCACACGGTGATCGGGGTTGGCGCTGAGCCGGTTGGCGAGCAGGCAGCCGGCACTGCCTGCTCCCACGATGACGAAGTCGAACTCGGCGACGGGGCTCATTTCCGGCATCGTTCCTCCATGCCGTCCACCATCGCACGCGCGCCGCGATTGAGTTTGGGGGAGAGGCGGTACGGGGGATGGAGCACCGCGCGTGTCAGTTGCGTCGCGGTGTCACAGCGCGTCGTACACCGCGGCGATGAGCCGATAGGCACGGCGATCGCCGGCCAGCCAGTCACGGCGCAGATTGGGCACGAAGGCGAAAGCGACCTTGTGTTCGAGATCTGCCAGTCCCACCGAGCCACCGGCCCCCGGGTGACCGAAGACAGACGATTGCGCGGGTTCGGGCACCACGAAGTTCTGCGACGGCAGCATGTAGCCGAGGCCGAATGCGCTTTCCAACCGCAGCACCCGGTCGCGGCCGCGTACGCGTTCTGTGATCGCTTCCCGCAGAGGACCCGGGCCGACCAGGGTTCCGCCGATCAGGTCGCCATAGAATTTGGCCAGATCACGAGCGGTGGTGACGAGGCCAGCCCCGGGCCAGCCGGCCGCCAGTACTTCTGGATCATTATAGGATGCAACGGGATTCGATGATGCCCGGAGGAACAGCGATTCTGCGTCGGCGATCGCGGCCACCATCTCGGCGACTGTGTCGTCGGGTATCGGCGGCGCGTTCTCGACGCTCCAGACACGCTGCTCGGGCGGTGGCGAACTGATCCGGGCAACGTCGCGCACCGCCGTACCGGAAGCGCCGATGAGCAGCCCATCGCCCAAGTGGCGCCGGGTGAACTCGCCGACTGTCATACCGGTATTGCGGCGCACGAATTCGCCGACCAGCCATCCGAAAGTCAAAGCGTGATACCCATGTTCGGTCCCGGGCTGCCAGAGCGGGCATTGGCGCGCCAACAGGTCGGCCATCGCCGCGGGATCCGCGGCTTCGGCCACCGAAACCGGGCGCTCCAAAACGGGCAACCCGGCACGGTGGGCCATCAGGTCGCTCAGCGTGGTCTCGTGCTTGTCGTGTTGTGCGAATTCCGGCCACCAGGCGCTCACCGGTTCGTCGACACCGTGGCCGCGTTGCTGGGCGACCATGAGAGCCGCGGTCGCCGTCACACCCTTGGTGCAGGAAAAGGTCGGACAAGCGGTGTCGCGCGTCCATGGCCGTCCGGTCCGTCTGTCGGCGATGCCTCCCCACAGATCCACCACCGGACGACCGTCGACGAATACCGCCACCGCGGCGCCGAGGTCGTCGCCGTTGGACAAACCGGCTTCAAAGACGGCTTTCACTTCCGCAAACGCGGGGTCAGCATGCCCCGCCGCTGAACTGGACATACACCGAATTAGAACACGTTCTAGTATTGGACGGGTGCAGATCCCGGAGACACGGCGAATGAGTTTCTTAGGCAGGGCTTTCCGGTTCAAAGCACGGATTGCACAGGCTGAGGGTTACCGCTCCTTCGCCCCGATCAGGGCTTCCGAGATCACGCCGGTCGCCTTCTTCAGTGCGGGAACAGCTCGAGCGATCAACTCCGCACTGACATGAGCCGAGGGCCCGGAGATGCCGATTGCCATTGGCGTCGGAGCGCCGGGCACCGCCATCGCGACGGAGCGAACACCGATCTCGAACTCCTCGTTGTCGATCGCATAGCCGTCGACGCGCACGCGCTCGACGTTCGCGAACACCGCAGAAAGGGTCGACGCACTGTTCTCGGTCGGTGCGGGAAATCCGGACTGCGTGACCAGTTTCAGAATGCGCGCATCATCCAGCTCACCCAAAACCGCCTTGCCCACGCCGGTTGTGTGCAGCCCGACGCGCTTGCCGACCTCACTGTTCGCCCGCATCAGCTTCGGAGGCAGAACCTGTCCGGCGTAGATCACCATGTCGCCGTCGAGCACTGCGAGACTTGCCGTCTCCGACAGTTCGTCGACCAACGACTGCAGCACCGGGGCGGCGACCGCGCCCAACTGGCGATTCGCCACTTCACCGAGCCGAATCAATCTCGGCCCCAGTGCGTAGCGGCGATTGGGCAGTTGCCGCACATAGCCGATTCCGACCAGTGTGCGCAGGAGACGGTGAATTGTCGGTGGCGGCAACGGAGACTCTGCCGACAACTCCGTCAGCGAGCACTCTCCTCCGGCACGTCCGATCAATTCCATCAACTCGAACGCGCGCTCCACCGACTGCACGCCGCCCGACTTCTCCGCCATACAGTCCACCCCCGGTCGACGATTGTCGTTCCATCAAACATGCGCAAGATAGTTTCCGCAATATGGAACAAAATGCTCCTTGGAAGATCGAGAGATGATGCGCCGATAGCCTCGCGCTAAACTCCACAATGTGGAATTCTGTTTTCAGGAAACTTCCGGACAGGGGAGGGGATACCTGTGACACGACGCCTCGACGATGCGGTGCTGGCCGACGTCGATCGCCGCCTCTCGGCCGCCGACGCACAACTGGTGCACCAATACCCCGGTGATGACGGCCGTCGGCAGCCGATCCACACCGTCTACGTCCCGGGCAACCGGTACTCGGCGACGATGCCCGCTGACTGGGGATCGACCGCTCTCGGAGCCGCCAAGGACGCGGGCGGGCTCGACGCGGTGGCTGCACTCGTCGGTGCGAGCAGAGGAACCGACTGTGCGCCCGAGACGCTGGCAGCCCTCGTCCAGAACAAGCTGACCACCGAGCCGATCGAAGACCTCCGCATCGACTTCGAGGACGGCTACGGTACCTTCGACGATGCGACGGAGGACGCCGACGTCGCACAGGCGATCGCCGCGCTGCGGATCGCGCTCGACGCAGGCACCTCGACGCCGTTCGTCGGCACCCGCTTCAAATGCTTCGAAGCAGGCACCCGTGCGCGCGGACTGCGCACGCTCGACATGTTCGTCAGCGGACTCCTCGACTCCGGCGGTCTGCCCGACGGCCTCACCCTCACCCTCCCCAAGGTGACCTCCGTCGACCAGGTTGAGGCGATGGTCGTCGTCGCGAGCGCGCTCGAGCGTGCGAACGGACTGCCGGCCGGCCGCATCCGCTTCGAAGTGCAGGTCGAAACACCGCAGGCGATCCTCGGCGCCGATGGCCGCGCACCCGTTGCCCAGTTCATCCACGCCGGCCAGGGCCGCGTCAGCTCGCTGCACTACGGGACCTACGACTACTCGGCCTCCCTCGGGATCGCCGCTGCATACCAGTCGATGGAGCACCCGGCGGCAGACCACGCCAAGAACGTCATGCAACTAGCCGTGGCAGGCACCGGTGTTCACCTGTCCGATGGCTCGACCAACATCCTGCCGGTGGGCGACCCCGACAACGTCGCCATGGCGTGGAAGCTGCACGCGCGCCTCGTCCGGCGCCACCTGGAACGCGGCATCTACCAGGGCTGGGACATGCATCCCGCCCAACTCGTCACCCGATACCTGGCGACCTACGCGTTCTACCGTGGTGCCTTCGCGCCCGCCGCGACACGCCTGCGCAACTACGTCCACCGGCTCGACTCGACCGTCATGGACGAGCCGGCCACCGCCCGCGCCCTCGCCAACGTGATTCATCGTGGCAGCGTGTGCGGCGCCCTCACCGTCGATGAGATCGAGACCGCCACCGATCTCTCCATGTCCACCGTGCGCGACATCGCGCTCGGCCGCCCAACCAGGAGCCACCAGTGACCACTGCGTCGTACTACACGCCCCGCGGCGGCCTGCCCCCGCAGACCGATCTGCTGACCGACCGCGCCATCGTCACCGAGGCCTACACGGTGATCCCGCGCGGCGTCCTCTCGGACATCGTCACCTCGGTGTTCCCGGAGTGGACCGATACCCGCGCATGGATCATCAACCGACCGGTCGCGGGTGGTGCGACGACGTATTTCCAGGCGATCGTCGAGGTCAAGCCGGGCGGCGGGGCGCAGCGACCCGAACCGCAGCCCGAGGTGCAGAGCTTCCTGTTCGTCACCTCCGGTTCGCTCACGGTCGACGCGGCAGGTCAATCGCAGACACTCACCGAGGGCGGCTTCGCCTACCTTCCCGCGGGCACCGACTGGTCGGCCCACAACAACGGCGGCGCCGACGCGACGTTCGTGTGGATCCGCAAGCGCTATGAGGCAATCGCCGGCCACCCGGTGTCGGTCAAGTTCGGCAACGAGCAGGACATCGCACCGTCAGCCATGCCCGGGACCGACAACAAATGGCGCACGACACGCATGCTCGACCCGCAGGACCTCGGGTACGACATGCACGTCAACGTCGTCACCTTCGAGCCCGGCGCGACAATTCCGTTCGCCGAGACCCACGTGATGGAACACGGCCTGCTGATGCTCGAAGGCAAGGCCGTCTACCACCTCAACGGAGACTGGGTGGAGGTTCAGGAAGGCGACTTCCTCTCCCTGCGCGCCTTCTGCCCGCAGGCCTGCTACGCGGGCGGGCCGTCGAACTTCCGTTACCTGCTGTACAAGGACGTCAACCGCCAGATCATGCTCTGAGACGACGGACCGGGCGCCTGGATAGGTGCCCGGTCTCGTCTAAGTCGTTGGCCTACAACTGGAATGGCCAGCCGGTGACCTTCTTCTTGCGCGGGGTCGCATAGGTACGCACCTTCGACGTGGTCAGACCCATCCGGACCAGACCTTCGGCGATGGTGACCGCCGCGCGGACTCCGTCGACGATCGGGACGCCCGTCGCGGCCGTCACCTTCGCCTCGAGTTCGGCCATGCCGCCGCAGCCGAGACAGATCACTTCGGCGTGATCGTTCTCGACGGCCTCACGCGCCTGGCGGACGATCGCGTCGACGGCCCGATCCGGATCCGACTCGAGTTCGAGCACGCCGAGGCCGGACGCCCGCACCGACGCGCACCGAGCGTCCAGACCCGCCAGCTTGAGCCGGTCTTCGATCAGCGGGACGGTGCGGTCGAGCGTGGTGACGACCGAGTACTTGTGTCCGAGATACATCGCCGTCGACGCGGCCGCCTCGGTGATGTCGACCACCGGGACGTCGAGCAACTCCTGTAGGCCTTCCCGACCGTGCTCGCCGTAACCGGCCTGGATCACCGCGTCGAACGGCTCGGGGTAGGACGTGATCGCGTCCATGACGGCGATGGCCGCGAGATAACTCTCGAAGTTACCTTCGCACGAGTCGGCGCCGAAACGCGGTGTGATCCCGACGATCTCGGTGCCCCGGGACGCGACACCGCGCGCCGACTCGGCGATCGCCTCGGTCATCGAGACCGTCGTGTTGACGTTGGCTACGAGGATTCTCATGGCGGTCCCTACTAGTGCGTGCTGGCCACGGCGATGGGCTCGCCGGAGACATCGTTGAACGGTCCACGGCGGTCTGCAACCGCCAGGTACACGATCGCACCGAGTCCGGCGCCGATGAACCAGGAGAACTCCGAGACGATCGCGAACACCGGGACGAACGCCAGCAGCAGGGCCACCACCGCCGTGATCACCAGGGCGATCACGGCCCGCACGTTCACGCCCTTGGCGTAGTGGTATTCGCCGTCCGCATCGATCGTGAACAGGGCCAGGACGTTGATCTTGGAACGACGCACCAGCCAGTAGTCGGCCATGATGATGCCGAACAGCGGACCGAGAATGGCGCCGAGTCCGCCCAGGAAGTAGTTGATGACGGCAGGGGAGTTGTACAGGTTCCACGGCAGGATCACCAGGCCGATGACGGCCGAGATGAATGCTGCGCGACGGAAGTTCAGGTGCTTGGGGAACAGGTTGTTGAGCGCGTAGATCGGGGCGACGAAGTTGGCCATCAGGTTCACGGCGATGGTCAGGATCAGCAGCGCGAGTGCCGCGAGCACCAGTAGCAGGGTGTTCGGCACTTCCTGGACGATGTCGGCGGGAGCCTCGATGATGCGTCCGTCGATGCGGAACTGGGCGCCGGCCAGCGTGATGACGATGGCGCCGAACACCAGCATGTTGAGCGGAATGCCCCAGAAGTTGCCTCGCACGATCGCCCGTTTCGACGTCGCGTTGCGGGTGAAATCGCAGAAGTTAAGGACGAACGTGCCGTAGATCGCGACCCACAGACTGGCGCCACCGATGATCTTCAGCCACATGTCGACGCCGGTCAGCGAATCGGGCGTCGTCCACGCGATGGTCCAGTCGGCATTGTTGAGCATCCAGATCGCGAGCGCGATCATCGTGAATAGAATGACCGGGCCGGCGAACGCCTCGTACTTGCGGATCATCTCCATGCCATAGCTGACGATGATCACCTGGACGACCCACAGCGCGACGAACGAGATCCAGCCGAGCGTCGACAACCCCAGGACGCTGTTCGTGTCGAGGGTCGCCGCCGATGGCGCGAGCGCGATGATCAAGATGCGCAGCACCACGGACGCCAGGTAGGTCTGGATGCCGAACCAGGCGATCGCGACCGCGCCGCGGATGAGAGCGGGAATCTGTGCGCCGCGGATGCCGAACGCGATGCGGCTCATCACCGGGAACGGGACGCCGGTCTTCTCACCCATGAACCCGGACAGGTTGAGCAGCAGGAAGAGGAAGATGCCGCCGAGTCCGAGCGCCAGGAGGATCTGCCACCCGCCGAGGCCGAGGGCGAACAATCCGATGGCGAACGAATAGTTGCCCAGGCTGTGCACGTCGTTGGCCCACAGGGTGAAGATGTTGTACGCACTCCATCGTCGACCTTCGCGCTTTGTGGGCGCGAGATCGGGGTTGTACAGATGCGGACTCACGTCGGCGAACGGGGCTGCATCGGTACGGTTGGAGTCGCCAATTAGCCCGGTGGACTCTGTGGTCATGGATACGCCTGTCACGGTCGGAGCGACGACGCTCAACGCCGCCGCAAACATTCCACTGTGCGGAAGTTATATTCCACGGATTCAGTAAGTAAGTCGCATCCACACACCGGCTGTCAAGCTTTTGGCGCGATTGACTGTGTCAACGCTCACATCTAGAGTCGAACGGTATGGAGTTTCATTTCCACGATGAGGAATTATGCTCGTAGCAATGAAGGGCTGCCGATGACCACCGACGCAGGGGAGCGGTCCAACCAACCCGAGTTCGACCTGGTGGTCCGTGGCGAGCGCACACTGACGACAGCGGGAATCGTTGCCCGCGAGATCGGTATCCGCGACGGTCGCGTCGTCGCGATCGAGCCGCTGGGCAGCGCCCTCATCGGCGCGGAGATCGTCGAACTCGCCGACGAGCAGGTCATGATCCCAGGCTTGGTCGATACGCACGTGCACGTCAACGAGCCGGGCCGCACCGAGTGGGAGGGGTTCGACTCCGCTACCCGCGCAGCGGCGGCGGGCGGTGTGACCACGCTGATCGACATGCCGCTGAACTCGATTCCGCCGACGGTCAATGTCGAAGCACTCAACGCCAAGCGTGCGGCGGCATCGGGCAAGACACACATCGACGTCGGCTTCTGGGGCGGCGCGATCCCCGGCAACACCGACGATCTGCGCGGCCTGCACGACGATGGCGTGTTCGGCTTCAAGTGCTTCCTACTGCACTCTGGCGTCGACGAGTTCCCGCATCTCGACGCGGATGAGATGGAGAAGGACATGGCCGTGCTGGCCGGCTTCGACTCCATGATGATCGTGCACGCCGAGGACTCCCGCGCCATCGACCGAGCACCCTCGGCGGAGGGCAACCAATACGAACGCTTCCTCGCGTCACGGCCGCGCGGCGCCGAGAACGTGGCGATCGCGGAGGTTATCGAACGCGCTCGGTGGACCGGCGTCCGTGCTCACATTCTGCACCTGTCGTCGTCGGACGCACTGCCGATGCTCGCCACCGCGAAACGCGACGGCGTCAAGATCACCGTCGAGACCTGCCCGCACTACTTGACCCTGCTGGCCGAGGAAATCCCGAACGGCGCGACCGCATTCAAGTGCTGTCCGCCGATCCGTGAGGCGTCGAATCGGGAACTTCTGTGGCAGGGCCTGCTCGATGGCACGATCGACTGCATCGTCTCTGACCACTCACCGTCGACGATCGACCTGAAGGACGTCGAGAACGGTGACTTCGGCGTTGCATGGGGCGGCGTCGCGTCGCTTCAGCTCGGCCTGTCGTTGATCTGGACCGAGGCCAAGCGTCGCGGTATAGAACTCACGCAGGTGCTCGAGTGGATGGCGGCCAAACCCGCAGCACTCGCCGGATTGAACAACAAGGGCAAGATCGCGCTCGGCTACGACGCCGATTTCGCGATCTTCGAGCCCGAGTCTGCGCAGGTCGTCGACGTGCACAAGCTGCACCACAAGAACCCGATCAGCCCGTACGACGGACGGGCACTCGCCGGTGTCGTGACGAGTACCTGGTTGCGCGGCAAGAAGATTGACTTCCAGACCGCGCAGGGGCGGATGCTGCGCCGCGGCGGCGTGTAGCACAAGGCGAGGCTCGCGGTAGGGGCCGCTCAGAACGCCCATGATTCATCAGATGAAAACGGCGACTGTTTCTGGTAACCCGCCGTGAAACCCGTTAAACCACTTGTGATACAGCGCAATCACGGTGGCATAGAGATCTTTGACCTAGGGTCGCGCAGTGAAGCGGGCTAGAGTTGACCCAGGGGCCGGCAGACATTTGACAAGGCGTTCCAGTACTCACCGGGCGCACAGTCGCCCGCCGGACGCGGCGTCTGGCAGGTGTTGGTGATCGGATCCCAGAACTGTCCGTTGATGCAGTTTAGGGGCTCTGCGGAACCGATCCCGGCCCCGAACAGCGACAAGGCGGCAATCGGAGCGGCGGCAAGAACGGCGATGGTCGAACGGCCAACAAGATTTCGCATAGGTTGATCTTGCCCGATGACGCGCGTCCTCAAACCCCGTTAGTGCGAAACCATTCATCGGCACAGGTTGGGCCGGTGTGGCTGGTCTGCATCACCGGCAGTGGGCGAGGCGATGAAGGCCGGGAAACCGGTGAACGGCGTCCGGGCGGTTTACGACCGCCATTCTTCAGTCAGGCCGGTGGGCGGCAAGCGCCCGGTTGAGTTCGTCGGGGTGCCGCCGCCAGGAAGGTGCGACTGCGAAACCCGCCGTATTTGATGCCGCCGCATTCTCGCTGCCGCAAGGGGTTGGAGCCAGTTCAAACTTGTGTCAGATATTGAGTTCTCTCAACGAGTAGCCGTCTGGGATGGCGCCAACTTTGAACCAGGACAGGAACAACTGTGCGGCCTCGTCGGCGTCGAACACCTCGGATGAGCGAACGACCAGCGGTTCGTGCGGACCTAAAAGAATCCGCTCTGTTGTCAGCTCGCCGCTCGGGCCAAAATGACCAACGACGTACTGGCGGTAGCGATTCCCTTCCCGTCGTCGAATCTCGACGGACAAACGTTCTGCCGAGCCACCCGATTGAATGTAGGTTGAACTCGCCTCAGATATTTCTTCGGCCGTCATCTCATCGTAGTTTTTGCCGCCGGGGAACATACCGAGTCTCCACATTGATAATCCCCACCGATCCCGGCCATCCCGCCCAAGTAAGGGCCTTCGAAAATCGCCGATATCGGTACGCACCCCGCCTATCACAGTTCGAAGCTCGCCACCGTTGTACTCGAGTACTGCCTTTACGTACATCTAGGATTCCTCACGCGCACGGGATCTGCACTCGCCATCGATCACCCTAGCCGTAGTCCTCAATTACCCGCGGTCGAGACGCCCTTCGATGATTCGCTCCAGCGCGCTAACCCGTTCGTGCCGGTTGCCGGCGAGTTCGACAACGTGGCAGGCCAGGGGAGAGCGCCTCGGTAACTCCTCGCGGTACAACCTCTTGAAGGCACGATCAATCCAGTTCCGGTAGAAGGATTCCACCGAACGAATCCCGTCGTCTTCCATCGCCGGGTCGATCGCTGGGTCGCCGGTAAGGGGAAGAAACACGATCAGGTCGTAGCTCTGCAGAGCCCCGCTGTCGAGAACAGCCGTCCAAAGCTCCTCAATGTAGGCGGAGGTGATATCCGAAGGAAACTGTAGATCGCTCTTTTCCTGCATGTCAGCGCGAACCTCTAACGTTCTGCGCCTTTCGATTTCAGGTACACCTTCCTTGCCGCCCATCGCCCCCGCGTACTCCGAGTAGGGAATGAAATCAAGACAGCTGCGATCGCAGATGATGTCAACGTCGGGTTGCGTTTGCCGCGCATCGTTGATGCGAGCAATCGCGTGCTGTGTCATCAGGGTGTTGCAGCGCTGGCTTGCGCGTTCCGCAAAGTGGATGCGTTCACCTTCGGCCGCGAGATAGCGGTAAGGCTCGTCTTCGACCCGGAACGCGGGGTGCAGATCATGAAAGTCCCGTACGAGGGTGGACTTGCCCATGCTGTGCGTACCGCTGACGGCGATTCTCATCGCGCTCCTGCAGGCTTCAAGACCTCGGCAGGCGATACGGTTTCAACGAATGCACGCGCCGCGGCAGCCGCCAGGCTGTGCTCAGATGGAATGATCGCGCCGCGCCTTGCGAGGTCGATGGCCATCGGCGCCTCTATGACGAAGGTTGTCATGCCAGCAACTTTCGCAACAAAAGCGGGACCGGACAAGGGGGTGATGATTCATCTGATGCAATATGCGGTGGTTTACTGACAACCCTGCGTATTCGATTCCGCCGTATTCTGTCCGTTGTCGGATGTTGGTGTGACCGGATGCCGGGGGAGCGGTCCTGGCAACCGGATCGATACCCATAGGACGCCTGGCCCGCCAGGCGGCCGTTCGCCAGTTTGCTGATGACTGCGGTCAATGGCGACTGCCGGGGATCCAAGTCCGGGGGAGCTTCAATGATCGATATATTCCAGAACTGGGCACTAACGCCATCGACTAGCACCTCGGGCTCAGACGTTCACTCCAATGGCTCGGGCGTGAAGGTAACGTCGACTCCGCCTACGGTCATCGTCACCTGACCTTCGATCACCATCACCTGCGCCGAGACCCGTCGATCGACAGTCTGGGCCAGTTGCTGCACCGGTGCGTGCGGTATCTGCACCACCGACAGGTTCTTCCATGCCGCCACTTTTGGGCCGACGGTGCGCCACCACGTGGCCACGCCGGCGGCAAACGGGAACAACAGCACCTGATCGGCCTGGCTGGCCACCTTGCCCAAGACGCGTTCATCAGGCTGGCCGACGTTGATCCACTCCAGGACGCGGCCCGTATAGTCGGCGAGCCGCAGGTCCGGGACCCCCGGGGTGGACAGGCCGGCCCCGAACGCCAACTCACCGTCGACGTCGCTGAGCCGGTGTGCGCGCAGCCCAAACGCCAACAACCGCACCACCATCCGCTCATCGGTCTCACTGGGATGGCGGGCCACGGTCAGCGCGTGATCGGCGTAGTAACCGTGATCGACATCAGAGACGCCAAGTTCGACTTTGAACACTGTTGCAGAAAGGGCCACGTCATAGTGTCCACCCAGGTGGTGTTTCCCGGAGCAGTCGGGCCGCTTTGAGTGGTCAGGCCGCCGCGCTCCATTTGATAGATCGTCTTGAGTGTGGACCAACTTCTCTGACCAGGGACAACTACCGCGCGTCGACACCCGCGGAATTGGAGGACCGGTGGACTCAGCTAGGGATGCCAGCCCAGCGTCGCGCCACCGGCGCCGACCTGCGTGACGTGCAGGCCTTCCTCCATGAGTGGGCGCGGGTCGTCGATGCCACCACCGAAATCAACCGAGTCGACGCTCTCAACGAGATGCTGGCACGCTTCACGGTCAGTCCGTCGATTACCAATCACGACGGAAGTGGCTGGCACCTCCACTACCGCGATCCCCACGCGGGCTTCGCCGCCACCCTGGCCGGTGCGACCAGCGCCGCTGCGGCCCAATACCTCACCGAACGCGGAATGCATCGCATCCACCGCTGCGCAGCCGAAGACTGTGCACACGCTTTTGTGGACTTCAGTCGACCGGGAACGCAGAGATACTGCACCTACCACTGCGCCAACCGCGACGCCGTTCGCTGACACCGAGCCACGACGCGAACGCCATAGAACAAGGCTCACCCAGCGTGCCCCGCCGCCGTCAACAACGTCATGACCCGCAACAACTGTTGCGGCACGACACGTTGTTGACGCGTGCCCTTTGGCAGCTTGGCGCGAGTCAGTCGGCGGCGCTGATGAGTCGTCGGGGGCCGGGGCCTTGTCGGGCGAGTTCGTCGTCGTGATTGACGATGCGGCAGGTTGCCAGTGACAGGCAGCCGCATCCGATGCATCCGGTGAGTTCTGCTTCGAGGTGTTCGATCTCGAGGCGTCGCGCTTGGAGTTGAGCGTGCCAGTGACGCGAGATTCGGTTCCAGTCGGCCTTGCTTGGCATTCGGTTGTCGGGCAGGTCGGTGAAGACGGCGGAGACCTCGGCCAAGGTGACGCCGAACCGGCGGGCGGCTTGGATGATGCTGATGCGGCGCAATACGTGACGGGGATAGCGGCGTTGGTTCCCGAGTGTGCGCACTGAAGTGATGAGGCCTTGGTCTTCGTAGAAACGCACTGCGCTAGTGGCGATTCCAGCGCGTTGGGCTACCTCACCGACGGTGAGCATGTCGGTTGGTTTGTACGACAACGGCTTCTCTTCCTTGACTTCAACTGGACTTGAAGTCATAGCCTACCCGTCATGAGTATCGATTCGGCAGCGCGAGACCGCCGTACCGTTCAGGGGAGCCTCGCAACAAGCGGTCCGACGGTAGTGGCGACCAGATCGTGAAGATCAGCGCGCTCGAGGAGCACTACGTCCTGCCGTCAGTCGCCTCGGCGTGGCAGCGCCTGCCCGATCGAGGCCGCGATCCGATGGCATCGTTCGACCCTGCATCGGGCCTGGGTCGCAATCTCGCATCCCTGGGCGAACAGCGGCTGGCGCTCATGGATGACGCCGGCATCGACGTGCAGGTGTTGTCGTTGACCACGCCGGGGCTCTTCGACCTACCGGCGGTCGATGCCGTCGCTTTGCAGACCGCGGTCAACGATGAGATTGCCGACACCGTGTCTCGCCACCCGCAGCGATTTCAAGCGTTTGCGACCTTGGCGCCACAACGTCCCGAACAGGCTGCGGCCGAATTGGACCGTGCGGTGCGGGAACTAGGTTTCGAGGGCGCCCTGATCTTTGGCCGTGTCCAGGGGCAATCCATTGATCATCAGCAATTCTGGCCTCTGTTCGAGGCTGCTGAGGCGTTGCGGGCGCCGCTATACCTGCATCCGCAGACCCCGCCGCCACCGGTTCGGCAGGCCTACTACGGGGGCTTGAGCGACCATGTCGGCACCGGACTAGCCACTTACGGGATGGGTTGGCACTACGACGCCGGGTTGCAGTTCCTTCGTCTGGTGCTGGCCGGAGTGTTCGATCGCTTCCCCGATTTGCAAATCATCTTGGGTCATTGGGGAGAGATGTTGCCGTTCTACCTGGACCGGATCGATGGCATCGCCGCGGTGGCTCGTCTGGAACGCACTATCACCGACTATGTCTGCCATAACGCGTTCCTGACCCCCGGCGGCATCTTTAGCCATCGATACCTGAAGTGGGCGTTGGAGGTCGTCGGCGATGACCGTGTCATGTTCGCCGCCGACTTCCCCTACGTGCCAACCAGTAGCGGGGCGGCACGAAATTTCCTGACCCAGGCCGAACTGACCGATGACGTGCGCGACAAGATCGCCACCGGTACCTGGGATCGAATCCGGGCCGAGATCCGCCGCTGACACCCTCTACGACGATCGCCCCCTGTTTGGCCGAACGCTTTGGCCCGTCGGAGAATTGACCGGGTTAGATTCACTGCGCAGGCGTTTCAGGTGGTGCCAGGTCGCGAATTGCTCGACGGGTGTGCGGACAGTCGGCGAGTCGATGGCGTCGAGTTTGGCGGCCAGCCAGACTTCGAAGCGCGCCAAGTGTTCATCGCGTTGGGGGAGCAGTCCGTGGTGCTGCAGCAGGCTGCGCAGGTGATCGACGTGGCCGCCGGATCCTGCCGCGGACCTTCACGACGCCGTAGCGGCCGAACTCCGGTGCGTGCGGGTTGCGGGAGAAGTCGACGGTCTGCAGGTGCCGCAATTCGTTGAATCGCACGCCGTAGGAGTGTAGGTCCACCGCGAAACGCGCGTTCGTCAGCGCGTGTCGCGGCAGCCGGACCGAACGGAGGCTCTACTCGTTGGCGTCGAAGCGCTTTGGCCACATCGACCTCAAGCGTCGGGCGAGGGCCATTCGGAACGCCCGTGATTCATCAGATGAAAACGGCGTACTTAAGTTGACATAATGTGGCTTATCGGCACTTTAGCTTGCGCGTTGCATCTAACGAAAGTGCTCACACCACATGCTGATTGAATGATCGGCGCTGCTCAGCGCGTCGGTTGACTGCCTAGACTCCGCCCGGCCGAGTGCACATATGTTGTCAGTACGCCGAGGTCGCCGTGTATTTCGATCACTTAGTGCTTGATTCAGTTGTTAGGTGATCCACGAAGGCGTTCCATTGCCGTCAGTTCGCGGCAGACACCAGCCCAAGGGCGGCAATCGCGTCGCCGGCTGCTAATGGCGCGATGGCGATAGCGTGATCGACCGCTGCCGCCCCCACGCCCCTTCCGGTTCCGTTCACCATCGATTCGTCACAGTGACGAATTATGTTGTGGCCCTCCGGGTTATTGCACGACGTCGCGCTCGGGCGTGCGCATGGCTGAGGTGCTGCCGGGGTTCATTCCTCGGGTCCTCCAGCGTGGCGATGTATCGCTGCTGCGGGCCGATGAGGCGGTCTTGACGGCCATGGTCGACCGGTGGCGCGCTCAGATGCTGGCCGGGGTCTCGCAACGAGCACCATCACGGCCCGATGCAGCCTCATCCGCCGGTTCGTCGAATTCACCAATGAGTATCCGTGGCGCCGGCGCCCACTTGATCTTGATCAGTTCCTCGCAGATCTCAGGTCCCTGGAAACACCGATCGAACTGTCCACGTTGCATTCCTCTAGCAACGCGATCTCGATCCCGAACCCGACCAGCGCCGCAAACTTGTCGCGCACGGATTGATGCCGCGGGCGTTGCGTTCACTGGGTAACTCCGGCTGAGCCCCGGGTGATGTGGGGTCGGAAGCGATCTCGGTAGGCCCCGCGCTCTCGACCCACACGGTTGCGACGCAGTTGGAGCGCTAACGCCCCGATCACCGACATGGATGTCAGGTTATTGACGATTCACACAATCCTGCTGACGTGCGGTAATGACGCATTAGTTGTGTTAGGAGGTTATTTGTGATGCACTCTGCACCTACCCGGCGACCACGAGACTGTGTGAACCGCGAATGGCGGGAATCGGACGGGTCCGAGGATGGAGGACCAATGAACCACTACAAGTCCCCGCTGAGGGACCTTGAATTCAACCTGTTGGAATTCCTCGACCTGCCAGGGACGGGCCTCGCCGGCCACTACGACCTCGATTCCGCGGATATCCGCGAACTGCTCGCCGAAGTCGCCCAACTTTCGGAGGGACCGCTAGCTGCGTCGTTCCAGATCGCGGATCGGCGCCCCCCGACCTTCGATCCGGCGACTCATGCGGTGACATTGCCCGAGCCGTTGCGGACCTCGGCGCGAGCCCTGCTCGACGGTGGCTGGGACAAGCTCGGCATCGAAGAAGAACTTGGCGGCCTGCCCATGCCGAAAGTCGTGGTGTGGGCGCTGCGAGAGATGATGCTGGGAGCCAATCCTGCGCTGTTCTTCTATCTCGGCGGTGCCGGTTCGGCGAGCATCGTGTTCAAGCTTGCGACCCAGGAGCAGAAGGAGTGGGCCAGGTTCGCGGCCACCCGCGGCTGGAGTTCAACGATGGTGCTCACCGAGCCGGATGCCGGTTCCGACGTGGGCGCCGGCCGCACGAGAGCCGTCAAGCAGGAGGACGGTTCGTGGCACATCGACGGTGTGAAGCGGTTCATCACCTCCGCGGACTCCGGTGAGCTGTTCGAGAACATCGTCCACCTCGTGCTCGCGCGTCCCGAAGGTGCGGGCCCCGGAACGAAGGGGCTCTCGCTGTTTTTCGTGCCGAAGTTCCATTTCGATTCCCGCACTGGCGAACCCGGCGAGCGCAATGGTGTCTTCGTCACCAACGTCGAGCACAAAATGGGGTTGAAGGCTTCGGCGACCTGTGAGCTCACGTTCGGCCAACACGGCGTGCCGGCCAAGGGCTGGCTGGTCGGTGAGGTGCACGACGGCATCGCGCAAATGTTCGACGTGATTGAGCATGCGCGAATGTTGGTGGGCACCAAGGCTATCGCGACGTTGTCGACCGGGTATCTCAACGCGCTGGACTACGCCGGACAACGGATCCAGGGCGCCGACATGGCAGAGATGACCAATAAGAAGGCCCCGCGGGTCCCGATCGTCCGCCACCCGGACGTGCGTCGCAGCCTGATGACCCAGAAGGCGTACGCCGAGGGCCTGCGCGCCCTCTACCTGTACACCGCCACCTTCCAAGACGCGGAGGTCGCTGCCGGTGTGCACGGCGTCGAGCCCGCCCTGGCTCGGCAGGTCAATGACTTGCTGCTGCCAGTCGTCAAAGGCGCAGGGTCGGAGCAGTGCTATGCCAAGCTGACCGAGAGCCTGCAGACCTTCGGCGGCTCGGGCTTCCTGCAGGACTACCCGATCGAGCAGTACATCCGCGACGCCAAGATCGACTCGCTCTACGAGGGCACCACCGCGATCCAGGCGCAGGACTTCTTCTTCCGCAAGATCATCCGGAACAAGGGCGTCGCGCTGGCGCACGTGGCCGGCCAGATCGACACCTTCGTCAAGAACGAATCCGGCAACGGCCGCCTCAAGACCGAACGCGAGCTGCTGGCGACCGCCCTGATCGACATCCAAGGGATGGCGGCCTCGCTTACCGGCTACCTGATGGCCGCGCAGGAGGATTTAAAGAGCGTCTACAAGGTGGGCCTGGGCTCGGTGCGGTTCCTGATGAGCGTCGGGGATCTGATGATCGGCTGGCTGCTGCAGCGCCAGGCCGCCGTCGCCATCGAGAAGCTCGACGCGGGCGCCACCGGTCCGGAGAAGTCATTCTACGAGGGCAAGGTCGCGGTCGCGTCCTTCTTCGCCAAGAACTTCCTGCCGCTGCTGACCAGCACGCGCGTGGTGATCGAGCACATCGACAACGACATCATGGAACTCGACGAGTCCGCCTTCTGAAACCGAGCGGCGGGCGTTTTCCACCGGCGCGGCCAAGTCGATGCCATCATGAACACAATCACCGGCCGCTCGCTCGCCTGGAGCGCTCCTCGTAGGAAGGTCACGTGCCAGCGACCTCATCATCGCCACCACGGCGCGGAGCCCGGCGGGTCGACAAGCGCGACAGCATCCTGAGCGCCGCCGCGGAACTGATCCGAGCAAAGGGTTACGAGCATGTCTCACTGCGGGATATCGGCGACGCGGTCGATGTCGGACCGTCTGCCCTGTACCGGCACTTCAGCAACAAGCAGCAGTTGCTGTCCGAGGTAATCCGGGCAGGACTGAGGCCCGCGACAGCGGCTGTCGACGCACTGAATTTGCAGTTCGACGACAACGCACTCACCGCATTGGCCGATTTGGCAGTGGATCACCCCGATCTCGGCCTGCTGTGGCTGCGAGAGATGCGACATCTTCCCGCCGATGAGCAGAAATCCATTGACCGCGACGTCTACCGCATGATCGAACAACTGGCGAGCAATTGCCGACGAGTTCGGCCCGAACTCGAAACGACCGCCAGCGAGCTGCTCGCGTGGTCCCTCCTCGGGGTCCTGCTCAGCGCATCCTTTCATGCGGTGACTGTCGACCGCGGCGTCTATCGGTCGTTGCTCGTCGCACTGCTCGAGCGTGTGATGTCATCGCCAGTCGCACCCGGACTGGCTATTGCTACTGCCCCGAAAGAGCCGGTGGCGGGCCTCGAACCCCTGTCCAGGCGAGAGGCCCTGCTCATCCAGGCGACCAGATTGTTTGCACAGCACCGCTATTCCGGTGTCGGTAACGAGGACATCGGGGATGCGCTGGGCATGTCGGGACCCAACATCTACAACCACTTCACCAGCAAGTCCGAACTGTTGGGCCGGGCACTTCAGCGCGGCGCAGGCTACCTGCAGCTACAGCTCGCAGAAGTGCTCTCCAGAGCCAGCACTCCCACCGACGGGTTGCGTGGCCTCATCACTTCCTACACCAGCTTCGCCGTCGCGCATCCTGATCTCGTGGCCATCCTGATGACCGAGATCCGCAACCTCGCCGAGCCCCACCGCCAAGCCGCATTGACTGCCCAGCGCGACTATGTCAACGAATGGACCCATCTGATCCAGCAGCGTGACCCTTCGACGGACCCCGCGCAGGCACGCTTGAAAGTGCATGCCGCGCTGACGATCATAAACGCCGTGTCTCAGGTAGACCGGCTGCGGACCGCCGCGCAATCCGTCGACGCCATCAGCGGCGTCGTGGGGCACATGCTGCTCTCGCACCAGGAGAACTGAGCAGCAATGTCGCCTGTCGCCGCGGATGGCCAGGGTGGCCTGGGCGCAGATCCTACGTTGCACGCGGCCACCATCGCGCCCAGCGTCATCCTTGCTCTCGTCGAGGTGGCAGAAGACCACGGCGTGGACACCGAAGCGTGGTTCGCGGGAACCGGGCTGTCCCGCCGCCAGCTCGAACTCCCCGAGACGCGACTGTCATACCGTCAGATCATCGTGCACCTGCGGCGAGCCTTTCGAGACCTTCCGCCGGGACCGCTCGGACTGCACCTTGGCAGCCGAAACGCCGTTGCGTCATGGGGATTACTTGGCTTCGCCATCCACTCGTGCCGGGATGTCGCCGAGGCGATCGATGTCGGGAC
The DNA here is from genome assembly GCF_040548615.1 of Mycolicibacterium sp. 624. NCBI lineage: Bacteria > Bacillati > Actinomycetota > Actinomycetes > Mycobacteriales > Mycobacteriaceae > Mycobacterium > Mycolicibacterium sp. 624. The sequence continues at coordinate 454,953 of NZ_JBEPRZ010000003.1, forward strand.
GCGCTTGCATCGTGCGGCCGGCAGCCTGCTCGACGTCGAGGCCAATTTCTCTCCGAACGACATCACGTTCGAGTTGCGCGAACGGTGGCCGGTCCCCGACCTGCTGCAGTTCATGGCCGAAGAAGCGAGCTCCGCCATCGTGACATTGACGCGATCGGTGCTGGGCATGCATGCCGGACCCATACAGGTCGAGTTCTGCTATACCGCACCGTTGTACGCCGACGCGTATCAGGACTTCTTCCGCTGCCCGGTGCTCTTCGGTACGGCGGCCACCAGGATCCGGTTCGAGGGGACGTTGCGTAATCACGTCATCTCCACCGGAAACCGGACACAGCTCGCCGCCGCGATGGACGGAGTGGAGAAACTGGCGTGCGCAGACAGGCGGCAGGTCGGGATCGCGGCACAGGTAGAGGATGTGCTGCGGGAGAATCTGCAGCGGCCGCTGACGATGGCCGCGATTGCGGCCCGCCTTGCCATGAGCGAGCGGACATTGCACAGACGGTTGGCGCGGGAGCGCAGGACGTTCGGTGAGGTGCGCGACAAGGTTCGTTGTCAGCGGGCAGCTCATCTCTTACGTTTGTCGTCGATGCCGATCATCGGCGTGGCGGCCGAGGTGGGTTACAGCGATGTGCGCGAGTTCCGGCGCGCCTATCGGCGCTGGACCGGACGCACGCCCAGCGCCGAACGCACCGACGCCTCGTCCGGCAGCCGACCGGGCATCATCAGCTGACGTCTTCCCGTTTACGTGGACATGCTCGCCGATCAGTGAGGTAGTCCGCGACACTCAGCGCGGCGGTCGAGGCGTGCACTCCCAGCCAGCGCAACGGTTCGGGCGGCATGGGTATCCGCGTGCGATCAGTCAGGACCGCCGGGGGCTGCGCCGACCTCATGGCCATTTCGCCGGCGATCGTTCCCAGCAGGCTCGCCTGCGCGACACCGTGGCCGCAATAACCGAGTGCAGCAACGATATTGGAGTGCTCGCCGACTCGTGCGATGAACGGGAGAAAATTGAGGTTCATCGCCACGTGCCCGGACCAGAATCCCTCGACAGCCACGTCTCCGAGTTCAGGAAAGCGGTCGCGGAACCGCCGCTCGATCTTGGCGAAGGTTCTGGGCCGCTGATCGTCGAATAGCCGGCTACCCCAGCGATATCCGATATAGCGCGAACCACCGATGACCCTCCCGTCTGCGGTCAGGCGGTAGTTCTCCAGCGACTGATGGGCGGTGTAGACGCCCTCAGCCTCGGGCCATCCGATGCGCATTCGCTGTTCGACGGTCAGCCGTGCTGTCACGAACTGGCAGGCGTTGGCGGGTAGGACGCTGCCATAACGGAGTCCCAGTTGGGGGGTGTAAGCGTTCGTCGCAAGCACCGCAGTTCGCGCTGTCACCATGCCGTTTGGCGTGTGTACGCACACCTGGCGTGGGCGCTCGACGATTCTGACAGCGGGTGTGGCCTCGAAGACCCTGGCGCCGGAGGCCTCCGCCATCGCGTACAGCCCCCGCACATACTTCCCGGGATCGAGTACCCCTCCCCTGCTCTCGATCGCCGCGCAATTGACGAAGCCCGGCAGCTGTCGGTCGTTGAGTTCCTTGTTGGTGAGCATGCGCACGCCTGCACCCATTTCCCGGGCAGCGTCGGCGGCCTGGCGAAGCTTGGTCTCCTGCCCGGGGTGCAGACCGGCGATGACATTACCGTGGGGTATGTAGTCGCAGTCGATGCCGAGTTCGGCGATGACGGCCTCGGTGTGCTCCACCGCCGCGTCGGCGAAACGCGCCAAGGCGGAACCGATCTCACGACCGTAAATGCGCAGCACACTGGGCAGATCTTTGCCGATCGTCGGCGTCAGATGGCCGGCATTACGACCGCTGGCACCGAAACCCACCCGGTCACCCTCGACAATGACGGTGTTGATGCCCCCCTTCGACAGGGCGATCGCCGCACTCAAGCCGGTGTACCCCGCCCCGATCACCACCACGTCGCAGTCAAGCTCCGCGTCAAGGGCCCGGGCTTCCTCGTTGGGTTCACTCAGCCAAAAGCTAGGCGCGTAGCAGGTCATGCCACACCGTAGGTCGGGGAACACCTCGGCGGCCTCCGGTGGCGGTACCGCTGTCCTGATTTGCCCCCGGGATGGCGGACTTCACCCCCCCAGCTGTCGGTCACGGCGCTCGCTCGCGTTCATGACGCTTGAGCGGGAATCCGCATTCCGGGTTTGATGACGATCGACTGGATGCGCCATCCACTCGGGGTGCGCGTGTAGGTGAGGTCGGCGCCGAGGTACGCCGCACGAGGATCGCCTCCGCCGTCGGCAGCGACCCACATCAGCCATTGACCGGTTGCGCTTTCGCCGTCGATGACGAGGACAGGGCTCAGGAAGGCGTGCATGGCGAAAGGCACGGATGCGGTGGCCTCGGGTAACGCTGCCGAGATCGCCGCGGCCCCAATGGTCGGGGGTGCGCCCGGGTGCTCGAAGACGCCGTCCAGGGTGAATATCTGCGCAATCGCCTGTGGAGAAACTGTTTTGCCACCCCACCCGCGGTTGATCGCGTCGGCGTAACGCGCAGTCAGGTCAACGATGGCAGCGTGGTCGTCCCACTCTGGCGGTCTCGGCGTGAGTACTGCGGCGGTGGCCACCGCGGCCGCCAGCGCGGCCGCACGGCTGGTCGGGGCCGTCACGGCTCGCCACGCGATGAAACCATCGGGTCGCACCAAGGACGCCCCACCCGGTCCTAGTCCGTAGGCCGGGGCGATCAGGTCGTGCAGAACGGATCCGCCGGTGAAACAGAGCACTTGGACGCGGACACCGAGTTGACCGGCGACGGAATCGACGGCGCTGCACCAGGCGTCGGAGTTGGTAACCAGCGTCCAGTCTCGACCGAAGTGGTCCAGCGTCGAGCACCCCGGGGTGAGCCACACGTGCGGCGCCCGGGTGCCGGGTTCTCCGGCCCACTCATCAGGTCTGCGGGCGTCCGGAAGGTCCTGGTTCACGTCGGCTGGGGCAAGGGAACGGTAGAGCTGGCCGAGTTCCATGGCGACGTCATCGATGATGTCGGTATCCGAGGTGGGGGTATCGATATAGGCCTTGTAATCGGCACGCGCGAAGATCTGTTCATGGCGCAGCCATGCGACTGGTCGTCGTTCAGCGCTGTAGGTATCAAGCAGTGTCGGCTCGCTGCGGCCGTTGTGGACCGCGGCGATCTTCCAGGCGAGGTTGTGCGCGTCAGCGATTCCCGTGTTGGCGCCGTACCCGCCGCGGTTGGGTGGGAGTTGGTGCGCCGCGTCCCCCGTGAGGAACACTCTGCCGCAACTGAAGTAGTCGGCGATGAGTGCCGATAGTTCCCACCGTCCGGTGGTGATCAGGTCGATGCGCAGGTCGTCGATTCCGGTGGCACGCCGAATGACGGACCACTGTTCGTCTTCGGTGCGGTCGACGTCGTCCTTGAGCATCAGCACCCAGCGTCCGTCGGAGTAGGTGGTCAGGAAGGCGCTGAAGTTATCTTGTTCGATCTCGAACTGGACGACGCCCTGACGCAGATACTGTTCCAGCGCGGGCGCCCGGAACAGGATGCTGCGCTGGACCGACAGGAGACCCCGGCCCGTGCGTGTGATGCCGAGACCGTCGCGGATCCCGCTGTCTGCCCCGTCGGCGGCGATCAGGTAGTCGGCGTCGATACGGTACTGGCTGCCATCGGCCCGTCGGCGCAACGTGGCAGTGACCCCGCCACCGGTGTCGTCGAAGGACACCAGCTCGGTGCCCAGGCGCAGGTCGGCACCGAGTTCGATGGCCCGCTTGCGCAAGATGGGTTCCAAGGCGTCTTGCGCTATCGCACTGGCGTGCACCGGAGAGTGGTCGGCCACGTTGGATGCGGCCGCGGCCGGGGGTGACCACGGGTACTCCTCAAACCATTGTCCGGCAAGGCTTTCGACACGAGCCCGGCGTGGTGGGCCGCCCTGCGTGCTGGGCGGCAATTCGATTCCGACGCTGCGGAATAGCTCCATCGTGCGGGTGGTGTAGCCGATCGCACGAGGGTGTAGCGCGCTGCCGGAGTGGCGCTCGACGAGGGTCGTCGGCACGCCCTGGGCGGCGAGAAAGACCGCCGCCGACAGACCCACGAGGCTACCTCCGACGATCAAGGTGCTGGTGTTGTCGATCGTTTCGTCGTGCATAAGGCCTCCCAGCCGCGTTATGTTTATTCAATAAGGTTATATAGTCACTTATACGTTATAGCAACTTGCTCAGCTCGGTATGGTGATCCGGTGACGACTGACGTGCCGGGGCGGCGCGCCCGCAAGAACGCGCAAACGCGCCAAGCCTTGGCGGCGGCAGCCGAACGCCTCTTCCTGGCCCGGGGATACGACGCCGTGGCCGTGAAAGACATCGCGGACGAGGTCGACGTCTCAGTGCCCACACTGTTCAAGCATGTTCCCGACGGGAAACCGGCCGTAATGTTCGACGACGGTGTCGAGCGACGAGAAAGCATGCTTACTGCCGTCCACGATCGTCCTGCGGGCACCCCCGTGCTCGCTGCATTGCGGGAATTCATGGCCGGCCGGGGACCGTTCGAGCAAAACCCCTCGGTGGCGTTCGTCCGGCGTACCGAACTGATCATGACCACCCCCGCGCTACGGGAGTATTCGCGAAAGCTCTGGATCCGTTGCGAGAGGCCGCTTGCCGAGGCCATCGCCGCCGAGCTGGGCCGGCCCTCCGACGACGTGACAGCTCGTGCGGTAGCCCGTTATGTGCTGGAGATCCCGCAGTTTCTGGGCGACGAACCCGAACCGCGCAAAGCCCTGGACATCATCTTCGGCCTTCTCGAGCATGGGCTGTCATCCATGGCAGGGCGCTGACGTGGCCGGGTTCAGTTCCTCGCGTCGCCGATGTGAACGGCCTGATTCGTCAACTCCGCCAGAATGTCGGCCCGGATGGGAAGATCTACACCCAGTGGGACCTCGGTCAGAATGTTCGAAGGATCACCCCGCCGCCTTCATCGGCCTGGCGACCGACTTACTGCGCTGAGCGGCGGGAGGTGACGCGCCTCCCGATGCATGCATTGTCCGTTCAGTTCCATCCGCCGGCGACGTCAAGAGTGGTTCCGGTGAGGTGCGTTGCGTCCTGCGACAGCAGAAACGCCACTGCGGCGGCGATTTCGTCGGGCTCCGCCAGCCTGCCTACGGCATTCATCGAGGCGACCAACGCGTCAGGAGAGACCCCGCGCAATGCCGGGTGGGTGTAGCTGTGCGCATGCTGCTTACCCATGTCGGTATTGGTCGGTCCGGGCGCGATGGCGTTGATACCGATCCCCAGTTCCGCCAGTTCGGGTGCCAGGCTCAGGACGAGCGCTGAGACGGCCGCTTTGCTGGAGGCATACAGAGCGTGGTGATACGAGGCGACCCGCGCACTGACCGATGAGGTAAGCACCACCCGCCCGCCCGGGGGCATCACAGCGGCGGCGGCCTGGGTGAGGAAGAGTTGGCCGGCGACGTTGACATGAAATACCCGGTCGAATTCCTCCGGCGTAATAGATGTCAACGCCCCATAGTGCTCCACACCGGCGTTGCTGGTCAACAGGTCAATGGCACCGAATTCGGCGGCCACCTGCTCGACGAGGGCTCGGACCTGCGCCGGATCACCGATATCGGAGTGGTAGGCGTGGGCGTAACACCCCTCCTGTTCGATTTCGGCCACCAAGGTCGCCGCGGCTGCGGGATCGGTGCGATAGGTGATTGCGACGTCAGCCCCCTCGGCTGCCAGACGGCGCGCGATGGATGCACCGATCCCCCTGTTCCCGCCGGTGACCAATGCGCGTTTGTTCGCCTGCGAACCCAGGTTGGTCATGACGCACATCCACCTTGTCCATGCGAGGGCGTCAGGCCGAGCAGCTTCTCGGCGTTGCCATGGGTGATCGCCCACCGCGTATCGGGGTCGAGGTCAAGATTGTCCAGCCAACTGGTGCCGGCAGCGTTGTCGCTGAACGGGTAGTCGACAGCGAACATGATCCTGCTGTCGCCGACGACCTTGCGCACGAGAGCGAACGGATGGTCGTCGAAGTAGCCGCTGGTAGTGATCCAAAAGTTCCTCTGTACATAGCTGCTCACCGGTCGGGCCAGATGCGGAGCGACACCGCTCAACATGCGTTCGACGCGCTGCAGGTGAAACGGCAGGCCCTCGCCGAGATGCCCCAGGACGACCTGGAGGGCGGGCAGCCGGTCGAACACGCCAGCGGCGATCAGCCGAAGAGCGTGTAGCGATGTCTCGTAGTGCCAGCCGTAGGCGTGGGTGGCCAGCGCGTGCCCGGTTGCCGGCGGCAGACCCGAGTAGTAGTGGCCGAACACTGCCGGCGCGGGGAACCCGGGGTGCAAATAGAGCGGCACCCCGAGTTCGGCTGCGGCGTGGAGTAGGGGGCTGTAGTCGGGGTGATCGAGGAATCGATCCCCGGCCATGCCGTGCACCATCACCCCGATGAATCCCAGTTCGCTGACCGCATAGTCGAGTTCGGCCGCCGCGGCATCCGGATCGGTGAGCGGTACGGTGGCAAATCCCGCGAAGCGCTCCGGCCAGGGCTGGATCGCATTCTCACAGAGCCGCTGGTTAGCCGCGCGAGCGTGCTCGGCGGCGAGATGTTGCGTTCCGGGCGGCAGGGCCGACAGCACCTGCAGGTCGATGCCGGCGTGATCCATATCGGCCAGACGTGCCCGTAGATCGGTCAGACCTTCACGGCGGGAGGCTGGCAGCCGCGAGACGTCAAATCCCGTCAGGGCGAGTAGCTCGGGATCTGCGTAGTGCTCCTCGAGTGCAATGACGCGTTTCGTCTCACCGATCATTTCTCTGCTCGTTTCGCAGCTTTGCAGATGATTTCGCCAAGAAGGTCCGCGAGTTCGGCTGGGGCGGAGTAGAACGGCGAGTGTCCGGTCGGCAGGTGGTATATCGCATCGGCGCGGGCAGCGAATCGCTGTTGACGCTCCGGCGGAACGGCGGCATCCAGGTCGCAGACGACGTAGCTCGATCCGACGGTGCGCCAGCCGGCCTGCCTAACGGTCTGGGCCCGGCTGGGATCGGATTGCAGGCGCAGCCGTCGGGTCGCCCGGGTAGCCACCTCGGGGTCGACATCGGAGTAGAGATCCGCATCATGCATGGGCGGGGAGTAACCAGCGTCCGGGATGGGCTGGTCGGGGCCGGCCCCCATCGATGTGCGCACGCTCTCACCGACATCGAGCTGGAACGCAGCGAGATAGATCATGTGGACGACGTTGTCGACGTGGGCACAGGCTTCAGTGGCCGGGGCGCCGCCATAGGAATGCGCCACCACGACCGTGGGCTCGCCGATCTCGACGAGTTTGGCGGTGATGGCCGCGGCGTCGTCGTACAGACCCGGCACCAGTAACGGTGCGGGCGAGTCGAATTCGAGGCCTGAAGGAAGATCCACGGTCTGTGCGCGCCATCCTCTGGTGGACAAGACCGGGATGAGATCTTCCCAGCACCATGGTCCATGCCATGCACCGTGGATGAGGAGCAGAGCAGGTCTGGGGCAGGCGACGGTTTCGGGTGGTGGCATGGGGCTGACTCCTGTCGTCGATGTGGTCCGAGCCCGACTCGATCGCGGCCACGATGGCCGTGTCGGACAACCCCCATAGCGTCGCAATGCACGCACCGGATCAACGCATGATGATCAAGACCTGTGGTGATTTCGTTAGTCTGCGGCTCAGTAGTGGATACTTTTCCTCATGGCACGACCGTCCGATGGTTTGATACTGCACGCACTGCAGCTCAATCCGCGGGTGTCCTTCCGCCGTATCGCCGAGGTCACCCGCCTCTCAGAGCAGACCGTCTCCCGCCGCTACCACCAGCTGCGTCGCGACGGAGTGCTGCGGGTCGCGGGAATGCTCAACGCCCACCTCGTAGGTGACGCCCAGTGGGTCGCGCGTATCCGGATCAGGCCTGACCGCGTCGGCGCGCTGAGCGACGCACTCATCCGCCGACCGGACGTCGGGTACGTCAGTATTCAGTCGGGCGGGACCGAACTGTTCTGCACCATCCTGACCGCCCGTGACGGATACCGTAATAAGGCTCTGCTGCAACAGCTTCCGCGATCGACAGCGGTTCTAGACATCAGTGTTGACCTCATGCTGCACAGCTTCGGTGACCCGACGACAACGGTCTGGACCGGGTACGGCGACAAGCTCACTCCCGCCCAGGCCCGACAGATCATCGCCGGCCAGGGCCGCGAGACGCCCACGCACAGCACACCGGCGGCCCCCACGGGGGACGACATGCGTCTGCTCGAAGTACTGGCCGACGACGGACGGGCGTCGCACGCCGAATTGGCCAGAGCCACCGGCTGGTCCGTGGCGCGGGTCGCGAGGCATCTGGCGGTCCTGCAGACATCACGCACGCTTCGCTATGACGTCGATATTCTTCCCGAGCGCCTCGGCTACCACATCAACGCAATCCTGTGGCTGACCCTCCCGCCCGAACACACCCATACCGTCGGTTCCGAGCTCGCCGCACACGACGAAATCGTCTTCGTCGCAGCCGTCACCGGGCCGCGTAACCTCATGGCCATCGCGCTGTGCCGCGACGAGCAGGATCTGTACCGCTACCTCTCCGGCCGCTTCGCCGCGGCGGGCCCGATCGCCGCCTACGAAATCAGCGTTCGCACAGAGGTGCTCAAACAGTCCGCGTCGCTCGTCTCCCATGGGCGACTGGTCAACGCTGCACCCCGCAGTGCCGGCACATGACGTCGCCCAGCCCCCGGTTGCGCAGCTCGTCTGAGGCGTCTTCGCGCTGCTGGTATTGATAGGGAGTCAGAACGTGATGCGCGATCACTTCACGCGCAGCGACTTCTGTGCCTGACAGTGGATGATCGAGGGTTTGCGTGACCCGTTCCACACCTGTCGCCGTCATCAGCATCGGATCGTCGCCTGGCGGTTCATCGTCCTCGACGCGCCCGAGCAGCGCAGCGCCGTCGCCACTGCAGCCGCGAAGGCGCCCGACACCATCGAGACGATCTATGGGATGCACAGGCCCGCCGACGACGATCAAGGTCGTGCAGCGCGTAACAACCGCGCCACCTACGAATTGCACGATCGCGCTGGCGAGTACACCTCCGTCCTGTTCACCGCGTTCAAGACTGAGTTCGCCTCCGAGTACCTACGGGCGGGATCCATCTACCCGGCGATGCAGAACTTCCACCTCGCGGCGCGTGCTCAAGGACTCGGGGCTTGCTTCACGAGTTGGGTGTCCTACGACGGCGAGCAGGTGCTCCGCGAGGCGGTTGGCATTCCCGACGAATGGTTCCTCGCAGGACATGTCGTCGTCGGCTGGCCCCGTGGACACCACGGTCCGGTTCGTCGGCGGCCCATCGAAGATGTGGTGTTCCGCAATCAGTGGGACCCCAACGAGCCGACATCGTCCACGGCGGAGGCGCCCGTCCCCGACGCAGCTGACCGGAGGGACCGCGCCTAAACCGAGAGGCTTGGGTTCTCACTGTCTTCATCGGCGCGATCGGCCCATCCGGGTGAGGCGATGCACAGCAGCGCCTCGGCATGCGCGAGCAGATCCGCCTCGACTTCCTCGGGAGTCAACAGACCCGTCATCGCGTGTATGGCGAGGCCGTCTTCGAGGGCCACCATGGCAGTGGCGATCTTGGCGGGAGGAAGCAGCGGAGAGAAGTCGCCGCTGGCGATCCCCGCCTCGACGATTCTCTGGTACAGCTCGGCCTGGCCACTGAAGAAGTGCCGGCTCCAACTCGCCGCGGTGGGTTCGTCCACGATCACCGGAGCGACTTCGTAGAGAATCCGCGCCGCTTCACGACGCTTTCCCGGATAGGGGGTGCCCAATGCGATGCACCGGCTGAGCATCGTCAGCGGGAGCGTCTCTTTCGCGACCAGTCGCTCTCTCTCATCGAGGAACTGCTTGGTCGCGGACCGATACACCTCGGCGAGAATGTCGTTGGCATCCGAGTAGTAGTACAGCAACAACGCCGACGACATGTCTGCGGCTTCGGCGATGCGTTTGAGGTTGATCCCGGCGGCACCGTGCTTGTGGACCGCCGCAGTGGCGGCGGCCACGATCTCCGCGCGTCGCTTCTTCTGGTTACTCGGGCGAGCCATGCCGCGACCTTCCCTGTGACTACTGACGGGCAGTCTATCGCAGCGGGGTCGGCATCGAATCAGCCTGCTTCTGAGGTGATCTCCGGCGGCGGACGCGAGAAGCCGCGTGTGAGGACGACGAGGTAGACCAGACCGGCGACCAGCCAGCCGGCCCCGAGCGTGACCGCGTGGGTGTCCAGGCTCATCAGGAAGTAGACGGTGATGGCGATGGCGGCACCTGCGAGCAGGACACGCGCCCAACGGGCGGGTCCACTCTCCTTGTCACGGAGCAGGAGCACCAGCACGCCCAGGTTCACAGCGGTGAACGCCGTGAACGCACCGAAGTTGATGAACGACGTCGATGTGGTCAGCGTCATCTGGGTAGCAAACAGTCCGACGGCACCGATCAGGGCGATGTTCAGAACCGGAGTTCCGAATTTGGGATGGCGGTATCCGAAGAACTTCTTCGGCAGAACTCCGTCACGTCCCATAGTGAGCAGCAACCGCGAGCCACCCGCCTGCGCGGCAATCGACGACGCGAACCCTCCGATCACGAGCGCTGCGACGATCGTTGCCGATAGAAGATTCCCACCGGCTTGGGCCGCGATGTCGAACGCTGCCGAATCCGCGTCGTTGACGACGGTCAGCGGGAGAACCAGCTCGGCGGCGAAACTGACCACGGTGAAGATCAGTCCCATCGCCAGTGTTGCGATGACGATCGCACGTGGGATCAAGCGTCGCGGGTCCCTTGCCTCGCCGGTCAGGGTCGTGATCGCGTCGAAACCGAGGAACGAGTAGCACGCGATCGCCGCGCCCGCCGCGACTCCCGCCAGTGAGCTGTCCATGTTCCAGAATGGGCTGAGAACCGACGCTCCGCCGTCGCTCGCAGCGGTTCTCAGGGACAGTGCGACGAAGCAGATCAGAACCAGGGCAACGAAACTCAGAAGCAGGAGGTTTGCCTTGTCAGCCACCCGAATGCCCAGCACATTGACGACCGAGACGATGAGCACCTGTGCCACGATCCAGACCCAGAACGGCACTGCCTCGAACTGTGCGCTGAGAAACGAACCACTGATGAGGAAAATGACCATCGGCAGGAAGAAGTAGTCGAGGATCAAGACCCAGCCCGCCATGAACCCTGTGTGTGCCCCCAGCGTCTTCCGGACGTAACTGTAGGCCGAACCGGAGAGCGCGAACCTCGCCGACATCGTGGCGTAGCTGATCGCAGTCAGGAGCATCGCCACCGTGGCGAGCATGTAGCTTCCCGACGACGTACCAGAACTGACTTCCGAGATGATTCCGAACGTGGCGAGCACGACCGCCGGAGCCATGTAGGCGATTCCGAACAACACAAGAGACGACAATCCCAATCGGGATTGCGGTGGCTTCACCGCGACTTCGCTACTGGTCAATGACATGATGCTCCTTTGCATCTGGGAATTCGAACAAGGCTGCTCGCTCAGGACTGGCGAGGTTGGATGCGCCCACCGCGGTACATCGGAAGGCTGGTGGTCGTGGTGTCGAGTTGGGACCAGACTCGATTGAGGCCGGCCGTTCCATCGCGCTGCACCCGCGACGACTCCGAGAGATCGAGTACGTCGCTGAGGGTTTCCGTCGACGCATCGACGCTGCGTACCCGAAGCCGCCCTTCGGCGTCGTAGGCGATGCTCTGCCCGCGTCCACCCGGTGCCGGAGCGTTCACAGAAAGGACCGCAACCTGATTCGCGATCGCGGTCGCCTGCAGGAGAATGAGTTCCTGCGCACGATCTGAGGTCGTCGTCCGGGCGACATTGATGATGGCATCCGCTCCCAGCCAGGCCAGTTGTCGACCGTGTTCGGGAAACCAGATGTCGTAGCAGATGGACAGCCCGACGGTTCCGTACTCGCCGAGACGGAACACCGTGAATTCGCCTCCGGGCGAGGTTCTTTCATATGGCTGCCAGGGGAACACCTTGCGATATGTCGCGACCCTGTGCCCCTCGGGTGAGTAGGCCGAGACAGTGTTGGCTACCGTGCCGTCCTCCGCGCGCTCGAACACACTGCCCGGGATCAGCCAGATCTGGTGCTCTCGTGCGAGCTGCTCGAGCGCTCGATCCCGCGGCCCGCCGGCGCTCTCGATGTACGGCTCGGCTTCAGGGAGCGGTGCGTTGGGCATTCCCCCACAGAGATGCATCTCGGGGAACACGACAAGTCTCGCCGCGGGATAGTCCGCGCACAGTTGGCGCACCTCATCCCGAAAGGCCTCGAGGCTCGTGACGGGCGGGTGCTGCGCAAGGCAATAGAAAAGCGGTCGAGTACTCAGCGCACTCCCCTCTCAAAAGTTGTTTGAAGAGTATTCAAACAACTCCTTCTCCGCAAGGGCTGGCAGGGAGGAGTTCTTCCGCGACGCCCGTGATCCAGTGGTTAGCCGGGCACGCCGCGAGCTTCTTGACACCCCACGACCTGTTCGATAGATTTGGGCGGACCGTTTAACAACCATTTAGATCCGCGCTCGTGCCACCGTCAACGGACGACTGGCAGCCTTCGTCGGACCGACCAGACGCAGATGTCCGGTCAATTGGTTGACAGCACGCTGGTCCATCTACAGGAGAGTGATTTCCCGATGACCCAACGCAGCGACCAAACTCCGCGTCCCGTCGAAGTGATCGCGCTCAACACCTTTTCACCTGGTGACCAGATGGGCCTCGATGCCGAGACGAAGGGTCTGGTCGAGAGACGTCAGCGGGTCATGGGTTCTGCCTACAGGCTGTCCTACGAGATGCCGTTTCAGCCGGTTCGTGCGACGGGCACGAAGATCATCGACGTTCACGGCGACGAGTATCTGGACGCCTACAACAACGTGGCGAGCGTCGGGCACAACCACCCGCGCGTCGTCGATGCCGTCACGCGTCAACTGCGGATGATCAACACGAACACTCGGTACCTGCAACGCGACATCATCGAGTACGCCGAGCAGTTGGTGTCCGTTCACGACGACGCGCTCGAGAACGTCATGTTCACCTGTACCGGCTCTGAAGCGAATGACCTCGCGGTGCGCATGGCGCGGCAGACCACGGGCGGGACGGGCGTCATCGTGACGGACTACGCGTACCACGGGTGCACCCGTGACGTGGCGTCGTGGTCTCCCTCGTCAGGTGCGGGCACCGTTCTTGCCCCCGACGTTCGCCTAGTGCCGGCGCCCGACACGTTCCGACAGTCCCATCAGGACATTGCGGAGTGGTTCGCAGGCCACATCCAAGCCGCGATCGACGATCTACGGCGGCACGGCGTCAAACTGGCTGCGTTCGTCGTCGACAGTCTCTTCTCCTCGGACGGCATCTATCCCGACACCGGAGTTCTCGCATCGGCGATCGAGGTCGTCCACAAGGCCGGCGGCCTGTTCATCAGCGATGAGGTCCAGCCGGGATTTGGCCGCACCGGTGCGGCGATGTGGGGGTATCAGCGAAGCAACATCGTTCCCGACATCATCACCATGGGCAAGCCAATGGGCAACGGCATGCCCATCGCCGGTGTCGTCGCCAAGAGGTCGGTCGTGGACACCTTCGGACAGAACGTCGCTTACTTCAACACCTTTGGCGGTGAGAACGCGCCAGTGGCTGCAGCACACGCTGTCCTCGACATCATCCGCGACGAGGATCTCATCACCAACGCTCACGACAAGGGCACACAGCTCCTTGATGGCATGCGCGAGATCCTGGCTCGGAACCACATGCCTGCCGACGTCCGAGGTGCCGGAATGTATCTCGGCGTCGAGTTCGTCGGCAGCCTCGACACCAAGGTCCCCGACCCTCAGACGGCAGCCACGTTCGTCAACGAGCTCCGCAAGCGCAAGGTTCTGACGAGCACGGCCGGACAGTTCGGAAACGTCATCAAGGTCAGGCCTCCCCTTGTCTTCGACCAGTCCGACGTTGATCGATTCCTCGCCGAATTCGATCATGTCGCGCGGTATCTCGGCTCCACCGCACGGGTGCGAGAGCCTGCGGCACGGCGACAGAACTCATCGCCGGGTGTCGCCGCCAGCGGTGGTACCTACGGGCGCGAGGAACTCCGTCGCATGGTGATGGAAGAACTGTGTGAGCTGATCGGCCCGACCAACGGGTCTGCATAGGCGCGATCGACCGCCCCACCCACACCGCTCCCCTGTGTTGACGACCAAATCGTAAGACTGGTTGAACCACCAGCTGGGTTCAGTCCGCCCAATGCCAAAGTCGACGTTCGGCAGCTCGCGCGACGCACCGTTCCTGCGCGCCCTCCCCCCGGCGCTCTTGGCTCCAGCGGCAATAGCGGTTCACTCCCCCAAATCCGTTTCCCACGAGCCATGTTGGCCGCATGGGTGACGTCTGACAAACCCGGCCGCGATTGCCAGGCGCTGCGCACGCAGCTGAGATCACGCCTTCGCTCCACTCCCCCCTAGGGCACTCAGAGTGATGCTTGACACAGCCATCGCCAACCGTTAAGTATTGAGGTCGTTATTTGGTCGGCTATCGGTTGGTCGACCGTCCCCATGACGACTGAGGAGTATCGATATGGCCGATGCGAAGGATCCGCAGGGGGTGACGTACCGCCACGCCGAGCGGGGCTACTTCGAGAAACGCCAGCTTCGTCGATACGCAGGTGTCGGCACGCTCTGGGGCCTGGCGATCGCCACGGTTGTGTCGGGCAACTTCTTCGGGTGGAACTTCGGACTCACCGCCGGAGGGTTCGGCGGAATGCTGGTCGCGGTGGTCGTCGCATTCGCGCTCTACATGACCCTGACGCTGTGCGTGGCCGAGATGTCATCGGCGATGCCCCACACCGGCGGCGCGTATAGCTTCGGTCGCTCGGCAATGGGTCCGTGGGGCGGCTTCATCACCGGTGTCGCCGAGACGATCGTCTATGTCGGTGCGTCGGCAACCGTGGTGGTGGGGATCGGCGGGTATGTCTCCGGAATCGCAGAGTCCACAGTCGGACTGCATCTCCCCCAACCCGTGTGGTGGCTGATCTTCTACGGGATCTTCGTATTGATCAACATCGCCGGTGTCGAGCAGGCCATGCGGTTCGCGTTGGGGATGGCGCTGGTGTCACTGACAGTCCTGGCCGTGTTCTGGATCGGCGCCATCCCCCATTTCGACCTGCAGAACGCGCTCAGCGTCGCGGTCCACCCTGGCGGCAACGCATGGTTCCCGAACGGCATCGAAGGCGTGTTCTTCGCGATTCCCTTCGCTGCGTGGCTGTTTCTGGCGATCGAGAGCCTTCCTCTGACTGCCGAGGAAGCGAATGTCCCCGGCCGAGCAATCCCCCGCGCCACCATGCTTGGCATGCTCACGCTGACCGTCATGGCGGTTCTCACCGTCACCCTGAGCGCCGGTACCGCTCCGGGCGCAGCCGTCGTCGGCGAGTCAGCCGAACCGCTCAACGAGGGTTTCACCACCATCTTCGGGTCGGTCGCAGCTCCCGTTCTGGCGTTGCTCGCTGTGATCGGCCTGATCTCGAGTTTTCACGGCGTCATCTTCGCCTTTGGGCGCAACATCTACTCGCTCTCACGTGCTGGCTACTACCCGACCGTGCTGTCGGTGACGCACGGCAAGCGGCACACACCGCACGCCGGGTTGATCGCGGGTTCGGTGGTCGGCTATGGGCTGGCCGCACTGCTGTACTACTTCGGGAGCGGATCAGTGGGCGCCGCACTGCTGTCCATGTCGGTGTTCGGCGCAGTGATTGCCTATGTCATGCAGGCGATCTCGTTCATCCTGCTGCGTAGGGCGATGCCCAATGTGGAGCGGCCGTTCGTAAGCCGGCTGGGCATGCCTGGCGCCGTCGTGTCGTGCGTCCTTGCTCTCATGATGGGCATCGCGCTGTTCTGGAACCCGGCCAACCGCGCGGGAGTGGTCGGCATTGCGATTGCCTATCTGCTGGCGGTCCTGTACTTCGCCCTGGTGGGTCGCAAGCGCCTAGTCCTCTCGCCTGAAGAGCAGTACGCGATGACACGGGGCCAGGTCGATCATGACGCCGCGCGGGTGGAGCGCGCCTTGCACATCGATGGCGACGCCGATCAAGCTGCCGAACCGCGAACCGTGGTCGCAGACCCTCTGCCGTAGCGACGATGAGTTCGAGAGAAGTTCTACAGTCTCCGAAAGGAATGCAGGGAATGAGTGCCACGAACACAGAACCCAGCCAGCAGAGCATCGCTGGCCTGGCTCGCATCGGCGAGGATGTCTTCGCCGAATGCGCACTGACCGCCTACGAGCTCCCGTCTTCAGCGCACACCCGACTCATCAGCACCTCCGAGAACGCCACGTTCCTGGTTGAGGATGGACGCCCTGTTGGCGTGCTCCGGGTTTATCGCCACGACAACCAGAGCGTTGATGCGATCAGATCGGAGCTCGCATGGATCGATGTCCTCCGGAGTGGGGACGTCGTGCGCACGCCTGCGATCCAACGCACCCGCACCGGCGAGGCATTCCATCTTGTCGAGGCCGGAGGCGTCACCCGGGCTTGTGCGCTGTTCGAGCACGTCGAGGGCACCGAGCCTGTATCCGACGACCTGCGAACCTATGCACTCGTAGGCCGCACAGCCGCCCTGCTGCACAGGCACGTCGAGGGTTGGGCTCGGCCATCGTGGTTCACCCGACCTCATTGGGATCTTGAAGGCGTCCTGGGGCCGCAGGCAATCTGGGGTCAGTGGGCACATGGCCCGGAGGTCAATCCAGAACGCGCTGCGTTGCTCCGTCGTGCCGAATCCGAGGTCCGACGCAACCTCGCGACGTACCCGGCCGACTCCCACGGCGGGCTCGTGCACTGTGACTTGCGGGCTGCCAACCTTCTCAAGGGCCCTGACGATGAAGTCTGGGTTATCGACTTCGACGACTCCGGATTCAGTTGGTATCTCTGGGATCTGTGCAGTTCGACCACACTCATCGAGCACCTGCCCCACGTCGACCAGGTCGTCGAAGCCTGGCTGGGCGGATACACCCAGGAGCGGGCGTTGGGCGCCGAGGATCTTGCGGCAATCCCGCACCTCGTCTTTCTCCGACGGCTGCACCTGCTGGCCTGGCTCGGCAGCCATCCCGAAGCCGACCTGGCTCATGAGTTGGGCGACTCGTACACGATCGCCACATGCGAGGTTGCAGATCGATACCTGTCGGGCGCCTTCCTGGGAAATGTGCGCCCATGATCCGACCATTTCAGTGACCGATTCGCTAGTGTCGTACAACGGACTCGGGAGGTGCAGCAATGTCAGCGCGGACATCCACAGCGGACACTGGCGGTAATGACGGTGCTGTTGCGGATCTGGCAGCAGAGGTCAGAGCGGCCATCGGCGACGGCGGCTTGGAGCCCGGCACCCGAATCGGTGCCGAGCGTGAACTCGCCGCCCGCTACGGCGTGACACGATGGGTGGTTCGCAAGGCGCTCGAGGAGTTGGAGTCCGAGAGTTTGATTCTGCGCACACACGGCCGAAATGGCGGCGTCTTCGTGGCGCCGCGCAAGCTGGTGCGCGACCTCGACCACCTCGTTGGGCTACCTGAATACCTACGGGCACAGGGCCTCGAGACCGGCACGACGGTCTTGGGCACACGCGTGGTGCGCGCAGAAGGTGAGGTCGCCCATGAGCTTCAGGTGACCGACGACGCTCATCTCTATGAGATCGAGCGGGCCCGCTTCGCTGCAGGTCTGCCGTTGAGCGTCGAGACTGTGTTCGTCTCCGCCGAGATGTTCCCGGGCCTACTTGATCAGTCCCTCGTCGGCTCACTCTACGACCTTCTCGAGTCCCGCTACGAGATAAAGCGTGGAATGGCAACGGAAACCATCACTGCTGCGGCTGCCGACGCCAGGCAGGCTGCCACACTCGAGTTGCCGGTAGGCGCACCGTTGCTCGTCGTGCGACGCACCGCTCTGCTCGAGTCCGGAGAGCCGTTCGAACACAGCTTGGAGTACTACCGATTCGACCGCATGTCGATCACGGTCCACACCTCCAGTCCCGCACACATCAAACGACAGATCCTCTGAGGCTCATATAGCTCGCTGGCGTGATGGCCGGTGAGCGCACTCGTCAGGCATGAAGGCGCGTCGTCTCGGCCGCGCAAAGGCTCGACATCCCAGCGGGTGTCGAGTACACCAATGACATGCCTCATCCGACCAATGACGTCTGGGAAGCACTCTCCACCGCGCGATCGATCCGCCGGTTCACCGACGAACCCGTCGACGCCAAGACACTCGAACGCTGCCTCGAAGCAGCGACGTGGGCGCCAAACGGGGCGAATGCACAACTTTGGCGCTTCATCGTCCTCGACGCGCCCGAGCAGCGGAGCGCCGTCGCCACAGCAGCAGGGAAGGCGCTCGAGACCATCGAGACGATTTACGGGATGAGCAGGCCCGCCGACGACGATCAGGGGCGAGCTGCGCGCAACAACCGCGCCACCTACGAATTGCACGATCGCGCCGGCGAGTACACCTCAGTCCTGTTCACCGCGTTCAAGACTGGGTTCGCCTCCGAGTACCTACAGGCGGGGTCCATCTACCCGGCGATGCAGAACTTTCATCTCGCGGCGCGAGCCCAGGGCCTGGGGGCTTGCTTCACGAGCTGGGCGTCCTATGACGGCGAGCAGGTGCTCCGCGAGGCGGTTGGCGTTCCCGACGAGTGGTTCCTCGCGGGACATGTTGTCGTCGGCTGGCCCCGTGGCCGCCACGGTCCGGTTCGTCGGCGGCCCATCGCAGACGTGGTGTTCCGCAATCGATGGGACCCCGAACGAGCCGATATCGTCCATGGCGGAGGCGCCCGTCCTCGACGCAGCTGACCGGAGGCACCGCGGCCGATCCAAACTGAGGCATTACCGGCTTAGTCGGCCGGCTCCTGTTGGGTGGTGCAGTGGATACCACCGCCGCCGGCCGCGATGCCGTCGATGTTTATCTGCACAACCCGGCGATCCGGGAAGAGCCGCTGCAGTTCGTGATTGGCCGCGTGATCGGTCTCCGGGTCGCCGAACTCGGCGGCGATCACGGCGCCGTTGCAGACGTAGAAGTTGATGTAGCCGGCGGCGAAGTCATCCGATTCGTACTCCGGCCGGACACGGCCGGGCGCTTCGAGGACGACGACCTCGAGCGGGCGCCCCTTGGCGTCCGTCGCCGACTTGAGGAGGTCGAGATGGCGCACCGTCACGTCGTAATCCCACGATTCGGGGTCCGGGTCCAATCCGGCGACGACCACGCCGGGCCGAGCGAAACGCGCATAGAAGTCGGTGTGGCCGTCGGTGATGTCCCGGCCCGCAATGCCGGGCAGCCAGATGATCTTGTCGAGTCCCAGCAGCGGCCCCAACTCGGCCTCGACATCGGCCTTCGACCATCCCGGATTGCGGTTGGGGTTGAGGACACAACTCTCGGTGATCAGCGCGGTACCCTCGCCATCCACCTCGATGCCACCGCCCTCGAGCACGAGATCGGTGGGCAACGATTCCACGCCCGCGCGAGCGGCGACGAAGTCAGCGACCCCGGCATCGTGATCGAAGTCCTCCGAGCGGACCAGCATCGAGACCGGCTCGAACTGTGCGATCGTCCGCGCAATGGTCGCCAGATTGCGGCGAACCTCGGGAAGCAGCGCCGCACCCCAAATCGTTTCGCTCGCACCGAAAGCCATCCAGGTCCGCTTGTGCGGATCCCCCTCCTCCGGCATCCGCCAGGGTCCGCTGATCTTCGCCGCCGTCACCACGCGGTGGCTGATCCGACGGCCCGCGGCCAGCGCACCCTGCCGCCAGCAGTGCGCGGGCCGCGGCAACACCCGACAGCAGGATCCTTCGCCTGATCACCACGTCGATCTCCTCGCTGTTCCACCGCAAGCGATGCAGCCCTGACAAATTATGGAGCCGGACGGCCGACCGATGGCCCGTTAGCGCCCACGCTGCACCCCTGTCGGCCCTGGCCTCACGTCAGGTGCCGGGTGAAGAAGCGGGCCGCGTCGTCCCCCGCGAACTGCGGGACACCGGTGTGCCCGCCCATGTTGGCGTGCAGCGTCTTCTCCTGCGAGCCGAAGGCGTCGAACAGGTCCAGTGCCAGCTGCCGGTCGTTTCCCTCGTCGTCCCACTGCAGCAGGACGTGCAGCGGAATCGTCACCTGGCGGGCCTCGTCGAACATGGACCGGGGCACGAAACTCCCGGCGAAGAGGCCGGCGGCCGTGATGCGCGATTCGACCACCAGCAGCCGGACGCCGATGGCGATCACCCCGCCCGAGTATCCGATCGGACCGCTGACCTCGGGCAGTGACAGGAGCGCGTCGATGGTCGACTGCCATTCCGGGACCGCCTTCTCGACCAAGGGGATGACAAGCCGGTCGACGATCTCGTCGACCGGCTCCCCCGCCGCCAGCGCCCGATGCAGATCGGCGCGGGCCCGCTCTGCGTCGGCCGATCGGGGGCGGTCACCGCTCCCAGGGAGCTCGATGGTGGCTGCGGCGATGCCGTTGGTCGATAACTGCCGGGCTCGGCCCGCAAGCCGTGGGTACATCCTGCGCAGTCCACCGGGGTGGCCGAGCAGGACCAGCGGCGCTGGCGAGGATGCTGGCGTCCACAGGATGCCTGGGACACCGCCGAGGGTGAACTCGCGTTCGAGGCTGCCGCCATCGAGGCGTTGACTAGAAGTGAAGTGCATGGTCGTGCCTTTCGGGAGAGCTCGTTGAACGGCGCTCCCGGACGACCTATCGCCCGACCGTGTCCCCGAGGAGGAGCACCCACGTCGATACGTTCACGGGTACCACCTCCTCGTTCACTTGCACGGTCACGGGAAAGTAGCAGCGATCGCCATTGGCTGCCAACCGATTTTTTCAACATGGAGCAGACTGGATTACCCGACCGGACGGGAGAACAGTCAATGCGACGACTACCAGCCGCAGTCGGCTCGGCCGTGTTCTTTGTGGTGGCACCGGGCACCGTGGTGGGTCTGCTGCCCTGGCTGATCACCGATTGGGACATTCCGACGGCCGGCCCGCTGTGGCGCATCGTTCAGATCGTCGGCGCGCTGCTGATCGTGATCGGGCTGATCCCACCGGTGCATGCGTTCATCGAGTTCACGAAGGCGGGCGGCACGCCGGCGCCGATCACTCCGACCGAACACCTGGTGGTCACCGGATTCAACCGATGGGTCCGCAACCCGATGTACGTCGGGCTACTCACGGCCATCGTCGGCCAGGCATTGCTGTTCACCAATGCCTGGCTGCTGCTGTATGCCGCGGCGGGATGGATCGTGACGGCGTCATTTGTGCACTGGTACGAAGAACCGACGCTGGTTCGGCAGTGCGGCGAAGAGTACGAGGAGTATCGCCGCAATGTGCCGGCCTGGATACCACGCCGGCACCCGTGGGCGTCTGCCGCTGCGCCGAGATGAGGCCGCGGAGGTCATCGACGTTTCCGCCGCCCGCGACCGGTTTTAGCCCGACGAACCATCGATCCACCTACGCTGATCAATGTTGCCTCGGCAACGAGCCGATCGGTGCGTGGGGTGACAACCGGCCGCGCATGAGCTTCTCCTGGGGAGGCAGAAGTGATCTCTGGTCCGCCGACCGTCCACCGCCTGGTCGTGGCGATTGTCCTAACCGTGGCAGGTCTGTCCGCGGTGGCCCCGACTGGCACCGCACAACCGTGCCCGGACATCGGCGTTGCGTTCGCGAGAGGCACCGGAGAGCAGCCCGGACTCGGAGCGGTAGGTCAGCGATTCATCGACTCCCTTCGGGCGCAGGCATTCCCTCGCACCGTCGGCGGGTATGGAGTCAACTATCCCGCCAGCAGCAATTTCACCGACGGTCAGGCGTTCACGATGAACGTCGTAGACGGCGTGCGAGATGAAGCCAACCACGTGCAGGGCGTCACGTCGGTGTGCCCACAGACCCGGATGATCCTCGGTGGGTACTCGCAGGGAGCCGTCGTCACGGCCTTCGTCACGTCAGGTCTGCCCGCTGGGCTGGCGGCCGGGTCTGCGCCCTCGATATCGGCCGACGCTGCCGAACACGTCGATGCTGTGGTGCTTTTCGGGACACCGGCGGGCCAATCGCTGGTGAAGTATGGCGCACCGGCAGTCGATGTCGGACCGATGTACACCGCAAAGTCTCTTGAGTTCTGCGCCCCCGGTGACAATGTCTGCTCGGGCGATCCAGTGCCCGGCATCAACGGCGCGCACGGGCAGTACGCGGTCAACGGGATGGTTGATCAGGCCGCAGCGTTTGCGGTCAGCCGACTGACCCAACCACCGGCACCCATGTAGTGAGCGCCGCCGGTGGCCGGGCGTCGCCGAGATGTCGCCCGGCGCCCACCATTTCGCCAGCAGCGGTCCTCCTCGGCGATCTGTCGCTCGCGCATCGATGAGGATTTGAACAATCTCCCGTGTGGCGTCGCGATGAGTTTCGCTCTCCGGTGCAGTCTGATCTGTATGGGCAAACTCATCTATGGCTTCAACGTGTCGGTGGACGGGTACATCGCCGACGCACAAGGCAACATCGACTGGTCCGACCCGAGCGAGGAACTGCACCAGTACTGGAACGACTTCGAGCGGGACACCGCGCTGTCGTTCTACGGCCGGCGGCTCTACGAACTGATGTCCGCGTACTGGCCGACCGCCGACAAGGCTCCGGACGCCACCCCTATGATCGTCGACTACGCCCGCGTCTGGTGCGAGATGCCCAAGGTCGTGTTCTCGCGCACCCTGGAGTCCGTCGACTGGAACTCCCGCCTGGAACGCGGCGACCCGGTCGAGGTGGTGACGAAGCTGAAAGCCGAAACCGACGGCAACCTCGAGGTGGCCGGTGCGACGCTGGCCGCACCGATCGTGCAGGCCGGACTGGTGGATGAGTACCGGATGGTGGTCGCGCCCACCGCCGTGGGCGGCGGCACCCCGTTCTTCCCGACCCTGCCGTCATGGATCTCGCTGCGACTGTTGGAGAACCGCACCTTCCCGTGCGGCACGGTCCTGCTGCGTTACGCGTCGAAACACGGGAGCGCTACTAGATGACGACCTTCCTGCTGGTCCCCGGCGGCGGTTCCGACCCCTCGTACTGGCGGTTCCTCGTGGCCGAGTTGGCCCATCGTGGGCACCGCGGCATCGCCGTTGACCTTCCCTGCGAGGACGATTCGGCTGACCTCAACGACTACGCCGATGCCGTCGCCAGCCAGCACCACAGCGATGACCCGCGGCCTGTCGTCGTCGCCCATTCCTTTGGCGGCTTCACCGGAGCGCTCGCCTGCTCGCGGGTCAATGCGTCTGCACTGATCTACGTCTCGGCGATGCTCCCCCGCCCCGGCGAACGTCCGGGCGACTGGTGGAGTGCCACCGGGTGCGACGACGCACAACGCGCCGCCGCCGCGGTGGGCGGATACGACCCCGACGACATGGACGCAGTGTTCTACAACGGTGTTGACGCCGCGGTGATTGCCGAACAGGTCGAACGCGCTCAGTCAGACACGCCTTCGCTGAAACCGTGGCCTGCGGCAGCACTCCCCCAGCTCCCGACGAGCTTCGTGCTCTTCCGTGACGACCGTTTCTTCCCGGAGGAGTTCATGCGCGGGGTCGTCGCCGACCGGCTCGGGATCGAACCCATGACGACCCCCGGCGGGCACATGGCCATGCTGTCGCATCCGGCCGAGCTTGCCGACCGACTCGTCGCCGCGGCCGCACCACACGGCTAGGTGATCGCGGGGTTGTCCTAGCTGGCCGAACCCTCGAAGTCCCGTGCCGTGGTCGCATCGCCATCCAGGCCCCACGCCACCACTCGTCGCGGCGTGATCCGGACGATGTCACCCGATAGGCCGCCCTCGGTGGTGCCCTCCCCCGGCAGCACCGTCCCCACACCCCGTATCTCGATGCCGTGCGCCTTCGGAGGCTTCACGGAGATCACGTTGTCGACGATGAACGCCACCCGCGGGTTGCGAATCACGTTGCGCCACTTCTGAGTGTTCGCCAGGGCGTGCCCGACGATGTCGATGGTCGCGCCGTCTGGGCCGAGGTGGACCCCGACCGGTCGAATCTGCGGGTCACCCGCCGGTCCGATCGTGCACAGCCGTCCGATGGGCTGCTCGCGCAGGTAGGCCAGTTCAGCGGGCGTGAACGTCATGATGATCCCCTCATCTCGTCTGATTTCTCCTGATCACGCAGTCTGGTGAAAATCCGTTCAATACAGTGCAGTTCGTCTTCCTCGAGGTGATCGAGGAACAACTCCTTCACCGATTCCGCGTGGTGGGGCGCCGCCTGCCGAAGCGTCTCCACGCCGGTGGCGGTGAGCACCGCACGGTAGCCGCGACCGTCCTCGGGGGCCGGCTCGCGGACAACGAGCCCGCGCTTGGCCATCGAGTCGATCTGATAGGTGATCCGACTGCGAGAGAACACCATGCGGTCAGCGAGCTCACTCATGCGCAACCGATGCTGCGGGGCGCTGGAAAGCACCATCAGGAGGTGATAGTCGATCAGGGACAGTCCCGCACTGGCACGAAGGCGCTCGTCAAGCCTGGTCTCCAGTCGCAGGCTGCCCTCAATGAACGGACCCCAGGCCCGCTCCTCTGCCGCAGATAGTCTTCCGGCCACCCGGGGCCACCCCCTTCTCAGACGGATGATTTAAATTTGAAGTCTATCCCATTCGGACGTTCCCTGCTCAGCCACTCTCGTTGGGAATAGCACGTAACGTGCGCTTCGTTAATGTAGTTTGAAACTGAACGATCTAGCCAAGCGGCCGCCCGGCGGAAGCGTCAGAGAATAGGAAAACGCGCAATGACACACAGCATCGACTGGGACCTCGCATACCGCCAGGAGCAGGCACCGGCCTGGAATATCGGCGAGCCGCAGCCCGAGTACCGCGCGATTATCGATCAGGAGGGCGCCGTGCGCGGCGAGGTTCTCGACGCGGGATGCGGGTACGCCGAGCTGGGCTTGGCGCTGGCAGCGCGCGGCCACACGGTGACCGGAATCGACCTGACGCCCACGGCGGTGGCGGCAGCCACCGCGACCGCGCAGGCGCGTGGTCTGACCAACGCGACGTTCATCGAGGCCGACATCACCTCGTTCACGGGATTCGACGGCCGCTTCTCCACCATCTTCGACAGCGGACTCCTGCACGCGCTGCCCGCCGAGCTGCGCGATGGCTACCTGCGTTCCGTGCACCGCGCGGCCGCTCCGGGCGCGTCGTTCTACATCCTGGCCTTCGGCGCTGGCGCGTTCGGTGACCACGACGGACCCGGGCCCACCCAGTTCACTGAGGATGTGCTGCGCGAGGAGATTTCGCAGCACTGGCAGATCGACGAGATCCGGCCCGCCAAGCTCTATGCCACTAGCGCACAGCTGTCAGGCGGATCCACGGCACCGGATACCGGGGCCGACGAGCAGGCGCACACACCGCTTCCGGCCTTCCTGGTAATCGCGCACAAGGGGTGACGTCGCACGACGCGCGGCATCAGGTGCCCACATAGGCCGCCAGGTGTTCGCCCGTAAGCGTCGAGCCATCGGCGATGAGGTCGGCGGGTGTTCCCTCGAACACTATGCGGCCCCCGTCGTGGCCGGCGCCCGGGCCGAGGTCGATGATCCAGTCGGCGTGCGCCATCACCGCCTGGTGGTGCTCGATGACGATCACCGACTTGCCGGAGTCGACGAGCCGGTCGAGTAGGCCGAGGAGGTGCTCGACGTCAGCGAGATGCAGGCCCGACGTCGGCTCGTCGAGGATGTAGACCTCACCGCTGTCCCCCATGTGGCTGGCCAGCTTGAGCCGTTGCCGCTCACCACCGGACAGCGTGGTGAGCGGCTGGCCGAGCGTGAGGTAGCCCAGCCCGACGTCGTCGAGGCGGGCGAGGATCTTGTGCGCGGCGGGCACTTTCGCGTCACCGTCGGAGAAGAACTCCACCGCCTCGGCCACGGGCATCGCGAGAACCTCGCTGATATCGCGTCCACCGAACTGGTACTCCAGTACCGAGGAGTCGAACCGCTTTCCCTCGCACTCCTCACAGGGGTTGGCGACGCCAGCCATGATCGCGAGATCCAGGTAGATGACGCCTGCACCCTTGCAGACCGGGCAGGCGCCCTCGGAGTTCGCGCTGAAGAGAGCGGGCTTCACGCCGTTGGCCTTCGCGAACGCCTTGCGGATCGGTTCGAGTAATCCCGTGTACGTTGCCGGATTGCTTCTCCGCGAGCCACGGATCGGTGCCTGATCGATCGCCACCACCGCGTCTTTTCCGGCCACCGAACCGTGGATCAGTGAACTCTTACCCGAACCCGCCACTCCGGTCACGACCACCAGCACGCCGAGCGGGATGTCGACGTCCACGTCCTGCAGGTTGTGGGTGTTCGCGCCCCGTACCTTCAACATCTCCGACGATTTCCGCACCGTCTCCTTCAGCGCGGCGCGATCGTCGAGATGGCGGCCGGTGAGGGTGTCGCTCTTTCGCAGTTGATCGACGGTGCCCTCGAACACCACCTGCCCACCGGCCGTGCCGGCGCCCGGTCCCAGGTCGACGACGTGATCGGCGATCGCGATGGCCTCGGGCTTGTGCTCGACGACCAGCACGGTGTTGCCCTTGTCGCGCAACCGCAGCAGCAGGTCGTTCATCCGCGCGATGTCGTGTGGGTGCAGCCCGATCGTCGGCTCGTCGAACACGTAGGTCACATCGGTCAGCGATGATCCGAGGTGGCGAATCATCTTGACCCGCTGCGACTCTCCACCCGACAGCGTGCCCGCCGGCCGGTCGAGGGACAGGTAGCCCAGGCCGATGTCGACGAATGAGTCGAGCGTGTGGCGCAACGCCTTGAGCAAGGGCCCAACCGAGGGCTCATCCAACTCCGTGACCCACTGCGCAAGGTCGCTGATCTGCATGGCGCTGGCATCGGCGATGTTGATCTCGTTGATCTTCGACGAACGGGCCGCCTCCGACAGCCGGGTGCCGTCGCATTCCGGGCAGGTCGTGAACGTCACCGCGCGCTCGACAAACGTGCGGATGTGCGGTTGCATCGCGTCGACGTCCTTGGACAGGAACGACTTCTGGATCTGCGGGATCAAGCCCGCGTATGTCAGGTTGATACCGTCGACCTTGATCTTGGTCGGCTCCTTGTACAGGAGCGCATCCAGTTCCTTCTTGATGAACTTGCGGATCGGCTTGTCCGGGTCAAAGAAGCCGCAGCCGTTGTAGATTCGGCCGTACCAACCCTCCATGCTGTAGCCCGGAATCGTGAGCGCACCCTCGTTGAGCGACTTGGCGTCGTCATACAGCGCGGACAGATCGATGTCGTTGACCGAGCCACGGCCCTCACACCGCGGACACATGCCGCCGGTGAGGCTGAACTCGCGCCGCTCCTTGACGGTCCTGCCACCACGTTCGATCGTGACCGCGCCCGCGCCGCTGATCGACGCGACGTTGAACGAGAACGCCTGGGGCGAACCGATATGCGGGGTGCCCAGCCGGCTGAAGAGGATCCGCAGCATGGCGCCGGTATCGGTTGCGGTGCCGACCGTGGACCGAGGATCTGCACCCATGCGTTGCTGGTCGACGATGATCGCCGTCGTCAACCCCTCGAGAACGTCGACGTCGGGGCGCGCCAACGTCGGCATGAATCCCTGTACGAATGCACTGTAGGTCTCATTGATCAGCCGCTGTGACTCCGCGGCGATCGTGCTGAACACCAGTGAGCTCTTCCCCGACCCGGAGACGCCGGTGAACACTGTCAGCCGCCGCTTCGGAAGTTCGAGGTCGACGTCCTTGAGGTTGTTCTCGCGGGCGCCAGTCACGCGAATCAGGTCATGGCTGTCCGCATTCGGCGGGGTCTGTTGCCGCTTGGCCGCGCTCATCGTGTTGTTCCTCCTGGAGTCAGCACACCGATGTCCCCACGCTAGGCGACGCCCCGGACAGCCGGATCACAGTGCACCGCGCGACTGGATATCATCTCTCGAGAGCGTGACAAATAGCGTTGTCACGACAATTTTCTGGGTTTCCCAAGAGCGGACGCGGGGGTGCTGATGGCGGCCAATCGGCCCAGGCAGCCACTGCAGGGGCGCGCCCGTGAGTGCGCGGTACTCCGCGACCTGCTGACCGGCGTCAAAGACGGCAGCGGCCAGGTGCTGTTACTCCGCGGCGAGGCGGGCGTTGGCAAGACCGCACTGCTCGAGTACGCCGTGGAGCAGTCGGCGGGCTTCCGGATCTCCCGGGTGGCCGGTGTGGAGTCCGATATGGAGCTGGCGTTCGCCGGCCTGCAGCAACTGTGTGCACCGCTGATGGACCACATCGATGAAATCCCGGAACCGCAGCGAGAGGCGCTCGCGGTGGCGTTCGGCCGTGGCGTCGGTCCCACCCCGGAACGATTCCTGGTGGGGTTGGCGGTACTGAGTCTGATGGCAGTCGCCGCCAGTCACCAGCCGCTGCTCTTCGTGATCGACGACGTCCAGTGGCTCGACGAGGTGTCGGTGCAGACCCTCGGGTTCGTCGCGCGGCGGCTCCTGGCTGAGCCGATCGCCCTGGTGTTCGCGATACGCGACAGCGGTGCCGACGTCCTGACTGGTCTGCCCGAACTGCTGATCGAAGGCCTGTCCGACAGCGATGCCCGGAAGCTGCTGGACTCGGTGGTGGTGGGACGCCTCGACGAGCGAGTGCGCGACCGAATCGTCGCCGAGACGCGAGGGATTCCGCTGGCCGTGCTGGAGGTTCCTCGTAACGTCTCGGCGTCGGAACTGGCAGGCGGGTTCGGCAACACCGGCACTCGCCCGTCCGCGGGACAGATCGAGGAGAGCTTCATCCGGCGCATCCGGTCGCTGCCCGCGGCGACTCGACTGTTGGTGCTCGCCGCGGCGGCCGAGCCGTTGGGCGATGCTGCCCTCTTTCTCCGCGCGGCCGAGCAACTGGGTATTCCGGTCGACGCCCTGGCGCCAGCCGAAGCCGCGGGAGTGATTGAGTTCGGTCCACGCATGCGCTTTCACCACCCACTGGTGCGTTCAGCCGCCTACCGCGCCGCCGATGTTGCCGACCGCCGCGCCATACATCACGCACTGGCCCAGGCCACTGATCCTGAACTGGACCCCGACCGTCGAGCATGGCACTCCGCCAACGCAGCGGCAGGCCCCGACGATGCCGTGGCCGCCGACCTGGAGATCTCGGCCGGCCGGGCTCAGGTCAGGGGCGGCGTCGCTGCGGCGGCCGCCTTCTTGGAGCGCGCGGCCATACTGACCGCGGACCCGGCGCTGCGTGGTTCCCGCGCAATCGCTGCCGCACAGGCCAAACGCGACGCGGCCGCTTCAGAGGCGGCCTACGAACTCCTTGCCATGGCAGAACTGGGACCCCTGACCGACCATCAGCGAGGACAGGTGGCGCGATTGCGCGCCCAGATCAACTTCGTCCGTAGCCGCGGCAGCGGCGACACAGGGCCGCGACTCAGCGACGCCGTATCGCAACTGGTCGCTGCCGCCAGGCAGCTGGAGACCCTCGACGGCGACCTCGCCAGGGAGACCTATGTCGAGGCGCTCGCCGCCGCCATGTACTCCGCCCGATGCGGGCACCCGGCTGCGCTCACAGAGGTCGCCGAAGCGGCCCTGGCCGCGGTACAGCGAGTCTCGCAGCTGCAACGGCCGATCGATTTCCTGTTGAGCGGTATGGCAAGTCGGATCACCGGCGGTGCGAGCGCCGGCGCCGACCACCTGCGCACCGCGTTGGAACTCTGGTGCACCCACGCCGAGCATAACGATGGGCAGGCGCTGGGCTGGATCACACTGGCCTTCCCCATCACTCAGGAGACCGCCGCCGACGAACTGTGGGACGACGAGATCACGCATCGACTAGCCACGGCCATGGTGGGCTACGCACGTGAGGCCGGCGCACTGGCGGTACTGCCGCCCGCGCTCACCTATCGGGCCGGGGTTCACGTTCTGGCAGGTGAGTTCGCCACGGCGGCAACGCTCCTCGAGGAGGCTGACTCGATAAGCCTGGCAACCGGCAATACGCCGGTGCGCTACCACTCACTGATGATCGCGGCGTGGCGAGGCGCCCCGGATGACGCGCTTCGTTTGATCGAGGCCGCCTCCGCGGACGGAGCCGAAAGGGGTGAGGGTCGGTTGCTCGGCGTGGCCGACTACGCCACGGCCGCACTGTTCAACGGTCTCGGTCGGTACGACGAGGCCTTCGCCGCCGCCCGAAAGGCTTGTGAGCACGAAGATCTCGGGTTCTACAGCTGGTGTCTCTTCGAGCTCATCGAGGCTGCCTCCCGCAGCGGCCAGCAGGACACCTCCACGCAGGCGCTGCGCCTGTTCGAGGAGCGCGCAGGTGCGAGCGGAACCGACTGGGGTCTCGGCGCGCTGGCCAATGCACAGGCACTACTGGCCGATAACGAAGCCGCGGACGCCCTGTTCACCGAGGCCATTGAGCGCTTCGAGCGCACCCACGTCGTGCTGCATCTGGCTCGTGCCCGGTTGAACTACGGTGAGTGGCTGCGCCGCGTGAACCGACGTCTCGACGCTCGTCAGCAGCTCAACAGCGCCTACGAGGACTTCACCCGAATGGGCGCGCAGGGCTACGCCGAACGCACTCGCCGAGAGCTGATCGCCACTGGTGAGAAGGTGCGCAAACAGCAAGTCGGCTCGGGTGACGAGCTGACGGCGCAGGAGGCCCAAATCGCACGGCTGGCGGCAGCGGGGTTCACCAATCAGGAGATCGGCGCGCAGCTCTTCATCAGCACGCACACCGTCGAGTGGCACCTGAGAAAGGTGTTCGTGAAGCTCGGCATCACCTCGCGCAGGCAGCTTCGCTCCGTCCAGTGGGCGAGCTGAACACCCGCGCCCGCTCACCCTGGCCCGCTTGATCTTGACTACGGACTTTCAAGGGTCCGCTACGGCCACCCAACCGACAGGCTGATCTGGACACCCAGAAACGCCAACCGGAAGGGGCGACGTGCCGTCCGACCTCGGGGATGCCACTGAGATCTTCGCGAACGTCCAGCCGAGACTGTTCGGCATCGCCTACCGAATGTTGAGCAGTGTCGCCGACGCCGAGGACATCATGCAGGAGGTCTGGATGCGGTGGCAGTCCTGTGATCGCGATGTCGTGCGCGACGCCGTGGCATATCTCGTCACGACGACCACGCGGATGTGCATTAACCACATGCAGTCCGCGCGCGCCCGTCGCGAAATCTACGTCGGACCGTGGTTGCCCGAACGCGTCGACACCAGTGCCGATCCCGCACTCAGCGCAGAACGCGATGAAGCACTGCAGGTCGCCGCATTGCTTCTGCTTGAGAGGCTCTCGCCGACCGAACGAGCCGCCTACGTTCTGCGGGAAGCGTTTGACTACCCCTACGACCTGATCGGGGCGACCATTCAGGTCACAGAGGTCAATGCCCGCCAACTAGTCAGCCGTGCACGCAGGCACCTGACCGCCGGCCGACGCAAGTCAAGCGGCGGAAGCGACCCGGGCCGCCTCCTGACGGCGTTCGTCACCGCCGCCCACACCGGCGACATGACCCCTCTCGAAACCGTCTTCGCCGTCGAGGCCGCCAGCTAGCGCAACTGATGCTCCTCGCGGCACCGAGGTTCGTTCACCCCCGTGGGCCCTGTCGCCGCGCTGATGGTTCAGTTGTGCCATGACAGGCTCCGATGCAGCCACCGCGATCACCGAGTTGCGCGCCCTCGCCGAAGCACTGCATGACGTCGATGCGGCAGCCGCCGCCGCGGAGTGGGACGACGACGAGGCGCTCGCGCGCCTGGCCGCACGCGCGCAACAGGAATTGGCGGCCGCAGACCGAAACATCGGTGAGGACATAGCGGTAGCCGGCGCGTCGCCGCTGGCCGCCAACGCCGTCGTCGCCGTGGCGGTGGCGCGCGCCGCTATCTCGGAGGCGGTACTGGCGGTGGCGCGAGCGCGAGACATCGAACCGCATCATCGGCAGGGGCCCCCGAGCCGCCGTGCTCCGCTGGCGCGTCTGGTCAGATCGATGCGCCACGCCGGCCGCGACGTCGGTGCGGAGATCCGGCACATCATCGCCGACAAACCGCGGATGATCCTGCTGCGCATCGTCATCACCCTGGCAATCAGCCTGTCGCTGGTGGCGTTCTACCACTTCAGCGGCTGGTCCAGGTACTCCGATCTCGGCAACCTCACCGTGTATCTGTTCGGGGCGGTCGTGGGCAGTGTGGTCTGCACCAACGCGCTGTGCTTCGAGGCCGACCGGGTGCGTGGCGCGCTGGTGAGCGGAAATCGCGTGTGGCGCATCCTGATCGCCAAGAACCTTGCGATGGCAGCCATGATCACCGTCGCCAGCCTGCCCGTTGTCGCCGCGCTCACCGTGGCGGCCGAAGCCAACCCGTTCGCCCTCATCGACCAGATGCTCACCATGGTGTTCATCTGGCTCGGAGTCGGCAACGTGCTGTCGGTGGTGTATCCGCTACGGCACGAACCCGTTTCAGCAAGGCTGCACGACGGAACGTGGAAGCCGTATCTCTTCGCGTTCGTGCTGTCCTATGGTGTCGGCCTGGCAGTCAACGTGATGATCTACTGGCGGCTGTGGGCCCGCCAGGTCGCCGCGACTGAGATGGTGGGCGGCGACTGGACGGCGTTCCTGTTGATTCTCGCCAGTGCGCTGAGCATCTGGGTGTTACTCACGGTCTTCGCGGTGTCGTGTAGCCGCGAGCCCGCCATCCGACGCCTCCTCTCGCGTGAGATGGTCGCCTACCGAAAGACCGACGCTGTGCCGTCGCCCCAGTGACCCACCCGTCGGCTCCCCTCGGCTCCCATCCCCCGCCGCGACTGCTCACAGCCGCGCTGGGCATGGTGGCGTTGACCGTCGCCGTACTCCAGACAGCTGTTGTTCCGGTCCTCGGCATCATCGCCGAGCAACTCAACGCATCGCCCGTGGCCGTCAGCTGGGCGGTGACCGCCAACCTGCTCGCGGCCGCGGCCTCGACTCCCCTCATCGGGCGTCTGGCCGACCTGCACAACAAGAAGCACATCCTGCTGGGTGTTCTGGTCGTCGTCCTGATCGGCTCGGTGCTGGCCGCGTCGACCACCTCACTCGCGCTGCTGATCGTCGGCCGTGTTCTACAAGGGGTCTCGTTCTCGCTGTATCCGATCTGCGTGGCCATCCTGCGCGACGAACTGCCCGAGGGCGCGGTGGTGCGGGCACTCGCCGTGCTGTCGGGCACCCTGGGCTTCGGCGGCGGCGCCGGTCTCGTGGTGACCGGGTTGTTGATGAGCGGAGACGCCGGTTATCACCGTGTGTTCTGGCTGACAACCGGTTTCACCGCCGTCGTGATCGTCCTGGCGATGGCCGTGCTCCCGTCCCGTCCGAGGACCGCCGAGGGAACGATCGACTGGTTGGGTGCCGCAGGCCTGGCGCTGGGGCTGTCAGCCGGTCTGCTGACCATCACGCAGGGCAACTCGTGGGGGTGGACGTCTCCGGCGACCCTCTGCACCGGCGCGCTCGCCGTGGTGACGCTGGTGGCCTGGTGGCAGTGGGAGCGCAGGCAACGTCACCCCCTTGTGTCCACCACAATGTTGGCCCGGCGCGCTGTCCTGTTGACCAATCTCGCGACCGTGTTCGTCGGCACAGGCCTGTACTTCGGGTTCCTCGGCCTGACGCAGTTCGTCCAGATTGACCGCGACGCAGCCGGTTACGGCTTCAGCGCGACGGTCCTGCAGGCCAGCGTGGTATTCCTGCTGCCCGGTGCCATCACCGGGTTCGTCACCGCGACGCTGAGCGGTAGATTCATCGACCGTTTCGGCGCGCGTCCCGTCCTGGTGTGTGGCGCCGTCACGGGCATCGTCGGCTTCCTCTGGTTGGCCCTCGCGCACTCGCAGCCGTGGCAGGTCATCGTCGCGGGCGTGTGGGTGAACGCTTACATCAGCCTCGGTTACGGCGCACTTCCCGCCCTGGTGGTCGCGGAGGTCGACAACAACGAGACCGGGGTCGCCACTGGAGTCAACGCAATCGCCCGGACCGTGGGCAGTTCGATCGCCGCCGCGGTGGTGGCCGTGCTCCTCGGTCAGTCGGTAACCGCCACCGGACTTCCCGCCGAGGGTGCGTTCGTGGTGATCTTCATCGCGGGTGCGGTGACCGCCGCACTGGCGATGATCCTGATCGCGCTTTCGCGGACCCGGCCGCGGCCAACGCCGTCGATGGACGCGACGATCGAGTCCCGTGCCATGAACCACGAGTGGGGCTGACGCCGAGCACACCCGGTACCCCTGGCGGCACGAGTTTGCCCGCAACCACATGCGTAACAGACAATCGGGCGTGACTTCCTGGCGCGGCATGGCACTGATCGCCGCCGCGATCGCTGTGGTGCTCACGGGTTCGCTCACCGCACTCGCGCTGAACCGCGACAACCTGTTCGCTCGATCTCCTGCCGACCCGACCGCGACACCACGGCCCGCGGGCGTGCTTGCCGCCCCCCTCGCCGGGCTGTCCCCTGACGCGCCGATGCCCACCCGGGATGCACTCGCCGCGGCGCTGGCTCCCGCGGTGGGCAACCCGGGCCTGGGGTTGCTGACCGGACAGATCACCGACGCCCTCACCGGCGAGGAACTATGGGAACAGGGCGCGGGTGCTCCTCAGACGCCGGGCTCCGTCGCCAAGGTCGTCACGGCGGCGGCCGTGCGGCTGAGCGTCCCGCTCGATCAGCGGCTGGCGACCACCGTCGTCACGGGCGCCGCCCCAGGGCAGCTGGTCCTGGTCGGTGGCGGCGACGCGACACTCACGGCTCAACCCCCGGGCGTACCCGGCTACTACCGGGACGCCCCCCGCCTCGACGACCTCGTCGACCAGATTCGCGCATCCGGTAACCCTGTGGCAGACATCGTCGTCGACACATCACTCTTCCCGGGCCCCACCATGGCGGTTGGCTGGAATCCGATCGACATCGAGGGCGGCAGCATCGCGCCAATCGAGTCGGTGATGCTCGACGGAGGACGCAGGCAGCCGCTGCTGGCCTACTCACCCCGCACGCCCACGCCGGCGCTGGACACCGGACGGGTCCTGGCCGAACGCCTCGGCCTCGACCCGGCCACAGTGACCATCGGATCGGCACCACCAGACGCCACGACCGTGGCGACGGTGTGGTCTGCTCCGCTCGGCCTTCGGCTACACCAGATGATGGTGGTGTCCGACGACGTCACCGCCGAGACCATCGGCTTCGAGCTGGCCCGTGCACGCCACCAGCCGTCCACCTTCGACGGAGCCGTCGCCGCCGCCACCGGGGCGCTTATCGACGCCGGCCTCGACACCAGCGGACTGCAACTGAGAGACCTCAGCGGCCTGTCCGTCGACGACCGAATCCCGGCCGGCCTCATCGACGACGTGCTCACCGCGGCGACCGGATCCGGCGAGTACGCCCACGCCCTGCGACCGATGCTCGACGATCTCGCCGTGGGAGGGGGCAGCGGAACACTGTGGGATCGGTTCGTCAGCCCGTCGCCCGGTTCCGGTTGGGTCCGCGCGAAGACCGGCACTCTGGACTTCGTCAACGCGCTGGCCGGCATCGTCACCGACCGCGACGGCCGTGCGCTGACCTTCACACTGATGTCGACCGGCACACCCTCGGAGGTCGCCAAGCCCGCACTTGACGCGGTGGCCGTGGCGCTGCGCGAGTGCGGCTGTCGCTGACCACCCGCTACTTCAGCGGAAGACCCGTGATCGCCCGCGCCATCACCAACCGCTGAATCTCACTGGTGCCCTCGAAGATCGTGAAGATCTTGGCGTCGCGGTGCATCCGCTCCACCGGGTAATCCCTGGTGTAGCCGTTGCCACCGAGAATCTGGATGGCCTCGTCGGTGACGTAGACCGCGGTCTCGCTCGCAGCGAGTTTGGCCATCGACCCCTCGGCGTTGACGAAGGGCTTGTTGTTGCGCGCCATCCAGCCGGCCCGCCAGACCAGCAGCCGGGCCGTGTCGATCCGCGTCTTCATGTCGGCGAGCTTGAACGCGATGGCCTGAAAGTCACCGATCTTGCGACCGAACTGCTCCCGCTGCTGCGCGTACTCCAGCGCGTACTCGTAGGCGGCCCGAGCGACCCCGAGGGCCATGGCACCGACGGAGGGCCGGGTCCTCTCG
Organism: Mycolicibacterium sp. 624; assembly: GCF_040548615.1. NCBI lineage: Bacteria > Bacillati > Actinomycetota > Actinomycetes > Mycobacteriales > Mycobacteriaceae > Mycobacterium > Mycolicibacterium sp. 624. The sequence goes on from NZ_JBEPRZ010000003.1 coordinate 491,046, forward strand.
AACGTCTTCATGGCCGCCTGTGCTGCCGAGCCCTTGCCCTCGCGTGAGCGCGCGATGCGCTCGTCGAACTTGTCCTTGCCGCCGATGATCAGGTTCCCGGGCAGCCGAACATCGTCGAGCACCACCTCAGCGGTGTGCGACGCGCGGATGCCGTGCTTCTTGAACTTCTGCCCCTGCGAGAAGCCCTTGGTGCCTGGCGGGATGATGAACGTCGCCTGGCCCCGGGACCCGAGTTCGGGTGCGACCGACGCGACGACGATGTGGACGTTCGCGATACCGCCGTTGGTGGCCCAGGTCTTGGTGCCGTTGAGCACCCACTCGTCGGATGCCTCGTCGTACTTGGCGCGGGTGATGATCGCGGCGACGTCGGAGCCCGCGCCCGGCTCGGACGAACAGAACGATGCGAGCTGCGGCTCATCCACCGTGCCGAACATCTGCGGGAGCCACTCGCCCATCTGCTCGGGTGTGCCCGACCCTGCCAGCGCCGCCGCCGCCAAGCCGGTGCCGAGGATGGACAGCCCGATGCCCGCGTCGCCCCAGAACATCTCCTCGAACACCGTCAGCATGCCCAGACCGGACGGTTCAGCCGTCTGCGCTGCGAAGAGGTCGATCGAGTAGAGGCCGACTTTGGCGGCCTCCTGAATGATTGGCCAGGGGGTCTCCTCGCGTTCGTCCCACTCCGCGGCGGCGGGGCGCACCACGTCGCGGGCGAACTGGTGCACCCAGTCGCGTACCTCGACAACGTCCTCGGGGAGTTCGAGTGAAAACGACATGAGGGCCTGTCCTTTCAGTGGTCCGGGTTCGGCACGACTGGACATGAGCACAGCGTCGCGATCGAATCCCGACATTCGGTGAACGACTGTACATTTTGCTGCGGGGCAGTCAACCACCGGCTTGATGTCACGTGCTGAACCGGAACACCCACCTCGCGTCGTGGCGGCGCACAGCCGGAATGGTGTGGGAGCGTTACCCCGTGCCGACCGACCAGTCGAGTGACCGCCGTGCCATGTCGGCGACCCGCCTGGGCCTGCGGTACGCGCTCGCGATGACGTTGGCCCAACTCATCACCTCCGTCGAGGTAGCCGCGGTTCTCATCTCGTTGACCAATCAGACATTCGACGCCGCAACGGCCTATTCGACGCCGGCCAGCACCTCGCTGCTCGTCGCGCTCATTGTGTTCGGACTCCTGGCCACGGCCTACGGTGGTTATCGCAGCATTGCACCGTCACTTACATGGTTCGTCGCCGGTGTCGAACCCGACGCCGATCAACGGGCCAGCGCCATCAACCTCGTTCGACGGCAGTCGGGCATCCTGCTCGGCGTCTGGGCCGTCAGCAGTGTCGTGGTGGTCGCCGCCAACCCCGCCCCGGGCATAGGGTCCACGCTCCTGATCCTCGGTGCCATGCTGTTCGGCGGCACATCGAGCATCAGTTCCAGCGTGCTGTTCACCCAGCGCATCGTGCGGCCCGTCGTGTCCGCGGCATCCAAGGACTTCGTCGGCCGCGAGACAGCTCCGGGGGTGACCGCACGCCTGGTCCTGATGTGGGTGGCGCACGGCGCCCTGCCGAGCCTCGCGATCGCATTGCTGGTCGTCTTCCACGTCAACGGCTGGCTCATCCCACGCTCGGCCTCGCTGGTGATCCCGGTCGTCGTGCTGTCCACGGTGTCTCTGGCACTGGGGCTGCGGTCCCTCATCCTGGTGTCCCGCTCGATCTCGGACCCCCTCAACGACGTTGTCGCGGCGATGGCCGAGGTCGAGCGCGGCGAGATCGGCCGCACGGTCGCGGTCTACGAGCAATCCGAGATCGGGAAACTTCAGAACGGCTTCAATCGCATGGTGGCCGGCCTCCTCGAGCGCGATCGCCTCCAAGACCTCTTCAGCCGACATGTCGGCCCCGACGTCGCACGCCGAGCCGTGGAGACCGACGAGGACCAGTCCGGTGAGGTCCGCGACGTCGCCATCCTCTTCATCGATCTCGCCGGGTCGACGCAGCTGGCGACCACACACACCCCGCGGGAGGTGGCCCACGTCCTCAACGACTTCTTCAAGATCGTCGTCGCGGCGGTCGACGCCCACGGCGGCCTGATCAACAAGTTCCAGGGCGACGCCGCGCTCGCCGTGTTCGGCGCACCGACCGCCGCGCCCGACGCCGCCACCTCGGCACTGCGCACCGCCCGGGCCCTGGCCGACGATCTGCGCCGTCTGCCCGTTGTCGACTACGGCATCGGGGTGTCAGCCGGTTCGGTGTTCGCAGGCAACATCGGCGGTGAGAACCGCTACGAGTACACCGTCATCGGCGACCCCGTGAACGAGGCGGCGCGCCTCGCCGATGCCGCCAAGAACACCTCGCGACGGGCACTCGCCTCCGGTGCCGCGATGCAACGCACCGACGACACCGAACGTCGCAACTGGGAATCCCGCGACCCCATACTCCTGCGCGGACGCCCCGAACCGACGCTCATCTCGGTGCCGCGTGACGACAATGACGGTCATGGCCTCCAACGCTGACATCTCGCCGTTCCGCATCTCCGTGCCCGACGACGTGCTTGCCGACCTTCGGCTCCGGCTCAACAACACCCGGTGGCCCGAGGCGGAACCAGTCGATGACTGGAGCCAGGGCATTCCGCTGGCCTACACACGCGAGCTCGCCCAGTACTGGGCCACCGACTACGACTGGCGGACGCGCGAGGCCGCCCTGAACCGCTTCGACCAGTTCACCACCGACATCGACGGCCTCGAGCTGCACTTCATCCACCAGCGCTCGCCGCACGAGGGCGCTCTCCCGATCGTCATCACGCACGGCTGGCCCGGCTCCGTTGTGGAGTTCACCAAGGTCATCGAACCGCTGACCGACCCCACCGCACACGGAGGCCGCGCCGAGGACGCCTTCCATGTGGTGTGCCCATCACTGCCGGGATTCGGTTTCTCTGGCAGGCCGACGGCGACGGGCTGGAACACCGGCCGGATCGCCGCGGCGTGGGAGACGTTGATGACTCGTCTCGGCTACCAGCGCTACGGCGCACAGGGTGGCGACTGGGGTGCCGCGGTGACCACCGAGATCGGCCGCAACGTCGGGCACTGCGTCGGCATCCACACCAACATGCCCGTGGGCAGGCCACCAGCCGACCTCGAACATCCGACCGACGAGGAGAAGGCGGCCCTGGCCGCGATGCGCCACTACCGACGGTGGGACTCCGGCTACTTCAAGCAACAGTCCACCCGCCCACAGACACTGGGCTACGGTCTGGTCGATTCGCCTGCGGCACAACTGGCTTGGATCGTCGAGAAGTTCTGGTCCTGGACCGACTGCGACGGTCATCCGGAGAACGCGCTGAGCCGCGACGAGATGCTCGACAACGTGATGCTCTACTGGGTCACTGGCACTGGCGCGTCGTCTGCCCGGTTGTACTGGGAGAGCATGGGCGCCTTCGGGTCTGGCGACAGGGTCGAACTGCCGACCGGCATCGCGTCATTCCCCTCCGAACTCAGCCGCCCACCGCGGTCATGGTGCGAAGCGAACTACAACATCACACACTGGACCACGATGCCGCGCGGCGGACACTTCGCCGCGTTCGAACAACCCGAGCTGTTCGTCGACGACGTGCGCCGGTTCTTCGCGACGGTCCGCTGACACCTACGCGCGGTTCAGGTTTCGGCTTGCGCGCCACCGTCGTTCTTGCGCACCCGCATCACGAACGCGGACAGCGACAGTACGAGCACGACACCGCCGAGCACACCGATCTCCACTGCCGCACGCGAGAACTCCGGGCCCTTCGCCAACAGCGAGGCCGCCTCCACCGACAGCACCACAATCTCCTTGATGGCGGCCAGGATTCCCACGATCAGGAACGGCTCGACGGCGATCTCATGCGACCGCAGACTGACCCGCACGGCGTACAGCAGCTCGACGAAGATGAAGAGCAACAACAGTCCGTCGAGCAACTCGAGCATCAGCGCGGACGTGGGCGTGTCCCGCACGTGCAGAAGCGTGTTGAACTGCGCTACGAGGAGCGCCGCCGAGCCCAACACCAGGACGACGGCGATGGCCCAGTAGATGGCGTCCTCGGCCCAGCCGAGCACGCGATCGGCGAGGCGTTGGCGTGCCTCCTCGCTCCCGTCGCCCTCGTCAGTCGACTTCGCCATGACTCAGCGGTTCAGCTGCCAGATCCGCGTGGACAGCAGCGTCGCGAAGGCGCACCACAGCGGATACAGACCAAGTGCACCCGCGGGCGCACCGCTGACGCTCACCGCGCGACGGGTGAGATCGGCGCTGCTGGCCGTCAGTGCCGCCGCGGCGACCGCAGACGCGCCGAGCTTGCCGCGGTCGAAGAACAGCCACGACCAACCGGCGTTGAGAATCAGGTTGAGTGCCAGCAGCGCAGAGTAGGTCCGGGCCTCCTCGTGACGGCCCCGCTCGGTCAGCTCGTCCACCGCACCAGCCGACACCACCGCGATGTCGGCGTACAGCAGCGGCCAGACGATCGGGAAGACTTGAGGCGGCGGCTGGAAGCTGGGCTTGCGCAGCTTGGCATACCAGGCGGACTGCGCGGGACGGCTCGCCAGGCTACCGACCACCGCGGTCGCGAGGACCGCCGCGCTCGTCTTGGCGAGAGTCATGGGTCGCATCATCAATTCCCTTCGTCGCGGTGCAAGTACCCCGCAGGTCAGTGGCCCAAACCGCGGGAGCGCTGACGGGACCACCGATAGCCGCCGTAGATAAGCAGTGCGACAAGGAAGTTGACGAAGTAGGCGATGTCCGCACCGTGCCAGGCGACCGATACCGGCCCCTGGAACAGCGAGGTGTTCATGAACGGCACCGCCGCGGCATAGGCCACCACGAACGCGACCAGTGCGGCCACGGCGTCAGTGCGATCGGTGGCCTCGTCGGCGGGGTCGACAGTGTTCCGCCCGCGGCTGCGGATCCGCCAGTCCACGACTATCACCGCGACGAAGGCCGGAATCCAGTAACCAATGAGCAACAGCACGTTCTGGAACCGTAGCGCCGTGTCGCCGCCGTGCAACCAGAGGATGAGCGCGAACGCCAGCACCGTGACGATCACGGCCGACAGCGGTCGACGGACCCTGACCCCGATCGTCTGCAGGGCGAGCGAACCGCTGTAGTCGTTCATCACCCCCGATCCGACGGCGGCCAGGGCGATGACCGCCAGGACGAGCGCACCGACGACGCCGCCGCCCATCACACTCTGCACACCCTCCACGGAGTGCTCGGAGACAAGTTCACCTGCGGCGATCCCGATGCCCTGCACGAAGGCGTAGGCCGTGAACATGCCCAGGAAGGTGAAGCCGAACACCCGCAGTCGCGATGACTCGGCGGGTAGATACCGACTGAAGTCCGCAGCGTAACTGGCCCAGGACACCGCCAGGCTGAACGCGATCGTCACCTCCAGGACGAACGCCCCGACCAGATCCGGACCGGTAACCGTGGCGGGCGTGATCACGTCGTGCCCGCCGACGAGCTTGATGGCGAACACCACGAACGTCACGAACAGCACGACGGTCAGCACGGCCTGCAACCGGTGGATGAGTTCGTAACCGAAGAACCCGACGAAGCCCTGCACGCCCAAGACGATGAGGACGGCAACCCAGAACGGGATGCCGAGCAGCACCGACAGCGCCTGGCCACCGAACAGACCGACCAGTGCGTCCCATGCGATCGACGAGATCCACTGCAGTGCCGCGGGTACCGCGACGGTGCCACCGAACGCCATCCGCGCCATCGGCAACTGGCCAGTTCCTGTTCGCGGGCCCCATGTGGAGAGGTATCCGACGATCAACGAACCCAACACGGTGCCGATGAGCATCGCGACCAGACCCAGCCAAAAGCCCAGGCCGAGGGCGATGGCCAGTGCGCCGGTGAAGACGCCCGTCATGTTGACCTGCGGGGCGAACCACACCGTGAACAAACGTCCCGGCGTTCCGTACCGGTGGCCCGGCGCGACCGGCGCGATTCCGTGCGTCTCGACGGCGAAGTCGCCAACACCTGTGGGGCTGCGCCCGCTGAACGGCGCCGCGGTCAGCGCGCTCGGCCGTTTGGATATCTCGGATGCCTCGCCGGCCCCTTGCCTCATGCCCTCATTCGACCACGTGAGGGCCGCCGAATGGCCCCGCGGTGCCGGCGATAGGCCCCCGACCGCCGAGCCCGGCGCGGAATCTGTGCCCCGGCAACCTTCAGGCTGAGGTAATCCATTGCTCAAATGTAAATTCGTTGCGGAAACGGTTGCGAAGGTCCGCGTCATCGGCGATTGTTTACCCAACAGCGCACGTTGCCGGGCTGACCTCCATCGCCCAGAACGACAGGCATCGTGCGCCGCACAAGGGAGGTTGCCCTGAGCGGGACACACAGCACGGCCGTTGACAGCACGACCGGAGAGCACGGGGACACCCATGGCACGGGTCGCCCCGTCATAGAGATCGACCATGTCACCAAACGCTTCGACGACTACGTCGCCGTGGCGGATGCCGACTTCTCCATTGCATCGGGCGAGTTCTTCTCGATGTTGGGTCCGTCGGGCTGCGGCAAGACCACGACACTGAGGATGATCGCCGGGTTCGAGACGCCGACCAGCGGCGCGATCCGCCTTGAGGGCGTTGACGTCTCGCGCGTTCCTCCGCACAAACGCAACGTCAATACGGTGTTCCAGCACTACGCCCTGTTCCCACACATGTCGGTCTGGGACAACGTCGCGTACGGCCCGCGGAGCATGAAGAAGGACAAAGCCGAGGTCAAACGCCGGGTCGACGAGATCCTGGAGATCGTCCGCCTCACCGACTTCGCCAAGCGCAAACCGGGTCAGTTGTCCGGCGGCCAGCAGCAGCGGGTCGCGCTGGCCCGCGCACTGGTCAACTACCCCAGTGCCCTTCTCCTGGACGAGCCGCTCGGCGCCCTGGACCTCAAACTGCGCCAGGTCATGCAGTTCGAGCTCAAGCGCATCCAACGCGAGGTCGGCATCACGTTCATCTACGTGACGCACGACCAGGAGGAAGCCCTGACCATGAGTGACCGCATCGCGGTCATGAATGCAGGCAACGTCGAGCAGATCGGCTCCCCCACCGATATCTATGACAGCCCCTCGACGGTTTTCGTCGCGAGCTTCATCGGACAGGCCAACCTGTGGCCAGGGCGGCAGAACCGGATGGATGGTCAACTGGCCGAACTCTCGGTACTCGGCACCACGCTGCGGGCACGTCCCGGCGACACCGCGATAGAGGCCGGCGGTCAGGCCACCCTCATGGTGCGCCCGGAGCGGGTTCAGGTCTCCGTCGAGCCGCCGGCCGGCAACCTCGCCAGCGTGCCGGCCACCGTGCGGGACGTGGTCTTCCAGGGACCGGTGATCCGGCTCTCGCTGGCCGCACCGGATGACTCAACGGTGCTCGCCCACGTCGGACCCGAGCAGAAACTGCCCATGCTGCGTCCGGGCGATCAGGTGTACGTCGGTTGGGAACCGGAGGCCTCTCTGGTGCTTCCCGCAGCCGACATACCCACGACCGAGGACCTCGAGGAGATGCTCGACGACTCCTGATCGGCTTGCTTCCCGATACAGCTTGTCCTCGTTACCTTTTCCGCAACCCCGACCTCTTCCGCAAATCGAAAGGCACCGCAGCCATGGCCCCCGAAAACAACGGAGCAATCGACCCCCGTCTCATGTCTCGGCTCACGGCGAACCGCAGCAGCCGCAGACGTTTCATCGGGGGCGGCGCCGCCGCAGCGGCAGCCGCCATCCTGGGCCCGTCATTCCTCGCCGCCTGCGGTTCGGACAGTTCGACGTCCGGTTCCTCGCCAACGCAGGACAGCGGCCCGGCCAGCGGAACCCTGCGCGTCTCCAACTGGCCGCTGTACATGGCCGACGGGTTCGTTGCCGCCTTCCAGACCGCCTCGGGCATCACGGTGGATTACAAGGAGGACTTCAACGACAACGAGCAGTGGTTCGCGAAGGTGAAGGAACCCCTGTCACGCAAGCAGGACATCGGCGCCGACCTGGTGGTGCCCACCGAGTTCATGGCGGCGCGTGTCAAGGGCCTGGGCTGGCTCAACGAGATCAGCGACGCTGGCGTGCCCAATCGGAAGAACCTGCGCAAGGATCTGCTGGATTCCAAGGTCGACCCGGGCCGCAAGTTCACCGCGCCGTACATGACCGGCATGGTCGGCCTGGCCTACAACAGAGCGGCGACCGGCCGCGATATCACCAAGATCGAAGATCTCTGGGATCCCGCATTCAAGGGCAGGGTCAGCCTGTTTTCCGATGTGCAGGACGGGCTCGGCATGATCATGCAGTCGCAGGGGAATTCGCCTGAGAACCCCACCACTGAAGCCGTGACGAAGGCCGTGGATCTGGTCCGCGAGCAGAAGGACAAGGGGCAGATCCGGCGGTTCACCGGCAACGACTACGCCGACGATTTGGCGTCCGGCAATATCGCTGTCGCCCAGGCATATTCGGGCGACGTCGTGCAGTTGCAGGCCGACAATCCCGACCTGCAGTTCATCGTCCCCGAGGCCGGCGGCGACTGGTTCATCGACACGATGGTGATCCCGTACACCACACAGAACCAGAAGGCCGCTGAGGCCTGGATCAACTACGTCTACGACCGGCCCAACTACGCGAAGCTGGTGGCATTCACCCAGTTCGTACCGGTGCTGTCCGACATCACCGAGGAACTGGCCAAGGTCGACGCCGCGTCCGCCGCGAATCCGCTGATCAACCCGTCGCCGGAGGTGCAGGCCAACCTCAAGTCATGGGCCGCGCTCACCGACGAGCAGACTCAGGAGTTCAACACCCTGTACGCAGCAGTCACCGGCGGCTGACGCGATGGCAGGAGTCGCGAGCAGCGGCAGGCAACGGAGCAAGATCGCTCCCTACCTGATGATCCTTCCCGCCCTGGTGTACCTCGGCGTCTTCTTCGTGGTCCCACTGGTCACGCTGGGCCGAACGTCGCTGTCGTCCTCAGGTGGTTCGGTGTATTTGCCGACGCTGACGTTCGACTGGAACTTCGGCAACTACGCCCACGCATTCGCGCAGTACGAGGACCAGATCATCCGGTCCTTCACCTATGCCGCCGTCGCGACGGTGGTGTGTCTGCTGCTGGCCTACCCGCTGGCGTACGTGATCGCGTTCAAGGCCGGTCGGTACAAGAACCTGATTCTCGGGCTGGTGATCCTGCCGTTCTTCGTGACGTTCCTGATCCGCACCATCGCGTGGAAGACGATCCTGGCCGACGAGGGGTGGGTGGTGCAGGCGCTTGGCACCGTCGGTCTGCTCCCCGAGGAGGGGCGACTGCTCTCCACCGGCTGGGCGGTGATCGGCGGTCTCATCTACAACTGGATCATCTTCATGATCCTGCCGCTGTACGTGAGCTTGGAGAAGATCGACCCACGACTCCTTGAGGCCTCGCGCGACCTGTACTCGTCGGCCCCACGCAGCTTCGGCAAGGTGATCCTGCCGCTGTCGGTGCCGGGCGTGCTGGCGGGCAGCATGCTGGTGTTCATCCCCGCGGTGGGTGACTTCATCAACGCCGACTATCTGGGCAGTACGCAAACGACCATGATCGGCAACGTCGTTCAGAAACAGTTCCTGGTGGTCAAGGACTATCCAGCGGCCGCCGCGCTGAGCTTCCTGCTGATGGCGCTGATCCTGGTTGGCGTGCTGCTCTACACCAAGGCGCTCGGAACCGAGGACCTGGTATGACGATTCAGGATCGCATCGCCGAAGCCAACAAGAACATCGCCGACGTCAAGCCGAAGCGGGCGCTGACTCAGCGGCTCAACCTCGGCGACAACCTGCTGCGCGTGGTCGCGGGCCTGGTGCTGCTGTACCTGTTCCTGCCGATCTTCGTCATCATCCTGTTCTCGTTCAACAAGCCGGCGGGCAAGTTCAACTACACCTGGCAGGGCTTCACTCTGGACAACTGGGCCGACCCGTTCAAGTACCCCGCACTGACCGATGCGTTGAAACTGAGCCTGAACGTGGCCGCCGTCTCGACGGCAATCGCATTGGTGCTGGGCACGCTCGTGGCGATAGCCCTAGTGCGGCAACGGTTCACCGGGGACCGGGCCATCGACACCTTCCTGATCCTGCCGCTGACGGCTCCCGAGGTGGTGCTCGGCGCATCACTGCTGACACTGTTCCTCGATCTCAATGTGGCGGCTGGCTACACCACGATCGTGTTGGCCCACATCGCGTTCCAGATCAGCTTTATCGCGATGACGGTGCGCGCCAGGGTCCGTGGGTTCGATTGGACGCTCGAGGATGCGTCGATGGACCTCGGCGCGGGCCCCACCCGCACCTTCTTCAGGGTGACCCTGCCGTTGATCATCCCGGGGATCGTTGCGGCGGGCATGCTCTCGTTCGCGTTGTCCCTCGACGACTTCATCGTCACGTACTTCGTCAGCGGTTCATCCGTGACGTACCCGCTCTACGTCAACGCCGCGGTGAAGGCCGCGGTGCCACCGCAGATCAACGTGCTGGCCACGGCCATTCTGGTGATCAGCCTGATTCTGCTGGCCGTCGGAACGCTGTACCGCCGCAAGCGAATCGACGTCTGAGTCCCACCGTCCGGCGCCGAGACTGCTGGGAGATCGCACAAATCGCCATTTCGGCGATCTCACAGCAGTCTCGATGGATGGGTGTGAGGCCGCGGGCCCGAGTCGACCGTCAGCCACCGACCTCGGCAGGCACGGGCGGGGCGCTTCTGCCACCGGCACGCGCGGCGCCGATACCCGCCGCGACGACCAGACAGATGCCGACCACACCCCCTGGGCCCGGCACCTGGTCCAGGACCACGAAGCCGACCAGCATCGCGAACGCCGGTTCGACACTCATCAGGGTGCCGAATGACGCCGTGGTCAGTCGCCGCAGCGCCATCAGCTCAAGGGTGAACGGAATGACGGGAAGTAGCAGCGCTATACCGATTCCGATGAGCAGAATCTCCGGAGTCATCCGGGAGAACACCGACGGCCCGACGAGGATGCTGGAGAACAGCGCAGCCGTGCCCATCGACACCGCGAGACCATTGGCGCCGTCGACGCCGTCACCGACGCGCTGGGTCAGCAGGATGTAGCAGGCCCAGCACACGGCCGCACCAAGCGCGTACGCCACCCCAATCAGGTCGATGCTGCCGTGCCACGGCTCGGTCAGCAGGACCACGCCGATCGCGGCGATCGCCGGCCAGACGAATCGGTACCTGCCCTTGCCGAGCAGCACCGCGACGCTCAACGGCCCGAGGAACTCCAGTGCGCTCGCCGTCCCCAGCGGGATGCGATCGAGGGCCGCCATGAAGAGCAGTGTGACCCCGGCTGTGACAACGCCGAGCACAACACACATCAGGAATGTCGACCTGGTGAACTTCGACGGCCGCGGACGGACGATGACGAGCAGGATGATGCCCGCCCAGAGCAGTCGCAGCCATGCCGCACCCTCGACCCCAATGTACTCGATGAGGCCGATGGACAGCGCGAGCCCGACCTGGACGCACAGCATCGATGCCGTCGCCATGAGCGCACCGGTGCGGGCGCGGTTCGCATTCACGACATCGGCCACCAGTGCATTGAACGGGACCTAAAAGCTCCGTGTCCACGGGATTGTCCGGGCCGGGTATCACTCCGACCGAATCCGTGGTTCAGCGCGTGCGATCGGGGAACGGGTCGTTGGAGAAGTCGATCTGTGCGGCGAGGTTGCTGACAGCGGTCACCACGCCGGTCCCGAACGCGCCGTCGCTGTCGTACAGCGTTGCCGAGCCGACGCTGATCCCGTCGTCGGTCCAGTGCGAGTCGGCCTGCACGCCGATCCTGCCGTCGCGCGGCAGCCGCGCCAGGGCCACCGTGAGGTCACCGTTGATGTAACCCACCCCGGCCGTGCCGAGGTTGGTGACCAGGCTCGTCCCCTCGGCCGCCATCACCGCGTTGACCAGCGGGGTGTTCTTGCGACCCTCAACCGCGTCGATGGGTCTGTTCACGAATCGCTTGCGCGCGTCGTTCTGGTGATCGGCGATCGACCGCGTCCAGCCGTGCCCGTCGCTACCGATGTGGACGTACTCGTCAGAGTCGAGCTCGACGGGCTGGGTGAAGTCGACCTCGGCCGACCACTCCTGTCCACGCGGCGGCTCCGAGCGCCGGTACTGGACCAGGATCGCGCGGACCACGGTGACACCGTCCTGGACGAGTTCGCACTCGGTGTTGCGCACGCGGCGTCCGTCGCGGACGAGTCGTGTCACCGCAGTCGTCGTCACCCCGCGAGCGGCCTTGAAGAGGTCGACGGTGACCCGTGCGGGCATGAAGTCCTCGCTGCCGTATCGCTCGTCGAGGATCGATGCCGCCAGACCGACGAGTGCGGGACCGTTGAGATGGTCTGCTCCCCAATGGCTCTGGGCGAACGGCGTCGGCTGGAACGAATCATCGGCAAGTTGCACGAAGTGCGCCGGACGAGCGGTCATCTCCGCATCGTCGCACATCGGTACCTGAGCCCCGCCGATCGCCCGGCTCGGGTGCCTACGAAGGGGCGAAACTAACCGACCCCCATCGACGACGAGGGGGACGAATTGGCCAGACATGTCTCGATGAAAGTGGTCATACTCTCGAACACCGCCCTGCTCTCGGGAAGAAAGGGCAACAGCGCGGGAAACGCATGCAGTTGGTGCGGCCAGGACTGAACGGTGCATTGCCTGCCAGCCGCGGTGAGCCCCTCACACATCCGTTCCACATCGCAGCGCAGGACCTCGGACTCGGCAACGATGATCAGTGCCGGCGGAAGTGTTTTCAGGTCGGCATTCAGCGGCGAGAGATCATCGACGTCCGCTTGCGCGGGATGAACGCACTCGACGATCAATGGCAGTGCCGATGCCACCCCGAATGGATCGCGTCGAAAGTTCTCGTGCGACTTTCGGGCCAAGCTGTCCAGCTCAAGGAGCGGAGAGATCCCGATGACGCCGGCCGGCACGGCCAATCCGTTCCGCTGGCCGGCGATCAGCGTGGCAAAGGCGAGGAATCCGCCCGCCGAGTCCCCCGCGACCACAACCCTCGTCGGGGAGACACCTTCTTCGAGTAGCCACCGGTATGCATCCACGCAGTCCTGAATCGACATGTCGATCGCCACTTCCGGATGCTGGCGATAATCGACGTGCACGACCGGCAGGTTGGTGAGTCGGGCAATTCGTGCCACCACGTGCAGATGAGAGTCCAGGTTGCCGCAGAAGAATCCGCCACCGTGGAAGTAGAGGACGACGCCATCGCTCATGGGCGCAACGCATCCTGGCGCCCGGACAGTCTCGACTGTCACGGCGCCTGTCGTGTGACGATCGAAGCGAAAGCCGCGGAAGGGCCGTACGCGCTGCAGCCGCGAGAGGTTCCGAACGCCTCGGCCAAGGAACGACAGACGATCACTCACCGGCTTGTCGCGCTCGGACGTCAGGTACCGGCGGATCGGCGGCTCGACCAACACCCGGGCGGCGGAATAGCAGATCCGCGCCCTTCGACTCGGCCGTCCTGTTGACAAAGCGCCTGTCGGCAAACCCATCGTGGACCCCTTCTTGGAATAGGCGAAACTATGGAGCTGACTGGCCCAGCAGCGTGACGAGCAGCAGATGACGAACGACGGCCGTCGCCGACCTCGTGTGCGCGGCGTGCATGAACCGGCCCAGATCAGTCACGAGTGCGAAGCCGGCGTGCACTGCGAAACGCGCCTCATCCGGCGACATGTCAGGCCTGGCAGCAGACACCTGACGGGCCCACGCATCGACTGTGGCACGCTGAATACTTTGCAGCGCAACACGATCCTCGGTGGGCACGTTGAGGCGCTCCGCGTAGTAGACATACGCGAGTTCCGGATTGGCGAAGAAGCGCAGCACGAACGCCTCCACCAGTCGGCCGACCGCGTCACGCGGACCGTCTGCAGTGGGGAGGATCGCGGCGAGGTCACTCGACACCCGGTCGGCCGCGCGCCGATACGCTGCCCCCAGAATCGTCGCCTTCCCGGGGAAGTACCGGTAGAGGCTCGTCGTGGACACGCCGACCGAGACGGCGATGTCGTCCATCCCAGTCTCCCGGTACCCACGCTCGTTGAACAGCAGTATCGCCGAGTGCAGGATCTGCTCGTACTCCCCCGACTCCGGACCCACTGTGGCCCGGGCCGGGATGTGGTGTCCCGACAGCCCCGCCGGCAGGTCGGTGTCGCGTACGTTGCGCGCAATCGTGGCCAGGGTTGCGTGAATCCGGTCGCTTGCCAGCTGGGCGTGATGGTCGGTGATGCTGCCCAGCACGCTGAGCACTGCTGCTGACAGGATCCAGCGTTCCTGCCGCGGCTCCAGATCGGGACGTAATTTCGACATCGGCTGTTGCAGTCGGCGATTGACCAGTTTGATCTGCTCGTTCAGCACCATCTGATCGCCACCCTCGAGGTATCGGCCCTCCCACCGATACAGGCCACCGCTGGTCCGATTCACGAGGGCGGTGTCGATCAGTGCTCTCACCATGGCATCCCATACCTGGTCGGGCCCTGCATCGCCGCCGTCGTCGTCGACGAACGCGGTGCAGTCGACCAACTGCTGCCCCAACCCCAGGACCGATGCCGCAAACAGCTCGTACTTCCCGGAGTAGTGGCGATACAGCGAGGCGGCCGTCACGCCGACCCGACGGGCGATGCCCTCCATGCTCACACCGTGATAGCCGACCTCACTGAAGGTCTCGGCCGCGACCCGGGCGATCTGCGCCTTTCGGTCCTTCGGTCGCCGACGCCGCTCCGTGCTCGCACTTGACGTGGGCAGCCTGATGTCACGCGCATGCGCAGACGGCACGGTCTAGCTCCCACCGAACTCGGGCCGCAGGACCGGGCTCAGCGCAGCGAGCGGAATGCGCGCCACCACGGTGCCGCCGTCCATCGACCACTTCATCACGCCGGGAGCGAAGTCGAGCGGGGTGTCGCGTGCCACGGGATAGTCCGGCATGTAGATGACGAGCTCGTCAGGGGTGAGCGCCCATGCCTTGTAGCCGCCCGAGTAGACCTTGTCAGGCGTCCACCGGTCCGCCACGAATGGATACGTGCGGGGCTGATGCGGGGGCGGTGCCGCATCGAGCGCCTGCTCGACGAACGGCTGTGCCAGCGGAGGAATCGCGACAAGCGGATCGACGCCGGCCTTCGTCAGATCCGACAGCTGCAACTGCCTGCCAGCCGACATGTCGAAGGTGAAGGTGCGGTAGGCGTTGTTGAACGCCGGCCCATCAGCGTGATAGGTCTCGTGGAACACCACCGACAACGTGTTGTCATGACGGAAGATCTCGTAGTTGCCCTCGCCGAAACTGTCGGCGACCATGCTCACCCCAAGCCGTCTCCAGTTGTCGACCAGAGTCCTCAGATACTGGCGCACAACGGGCCCGGCGACGGGGTCGTCGACGATCTCGGCGGGAATCGCGACCTTGATGTCACGCACCGCGTCGCGCTGGGAGCGCACCGAGGTCTGGCAGTACTGGCCGTTCCACTGGCCAGCCAACTCATCGCAGAACGACGGCGCCGACGCCGCGGCAGTGGGGGCGCCGACAGTGGCGGCCATGGCGCCAGTGGCGACACCCGTGACGATGGCAGCCACCACCCGAACGAGCATGCTCACCCGCACGTCAGTCCCCTATCCTCACGGCAGCGCGACTTGGCTTGCACGCCAACGTCCGTCGACGAACTCCATGGTCATCTTGATCCTGCTGCGGTCGATGCGGGGGTCGGGAACGCTGGTGTTCGACACCGACTGATCGACGAAGAGCAGCACGACCACCTTGTCCTTGGACGCGGATTGGATCGCCGACTCCACGACGACTCCATGCGCCGATGCCTTGTTGTCGATGAGTAGCTGACGAAGCTGGACACTGGATTGTGAGTACATGTCCTTGAACTCACCGGTCGAACCGTCGAGAACCTGGTGGAAGTTCTCGTCGACCTTGCTCGAGTCGATGCTGGTCAGGATCTGCGCGTACGCGACGGCGGCCTGCTGGGCCTGCTCCCCCGCACGGGTCACCTCCCGCTCCTGCCACAGCAGCCAGCCCAGAACACCCGAGACCGCGAGTGCGGCAACGAATATCACGGCGACCACGCCCACGAGCACCCGTCGCAGCCACGGCCGCGGTCTGTCTTCTCCCTCATCGGTGTCGGCACCTGCGTCAGTGTCTGCGTCTGCGTCGAGATCGACGGTCTGCTCGTCGGCTTCGGGCTCCGTCGTCTCGTCAGCCGACTCGGCCAACGCATCGTTCGTCACTGTCATGGTCATCTCCTCGAAACAGCGTGTCGGTGGCTCAGCGGGGTGGCTCGATCGGCAGGACCGGACCGCCATACGGGGTGGGGATCGTGAACCGGCCCCGCGGGGTCGGGTCGGTCATTCGGCCCAGGTCCGCGCCGGGGGGCGGGCCTGCGGTGTCGTCGCCGGCCGGCCGCGGTGCGTTCTTGGCGCCGCGGACCAGCACGCCCGGATGATCGTCGCGGCAGTAGGTGTACATGAACGGTTCGGGGTAGTCGGCCGCTGACGGTGGTCGTCGCGGCGTCCCGTAGTCGCACGCGTAGCGCGGGTAGATATCGCCGATCGCCCACAATCCGTTGTCGTGCATGACACTTCCGATGGCATCGAGTGCCGACGTGCGGTAGCTGGGGAACAGCGCGTTCAACGCAGGCACCCGCAGGTAGAGCAGCTGCGAGGTGGTCGTCAGGCTGCCGAGCAGAGTCACCATGGTGTCGGAGTTGTCGGCGAACAGATTGTCGATCGCGTCCAGGGTGCCCGGTGCCTGGTCTGTGAGCCTGCGGTAGCCCTCCCGCATCTTGGTGATGCCGCCGAAGGTCGCGCCCAGATTGTCCGAGGCGACCGCGATTCCGTCACTCTTGTCCGCGGCCATCGTCAGCACGACCCGGCTGTTCCGCAGCACGCTGGTCGTCTCCGGAAGCACCGAATCCAGCGTCGACAGCAGAAAGGTGCCGCCGTCGATGATGTCGGCCAGCTTCTGCGGCCCCGCCTCGCTCAGGCTCAGTTCCCTCTTGATGAGTTCGATCTTCGACGTGTCGACCTGCGCCAGCGCACCATCGGCGTTGGCGAGCAGTTCCGCCAAGCTGACCGGGACGGTCGCCCTGCCCGCAGCGATGACGGCCCCATCACCGAGATAGGGTCCTGCGTCGGACTCGGCGGCGAAGTCGATGTACTGCTCGCCCGCAGGTGAGAGCCCAGACACCCGCACTTCGCTCGACTGCGGGATCGGCACGGTCGAATTGACGTTGACCACGGCGTTGACACCAGTGGGCGTGATGTCGAGGCGCTCCACCCGTCCGATCGGCACACCGCGCAGTGTCACGTCCTGATTCGGCAGCAGGCCGGCGGAGTCCGGCAGCTCGATGGTGATGGAGTGGCTCGATGCGAGCGGATTCACCCGCAGCGCACCGAGGAACAGGTATGCGCTCGCGACCACGAGCGTGAGGATCAGCGCGCCTGCCGACAGCCAGGAACGCCTGCGGTGTGCCGCCCTGACGATGGCGACGATGGTGTCTGCGGCGGTGGTGATCATCGCGGCGCCTCGGGTGGCGGAACGACCTGCACCTGACCCGGATCGGTCGGGCTGGGGATCACCGGGACCTGCGGCACGCCGGGCCCCTTTCCGACGACTCTCTCCTGCAGACGCAGCAGCGTGTACTTGATGGAGCCCACCATCTGCTGCCAGTTGTAGCGCTTCGGCCCGTGCAGGCCGGCGTCACCGGCGAAGCCGATATCCGGTATCGACCCGAGAATCAGTCGATCGATGCTCGCCCGCGTCGCGATCGAGGGGCCCGACGTCGATTTCACCAGGGGTGGCATCAACCTGTTGAGCGCGAACAGCGTGGCGTCTGGAGTCAGCGCGACGTCGTTCCACGCTCCGGCCACCCGGTTGGCATCGGCAACAACGCTTCGGCCGCTGGTGTCAGTGCCCGCGATCGACGGGAACTTGCTGAGCTGTTCGGTGGTGTCACCGATCTGCAGGATGAGATCGGCGATCTGCGAGGTGTGCGCGGCGAGTACCTCGCTGGCGGGCCCGGCCTCCGTCATCAGCTCGCCGAGCATGTCGTTCTTGGCCTCGATCTGATCGACAAGGCCCGAGGTCTCGGTGAGCGCGGTCGAGATCTCATCGGACCGCGCGTTGAGGGTGCCCAGCGTGCGGTTGGTCTTGCGGATCAGATCGCCAAAGGCCTGACCCTGGTCGCCGGTCGCCTTACCCAGGCCGTTGATGATCTTGGTGAAGTTGCGTACCGCGCCGCCATTGACCAGGATCGCCGCCGAGCCCAGCACCGACTCGACGGTCGCTGCCGCCGTCGTCGACTCCAGCCCGATGGTGTCACCGTCGGTCAGCAGCGGAGCCCCCGGATCCGATGGGTTGGGGGGCTTAAGGGCCACGAACACGTCCCCCAGCGGAGTCGCGGAGCGCAGTTCCGCGGTGCTGCCGCGCGGCAGCTGCACACCGTCCATGATGCGCAACGTCGTCACCGCGGTGTAGTTGCGCGCCACCATCGACTCGAGTTCGCCCACGTCGGCGCCGGCCAACTTCACCTTGGCGTTGGAGGGAAGGTTGAGCGCGTTGCTGAACACCGCGGTCAGGGTGTAGCCGCCCGAGCCGACTCCCGGCGCGGGCAGCGGCAGGCTGGCCAGACCCTCGGTGCCGCATCCGGCCGCGGTCAGACAGACCGAGAGTGCCAGCGGCACTACGGCTTTTCGGTAGCGCGCCATCACTTCTGGCCCATCGCCGAAAGGCCGTCCAGCATGTAGGACAGTCCGAAGTCCGGCCCGAAGTCGGCCAACGTGCCGGTGCTGCAACCGAGTTGTCGCAGCCCCATCATGTTGCAGACCTCCTTCACCGCCTGCGAGTCGAACAGCACCTTGTCGACGAGCACGCGGGCACGGAATGCCCCGTTCTTCTGATCGATGGCGTTGTAGATGTTGTCCAGCGTCATCGGTGTGACATCGAGGAACTCGGCGAGATCACGCTCATGGTCGACCGTCGTCTTCAGCGCGATGTCGCCGTTGGCGACGATCTGCTTGATCTCGTCGCGATGGGTGTCGAGGATCTCGCCGACCGTGGTGATCACCTCGGTGAGCTTCTTGCCGGTCGTGCCGCTGCCGAGGTTCTCGTCGGCCAGTATCTGACTGAGTGCACGGACCGTCGACCCGAACTCCCGCAGCGTCGTGTCATTGGTGGCTGCGGCCTCAGTCAGCGAGCTGAGGTTGCGCATGATGGTGGTCAGCTGATCCCTGGTGACCACGCCCCCATTGGCACTGAGTCGCAGGGCGTTGGAGAGTTCGCCGAGGGCGTCCCTCATGTCCTGGCCGTTGCCGTCAGCGATCGCGGCGCTGGCGTTGACGAGCTCGGCGATGGGACCATCGCCCGCGCCGTCACCGCGCAGTGAAACCGAGAGCTTGTCGAGAACGTCGAGCACGCGCGCGAACTCGACCGGGGTCTTGGTGCGGTTGAGCCCGATGGTGTCGTGGTTCTGCAGTGTGGGGCCGCCCCGATACGGCGGGGTGAGTTCGATCTGGCGGTCAGTGAGAATCGAGTTCGAGATGGTGACCGCCTGCGCGTCGGCGGGGACCGCGACGTTGGAGTCGACGGTGAACTCGACTTCCACGTATCCACCCCTCGGGGTGATCGTGGTGACCTTGCCGACCGGCATGCCGAGCACGGCGACCGTGTTGCCCTCATACAGTCCTGCGGCACTGTCGAATTGGGCTGTCACGGTGATGGTGTCGAGCGTGTCCCTGACGAACGGCCAGCTGGCTGCCGACACCAGCACGGCCAGCACCAGGCCAGCTGCGGCGAGTGCGAGCGCCTTGCTCCGGCGTCGATTTGGTTGCAGTTCTCTCTTCACTTGCAGTCCTTGAAGTACTCGATCATCCCGAACTGCTTGGCGCGGCCGCTGATTGCGCACATCCAGGAGTCCACCAGCAGGCCGTTGGCCGGGTTGAGGTCAACCGCGTTGCCGGTGCCGCTGGCGTTGGCCAGTCCTCGCAACGCCGGCGGACCCGCCTGCAGCGTGCTGCGCAGCAGGTCATCGTGCTTGCCGAGCATGTCGGACAGCTCGCGAATGTTGACCAGCAGCTTCTCCAGCTCGGGCCGGTCATCGATGACGATGCCACTGAGCGTTTCGACGAGGTTGGTCAGCGCCGCCATCATGGCGTGGAACGATGCGCGTCGGCTGACGAACTCCCCGATCAGGTCGTTGCCCTGGTTGATCAGGCTGCCGATGCTCGACTGTTGGCGACGCAGCGTGTTGCTGACCAACTCCGTCGTCTTCAGCAGCGAGCCGAGCTGGTCACGCCGGTCGGCGATGATCGTCGACAGGGTGCGGGTGTTCTCCAGCGCCTGCGGCAACACCGCGGGAAGCCCCTCCAGCTGCTTGCCGAGGATGCCCAGCGTCTCCGCGAACTTGTCGGAGTCGACCTGTTCGAAGGTCGTGGTGACGTCCGCCAGCGCCTCCTGCAGGTCGTAGGGCACCTCGGTCTGGGAGATGTCGAACGTGTTGTCGCGCAACGAACCCGGGCCTCCGGGGCTCAGCGACAGGTACCGGGATCCCAGGATGGTCGTGACCTTGATCGTCGCTCTGGAGTCCTGCCCCAGCACGACGTCCTTGCGGACCTTGAGGCCGGCCTCCACGTGATCGCCTGCCAGCCGCATGCTGGTCACCTCGCCGACCGGTATCCCGGCGATCGTGACGGGGTTGCCCGGCTGCAGCGCCGCGGCCTGCAGGAACCGTGCGGTGTAGTGCCGATATCCGACGTCGGCGACCTTGACCGTCAGCATCGCGCCGATGAGGACGGTCACCACCGCGATCGCGCCGAAGCCGAGCCACGCCTTGTTGCGGCTCTCCAGGGGCCGGCGCCTACGCCGCTGGGTGGGGGTTGAATCAGCCATTGCCCATGTTCCTGCATCTCGGCGTGTTCCACGCCTTGTTTCCAGGGGTGGCGGCGTCGACGATGATCGGCACGACGTCGTTGAGGCCGGGGAAGAAACCGGTGAGGTTCAGGTCGCACGTGTAGGCGCTGACGTACGCGCCCTCGTTGGTCATGCGCGCGAAACCCTTCAGCAGCAGTGGAAGGTTGGCGCCCGTGAATGCCAACTGCGGTTCGATGGTCACCATGTGCTGGGCGAAGCCGGGCTCGCGCACGACGAGTTCGTTGAGGTCGGGATGGACCTCGTCGGCGATGGTCGAGAGTTGACGCACCACCTGTGAGATCGACCCCATCGACGACACCAGCTCGGGGCGGCGCGCGTCGAAGGTGGACACCGCGTCGCGGGTCTGACCGATGACCACATCGAGGCTGTCGTTGTGCCGGGCCAGGTTATCCACGACCACGTTCAGATCGGTGATGACGTTCCCGAGCTCCTCGTCCTTTCCGGCGAATGATTCGGTGAGCCGCGACGTCTGGTCGACCAGGGCGACGATCGACGCGTCATCGCCCTGCAGCGACTGGATCACGCCCTTGGTGAGGTTGTCGGCATCGCGGGGGTTGAGCACGCTGAACAACGGCTCGAAGCCGTTGAGCATCGCCCCCACGTCGAACGACGGGTCGGTGCGGTCGATGGGGATGACGCTGCCTGCTGGCAGCGGCCCGGGCTCGCCGATACTGCCCAGCGACAGTCCCAGGTATCGCTGGCCGACGATGTTCTGGTAGGTCACCGACGCGACGGTGGTGCCCAACACCTGCTGATCGGCTTGCACCACGAACGACACTTTGGCCAGATCGCCCTGCAGTTCGATCTTCTCGACCCGCCCGACGCGCACCCCGGCCATCCGCACGTCGTCGCCCTCACGCAGGCCGAACACGTCGGAGAACACCGCCGCATATGGGACCGTCTGCCCGGCCACGTCGCGGCGCAGCGTGACGTAGACCAGCCAGGTCAACGTCACCGCCACCACCATGAACAGCGAGAGCCCGACCATTGCACCACGGTGCTTCATCTCGGACTCTCCGCCGAAGTCGGTTCTGCCACAGCCACCGTCGTCCCGCGCGCGAGCGGTCCGAGGAGCAATTGCGTGGCCGTCGACGCGGACTGGCCGGTGAGGATGCCGAGCTGCTGACGTTCCTGCGCACTGCCGACCGGACCGACATTGCCTCCCCATGACGCAGGCGCCACCGGTGCGGGAGGTGACAGCGGTACCGGCGGTGGCGGGGTGGGAATGAGCGCGGGGTTGGCCGTCCCCGGCACTGGCGGCGAAGGCAACATCCCCGGCGGCAGTGGCGGATTCGGATCTTCCAGACTCGGGTTGGGGTTGAGGTACGGGGGGCCGACGGCGACGAGATTGCCATTGGGGCCCAGGACGGTTCCCGGAGGCGGAGCCAGATCCTTGGGTGGCTGATAGTTCTGCGGCACGAGCACATCGGGTAGCTCGGGGCGCGTCGGCACGAGCGGGGCGGTGTAGCAGCTCGGACCCTTGAGGCCGGCGTACTGGGGGCAGTCCGCCCGGGTGTAGGTGTAGGTGGGTGTGAAAGACAGATTCACCCTCATGTTGCCGATATCGCGATCGGGTATCCACACCTCGTTGAAGAACTTGTCCACCAACTGATTCAGCTTGACGAAGGCAGGCACCCAGTGCTGTGAGGTGTCGGCCAGCTGACCCACGACCGGGGTGAGGTTTCCGGTGATCTTCACCAGCCGGTCGGTGTGGTTGTTCAACGCCGTGTGCGTCGTTCCCATGGTGTGCACGCCACCGTCGATCAAGGCGGTGAGCTGTGCACGCTGTTCCACCAGGGTCTGCATGGGCTGCACGGCACCGTGCAGTGCGTCCACCAGTTCGGGCGCGGTCTGCTGCAGACCACGGGTGGCGTCGATCAGCGCGGAGACCGTCGTCGGGCCGGGCTCGGTGGCAACGATGGCGTCGAGTTCATCGACCAGCCGATTCAACTGGGCACCGCTGGTCAGCAGTTCGGTGCGGCGGTTCTGGGTGGCCGCATTGACCGCGGCCAGGATTCCCACCGTCTTGTCCTCGCGGCCTCGACCGGTGGCGGCGAGGATGTCGCGCAGCTTGC
Organism: Mycolicibacterium sp. 624; assembly: GCF_040548615.1. Taxonomy (NCBI): domain Bacteria; kingdom Bacillati; phylum Actinomycetota; class Actinomycetes; order Mycobacteriales; family Mycobacteriaceae; genus Mycobacterium; species Mycolicibacterium sp. 624. Next base: position 514,066 of record NZ_JBEPRZ010000003.1, read on the forward strand.
TGATCGTGGTTTGGAACAGCACTGTCGGGAGCTCGGTGTCCTCTCCGATCTTCGCCCCGGCACGAATGGCCGGGCCGGCGCCGCGGTCGACCAACTGAACCGAGGACACCGCGAACACGTTGCTGGGCACCACTCGTGCCGTCACCGAAGCCGGGATGGATTCGGCGTAGGTGGGATTGAGATCGATCTGCACGTAGTTCGGTTCGCCGTGCGCTGCCGGTGTCACGTCGTTCACCATCCCGACGAGCACGCCGTGGTACTTGACGTCCGACTTCTGCGGCAGGCCGTCGCCGACGTTGGTCATGGCGGCGACGACGCGGACGTAGGGGTCGAGCCGTCCGGTGGACTTGACCAACAGGGTTGCCGTGACGACCCCGACCACCAGCAGCACTGCGATGCCACACGCCAGGAGTTGCCGCTCCGAGGCGCCTCGTCCGTCGGACTCAAAGGAATTCGCCATCTATCCGCCGAACCTCGCTCCGGAGTCGACGGTCCACAGCGCCATGGTGAGCAGCATGTTGACCATGATCACCACGGTGATGCTGGCCCGCATCGCATGTCCGGCAGCGACTCCCACACCCTCGGGCCCGCCGGATGCATAGAAGCCGTAGTAGCACTGCACGGTCGAGGCGATCCACACGAAGATGACGGCCTTGATCAGCGAGTAGGCGATGTCCTGGCCGGACAGCATCAGCGTGAAGTAGTGCAGATACGAGCCCGTCGAACCGCCACTGACGAGGTACACCACCAGCTGTGTCGTCAGATAGCTCACCGCCAGGCACGCCACGTACAACGGAATCACCGCAACGACCGAGGCCATCAGGCGTGTGGTCACCAGATACGGAATCGGCCGGACCGCAACGGCGTCCAAGGCGTCGATCTCCTCCGCGATGCGCATAGATCCGAGCTGGGCGGTGAACCGGCAACCGGCCTGTGTTGCGAATGCGAGTGACGCCGCGATCGGCGCCAGCTCGCGAGTGTTCACCAGCGAGGAGATGATGCCCGTGGCCGGGCCCAGCCCGAGCAGATCGAGGAAGTTGTAGCCCTCGATGCCCACCAGCGCGCCCACGGTGATACCGAGAACGACTGCCACGCCTGCGGTTCCACCGCCGACGACAAGGGAACCGTTGCCCCACGCGATATCGGATAGCAGACGGACGAACTCACTGCGGTACTGGCGCAGCGCAATGGGTACGGCGATGATCGCCCGCACGAAGAACACCATCATGTGGCCGAGTCGGATGACCGGCGCAGACGCCTTCTTGTACAGCCGAATCCATGGAGCCAGCAGCGGCGGGCGGAACGTCGATGCGGTCACGTCACAGCCCCACCCTGGGAAACAGCATGATGTAGAGCTGGCTGATTGCCACGTTGACGACCATCAGCACCAGGATCGACTCGACCACGGCCGCATTCACCGAGTTGGCGACGCCCGTCGGGCCACCCACTGTCGAGAAGCCCTTCTGGCAGGACACGATCGCGACGATGGCGCCGAATATGACGGCCTTCACCAACGCCACGACCATGTCGCCGGTCGTCGCGAACGAGGCGAACGTCGCGACGAAGCTGCCCGGAGCGCCGTTCTGGAAGTACACGTTGAACAGATAGCTCGCCAGGAAGCCGACGAAGCACACGACGCCGGTGAGCGCCACGCCAATCATGATGGCGGCCACGAACCTCGGCACCACGAGGCGCCGAATCACCGACACGCCCATCACTTCCATGGCGTCGATCTCCTCGCGCATCTTGCGCGAGCCGAGGTCCGCGGTGATCGCCGACCCCACCGCCGCGGCCATCAGGATCGCGGCCGTCAGCGAGGCCGCCTGCCGGATCACGGCGAGCCCGCTCGCCGCACCCGCGAGGGAGGTCGCGCCGACCTGGCCGGCCAGCAGGGCGAACTGAATCGACAGGGTGACACCGATCGGCAGGGCCACCAGGATGGTCGGTAACACCGCGGTGCCCGCCATGAATGCGCCCTGGCGGATGAACTCCTGCCACTGGAACCGCCCGGTCACCAAATCGATGAACAGGTACTGGATTGTGCGCAGGCCGAGAATGAACTGCTCGCCGACGGTGGTGAGTGAGGCCAGCGGATGACGCCTGACGTAGCCGGTGGCCCAGTCCTCGATGGCGTCGACACCGGTGGGCTCACGCAAGACGTCGACCCCTTTCCCGATGGACGGACCCAGCAGGTGCCGGCACCTGTCGGTAGCGCCGGTGGCTAGTGGTGGTCACCGTATGTCGGCCACCTGCCTCCGTCAACGGTTTTGGAGAACTGATGTTTACTTAGCGAAAACGATGAGAATTCCTGCCCGATCGCCTATAGCCGCACATCCGGCGCTGACGGCTTTCGAAGAAGACACGATCCGCAACCGTCCGTTGCGTAATTCGCCTCTTGTTAGCCATATTTCAGCGCCTATCCGCATTCCGCGTGGATGTGCAGAGCGCGAACCGGCACTCGACTCAGTCGGAGCGGAGGTCGAGCCCGTTGGCGAAGATGCACTTTCGTATCGAACCGTTAGAAGTACGACGATTAACTTAGATAGCCCCACGGGCTGCCTGACATGCGGGCGATCGTGCTACTTTGACACACAACCCGCCTCTCTGTGTCAAAGATGGAGAACACCAATGGCGACTCTCCGGTTGATCGACCCGCCAATTGCCCCGGCGGCCAGTGCCAGCCGGCAGTGAGGGCCTCCGCGATGCGCCAGGTGCGTACCCGCACCTCCCCGGAGCAACAGGAGACGGCCATCCTGAAGGCCGCTGCGGAACAGGTCGCCCTCGTCGGCGTCGGAAGGCTGAGCCTGGATGTGGTCGCGCGACGGGCCGGGGTCAGCCGGAGCACGCTATATCGCCGGTTCCCCAGCCGCGACGCATTGCTAACCGAGCTCGGCCACCGAACGGTGGCGTTCGCCATGTCCAGACTGGCCACTGTCGACGTGGATTCCGGCCCCCGGGAGGCGGCCGTCTCCGGCTTCTGCGAGGGAGTGCGCATCCTGACCACCGAGCCGACCATGCGCCGATTCCTGCAACTCGACGGCGACACCACCATGTCACCCGGCATGCGCGAAGCGGCCGAGAAGTTCCTCGAGCGTGCCTCGGCGACAATGGCGAAGGCATTGCGTGCCGCGGGTGCCACCATGGCCGATCCGGATCTGCTCGCCGTCGCCGAATTGCACATCCGGCTGGCCACATCCCTGGCTCAGATCAACAGCCGTGTTCTCGACACCGCGGACACCGCTGCCGTGCGGCTATACGCACAGCGTCATCTGTCGCAACTCGTCTACTGAGGCACCCGGTGCCGTCAGGCCGGTGTGGTTGTCACGCGACGTCAGTCCGCCGAAGTGCTCGTCTGCCGGTGTCGGTCGACCACAGGTGACCGCAGTCGACGCACTGCAGATTGAGCAGGGTGCCCCGATTGCTCAGCAGGTACTGCCAGTGGTCGTCGCAGTTTCGATCGTCGGCGCAGGGCCCGCAGTCACCACCATGCCTGCAGCTCGGGCACCGCAGCCAGGCACGGCGGGCGCGATCGGCGGTCGGATCAATCGGCAGCACGTCGCCCCAACCCCTCCGGCAGCACACCTGCGATCACCAGATCGTTGTAGATCCGCTGCTGCTCGGCATCGAGGCCTGAGTACAGCATGGCGTAGGCCTCATCTTCCTGGGCCAGCACCGCTACGGGGTCCCAGTCCTCGCCGATCGCGGCCAGGACGGCCTGACGTCGGCGAACCTCGTCGAGGGTCAGGTCATACGCCCACTCGCCGGCGACTGTATCGGCGTCAGACATGGCACTCCCAGATGTCGCTCTCCTACAGGAAAGGCAAGGCTTCCTACAGAGCGCCGCGAGGGCAATGACCTACGCCACATTCTTCGACGGTGGTTGGTCACATCGTGGTCGACGACGTGCGCTCACCCACTCGTCACTGTCCGAGCGTCAACCGCTGGGCGAAGTTGTAACGCTCAACCACCCACGGCGTCGGATCAGCCTCATAACTGGCGGTCACACCGAAGGACCACCCAGGCGGGGCGGCGGACTCCGAGAACGCCCAGGCAGCCTGTCGTGCGGCGCCCAACGCGACGTATTCGGCGGGTGTCGGAACGTGAACGGGCATGCCGAGGATCGCGGGAGCGATACGACGGACCGCCTCCGATCGTGCCCCGCCACCCACGAGGATGACCCGTCGCACGTCGACACCCTGACCCGCGATTCGCTCGACGCAGAACGCGATGGAACTCAGGAGACCCTCGATCGCCGATCTGGCCACGTTGGCGGGGACCAGGTTGCGTGTCGTCACACCGTGCAGCGCGCCGTGGGCGTCGGGCAGGTTCGGTGACCGCTCCCCATCGAAGTACGGCACCAGAATCAGCCCCTCGGCTCCGGCGGGCGCCAGAAGCGCCAGCCGATCCAGTTCGTCGAAGTCGACGCCGAGCATCCTCGCGACCGAGGCGAGGACCGGCGCACCGTTCAACGTGCACACCAGCGGCAGCTGCCGCCCCGTGGCATCGGCGAAGCCCGCGACAAGCCCACTCGCGTCGTGCGACGCGGCGTCGCTGACCGCACTCACCACACCCGAGGTGCCCAGTGACACCACGCAGTCCCCCGGTTCGGCACCGATGCCAAGAGCCGCCGCGGCGTTGTCACCGGCGCCAGCGCCAAGAGTCGCACCCGTGCTCGCCCGGCCGGCGCGGTCGCCCGCAGCCACGACCGCGGGTACCGACGGACGGCGCCCCCGCAGAGCCAGCTCGAGCAGCTCGAGGTCGTATCGCCCGCTCTCGGCGACGAAGTAGCCGGTGCCACTCGCATCACTGCGATCGGTGCGCAGGTCATCGATCCGGTCCGATCCCGACAGCCGCCAGGTCAACCAGTCGTGCGGCAGACACACCGCAGCGGTGGCGTCGGCGTGCTCCGGCTCCACATCGGCCAGCCAGCGCAACTTCGCCACGGTGATGGCGGCGACGGGCACGACCCCCGTGCGGTCCGCCCACTCCGCTGCGCCCCCGAGTTCGGCGACGAGGTCTGACGCCGCCTCGCTGGACCGGATGTCATTCCACAACAGCGCCTTCCGCACCACCTGGCCGCCGGCGTCGAGACAGATCATGCCGTGCTGTTGCGCCGCCACCGACACAGCCGCGACGTCGTCCAAGCCCCCGGCCGCCTCGGCCGCCTGCCCCAAGGCCAGCCACCACTCGACGGGGTCCACTTCTGTGCCGCCGGGATGCGGCGCGGAACCCGAGCGGACGGTCACGCCCGTATCCGCGTCGCACACCACGACCTTGCAGGACTGGGTCGAGGAGTCGACTCCCGCGACAAGCGTCACCGCGACCTCCTTCGGTATCGATTCCTGAAATGCCTACCGAGAAGCTACCCGCGCCATGCTCGGCGTCTGCCGCCCACACAGCCCGCGGACCGATGAGTACTTCGCCGCCTATCGGTCGACACACCATAGGACCGAACACGGAGGTGAACCATGCGCAACATGGTGATCACGCAGAACGTCACGCTCGACGGTGCGGTTGAGATGCTCGACAACTGGTTCGACCCACGGCTCCAGGATGACGATCTGCTGGCGGAGAACCGCCGGCAGGACGAGGCTGCCGACGCCCTCCTAGTGGGCCGCCAGACATTCGAGGACTTCCGGGGCTACTGGCCCGCGCAGACCGGCGATGCCACCGGGATCACCGACTATCTGAACACCGTGGCCAAGTACGTGGTGTCCTCGACCATGACTGACCCCGGATGGCACAACTCCACCGTGCTGTCCGGTGATCCGGTCGAGCACGTACGGGAGTTGAAGGCGATGCCCGGCAAGGACATCATCCTGACGGGAAGCATCAGGCTGGCCCACACACTGATCGCAGCGAACATCGTCGACGAGTACCGACTGTTCGTGTACCCCGCCGTGCAGGGCCGGGGTAGGCGACTCTTCCCCGACGGGACCGCCATCGGACATCTGCGTCTGGTCGAGCCCGCAAAGTCGTTTCGCTCCGGAATCACGCTTCTTCGCTACGCCACGCGCTGAGTGGTTTGTAGCGCAGGCCAGCAGGGAATACGCCCCTCATGTTGATCCGACGCATCGCTCGACCCATGCTCGCCACCACCTTCATCGCCCGCGGCGTAGATGCGCTCCGCAGTCCCAAACCTGCCGCCGATGCCGCCCGCCCCACCCTCGAGAGCCTGAGCCGACTGCCCGAACCGGTCGGCCCCCACGTGCCCACCAATGCCGAGACGGTGGCCCGCGTGAACGGTGCGGTGCAGATCGGCGCGGGCCTGCTGCTCGCGACGGGCAGGCTCCCCCGTTTCGCATCCGCCGCACTCGCGCTGAGCGTGGTACCGGGAAGCCTTGGCGGGCATGCCTTCTGGAAGGAGACCGACGTCGAGCGAAAGGCCGCCGAGCGGCGCGCGTTCCTCGCGGACATAAGCCTCATCGGCGGGTTGATCATCGCGTCGGTCGACACCGAGGGCAGGCCCTCACTCGGTTGGCGGGGCCGGCGAGCAGCACACAAGGTCTCGGAGAACATCTCGGAGACCTTCTCGAACGTGCTGCCGAGCAGTGGATCCGACGCCCTGATCGACACTGAACTCGTCGACAGGGTCGGCCACAGCCTGCAGTCGGGATTGCACGTCGGCGCGGAGCGGGGCCGCGAACTGGCGCACGTGGCGCGCGAGCGCGGGGCGGAACTGGCCGACGTGGCGCAGAAGCGGGGCGCCGTCCTAGCCGACGTGGCACAGAAGCGAGGCGCTGTCTTGGCCGACGTCGCCTCCAAGCGAAGCGCCGAACTCGCCGAGCTCGCCCGGGAACGCGGTCCCGAACTCGCCGAGGTTGCCCGCGAGCGCGGGGCCGAGATCGCCGAGGTTGCCCGCGAGCGCGGCGCAGAGATCGCGGACGTCGCGCGCGAGCAGGTCAAGAAGCAACGTCGCCAACGCTGAGCGAGCAGATCGACATTCGCGCACCCAGAGTTTTAAAGGGAGTCACGCTGAGGTAGCCACTGCGGCGTAGATTGACCGCATGACTGCAGGTGGATACGACCCATACTCGGCGCCATACGGTGCCTCTGGCCCATCGCACGGCGAGCCGGGCGGCCTTCTGGTCCGGTTCGTCGCACGGCTCATCGACGGGATCATCGTCGGAATCGTCGGCCTCCTCATCGCGTTCGCCACCGACACCCTGTCGAACATCCTCGTCACCGGACTGTTCACCGGAGTCCTGACATTCGGCTACTTCGTGCTCTTCGAGGTGACGCAGGGTTGGACGCCGGGCAAGAAGGTGCTCGGGCTCAGCGTTCACGGACCGGGCGGCCAGCCCAAGCCCGACGCCAAGCAGTCCGCGATCCGTAATGCCTTCACACTGCTGTCCATCGTGCCGTTCGTCGGTGGACTGCTCGGCGTCATCGCGATCATCGTCATCGCGGTCACCATCAGTGGCAGTCCCACCAAGCAGGGCAAGCACGACGAGTTGGCTGGCGGAACCCAGGTGGTCAAGGGCTGACACCCTGGCACCGCACGGCGTCAGATCACCAGGTCTAGGAGCAGCACCACTACCAGACCGCTGACCGACAGGATGGTCTCCATGATCGACCACGTCTTGATGGTCTGCCCCACGGTGAGCCGGAAGTACTGATTCACCAACCAGAATCCGGCGTCGTTCACGTGCGAGAAGAACAACGACCCGGCACCGACCGCGAGCACGACCAGGGAGACCTGTCCGGTGCTCATGCCCTCGACCAGGCCGACGATGAGCGATGACGCCGTGATGGTGGCGACGGTCGCCGATCCGGTGGCCAGTCGGATCAGCACGGCGAGCACCCAGGCGAGCACGATGACCGAGATGCTGGCGTCCTCGGCCCACTGCGCGAGCGCGGTGCCAATACCGGTGTCCACCAGGACCTGTTTGAATCCGCCGCCCGCGGCCACGATCAGGATGATGCCAGCGACGGGCGGAAGACCGGACTCCACGCACTTGGTGATCTCGTCGCGGCTCATGCCGGCGCCACGCCCGAGCGTGAAGATGCCGACGATGACGGCGATCAGCAGCGCGATCAAAGGCGTCCCGAGAGTGTCGAAGATCCGCCGGAACCACTGATTCTCGTCCTCGATGAAGATGTCGACGAGCGCCTTGCCGAGCATCAACGCGACGGGCAGCAGCACCGAGAACAGAGTTGCGCCGAATGACGGCCTGCGGTCCCCGATGTCCTCGGGCCGGTCCGCGTCGAAGGTGTCGGGTGCGCCCACGACGACCCACTTGCCTGCGAGCCTGCCGAACAGCGGACCACCGACGATGATCGTGGGGATCGCGACGAGCACGCCAAGGGCCAGGGTGACGCCGAGATCTGCGTTGAGATAGCCGATGGCGGTGAGCGGCCCGGGATGCGGCGGGACGAAGCCATGCATCGCGGAAAGGCCTGCGAGAGCGGGGATGCCGACCGTGATGAGCGACAGCCCCGACCGGCGGGCGACCAGATAGATGACCGGCATCAACAGCACCAGGCCGATCTCGAAGAACATCGGTAGTCCGATAATGGCGCCCACCAGAGACATTGCCCACGGCAGCATGCGCGGTGACGCCCTGCCGATGATGGTGTCCACTATCTCGTCAGCACCGCCGGAGTCCGCGAGCAACTTGGCGAACATCGCACCCAACGCGATGAGGATGCCGACTCCGGCGGCTGTGGACCCGAAGCCGTCGGAGAACGACTTGAGCACCGTGGTGACGCCCTCCCCCGCGACCACACCAACGGTCAGCGCACCGAAGATCAGACCGAGGAACGGATGCAACTTGACCACGGTGATCAGGACAACGATCACAGCGATGCCCGCCAAGAACGACAGAACCAACCGAGGTACGGACGCCACCGGCTCCGCGAGATCTGCAGCGTCTGCCAGGTAGCTGAGTCCGGAATTCATCTCTTCTCCAACCCCGTGAGCGAAACATACTCCTGCACAATCGAATCAATGTCCTGATCGACATTGATGGTGACACCGTTCTCATCCACCGTCAGCGGTTCGAGCGTCTCGAACTGGGAGACCAGCAGCGAGTGCGGCATGAAGTGGCCGGGCCTGCTGGCCTGCCTACGGCCGATGACCTCCGGCGTTCCCGCCAGATGCAGGAACTCGACGCCCGCACAGTGCGCCCGGAGTCGGTCGCGATAGGCGTGCTTGAGCGCCGAGCAGCTCATCACCCCGCCGTCGGCGTGCTCGGCCAGCCAGATGCCGATGGCGTCCAGCCACGGCTGTCGATCATCGTCGTTCAGGGCGTGACCGGCCGTCATCTTGGCGATGTTGGCCTCCGGGTGAAAGTCGTCGCCGTCGGCGAACGGCACGCGCAGGCGTTGAGCCAGCGCTGCGCCAACTGTGGACTTCCCCGAGCCGGACACCCCCATGACGACCACCGGTGCTTCGATTCCACCCATCACTCACCACCCGCCCATTGGTGCTCCATGTCACATACATTGCATCAATGATCTGATTATTGCAATAGGATCTCTAAAAGATATGGTTAATGCCATTGGTCTGGGTCTATGACAAGATGTGTGAGTGGCGGCCCAGGCAAACGTCAGCGCTCTGCACGACAACGTGCTGACGGCGATAGGGGCTGACATCGTGTCGGGCGATCTGCAGGCCGGCCAGGTCATCACCCTCGAAGGTGTCAGCGCCAAGAACGGTGTCTCACGCAGCGTAGCCCGCGAGGCGATCCGGGTCCTCGAATCCATGGGAATGGTGAACTCGCGGCGGCGGGTTGGCATCACCATTCAATCCGCTGAGCATTGGAATGTGTTCGACCCCAGAGTCATTCGCTGGCGAATCGAGTCTGGTGATCGTGCCGCACAGCTGGTGTCACTGTCGGAGTTGCGGCGGGGTTTCGAACCCGCGGCCGCCGCGTTGGCGGCCCGTCGCGCCGACCCGCACCAGTGCCGAATCATGGCGGCTGCGGTGTCGGACATGGTGATGCACGGCCGGTCCGGTGACCTCGCGGCCTACCTGCTGGCCGACAAGGTCTTTCACCAGACCCTGCTGGAGGCCAGCGGTAACGAGATGTTTCGCGCGCTCAACGGCGTCGTGGCCGAGGTGCTGACCGGTCGCACCCACCACGGTTTCATGCCGGAGCGACCGAATCCCGTCGCGATCGAACTGCATGACGAGGTCGCGCGAGCCATCCGCCTTCGCGATGAGGCGGCCGCCGAACGGGCCATGCGCGCCATCATCGACGAGGCGGTCAGCAGCGTCAGTCCGTCCGCAGAGTGAAGTTCATCGTCAGCCCGGACACCTCGGTCACCTGAACGGCACGACGAGCCCGTATCCCACCTGTCACGACGTCGCAGTACGCGACCGCCTCGACCATGCCATCGAGGCCCGCCTCGCAGTCCACCGAATCGACCGGCGGACCGCCGTTCTCGACGACCAGGCGGGCGACCGCCCGCTCCAACTGCATCTGAGACAGGGCAGGCGCCAACTCGTAATCGACAATGGTCCCCTCCACGCCGGTCACGGTCGCCACCGGCTGGAAGCTGTTGGTCTCACCCATCACCACGTCGCAACGGGCGGTCCGCCCAACCTCGCCGACAAGGTCCTGCAGACAGGTGACCGATCCCGGCGGCTGACCAGCCTTGACCAGTCGGTCGGCGATATCGGCCTGCAACGACTCCTTGGAGACGATCAGCGACTCGGGGCCGCTATCGCCATCGACGCTGCCGCACCCGCTGGCAAGCAGCGTGACAACCGATGTGATGAGCGGGAGGGCCGTCGCAACCATTCGCATGACCCACCTCCACCCAAATCCGTCCGGACCATAACAACCCGCTCCGGGCAATGATGCTTGAATCCCCATGTGACCAGATCACCGTTGATCGCCCGCCGACTGTTCGATCGGTTCGAGCCGGTACACGCGATCACCTACTTTGCACCCGAGGCGCGCACCGCGTTCGACGAGGTCGGCTTCCGCGGCTTCTGGATGGGCTACTTCGCCGCACGCGCCGCTCCGCTGGGCGAGGTGCCCGCGAGTGTGATCACGGCGGTGTTCTACAACTTCGCGTCCTCACATGTGGCCCGCGCGCTGCCCTCGGCGTGGACGTTCGCCTCCCCTGCCGACGCGCTGGCAGCCCGCGAGAGTTCCGCAGTGGCCGCGTTGCACCGCTGCGGCGTCATCGACAGCGACGACGTGGCCACCGCCGCAGACCTGTTGGGCAAGGCAGCATCCGGCGCCCCGCTGGACGGTCGCCCGCTGTTCGCCGCGAACCTCGCGCTGCCGTGGCCCGACGAACCGGTGGCCAGGCTCTGGCATGCCGCCACGCTGCTTCGGGAGCAGCGCGGCGACGGCCACGTCGCTGTCCTGTCGGCAGCGGGGATCAGCGGTCGGGAGTGCAACGTTCTGCACAGTGTGGCCGACCGGGTTCCCCGCGAATTCATCACGCGTAGCCGCCAATACGATGACGACGAGTGGCGGGAGTGCTCACGCCGGCTCGCCGACCGTGGCGTACTCGACGATGCCGGAGCACTGACGCAGGCGGGCGCCGACCTCAAACGCGATCTCGAGGACACCACTGACCGGTTGGCACTGTCAGCCCTCGATGCGCTCGACGACGACGATCTCGAGCTGCTGTTCCGCACGCTCACACCCATCACCAGAGCGGTGGTGGCTGCCGGCGACATCCCGGCGGCCACTCCGATGGGTCTGCGCCGCGATGACCTCGATGACGACTCGGCGCACCTGAAATAGGTTGTGGCTCAACCCATATCAGTGCATGGCAGGGTGCTCAGCCCTCAATCAGGTCGCGCAGCGTTCTCAGATCAGCCTCCACGGCTGCGGCGTCAGCCTCGAACTCCTCATCGGTGACCCCGGGTCTGCGCCGCAGTGTGAACACCACCTCGCACCTCTGCTCATCGCTCCCCGACGGGATCACTCGCATCGGGTTGTACACCGACTCCCCCGACGGCAGGGTGACCTGGTGATCCAGGACGCCGAGGGTGTTCACCGGAGTGAACTGGACGTCGGCGTCGCTCAGTGCCGGATCGGCCAGTCCCGCCGCCCAGCGGTTCAACTCCCGCTGATCGGAGGCGAAGGCGTACACCACCTCGGGCGCCGCCTCGACCCAGATCGAGATGTGACGTGACGGCCTCGGTCCGTCGGTGTCGACCTCCATCGCTAACCTCCCAGGCAACCAGGACCCAGCAGCGCCTTCAGGTCTCCCATCAGCGCAGACGACGGCGTGACGCGCAGTGCCTGGTCTAGTTCCAGCGTGGTGATCCGATCCCCGCTGATGAGTCGCAGGTGAACCTGCGCCGTTCCTGGATGACGGGCGAGCACCTGTTTCAGGGCGCCGACCTTCTCAACGGTGCACTGCCGGGTTGGCAGGGTCAGCGCCACGGGCCGGTTCGCCTGGGCGCTGGAGAAGTCCGGCACCACCATCTCGTTGGCGATCAGGGAGACCCGGTCATCGCGGATGTTGACCTTGCCCCCGATTATCACGACGGCGTCATCGGCGATCTCCGCGCCGAACGTGGAGTACGTGTGCGGGAAGAACATCACCTCGATACCACCGGTGAGATCCTCGAGTTGCGCTGAAGCCCAGGGCATCCCGTTCTTGTTGACACGTCGGTTCACCGACGCCAGGATGCCGCCGACGCGCACCTGCGTGTCGTTCGCGACATCGCCGTTGAGGATCGCCGGGATCTGGGTGTCCACCTGCGCGGCCAGCAGATGCGCGATGCCGTTGAGCGGATGACCCGATACGTAGAGGCCGAGCATCTCGCGCTCGAGCGCGAGTTTGTGCTTGTCCTCCCACTCGTCGTCGGGCACCTTGATGGCGAACACGGTGTCAGTGGCGGTATCCGCGCCTCCGAAGAGGTCGAACTGCCCCATCGCCTCGGCCTTCTTGGTGCCGAGGACCGAGTCGACCGCATCGGTGTGGATGAGGAAGAGCCCCTTGCGAGAGTGGCCGAGGGAGTCGAACGCGCCTGCCTTGACCAGCGACTCCGTCACCTTCTTGTTGCAGGCGGCGATATCGACCTTGTTGAGGTAATCCGAGATGTCGGTGAACTTGCCCTTTTCGGTGCGTGTATTGATCAGAGACGCAACGACATTGGCACCGACATTGCGCACGGCCCCGAGGCCGAACCGAATGTCCTCCCCGACCGACGCGAAGTTCTGCACCGACTCGTTGACATCGGGGGGCAGCACCGTGATGCCGAGCCTGCGGCAGTCCGCCAGGTACACCGCCGCCTTGTCCTTGTCGTCACCGACCGACGTGAGCAGGCCCGCCATGTACTCCGCCGGGTAGTTCGCCTTGAGGTAGGCCGTCCAATACGAGACGAGTCCGTAGCCGGCAGCGTGCGACTTGTTGAAGGCGTATCCGGCGAACGGAAGGATGGTGTCCCACAACGCCTTCACCGCCGCTGCGGAGAACCCGTTGGCGGTCATGCCCTCGAGGAAGCCCTTGTACTCGGCCTCGAGCACTTCCAGCTTCTTCTTGCCCATGGCCTTGCGCAGCGCATCGGCCTTACCCATGGAGTAGCCGGCGACCTTCTGGGCGATGAACATGATCTGCTCTTGGTAGACGATCAGACCGTGCGTCTCGGCGAGGATCTCCCTGAGCGGCTCCTCCAACTCGGGGTGGATCGGTTTGACTTCCTGGCGACCGTTCTTGCGGTCGGCGTAGTCGTTGTGGGCGTTCATGCCCATTGGCCCGGGACGATACAGCGCGAGCACGGCGACGATGTCGTTGAACTCAGTGGGCTGCATGCGCCGCAGCAGATCTCGCATCGGCCCGCCGTCGAGCTGGAACACACCAAGGGTGTCACCGCGCCCCAGCAGCTCGTAGGCAGCGGGGTCGTCCAGCGACAGTGCGTCGAGGTCGAGGTCGATACCCCGGTTGGCCTTGATGTTGTCGATCGCGTCACCGATGATCGTCAGGTTCCGCAGGCCGAGGAAGTCCATCTTCAGCAGGCCGATGGCCTCACACGACGGGTAGTCCCAGCCGGTGATGATCGCACCGTCCTGGGGGCGCTTCCACAACGGGATCGCGTCGATGAGCGGCTCGGAACTCATGATCACCGCGCACGCGTGGACACCCGCGTTGCGGACCAGACCCTCGAGGCCACGTGCGGTCTCGTAGATGGTCCGCACGTCGGGATCGGTCTCGATGAGAGACCGAACCTCCGCCGCCTCCTTGTACCGCTCGTGGGCGGGATCGGTGATGCCGGACAGCGGAATGTCCTTGGCCATGATCGGTGGTGGCAGTGCCTTGGTGATCCGGTCGGCGATGGCGAACCCGGGCTGGCCGTAGTTCACCCGGGCCGAATCCTTCAGCGCGGCCTTGGTCTTGATGGTGCCGAACGTGATGACCTGGGCGACGCGATCGCTACCCCACTTGTTCGCCGCGTAGCGCAGCATCTCGCCGCGGCGACGATCGTCGAAGTCGATATCGATATCGGGTGCCGATGGGCGTTCCGGGTTGAGGAACCGCTCGAACAGCAGACCGTGCGGGATGGGGTCGATGTTGGTGATCCCCATCGAGTAGGCCACCAGCGACCCGGCGGCCGAACCACGGCCAGGCCCCACCCTGATGTCGACCGAGCGCGCATAGTTGATCAGGTCGGCCACGATCAGGAAGTACGCGGGAAAGCCCTTGTCGCAGATGACCTTGATCTCGTAGTCGGCCCGGTCGGTGTACTCCTGCGGCACGGGGGCGTCGCGGAACCGTCGCCGAAGTCCTGCGGTGACCTCGTGGTGCAGCCATGTCCCCTGATCGTGTCCCTCGGGAACGGGGAACACCGGCATCCGGTCCTTGGGCGCCCACACGTCGGCATAGGACTGCACGCGCTCGGCGATCAGAAGGGTGGAGTCACAGGCGCCGGGCACCTCGGCGTCCCACATCGCCCGCATCTCCGACGCGGGCTTCAGGAAGTAGCCATCACCGTCGAACTTGAACCGGGTCGGATCGGACAGCGTCTTGCCGGTCTGCACGCACAGCAGCGCCTCGTGATTGCGCGAGGCCTCCTTGGTGACGTAGTGGCAGTCGTTGGTCGCCAACGGGGGGATGCCGAGCTGCCGCCCGACGTCCAGCAGACCCTCACGGACCCGGCGCTCGATCTCGATGCCGTGGTCCATCAACTCCAAGAAGTAGTTCTCCGGCCCGAAGATGTCGCGCCACTTGGCCGCCGACTCCAGCGCCTCGCGGGTCTGACCGAGTCGGAGCCGGGTCTGCACCTCACCCGAGGGACACCCGGTCGTGGCGATGATGCCGGAGGCGTTCTCGGCGATGATCTCGGCGTCCATGCGGGACCACTTGCCGAGCTGACCCTCGAACGACGCCAGTGACGACAGCTTGAACAGGTTGCGCAGCCCGACCGCGTTCTCCGCGACCATCGTCATATGGGTGTAGGCGCCGCTACCCGAGACGTCGTCACCCTTCTGACTGCGGTCGCCCCACTGCACGCGCTTGGTGTCGAACCGTGACGCCGGTGCGATGTAGGCCTCGACGCCGATGATCGGCTTGAGGTCAGCCTCGATGGCCGCGTTGTAGAACTCGCTGGCCCCGAACATGTTGCCGTGGTCGGTCATCCCGATCGCGGGCATGTCCAGCCGCTTGGCCTCGGCGAACATGTGTTTGACCTTCGCCGCACCGTCCAGCATGGAGTATTCGGTGTGGTTGTGCAGGTGCACGAACGATGCGCGGTGAGCAGACGAATCGACCATAGGGAGGTCAGTCTATGGCCGACCTCCGACGGCGCTCGGCGTGTCGTGGCACGTGTCTCCGGATTCATCGGCACGCCGCGCCGCGCGGTGCGAACCGCTCAGCAATCCATGCGTCAGAGTTTGATCAAGTTGCTTAGTTATCAACCCCATGTCTAGCTGGCGATCGATGAAACCCGCGTAGAGACCCACACCCCACAACACCGCGTTGAGCATGTCGGCGATGGGCCCCACATCAGTAGCGTCGGCCAACTCACCACGAGCCGCGGCCTGCTCGACGAGTGCGCCGAGATGGGACCGCAGTCCCGCGCACCGGTCATATCCGAGTTTGGGGTTGCGACTGTACTCCAGGCGCGCACTGATCAGGAAGGCGATCTGGGAATGATCGCGGTAGTCCAGGTCCCACATCGTCGAGATCAGCGATGACAGCGAACCCACCAGCGTGTCACGTGATTCCGCTCTCGCAATGCAGTCGGCGACGACGCTGCCAGCCTCTTCGGCCAACACGTCGTAGATCTCCTCACGGGACGTGAAGTAGTAGTGCAGAGTGGGCCTGCTGAGGTCGGCCTCCAGCGCGATCGCCTGGAACGTGGCCGCGGGGAATCCGCGCTCGTTGACCACCCGGCGAGCGGCTTCCAGGATGCGGTTACGCGTCTCGACGGAGTCGGATCCGACGGGTCGACCACGCCGCCGAGCGGTCGGCAGCGACCCGGCATCGGCTTGCGACATGTCCTGACCTCACACGCGAGGAGGGTCGGGGGCCTCGCTCAGCAAACCGTAGGGCATAGCTATCGGCCGGTCAACATTGACGCTCGGGCAAATGTTCGCCCGTATCGGAGGCGGCGTCCGTCGCCGCCGGACGCGGTGGCCTTCCCCACAGCGTCCCCGCTCCCATCACCGCCAACGCGGCCCAGACCAGCCCGAAGCCGATCCAGCGGCCCGCTGGCATCGGCTCGTTCCCGACGAACACTCCCCAGGCCATCTGCAGGGCGGGGTTGAGGTAGAACAACAGTCCGATGGTGACCAGCGGCAGGCGCTGCGCCGCGGCGGCGAACAGCAGCAGCGGCACGGCCGTGATGGGGCCGGCCAACATCAGAAGCACGGCGTGCCAGGTGCCCTGGTTGGCGAAGTGTCCCTGCCCCAACACCTGAAGGACGATCAGGTAGCCACCAGCGAACGGCAGCGCCAGCAGCGTCTCCACCGCGACACTCACCCGAGGGTCGGCTCGAACCACCTTCTTGACAACGCCATAGAGCGCGAAGCTGACGGCCAGCGCAACGGCGATGTAGGGGGGATCCCCGGCCTCGACGGTCAGGACCACCACGGCAATCACTGCGAGCGCCAGCGCCGCAGCCTGCCACCTGCTGATGCGCTCGCGGAACAACAGGATCCCGAGTGCGACGGTGACCAGCGGGTTGATGAAGTATCCGAGCGCCGCATCGACGACATGACCGTGCGTCGCCGCGTAGATGTAGGTCCCCCAGTTGATCGCGATCAGTGCCGAGGCGATCGCCAGTTGCAACCAGGTCCGGGCACTCAGCCGCCGCAGGTCGGAAAGCCTGCGTGCGACGACCAGGATGAGCACCAGGACCAGCGCACTCCACACGATGCGGTGTGCCAGCACCTCCAGTGAGCCCGCGGGCAGCAGCAGCGGGAAGTAGCCGGGAAACATGCCCCAACACGTGAAGGCGCCGACACCGAACAGAACGCCGGCCCGACGTCCCGCCGGTGCGGCGTTCTCAGTCACGAATCGTGGTGGCGCAGCACGTCCAGTGCGTGTTGCAGGTCCGCGGGGTACGGGCTGGTGATCTCGATGCGCCGGCCATCGGCCGGATGCGCGAACGCCAACGAACGCGCGTGCAGCCACTGGCGTTCCAGCCCGAGCCGCTTGGCCAGAGTCGGATCGGCACCGTAGGTCAGGTCACCACAGCACGGGTGGTGCAGCGCCGCAAAGTGCACCCGAATCTGGTGTGTGCGACCGGTTTCCAGGTGGACGTCGAGCAGGCTAGCCGCGACGAACGCCTCGACCGTGTCGTAGTGGGTGATGCTGTGCCTACCGTCCTCGGTGACGGTGAACTTCCAGTCGTGGCCGCGGTGCCGCCCGATCGGCGCATCGATGGTGCCGCTTGACGGGTCCGGGTGCCCCTGGACGAGTGCGTGGTAGCGCTTGTCGACTGTGCGCGCCTTGAACGCGCGTTTGAGCAGGGTGTATGCGCGTTCCGAGATCGCAACGACCATCACACCAGAGGTGCCGACGTCCAGGCGGTGCACGATGCCCTGGCGCTCGTGGACTCCTGAGGTGGTGATGCGGTAGCCCGCGGCGGCCAGCCCACCAAGCACCGTGGGACCCGTCCATCCGACCGAGGCGTGCGCGGCGACGCCGGCCGGCTTGTCCACGGCCACGATGTCGTCATCGGAGTACAGGATCGTCATGCCCTCGATATCGACGGGCGGGTTGTCCAGTGGCGCGGGAGGTTCGGGCAACGTGACCTCGAGCCACGCGCCTGCGGTGAGGCGGTCGGACTTGCCCGCGGCGGCACCGTCGAGCTCAACGCCGCCATTCTCTGCCAGGCTCGCGGCGGCAGTCCGCGACAGGCCGAGCAGACGGGCCAACCCGGCGTCGACCCGCATGCCCGCCAGCCCGTCCGGAACCGTCATCGAGCGGGTCGTCATCCGGTCGGGTCGGATTCGTCGTCTGCGCCACGGGCAGTCACCGGCTCGGCCTTCTCGTCCGGTCCGGGCTCGGCCTCGTCGTCAGGCTTGCGTCGACCGACGGTGTCGAAGTCGAACCCGAACAGCGACAACGCGACCAGCAGGATGGCACCACCCACCACCGCTGGGTCGGCGACGTTGAAGACCGGCCACCAACCGATCGAGAGGAAATCGACCACGTGCCCGCGCAGCGGCCCAGGCGACCGGAAGAACCTGTCGACCAGGTTGCCCATGGCACCGCCCAGGATCATGCCCAGCCCCACCGCCCACCACGGGGACACCAGGCGCCGACCCATCCAGACGATGCCAATCGCCACGCCGGTGGCAACCAGTGTCAGCACCCACGTGTAGCCGGTCGCCATGGAGAACGCCGCCCCGGAATTGCGGACCAGCGTCCAGGTGACGGTGTCGCCGATGATCGAAACGGGTTGGCCGGGCGTGAGCAGACGCACCGCCAGCACCTTGGTCACAATGTCGAGAATCAACACCACCAGGGCCACCGACACCAGCAGACGCAGTCGGCGGCGTGGTGACCGATGCTCGACGGTGTCGTCGGCGGTCACTGGCTCCACCGAGGCCCCTGATTCATCAGTCACTCCCCCATCATTCCAAAGTCGTCATGGTGAACAATCGCGGCATGAGCCGCGTCGTCGTAATCGCCACCGGTGGCACCATCGCCACCAGCACCGATGCCGACGGCGTCGCGCGCCCGACACTTGGCGGTTCAGACCTCGTGTCGGACGTGTCGACCGGAGCATACGTCGATGTCATCGACCTCATGGCAGTGGACAGTTCGGAGGTCGGCCCACCGGAGTGGGACCGGATCTCCGGGGCTGTGGCAGCCGCCCTCTCCGCAGGTGCGGACGGCGTCGTGGTGACGCACGGCACTGACACGATGGAGGAATCCGCGTTGTGGTGCGACATCGTCCACGACGGACCGCAGCCGGTGGTGTTCACCGGAGCAATGCACAGCGCCGACGCACCTGAGCCCGATGGGCCGGGCAATCTGCGTGACGCCCTGGCTGTGGCGGCCGATCCCGCCGCGCACGGTATCGGCGTGGTGGTGAGTCTGGCCGGCACGGTGTGGCAGCCGTTGGGTCTGACCAAGACCGCCGCTGGATTCACGGGCACAGCACTCGGCTCGGTCACCACACTGGGCGTCGTGTTCGACGGGAGCAAGAAGCGCCCGACCCTGACCGGAGCGCTGAAGTCCGCTCCTCGCGTCGACGTGGTCGCCGCCTACGCCGGCAGTGACGCCGTGGCGATCGACGCGTACGTGGCCGCCGGGGCACGCGGCATCGTGCTCGAGGCGATGGGCTCGGGCAATGCCGGCCGGTCCGTCGCAGACGGCGTCCGACGCGCCAGCGACCGCGGTGTGGCGGTGGCCGTGTCCACGCGGGTGCCCGGCGCGACGGTCTCGGCGCGGTATGGCCCAGGTCAAGCCCTCGCCGACGCCGGAGCCGTTCCGGTGCCGACGCTGCGTCCCGCCCAGGCACGGGTTCTGCTGATGGCGGCACTGGCCACCTCGACGCCGGCCAGCGAGGTGTTCGCACGGTGGGGCTGACAGACACCCACGACGCGATCCCGGCGGATGACGCCGTGCTCTGCTACTCGTCGCCTGCGAGGCCGTCGACGTAGGCGGGCCAGTCCAGACTGTCGACGGGATTGGCCCGGCTGATCTCCGGCGAGTCGACGGCGAGCGTTCGCGCCGACCCCGCTCCGGTGCCGCGCGTCTCGAAACGCACCGTCATGACACCGTGGCCCGCGCCCTGAACCCAGCCGTGACCGTACGAGCTGTGCACGACGTCATCACCAATCCGCCATGGCTCGGCCTCTGCCGAACTCGGCATCTCCCGCGCAGGTGGTACGCCGACCGCCGCCTCAAGCGTTTGCTCCAGATCGGGGAACAAGGACTCCTGCTGCACGTCGGACAGACCCGAGAATCCAACGCCCAGAAGCCGAATCGGCCCGATCTCCATCGGATCGAGCAACAGCCGCCTGGCTGTGCCGATCAGTGTGGCCTCGTCGGCGGTGGCGTACGGCAGCGTCGCCGACCGGGTGAGAGTACTCATGTCCGACTTCTTCATCTTGACGACCACCGTCCTCGCGCCGCGTCCGTCACGCTCGAGGCGGGCGTGGGCGTGCTGGCCGATCGGGCCAGCGGCCTCACGCATCTGATCAAGCGTCGTCAGGTCCTGTGCGAACGTCGACTCCGCGCTGATCTGCTTGGAGCTGGCCCGCTCGGCGACCAGACGGTCGTCGATACCCCGGGCCAACCGGTGCAGGGCGGGCCCGACCGTGCCACCGAGGATGTCGGCGACTTCGGCCTCCTTGAGCGCCGCCAAGGCGCCGACGGTACCGATGCCCAGTCGGAGCAGACGTTCCTCGGCGACAGGTCCGATTCCCCACAGTCGCCGGACCGGCAGTCCGGCCAGGAGCGCCTCTTCCTCGGTGCGGTCGACGACACGGATGCCGTCCGGTTTGGCGAGCCCCGATGCGATCTTGGCGATCTGCTTCCCCGATCCCGCACCGACCGAGGCCACCAGACCTGTCTCCGTTCGGATCCGAGCCCTCAGCGCCTCGCAGAACCGTGTGACCTCAGCGGCCCCGGCCCCGGCCAGTTCCACTGGCTCGCCGAAGGCCTCATCGAACGACAGCTGTTCGAGAACCGGGACCATCGACCGCACGGTATCGAGCACCCTGGCGCTGGCCACGCCGTAGACCGCGCCGCGAGGGGGCAGCACCACAGCGGTCGCCCCGACCAGCCGGCGCGCCTGGTGCATGGGCATGGCCGATCTGGCTCCGAACACCCGAGCCTCATAGCTGGCTCCGGCGACCACCCCGCGACCGCCGAGCCCGCCGACGAGCACTGGGCGGCCACGAAGGGTCGGACGCGTCAACTGCTCGACGGATGCGAAGAAGGCATCCATGTCGAAGTGCAGGACCCAGCGCCCATCCATTCCAACGAGCCTAGGGCCCGACCGATGGACGAGGAGACGAGGCCAATCGGGGACTAACCTGACGACCATGGCTCACGACATACCGATAACCGACGACTCGATCCGTCTGGGCCAATTCCTCAAACTGTCGTCGCTGATCGACAGCGGTTCGGACGCCAAGGCGGCCATCGCCGAGGGACTCGTCGCGGTCAACGGCGACGTGGAGTTGCGGCGCGGACGTCAGCTGCGCCCCGGGGACACGGTGTCAATCGGCGGGTCGTCGGCTCGGGTCACCCAGGCATGATCGGATACCGGGAACTAGGTCCTCGGCGGACCACATTCGCACGCAGCGTGTTTCGCGACTTCTCCGGCGTGGTCTCCGACGTACTCCCCTAGGCCGCTCGCTCATCGCCTACCGTCATATGCATGGCTATGAATATGTTGCATCGACTGTGCTGCAGTTCGACGCTGTGGGCCCGCTCGGTGGAGCGCACGCTGCTGCCGTGGGCGCTGTCCGACGTCGACCTGGGTGACGACGCGCTGGAGATAGGGCCGGGCTATGGCGCCAATCTTCGTGTCCTTGCCGGCATGACACCACGGCTGACCTGCGTCGAGATCGATCCTCCGCTGGCCGACCGCCTGAGCCGGCGCTACGGGTCACACGCGACCATCGTGACCGGTGACGGCACCGCCAC
The DNA here is from genome assembly GCF_040548615.1 of Mycolicibacterium sp. 624. Taxonomy (NCBI): domain Bacteria; kingdom Bacillati; phylum Actinomycetota; class Actinomycetes; order Mycobacteriales; family Mycobacteriaceae; genus Mycobacterium; species Mycolicibacterium sp. 624. The sequence goes on from NZ_JBEPRZ010000003.1 coordinate 536,098, forward strand.
GGGGCTGCCGGAGGCACGCTTCAGTTCGGTGGTCTGCTTCACGATGCTCCACCACGTGCCGACGCAGTCGCTTCAGGACCGCCTGTTCACCGAGGCGTTCCGCGTACTCGAGCGCGGCGGCACCTTCGCCGGAAGCGACGGCATCGACTCGATCGCGTTCCGGCTCGTGCACATCGGTGACACCTACAACCCGATTGGCCCGGACACCTTGCCCAACCGCCTGCGCGCAGCAGGCTTCGCCGACGTGACCGTCGAGACCCGCGGCGGTCAGCAGCGCTGGCGGGCGATCAAGGCCTGACGCTTAACATATGCGCGTGGACAACACGCTCGAGTACATCGACCAGGGTTCGTTCCTCGCTTTGCGGGCGCTCGGCCGGGGGCCGCTCATCCAGTTCACGTGGATCTACAACCGCCCCGTCGACATCGACGGCCTACGCCGATTCCACACCAATCTCGGATACGGACTGCTGGGTCGACGCATCGAGAGGTCGGCGCTCCCGTTCGGCCGCGATCGCTGGGTCGCCTCTCCGGGACCCGCCGACCTCGAGATCTCCACGCAGGACCGCGAGCGCACCGAGGTGTGGCTGTGGGCCGACGAACGCGTGCGGTTGCCGATCGACCCACAGGCAGGGCCGTCGTGGCACCTGGGTGTCGCGCCGCTGACCGATGGCGGAACGGCGGTGAGCCTCGTCGTGTCGCACTCCGTCGGTGACGCCAAGGCGATCAACATCGCGATCACCGATGCCGTACAGGACTTTCGCCGCGACCTGGGTTATCCACCGCCCGGTTCCCGGACCCGCGGACAGGCACTGCGTGAGGACGCCCGACAGACGCTGCGCAATGTCCCGGATTTGGCCAAGGCCGTCGTCTCGGCGGTGAAGGTGGCCCGCTCGGAGAGCGAAGGGCTTTCGACATCGGTCAAGTCGGGTGGACGGCAGCGGTCACGTGCGGCGACCAGCGAGGTGGTTGCCCCCAATGCTGCCGTGTTCTTCGACGCCGAGCACTGGGACGAACGCGCGAGAAGCCTTGGCGGTACCAGTAACTCACTCTTCGCTGCGCTCGGCGCCCGACTGGGCCACATCCTGGGCCGCACCGACGAGGACGGGCTGGTGCGGCTGTCTCTGCCGGTCAGCGAACGCGGTGCCGACGATATCCGGGCCAACGCGCTGACCGAGGCCTCAGTGATCGCCGACCCGTCGAAGGTCACCACCGACCTCAGCGACATCCGCCGCGACGTCAAGGCCGCGCTGACCGCGCTGAGCGAGGCGCCCAACGAACTGCTGGGGCCTCTAGCCCTGGTGCCGTTGACACCAGGATTTCTGGTCCGCCGGCTCGAGGGAATGGTTCAGCAGGTCGGCAGCCCCGTCGGCTGCTCGAACATCGGCGAACTCGAATCGGAGATCAACCGCCCCGACGGCAGCGATGCCGACTACCTCACGATCCGGATGCTCGAGCCGAAGGTCACCGCAGCGGTTCTCGACCGCATGGGTGGCCTGCTGTTCCTGGTGACCGGACGCGCGCACGGTCGGGTCTTCGTCACCGTCGCGAGCTGGGTCGTCGGCGCGGCGAACACCAGAGAGGCCCTTCGCGATTCGGTGCGTCAGGCACTCGCCGACATGGGACTGTCGGGCACTGTCGAGTAGTCGGCCCGCCCGTCACACCTTGGCGATGGCCACCGTCACACCGTCACCGATGTCCGCGCCGTCGACTGGCTCCCCGAACTCGAAACTGGTCGCCAGGATCTCGCCGGCAATGAGTCCGGCGTGCGTACGCGCCCACTCCTGCCGTGCCGGCGGCACCGAGATCACGACGCTGATTCGATCCGACACCTCGAGCCCGGTCGACTTGCGCAGATCCTGAAGCTCGCGGATCCGGTCCTTGGCCCAGCCCTCAGCCTCCAACTCGGGGGTGACCGTGCCGTCCAGGACCACCAGGCCCGCACCGTCTGGAAGTGCAGCCGTGAAGTCGGGTTCGGCGGCAACCAGTTTCGAGCTGTACTCCTCTGGCAGCAGAGTGGCCGGACCCGCCGTCAACGTCCCGTCGGGGTTGACCACTCCCTCACCGGCCTTCACCGCCTTGATGGCGGCCTGCACGTCCTTGCCGATTCGTGGACCCGCGACCTTGGCGTTGACCGTCAACTCGAAGCGACCGTAGGCGGCGATATCGTCGGTCAGCTCAACGGCCTTGACATTCAGCTCGTCGGCGATCAGGTCGGCGAATGGCCGCAGCCGCTCCGGACCCTCCACGGCGACAGTCAGTTTCGGCAACGGCAGGCGCACGCGTAGCTTCTTGGCCTTGCGCAGCGACGACGCCGCAGAGCACACGTCGCGCACCTGGTCCATCGCGGCGACCAGATCCGGATCGGCAGGCAGGACGCCGGCCTCCGGCCAGTCGGTGAGGTGTACAGATCGCTCACCGGTGAGGCCACGCCAGATCACCTCGGTGATCAGGGGAAGCAGCGGCGCCGCCAGCCTTGCGGTCACCTCCAGCACTGTGTGCAACGTGTCGATGGCGTCAGGATCCTCGTCCCAGAACCTCGAACGTGACCGACGCACATACCAATTCGTCAAGGCCTCGGTGAACTGCCGAAGCTGATCGCACGCGCCGGAGATATCGCATTCGTCCAGCGCCACGGTCAGGTCATCGCGCAGCGCGGCCAACTTGGCCAGGATGTATCGGTCCAGCACGTTGGTCGAGTCCGTGCGCCAGGTGCCCTTCTTCGGCGCATAGAGAGACAGGAACGAATACGCGTTCCAGAGCGGCAGCAGGACCTGCCGCACACCCTCGCGGATACCCTGTTCCGTGACTATCAGGTTGCCGCCACGCAGGATCGGCGAGGCCATCAGGAACCAGCGCATCGCATCGGATCCGTCGCGGTCGAACACCTCGTTGACATCCGGATAGTTGCGGAGCGACTTGCTCATCTTCTGACCGTCGTTGCCCAGCACGATGCCGTGTGAGACACACGACTTGAACGCAGGCCGATCGAACAGCGCGGTGGCGAGAACATGCAGCGTGTAGAACCAGCCGCGGGTCTGCCCGATGTACTCGACGATGAAGTCGCCGGGGAAGTGCGCGTCGACCAGATTGTCAGGGTCGGCGCCGACGACACCGTCGAACCACTCCACGTTGTCGAACGGGTAGTGCACCTGCGCGAACGGCATCGACCCCGAGTCGAACCAGACGTCGAGGACGTCCTCGATGCGACGCATGGTCGACTTGCCGGTCGGGTCATCGGGATTGGGACGCGTCAGCTCATCGATGAACGGCCGGTGCAGGTCGGTCGGGCGAACGCCGAAGTCCCGCTCGAGTTCATCGAGGCTGCCGTAGACGTCGATCCGCGGGTACTCGGGGTCGTCGGACTTCCACACCGGGATGGGGCTGCCCCAGTATCGGTTTCGCGAGATCGACCAGTCCCTCGCACCCGCCAGCCACTTGCCGAACTGACCGTCCTTGACGTGCTCGGGATACCAGGTGATCTGCTGGTTGAGTTCGACCATGCGGTCCCGGAATTCGGTGACCTTGATGAACCACGACGACACTGCCCGGTAGATCAGTGGATTCCGGCAGCGCCAGCAGTGCGGGTAGGAGTGCTCGTAGGTCTCGTGCCTGATCAGCACGGGGCCGTTGACCGCGGCCGGGCCGCTGCCGTTCTTGAGATCGCGGATGATCTGCGGGTTGGCGTCGAACACATGCTGACCCCGGTAGTCGGCAACGGTCGCATCGAACCTGCCCTTGGAGTCCACTGGTGTGGCGGGCACGATCCCGACGGTGTCGGTTGTCGCCTTATCGTCCTCGCCGTACGCGGGCGCAAGGTGGACAATGCCGGTGCCGTCCTCGGTGGTGACGAAGTCGCCGCGCAGCACCTGAAAAGCGTTGGGCGAGTCCAGGAAATACGGGAACGGCGGAAGATAGGTCATCCCGATCAGCTCTGAGCCCTGATATGTGCCAAGCACTTCGGGCTCGTCGCCGAACTCGCGGGCGTACGACGCCAGTCGCGCCTCGGCGAGCACGTAGCGCTTGCCGTCCACCTGCACCTGGGCGTATGTCACCTCAGGGTTGACAGCGACCGCCTGATTGGACGGCAGCGTCCACGGCGTGGTCGTCCAGACCAGGAAGTAGCTGTCGCGCAACGGACCGTCGGCAATCGCGAAGCCGACGGTGATCGCCGGGTCCTGACGGCTCTGATAGACGTCGTCGTCCATCCGCAACTCATGGGCCGAGAGCGGAGTCTCATCGTTCCAGCAGTACGGCAGCACCCGGTTGCCCTCGTAGGCAAGGCCCTTGTCCCACAGTTGTTTGAACGCCCACATCACCGACTCCATGAAGGTCGGGTCCAGCGTCTTGTAGTCGTTGTCGAAGTCGACCCAACGCGCCTGGCGGGTGACGTACGCCTGCCATTCGTCGGAGTACTTCATGACCGAGGCGCGGCAGGCGTCGTTGAACTTGTCGATGCCGAGCTCTTCGATCTGCGCCTTGTCGGTGATACCCAGTTGGCGCTGCACCTCGAGTTCGGCGGGCAGCCCGTGCGTGTCCCAGCCGAAGCGTCGCTCCACCTTGTAGCCGCGCATTGTGCGGTACCGGGGCACGATGTCCTTGACGTAGCCGGTCAGCAGGTGCCCGTAGTGCGGCAGGCCGTTGGCGAAGGGAGGCCCGTCGTAGAAGACGTACTCCTGCGCGTTCTCGCGCCGCTCGATGCTCGCGCGGAAGGTTCCGTCGCGATCCCAGAAGTCGAGGACCTCGGTCTCCAGCTCGGGAAATGCCGGTGCACCACCTGCTGGCTTGGGGTAGGCGTTCACTAGTTCGTCGTCTCCTGTGCCAAATGTCGCTGGCGCTCCGGAGAGCCCAGGTTCGTTCAGGCACGGGGACGACGTCGCGCGTCTGCGCGAGCGCCGCGGTACCACCCCGCTTGCGCACTGAATCTAGTCCCCGTCGCTTCACTCGCCCCGGGAAAGTGCGCCGCTCGTAGTAGGCGATGACGGGCCCAACCGTTCGGTTCTACTGCGCCGCTAACCAACCACGACGGTTCTTCCGAAGACTCCCCGGTGATGGCCGGATCGATGCCGTTCGTCGATTCTAGAGTGTCGAGGTTTCCCGACGCTAATGCGCGGCGGCCAGCTCAGTGCCGGCGATGACGGGGGCCGAGGCCTCCGACGTCAGCTCGATGAGCCCATACGCGAACTGCTCGGACATTTCCTCGACCGTGTAGGCCTCGAACGTGCGGGAGTCATACCACCAGTCGAGCACCAGGACTCCGTCGCGGCGGTGGGCACGAAGCTCAAGAGCATGTCCCAGGGCTGCGGGCTCGGCGGGCAGTTCCCTCTCGCCGTCGACGACCAGCAGCACGGCGGCCGACGACTGGGCGTGCGCGTCCTCGGGAACCATCCGGCGCAGAGCCAGCGCGGAGACCGAGCGGTGGACGGCGGCGAGCATGTCCGACGCCGATGTGACAGCAGGCCCCGTGCACAGCAGCTCGACTGGATAGACGGACGCAGTGCGCTCCGTGTCCCCCGGCAAATCCACCAGGACGACACCATCGCCGATGGTCCGCACGATGGTGCGGCCCAGGGCCGCGAGGAGGATCTCCTCGGCAGTTAGCCCGAGCACGGCAGCCGCGCCATCGAACTCCCCGGTCAACACCTCGGACAGGGGCGCAGACACGACCACAATGTCGTCGTGTCCCGGCCGACCGTCGGCAATGTAGTCGGTCAGCTGCAAGTTTGCGCAGATCATGTGAACCAAGTTACACGGGGAGTCCCAGAAATGGGAGACGTCATTCAAAACTGTGACGCCACTGTCAATAACGAGCAACCAATCCAGTTTCCGGTACGCACTGCCCAATACCGAGAAGCCCGCTATGGTGTATCGATGCCGCGGACAGACGAGAACGGTAGACAGCTCAAAGCCCTGCTCGATTACCTCCTCGACGGCGATGTCGACGCCAAGGCGATCTACGACGCGCTTGGCACCTCAAGCAGCACCTATTACCGACGAATCAAGGAATCGGACTACCCGAACGCCGAGGAACTGCGGCACGTCTGCGACCGATTCGACCTCAGCTACCCCGACCTGCAGGTTCGATTCGGGCTGATGAGCCGCGAAGAGGTCTGGAGCTACCTCGAGTCCTCCCCCGTTTCCGTCGCAACGGCCGCCGACCCCGCTACCGAACTGCGAACCATTCGTCGCGCCAAGTTGTCGGAATTGGCGCCACGTGAAGACGCTCCGCCGCTTTAGGCAGTACCATTTGCTGACGAATCTTTAACTCGGAGGCAACGGCCATGGCGCTGGCAGTGCTCATCGTGATCACGCTTGTCTGCATCGCGTGGAGCTTGTGGATTCGCCGTGTCACTTGGTCGTGCCGATGGGAAGTTGCCGCAACCCTGAACATCGCCCTGCAGGGCGCCACGGTGCTGCTGATGTCGCCCTTCGCATCCGAGACACTCGGCGTCTGGCTACATGCCCTGACCGGCAAGTGGAACCTCGAGGACTACATCGGCCACGATCTGTACGTCGTGGCCGCCTCGGCCATCGTCTACAACGCGTTGGGTCGCCTCCAGGACGACCACGCCATGCAACTCGCCTTCAAGCAGTACGTCGAGCGGCCCGCCACACTGTGCATCCCGCTGCTCCTGGCCACGTTCACCATGGGCAACGGCGCACACATCTACGCGGCGGACTTCTTCCAGCTGCACACCGACTTCTGGCTCACCATGTACTGGCTGATCCTCTGCACCACGCTGATCTACCTGCTCGGCTACGGCTCACGCGCCCTTCTCATCCTCCGCAAGGACCCGCGGTCGCGAACGATCGCCAATATCTACCTGGTCGCGTCGTTCAGCGGTATCGCGGCGTGCGTCGTGCGAATCACCACCGCATTGATCCCCTCGCTGCAACCCATCGAGAACGGCACCCTGGTGTGGCTCTTCGCATGTATGTGTGGTGCGGGCTTCGCACTGACGTCGGCCTACTCCTGGCGCACCAAGACCAAGTGGTTCAAGAAGGCTGATCACTGAGCACGTGTGTGCCACAGTCACACGCGTCGACCGAGACACACTCACACGTCATCGCCCACTCGATGATCTCCCTGGCCCGCTGCAACGTCGCCATCTGACGGTCGATATCGATCAACTTGCTCTCGGCCAACGAGTGGCTGGCCGGCCGGCCGGGCACGTCGTCGGCCAGGAGTACCCCGATCTCGTCGAGGCTGAAGCCAGCGGCCTTGCACAGCCCGATCACCTCGAGGCGAGTCAGGACGGACTCCGCATAACGCCTCCGACCGCCGACGCGGTCCGGGGTGCGCAGCAGCCCCTCGTCCTCGTAGAACCGCAGTGTCGTGGCGGCCACACCGGAGCGCCGGGCGACCTCGCCTATGGACATGCTCATCTCGACATCCTCGATGCAGCTTGACCTCGAGTCAACTCGAAGTCATTAAATGGGGACATGACCCTTCACGAGCTCCGCACCGCCCTCGAAACAGTCCGGTACGCACAGTTGCGGACCTACCGCCGCAACGGCGATCCAGTCGACACCCCGATCTGGTTCGAACTCGACGGCGACACCCTCGTGTTCCGCACCAAAGTGGGCCCCAAGACGCGTCGCATCGCCGCGGACCCGCGCGTCGAGATCTGGCCGTGCGACTATCGCGGCCGCTACGCGCCTAAGCCCGTCACCGTCTCCGGTGAGGCATCGATCCTGACCGGTGAGGACGCCGAAGCGGCCAACCGCGCGCTCCATCGACGCTACGGGTGGCAATACAATCTGATGCCACTGATCAAGGTTCCCGGCGTCAAGAGTTCTGAGGATGCCCTCCCACTGCGCGTGAAGGCCCGCCGGATCCGCACGCGGACCGTCTGGCCCGACAGCGCGATCGTCGCGGTCAAACTCGACTTCGCGACACAGGGCGCTGCCGGACCCCACGGTGGTGCGATCGGCATCGACTAGTCGCGCAGTGGCGCCTCCGTCTATTGAGGTTCGTCACACCCGGCCGAGCAATTCTGCCACCTCGATCCCCCACCGCCAGCTCTGGCTAATTTCGCGGAGTTTCACCTGACCCACGCCGCGGCAGCGAAGAATGCACCGAAGGCCAGTTCATAGCGGTGCTGAACGTCAGAAGAAGCGCATTTCGTTCCAAAGGTATCGGGTTTTGGTGAATGACAACGACCCGGCGGACCCCATCGAAACACCCGTCAACGGTTTCGCTGAAAACGCCACAGCTAACACCCGGCCTCTTAGTCGGTTTCGCTATGATGCGCATCGCGTGCTTTCATTTCTTAAGCTCGATCCAACGCTTTAGTACCCGCCGTAGAGGGGGCAAGTCCATGCTCGACTCGTCGATTCCCGCGATTCTTCGCGAGCGAGCCAGCCTGCAGCCGAACGACATCGCATTCACGTTCATCGACTATGAGCAGGAATGGGAAGGTGTCGAGGAGCAGCTGACCTGGGCCCAGCTCCAGCAGCGGGTGGTTGCCCTGGCGGCCGAGATCCGCGAGCACGCGCAGATCGGCGACCGCGTCGTCATCCTCGCGCCGCAGAACATGTCCTACATCCTTGGCTTCCTCGCCTCGTTCGAGGCCAATGTCATCGCGGTGCCACTGTCGACCCCGACCCTGGGCGCGCATGATGAGCGGGCTGCAGCCGTGGTGCGCGACGCCCGCCCCACCGTGATCCTCACGACGGCGGATACCGCCGCCGCGGTCGCCCCGTACGCGACGGCTCAGGACGGCCAGTCCGCCCCGACAGTGCTCGAGATCGACCGTCTGGATCTCACCGTGCGCAAGCGATCGACGTCACGGCGCGAAACCCCACCTGCCACTGCCTATCTGCAGTACACCTCGGGATCAACCCGCACACCCGCCGGTGTGATGGTGTCGCAGCGCAACCTGTTCGCGAACTTCGAACAAGAGGTCTCGGCGCTGCTGAGCGAACACGGCAAGGTGGGTCCGCCCGGAACCACCACGGTGTCGTGGCTGCCCTTCTATCACGACATGGGACTGATGCTCGGCATCTGCGCACCCATCCTGGGTGGGTGGCATTCGGTGGTGATGAGCCCCATCGCCTTCCTGCAGCGGCCGGCCCGATGGATGCAGCAGCTGGCCAAGCGTCCACACACCCTGACCGCCGCGCCGAACTTCGCGCTCGACCTCGCCTCGGCCCGCACCACCGACGACGACATGGCCGGCCTCGACCTCGGTGGGATCTTGGCGATCATGTCGGGAGCGGAGCGTGTCCAGCCCGTCACGGTGAAGCGGTTCATGCAGCGGTTCGCGAAGTTCAACTTCGCAGGCAAGGTCATCCGCCCCTCCTTCGGCCTCGCCGAGGCGACGCTGTACGTCGCGACGCACGAAGCGGGCGAGCCGCCCACGGTAGTGACCTTCGACACCGAGAAGCTCACGGCCGGAATGGCCAAGCGCAGCACCACGGGAACCTCGCTGATCAGCTATGGCGCACCGCAGTCACCGCAGGTGCTGATCGTCGACCCGGACACCCGACTCGAGACGCCCGCGTCGACTATCGGCGAGATCTGGGTGCTCGGCGACAACGTGTGCGCCGGGTACTGGAACAAGCCCGATGAGACCGCCCACACGTTTGGCGGCGTGCTCGCGGATGCCGCTGACGACACGGTGAAGTGGTTGCGCACAGGCGATTTGGGGTTCATTGACGACGGTGAGCTGTTCATCATCGGTCGAATCAAGGATCTGCTGATCGTGCGCGGCCGCAACCACTACCCCGACGATATCGAGGCGACCGTGGGCGCCGTCTCCGGTGGCCGGGTGGCCGCCATCTCGGTTGAGGACGACACCACCGAACAACTGGTGGCGATCGTCGAGATGAAACCCCGCGCGACTCCGGAGGAGACGCAGGAGCGGTTGACCACCGTGCGGAGTGAGATCACGTCCGCGATCTCACAGGCCCACGGGATCACCGCGGCCGACCTCGTGCTGGTCGCGCGTGGATCGATTCCGATCACCACGAGCGGCAAGATCCGCAGGCAGGCATGCGTGGAGCAGTACCGGCAGGGCGGGTTCGTCCGGATGGACGCGTGACGGCGTGAGTCGTCGAAGCCCCCGTCACCAGACTTTGCTCGCATGCCATCACGTGCCGGGTAAATGTCGCCCAACGCTCTGTATCGTGTGACTCCGTGATCGAGCTCATCAACGTCGCCAAGACATTCGGCCAGAGTGTTCCCGCGCTGCGCGACGTGAGCTTCTCGGTTCCTACCGGCTCGGTGTGTGCGTTGCTGGGACACAACGGGGCCGGCAAAACCACGACCGTGAACATCCTGTCGACGTTGATGCGGCCGACCTCCGGTCAGGCCATCGTGGCTGGCTACGACGTCGCTCGCCAGCCCACCCAGGTACGCCGCAATATCGGCGTGACCGGGCAGGACGCGGCACTCGATCTTCGGATGACCGGCCGGGAGAATCTGGTGTTCTTCGGCCGACTGCGCGGCCTGCGCCGCAGCGCGGCACGCAGCCGCGCCGAGGAGCTGATCCAGCAATTCGACATGGCCCATGCTGCCGACCGGCAAGTCAGCGGGTACTCGGGTGGTATGCGGCGGCGCATCGACATTGCGGTGTCCCTCGTGGTGCCGCCAAAGGTGCTGTTCCTCGATGAGCCCACCACCGGACTTGATCCCCGCAGCCGGCGCGACGTCTGGAATCTGGTGTCCTCCATGGCGGCTCAGGACATCACCGTCCTGTTGACGACCCAGTATCTGGAGGAGGCCGATATCCTCAGCGACTCCATCGTCATCCTCAACCACGGCCAGATCGTGGCGAGCGGTACCGCCGACGAACTAAAGCGCCAGACCGGTAGCAGCTACTGCCAGATGACCGCGCTGAATTCCGAGGATCTCCCGCGAATCGCGGCCGCGCTGGCCGACTTCCAAGAGGTCGAGGTGGACGCCGACACCAGCTCCGTCTCGGTACCCGCCCCGCAGGGTGTCGCGACGCTTTCCGAGGTGTTCCGGCGGATGGACGAACTCGGCGTCGAACTCCTCGACATATCGCTGCGCCGCCCGTCGCTCGATGAGGTGTTTCTGCATCTCACCACCCCGGTCACCTCGCAGTGACGGCATTTGCGCTCCTGACTGCCCGCACTGTGCAGCGCGGTCGGCTGGATCTCATCTTCGCCGTGGTGGTACCGATTATCGGGCTGGTCGGTCTGACGTTCCTGCTACGTGACGTCATCGCCACTGGCGAGATGAGCTACGCACAGTACGTTCTGCCCGCCATGGTCGTTCAGGCGATGTTGTTCGGTGCACTCACCACCACCGATCGGGCGGCCTGGGACAAGATCAGCGGACTCAGCTATCGGATGCGCACGTTGCCCATCTCGCCCTACACACCGCTGATGGCCCGCATGGCCTACTGCCTGATCCGCGGCGTGTTGGCGGTGGCCGCGTCGGTCCTGGGCGCGTATCTGTTCGGGTTTCGGGTGACCAGCGGATTCGGTTATGCCGCAGCCTTTGTCCTAATGGCGCTGACGCTGACCCTGGCACTGTCACTGGGCGCGGACGCGACTGGTAACAAGGCCGGACGGACCGAGGTGGCCAGCCAGTTGTTATTGGTCCCGCAGTTGCTCCTCGTCGTGTTGTCGACCGGGCTGGCACCTGTCGATGCATTTCCGGAGTGGCTGCATGGTTTCGTGCGCCACCAGCCGATCTCGCAGATCACCGAGACACTGCGCGGATTCACCATCGGCCACGTTGAGACGGGCAATGTCCTCACCAGCCTCGCGTGGTGTTTTGGACTGCTGCTGCTGTTCGGCACAATCGCCGTTCGACTTCAGGGACGGCCATCGTGAAGTCAACGTCACAACAGCAACATTCGCTCATCGCAGAGAGCTGGATCTTCGCAGGCCGGCTCTTCATTCAGTGGCGTCGGTACCCGATGGTTCCACTGCAGGCACTGATGTTTCCCGCCGGGCTGCTCATCATCTACGGCCTGCTGGTCGGCAAGTCGATGGTCCGCGTCACCGGTAACAGCGGGTTGGATCAGTTGATCCCGGTTTGCCTCCTGGCGGGCGCCATGGCCGGCGCCATCGGCGCGGGCCTCTCGGTGCCGTACGACCGGGACAGCGGTCTGCTCACCCGGCTGTGGATCATGCCGGTTCACCGGACGTCTCCGCTGGCCGGCGCACTACTGGCCGAGGCCGTGCGCACCTTCGCCGCATCGGCGCTCGTCGTGGCGATGGGCTACGCGATGGGTTTCCAGTTCGCGGGCGGCTGGATCGAGATGCTGGTCTATCTGCTGATCCCGGTCGTCGTCGTCGTCGTTTTCGCGACCATCGTGATAACCCTTGCGCTGCGCCCGCAGGGCCGGATCATCCTGATGTGGACCAACACAGCTGTTACGGGCCTGGCCTTTGCGACGCTCATCCCGTCTGAAAAGGTTCCGGCGCTGCTGCGCCCCCTCGCCGACTACCAGCCGGTCGCACCGGCGGCGGCGGCCATGCGCGCGCTGTCCTCCGGCGGCGAGGTGTGGCTGCCAATCCTGCTGACGGTGCTGTGGGCTGTTGTGATCGGCGCCCTGTTCGTGCCGGTCACCCTGCGCGGGTACCGGGCTGCGGTCGAAGGTGGCAAGGTCGACGGCTAGCCGTCAGGTCAGGTTGCCGGCTGACCACACATCCCGTGTCCCCTACACGGAGCCCGTATCGGGGACCACCTCGAACTTGGCCGGCATCGTGAACTCCGAGCGCTTCAACCACGCCGAAACGAAGCCGTATTGGAACGCCAGGCCAACCACTGCGTTGGCGGCCAGTTCGGCGGCCGGCCGCCGCAATTCGGCGCGCAGCGTTGCCCAGGCCTCGACCGGCGAGTGTCGTGGCGGCGAGTGCTCGCCGTCATTCTCGCTCTCGTTCTGGTGCGCCCAGCGCAGATATGCATTGCTGTGTCCGTAGCGCTTCCACTGGCTGCCCATGTCCCGCATCGAAGCTCGGGGCTCCCACTCCATCAGCACCCGCGTATCGGTCGCTATCGTGCCGAGCGACTGTTCCTGGATCCGCCAGCAGATATCGAGGTCGCCACCGCCGCGCATCGCCCTGAATCCGCCCACCTTCGCGAACGCGGTCCTGTCGATACCGAGATTGGCGGTGGGGTAATAGTCCGGTTTGGGCGGCACCATCCCGATCGTGGCCTTCATCGCCCCTCCCCCGCGGGGCAGCATGAATGGCTGCATCTTGGACGCCATGCGCGCGGCAAGGGTCGGCCCGGACACCGTGCGGACATTGGTGCAGGACAACGCGACTCCCGGTTGTCGCTGGAGTTCGCGATGCGCGTCGAGCAGACCCGGCAGTGGGCGGCAACGGCCGTCAATGAACAACAGAGTGTCGGCAGCGGATCTGCTGGCGGCGAGTTGCCGTGCGTAGTACGGACCTCGGCTGTTGGTCACGGTGACGACATTGGCGCCCAATGAACGCGCCACCGCTTCGGTCTCGTCGGTGGAGGCGTCGTTGACGACAGTGACCCGATCGCCATCGGCGAGTTGGTCGAGTAACGGCTGGAGCAGCTTCGGCAAGTGGTCGGCCATGTCCCGGACCGGAATGATTACCTCAATCGCCTGCCCCGCCATGAATCAACCTCCTCTGTAACCAAATCGACCGGACTGCCTGCGGATCAGACGTTGAGTCCGCCTCTGCCGAGGGTGTACACCTGCCACCCGGCGCCGGACCAGTACTCACGGTCGATCGCGTTCCGTGTGTCTAGCAGGCGTGGCTCCCTGACGACCGACCGGAAGGACACGGGGTCGATGCTGCAGTACTCATCCCATTCGGTGGCCAGCACAATCAGGTCCGCGTTGCGGCACGCGTCCGCGGCGCTGTCAAAGTAGCCGAGCGTCGGGAACCGTGCCTTGGCGTTCTCGATTGCCTTCGGGTCGTGGACGCGCACGTCGGCGCCCTTCAAATGCATTGCGGCAGCCACATTCAATGCCGGCGAATCACGAACGTCATCGCTGTTCGGTTTGAAGGCGGCGCCCAGGACGGCGATGCTCTTGCCGAGGAAGTCTCCACCGATGACTGCCCGCGCCACCGCGACAGCCTTCTCGCGCCGGCGGAGGTTGATCTTGTCGACCTCGTGCAGGAATCTGAGCGCATCTGAGGCACCCAGCTCGCCGGCTCTTGCGCTGAACGCGCGGATGTCCTTTGGCAGGCATCCCCCGCCGAAGCCCAGGCCCGCGTTGAGGAATCGCTTGCCGATGCGGTCGTCGTAGCCCAGCGCACGGCTGAGCATCGCCACGTCGGCGTCGACGATCTCGCAGACCTCCGCCATCGCATTGATGAACGAGATCTTGGTTGCCAGAAAGGCATTGGCAGCCACCTTCACCAACTCCGACGTCGGAAGGTCTGCTGTCAGGTGCGGGGTCCCGGCATCGATGATGGTGTCGTACACCTCCTGCAGGGTCTTCTCCGCATACTCGGAGGTGACACCGAACACCAGGCGATCGGGCTGGAGAGTGTCCTCGATCGCCTTTCCCTCTCTGAGGAACTCTGGATTCCACGCGACTTCCAGGCGATGTGGTGACGGCGCACTTGCCACCTCGGTGACGAGGCGCTGGGCGGTACCCACCGGAACCGTCGACTTCCCGACGATCAGTCCATCGCGATCCGCGTTGGCGGCTACCGACCGAAAAGCGCTGTCGACGTACTGGATATCGGCCGCATCAGAGCCTGCCAACTGCGGGGTTCCGACACAGACGAAGTGCACCGATGCACCGGACACCGCTTCTTGCACGGACTGGGTGAATCGGAGCCGACCGGTGCCGAGCACGTCGGCGAGCAGATCGTCGAACCCCGGTTCGTAAAACGGCGAGGTGCCTGCAGAAAGCGTGGCGATCTTCGACGCATCGGTGTCGTACGCGACGACCTCGTGCCCAATGTGCGCCATGCAGGCGGCGTGAACGGCGCCCAGGTAGCCCGTTCCAATCACGCTCATTCTCATGTGGCGCAACTCCAGGCTCTGCCCGTGGGGTTCGACCACGGAGGGGTCATTCGCGGGAGGGATCGAGAACTCGCAGCAGAGGCAACAGTCAAGGGGAGCCCGGGCACACTGCGGGCGATCGCGACGGGATCGACGCTGGCCTCACCCTTGATCATGGCGACGGTGTCACTCACGGCCGAGTCAAGTCTGCCCGCCAATGCACTCTCCCCTTCCCTGGTGTCTGCTGTGTGGCGACCCCACGCCACCGATGGCGAGTTTGCTGGAGACGCTGATTCGTCGTAGCTAAGTACATCACACCGCATCGCAACGCATTGATGTCGCCAGGCCGACGCACGGCTGACGTGATCCCCTCCCACCGGCGAACCCTATCCAACGGACACGGCCACAGCACGATAGCCACGCAGTGCGTTTCCACCACGCTGCCGATGCTGCCTATAGCGGGTTCCCGACCCCTGAGCTAGGTCCCCAGCTTCGAGAAGATGTAGAAGTTGGCAAAACTGGTGTTATCCGGATCCTTCCCGGAATACGGATAGCGGTTCTCGATCGTCTTCGTCAGTGCGAAATCCGCCTGGTTGGATTCCACCCACCGCGTGAACTTCCGGTGCCGAACGTGTGGGTTTGGCCAATCGGAATCGAAATCGCTCGCATAGACAATGACGTGCTTCCTGGCGGCGGCAAACAACTGCCGCATGTAGCCATCAAATGTCTCGTCCTCCACCAAGTGGTAGATCACATCAAGCGACAAAGCGAGATCGGCCCGATACTGGGCCGGCACCTCTGAGGTATGCAGAATCTCTACGGATTGATCGGCGGAGAATCTAGCTCGGGTCGCTTTGACAACGGTCTCAGACACGTCCACACCGATGTAGCTGGGATAATTCGCGAGCCGCAGTTGGGCACCGTCACCCACCCCGAACTCGATGACGTTGCCGATGCTGTTGGACGCTACAAAGTCGTTCAGCACTTCCGCCTTGAAGGCAGCCAACCGGTTGTAGGAACCTGCACCAGAATTCCCACCCGACCTGTACCGGTTCTCCCAGTAGTCGGCCGAATTGTCGAACTTAGGCCCACCGCCCAGCGAGGTCTTCAGCCTAACGAGGAGATTCCTGAATCCAGACCGCCCACCAGCCAATTCACTCTCGGCCACTCGCTATCCTCGTTTCTCATTAGCAGTAATAGGCCGCAGATTGCTTCCACCACAATATTTGGGCGAAGTGGGCTTTGGCTCGAACATTACCTCACGCTCCGCTTCTACCACCCTGTACCACAACACCTTTGAACATCGGAAATGGCGATTGGTCATAGTGAGGCGGAAATGAGTGTGCCCAACTATGCACAATCAAACGTTTGCCGTATTGAGCGGCAATCGCGGCAGCTCAGGGTGACACTGACTGCGACCTCGCCTCAGCGTTGACTAGCGGACCGGGGAACTGAACCTGCGCACTCTTACCAAGCCAGGCGTTCTCGGCCTTGTCTGCGATGGCATCGTTGGCTGTCCCCTTCCGATCCCAGAGTCCGCGACTGGCTGCGACCGGCATTTCCCACCAAAGAGCGGGTGTATCACGAACCTGCCGTATTGGGACGTCTGTCGCCACAGCTGCATAGTGCAACCAGAAGTCATCGGCCCGCGGACACACTCTCGTGAACTCGTCGCCGCGGTCCTTGAGCGTACGGAGCAATTGTGGTGGATAGGCAACCCCGGAGACGCCAGTAGCGAATACTCGCGGAGATGGCTCAGTGGTGGAGCAGACCGGCCACGTGCCGTACGGTCCTTCGCCCCGGATTCGGGCACGAAACGCGGTGACCTCGTTCGGTTGGTGCGCCGCAAGCAATTCCTCAAGCCACGTCGGCGGGTAGTAGGCGTCGTCGTCAACCGTTACCAGCGTGCTGTCGGGTTCCCGTTGGAGAATCTCCTGGACGTACGGAAAGTACTTCTTGTGAGGTCCGTAGTCGTGGCAGAGCCGGATCTCCAGCCCTCGCGCCTGTAAGCGTCTGAGAGATGCAGGCGGATCCGCCACCGTTTCGGCGTCATCGAGCCACAGGATCAGGCGACGCGGCCGAACCGTACCGCTTCCGATCGTCTCGATGGTTTTCCACACCGTGGCGATCCGTCTGCCATAAGTCGTCAATGACACGTTGGCGTCGCCGACGCCGACGATTGGCGCCTTCGACCGGTGATTTGTTAGCACGAGTCGCGGCCACAGCATCGCGAATTCGGCCAGAGCCCTGCACCGCCCGAAAAACGATGTCGGATACACGCCGGTGTTTAGCGTCACGTGCCCGGCCTCCATACCGCATATCGGTTGATGAAACACCAGCGACTGCTCTCCGCGTTAGCAGACCGGGTCGAACCGACGCGTTGTGAATGCGGGAACGACCGTGGTGGTGGCCGATTTTCGTCTCCGGACACCGGCCAACAATAGCGAACAGGCCAACCACTTGCAGTCCAGTTCAGGAGGACAGTTCCCCGAATTCCGGGACGCTATGAACCATTGCTTTCTAGCAAATAATGCATGGAAGACGTGCTCCACGGGTGCCACAATTGAATTGACTCAGTACCGTGGAAAATGCGCGCGGTAGCCACGTGATCGATCATCGTTTCTCACCAGCAGGCGCAGTTACGGCGAAGCCGGGCCGACAAGACTGGCGAGCTGATCCGCCGACACGCCAGGGCCGGCCGAGCCGCCGGATCGGTCCCGCGATCGCTAGCTGTCTTTATCGCCCCATGCCAGCGTCACCGTGCTGGCCGTACGCACCGCCGTCGCGTACCCGTTGTCGTCATCGAGGTCTTCCTCGAAGTCATCGGTGTCATCGGAGTCACGACGCTGCAGGATGGGGCCGGTGTCCTCGTCGCCATGGTCGTCGAACCACTCCGCGTCGGCCGCCTCGGCGGCCTTGCGTTCGGCTGCACTGCGCCGGACGGCCTCAAGCAGCTGCCTCGGTGTCTTCGACGGCCACCAGTTCTTGTCACCGGCGAGCACAGCCATAGCGGGCACGGTGATGGTGCGCACGATGAAGGTGTCCAGCAGCAGGCCCACGCCGATGACGAAGCCCATCTGAACCACCGTGGCGAGGCTGCTGACCGTCAACGCGAGCATCGAGGCCGCGAAGATCAGACCCGCCGACGTGATCACGCCACCCGTCGCGCCCACCGTCTTGATCACCGCCGAGGGCACACCGAGTTTCGCCTCGTCGCGTATTCGCGATATCAGCAAAAGATTGTAATCGGCCCCTACCGCGACCAGGACGAGAAATGCCATTCCCGCCACACTCCAGTAAATATCCTCGCCTAAGAGGACCTGGAAGAACAGAACTCCAAGACCCATTGCAGAGACAAAGGACAACACCACCGAGAGCATCAGATAGATCGGGGCGACAACCGCCCGCAGGATGAGCGCGAGAATCAGGAACACCACGACAAGAGTCATGACGATGATGTAGATCAGGTCTGCGTTGTAGTGGTTGCGGATGTCATTGTTGAACGCCGAGAACCCGACCATGCTGATCTGCGCATTGGCCAGACTGGTATTCGGCCGCGCGCTCTCCGCGGCGTCGATGATGTCATCGACCTGGTCCATCGCCTCCACGCCGAACGGGTTCAGCGCCGTCTGGACCAGATACCTGACCGTGTGGCCGTCCTCGGAGACGAACAGCTGGGCGGCCTTCTTGAACTCCTTCTGGTCGAGGATTTGCGGCGGAATGTAGAAACCGGACATAGCCGGGTCAGAGGCGTCGCGCTTCATCGCCAACAGGAAGCTGGACGCCTGATCGAGGCCGCCACCGATATTGCGGGTTTGATCCACGAGCAACTGCACGCCGTCGGCGAGCTGCTTGCTCGAATCGGCGAGCTTGTCCACGTTCGAGCGCAGTTCCCCGAGCTTGCGGTCGAGATCGGCCTCGTTCTCGATGCCCAGCGCCTGCAGTCCAGCGAGCGCCCGCTCGACGTTCAACCCGACCTTGCGGATCACGTTGTCGACACGGTCGGTGCCCTTGGTCTCCTTGAGGCCGCGGCTGAGCGCCTCCAGATAGGCGATGTCCGCCTCGTTGTAGCCCTCGACCCTGCGCTGCAGTTCTGCGCGGGACGCCACGCACGCGGGATCGATGTTGCACGCCACGCTGTTGTTCAGCACCAAGAGCATCGACTTCGATGAGCGATAGGCCTCTGTCACCTGCTCGAGGCTGCCTCCGAGCGAATCGCCAACGGTGTGCATGTTGGCGACGATGCCGGCTTCCTTTTCGAGTTGGTCAAAGGTGACGTCCTCGCCCATGGCCTCCTTGATCGCGATCAATCCGCTGACCACTTCGCGGATCGACCCCATCGAGCCAATCAGCTGCGTCCTGATCTGGTTGTGCACGTCGGCCATCTGATGTGCGCCGTTGGTCAACGCGTCGAGGTTGCTGTTGTTGCTCTCGATCAGGCCAGACGCGTCGCCCAGCTTGGTTCCCACCTCGCCGGCCTGGTAGGTCGACTTCGCCTCCTGCAGCATCTCGCCGGTCGGCCTGGTGATGCCACGCACGAGGTCGATTCCGGGCACCTGGCTGATTCGCTGCGCCATCTGCTCCAGATCGGCCAACGACTTGGGAGACCGTAGGTCCACGTCAGGCGCGTGCACCATGATGAACTGCTGCATCGTGGAACTGACCGGGAAGTGCTTGGTGAGCGCGTCGTAGCCCTGATTGCTCTCGGCATCTGCCGGCAGGTTCTGGCGGTCGTCGTAGTTGTACTTCACAAACGCGGCACACCCCGCCAACGCCAGCAACACTGCCAGGCTCCCGGCGAGATGGATCTTCGGTCGGCGCACGATGTGCACCGCAGACCTCCGCCAGAATCGCCCGGTGAGGTCCTTGCGGACCTTGACCCAGCCACGTCGCCCGGCGAGCACCATCAGCGAAGGCAGGATGGTCAGCGCCCCCAGGACCGCGATGGCGATGGTCACGGCCAGCGAGGGGCCCACGGTGAGGAACACGCCGAGCGAGGCGAAGGACAGCCCCATGAACGTCACCGCGACGGTCGCTGCGGACCCCGTGATCACCTCGCCGATCGTCGCGATCGAGGTGACCACGGCGTCGTCGGAGCTCATGCCGTTGCGCAGGCACTCCTGATATCGACTGAACAGGAACACCGCGTAGTCGACCCCTGCGCCCATCATCATGCCGGTCATCAGAATCATGGTCTGCGGACCCAGTGGTAGCCCGAGTTCGCCCATACCGGCGACGACCTGCTGCGCGACGGCCATCGAGATACCGATGGTGATCAACGGCATCAACATCGCCACGAGGTTGCGGTAGACGATGATCAGGATCGTCAGGATGGTGACGACCGTGGAGACCTCGATGATCAGCTGGTCACGAGCACCGATCTTGTTGAGATCTTCGAACGTCGCGGCCCCACCCACCACGTTGACGTCCAGCGTTGCGCCGGCCGTCGCCTCCTCGACCACCTTGATCGCGCTCCGGTACGCCCTCTGGCCCGTCCCGGTGCCCATGGTCCCGGCCAGGCTGATCGGGAGCGTCCAAGCCTTGCCGTCCTCGCTGGTCATCGCCTTGCGAAGTTCGGGGATGGCCACGAAGTTCTGAGTGGACTTCACATTGGTGGTGTCAGCGCCCAGCTGCTCCACCAGCCGTCGGTACACATCCTCGTCGGCCGAGTCCAGACCGTTCTCGTTCGACAACACGACGACGGCGACGTTGCCACCATCAGCCTCTTTGAACGCCGACTTCATCAGCGCGGTCGACGCCAGCATCTGCGAGCCCTCGGGCAGGAGCGGGGGCGGGTTCTTCTGCGCCACCACGGCCAGCGGGCTGATCAAGAGGAACAGCACGCCCGCCAGCGCCACCCAGAACGCGAGGATCGCGACGGGACGCCGAACCACGAAGCGTCCCAGCGCTTCGAAAATGCCATGCACCGAGACGCCACGGACGTCGGCGCGGCTGAACACCATGTGAGGTTACACCGGCCAGCAACCTTCGGGGCCTCTGTGTTTGCCGGTCGGGTGCAACCTGAGCAACGCGTAAAGTGCGTCACGTGCTGTAATCGTGTGTGCCTGCACCAAAAGCCGAGAGTTCGTCTGAAAACAATGACCTTTCATACCAATCGGCGAATTCGGCTGCGGTTGCCCCGCCGTCCACGGGAGAGGCGCCGCTGACGTTCGCGATCGCCGTCCACGGCACCAGGGGCGATGTCGAGCCCTGCGCAGCTGTCGCGCGGGAACTGTTGCGCCGAGGACACCAGGTGCGTATGGCGGTGCCACCCAATCTGCTCGACTTCGTCGCGGCGGCTGGCCTCGGAACTGCCGCAGAGTACGGCGTGGACTCCCAGAAACAGTTGGACGCAGACATCTTTCGGGACTGGTGGAAGCTCCAGAATCCGATGACAGTGGTGCGCCGTAGCCGCGAGTACGTCACCCAGGGCTGGGCCGAGATGAGTGAGACTCTGACGAGCCTGGCCACCGACGCCGACCTGATCCTTACGGGCACGACCTACCAGGAGGTCGCGGCCAACGTCGCAGAGGCGCAGCACATTCCGCTTGCGGCGCTGCACTACTTCCCCTGCCGTGTGAACAGCGAGATGCTGCCCGTTCGGCTACCCACACCGGTGCTGCACACCGGGTGGTCACTGGTCGAGTGGGTGCACTGGAAGGTTATGCGCAAGGCGGAGGATGACCAGCGACGCGTGCTTGGCCTGCCGCAGGCCAAGGTTCGCGCGATCCGGCGCATAGTCGAGGGCGGGGCGCTCGAGATCCAGGCCTACGACAAGGTGTTCTATCCCGGCCTGACCGAGGAGTGGCACGGCACCCGGCCGCTCGTCGGGTCGCTATCCCTGCAATTGCCCACGGCGGCCGACGACGAGTTGGCGGCCTGGATCGCAGCAGGCACGCCACCAATCTATTTCGGCTTCGGCAGCATGCCGGTCGACTCCCCCGCAGACGCCATCGCGATGATCACCTCGGTGTGCGCTGACCTCGGCGAGCGGGCCCTGATCAGCACCGGGGTGTGGGACGTCGATGACGTAGCAGCAAACGACCGCGTCAAACTGGTCGGCCCGGTAAACCACTCCACAGTCTTTCCGGCCTGCCGGGCGGTGGTCCACCACGGCGGTGCCGGCACGGTCGCCGCCAGTGTGCGATCCGGTGTTCCGACCGTGGTGCTGTGGGTCGGAGCCGACCAGCCGGTCTGGGCCTCGCGGATCAACCGTCTCAAGGTCGGTGTGGCCCAGCGCTTCTCGCGCACATCCAAACGATCACTGACGAAGGCGCTGCGCACCGCACTGACCCCGGAGTACCAGAAACGCGCACGCGAGGCCGCAGCACGGATGACGCCACCTGAGCAGAGCGCCGCGGCGACAGCCGATCTGCTCGAGGCGGCCGCCCGCCGAGGCCGGGTGGCCTCGACCGCCTAGCTCACCTAGATGATGGTTGCCTTGAGGTCGAAGTCGTCCAGGGTTGCCACCAGCTGATCGGCCAACCACTCGCGAGTATTCGCAGCGCCGACCTCGTAGCCGACGACACCGATCGACACCGTCCCCACGACCTCTCCGGCCACTACCACCAGTTGTCCCCCGACGCGCTCGAGCGCATTGCGCCACACGTTCTGGTCCGGGGGTCGGAACATTACATAGTCCGCATCGGTTCCGTCGGGGTGCGCGATCTCCGCAGGTACGACGCCGACGTTGGAACAGGAAACCGGCAGGTCACCGAAGACCAGATCGGCTGTGCGCCCGACCGCACGCCTCGGGACGTACGGCGTCACCGGCAGCAGGGCGTGCGTGTCGTCGGGCCCGTCACGAACCTCGCCGAGAGCCGTCCTGACCGCCGACCGCGTCGCCGTCAGATCGGTCGTCACCGACGCTGGGTCGACGGTTGCCGTCGCGATCTTCATCGCGTTCCCACGCCGATCCTCGACGCCTTCACGATCGCTTATCGCGATCAGCAGGGTCACCGAGCCGTCGTCGGGGCTGACCCGTCCCAGCCGTGTTCCCAGCAGTGACGAGATCCCGGCCAGCAGTGAATAGGTGTTTCCGCCAAGGCTCTTCGCGCGAGCGTCCCAGTCCGCCACGTCGATAATCGCCGACACCGCCGGAAGGACCACCTGGCAGTCGACCGCCTGGGTCGCAGGCGGCCGGGACGCACCCGACGACGAGATCTCGCCGCGGCGGCGATAGGCATACTTCACGGCGTGGACCACCGTGCGACCGAACTCCGGCAGGTCGCGAATCACCTGACGCGTGTCAGAAGCCAGTGCTGCCAACCTCTTTCGTGATTTCGGCAGCCGGTACCCGAAGTCGCTGGTGTTGCCGGTGACTGCCTCGGCCACGACACGCAGAGCTGCGCCACCGTCGAGCAGGCAGTGCGAGAACACCAGGGTGACGGCGTTCGTACCATCGCTCATCGGCAGCACTCCGAGATGCCAGCCTGGTCCCTGCACCGGGTCGACACGAACCTGTGAGCGTTCTTCGATCCAATCGCTGAGTTCGCTCGGTGGTCGGACGCCCGCGACGTCCAGTGGCGCCGCGGGACCGGTGGCGGCGACCCATCGGTGCCGTCCGAACGGCAGCACCGACCGCTCGATCAACCGTCCGGCAAACGCATAGCCGATATTGGCGTGAAAACGCCGCAAAGCCTCCATGTCGACCGGACGCTCGTAGACCCAGACAAACTGCATCACCTGGGAACGCCCCGTGGCGTGCCATGTCAAGTACGTCGCCTGGTCGATGTACGCGAGGACGTCACTGCGGACGTGAGGAGCAGAGATGCCCCTGGACTGCTCAGAGCTCATACAATCGCGCCGGTCAGCTCGAACTCCGCCAATGTCGCAGCGAGACGCTCGCGCAGGCCAGCTTTGGTGTTCTCGCGACCGGGTTGATAGCCGACGACGGTGATGGTGACCTGGCCGCCGATGCGACCCCCCACGACGGTCAGCAGACCGTTGCGCTCCTCGAGCACCCTGCGGGTGATCTGACGATCCACACCCCGCAACATGACGTGCGCGGCCTGAGTCCCGTCCGGGCATGCCACCTCAATGGGGAGGTCTCCGACATTCGAACACGACACTGGCTGTGCGGTGAACCCGAACGCCAGGTCCGCGGTCTGCCGTACCGCAACCTTCGGAATGAATGGCGTCAGCGGCAGCAGCTCGAACGTCTCATCGGGCTGCTCCCTCATCACCTTCAGCGCCTCGCGGATCGCGGTGCGGGTGCCGGACAAGTCCTTTGTCACGTCGGTCGGATCGACCCTGACGTAGGCCAGGGTGACGGCGTTGGCGCGGTCGTCCTCCAGCGTGCGGTCGTTGATCGGCACGATCAGGCCCGCCGTTCCGTCGGCGGCGAGTTCACGGCCCTGGCAAACCGCCAGCCGGCCAGCCAGCCCGGCGAGCAGCGAATGACTGTTGCCGCCAAGGGCGGCCGCGCGCGCATCCCACTCCTCGATGTCGACGAAGGCCGACACGGCGGGTGCCACCACCGTCGCGTCCAGATCGACACCCTCGAGCCGGATCGGTCCGCGTTTTGCCGCGGCGGGCCGCTCCCGACGCTTGCGACTCAGGAACTTCACGGCCGCGACGAGCGTGCGGCCCAGTTCGGGCAGGTCGCTCATGGTCTGACGAGCGTCGGCCAGCAGTGCCTGGCGTCGCGTACGCGACCGGGGCGCTCGATAACCGAGATCCCGGCGATGTCCACCAACGGCTTCGAACACGGTGAGCAGGGCGGCTCCCCCGTCACCCAGGCAGTGCGAGCCGACGAGACTGATCACCGTTGATCCGTCGGTCAGCGGCAGCACGCCCATATGCCACCCGGGGCCGAACTCGGGGTCGATGGGGAGCTGGACGTGTTCATCGAGCCAGTCGCTGAGCTCGGCGCGCGGGCGGGGCTGCGACTCGACCAGCAGCGGCGCCGCAGGACCCGGTGCGGAGACCCATCTGTGCCGACCGAAGGGCAGCGCCGACGGTTCGATCAGCCTGCCCGCCAACCCGTACCCGAAGTTGTCGTGAAAGCGCCGCACTCCATCCATGTCGACGGGGTGGTCGTAGATCCACACCATCTGCATGGCCGCGGCCTGGCCCGTCGCCCGCAGCCCAAGGAACAGCGCCTGGTCGACGAAGTCGAGTGGGCGGTCGGTCGCGGGCGGCGTCTGGATCGACACCATGGATCAGCCCTTGGCCAGCGGCAACAGCGACTCCCGGTCGCGATCACGGACACCGTTGTGGCGCACGGTCTCTCCGTGGCCGACATGACCGCGCGAGTTCCCGGCGGTGACGCCGTCGGCGACCCGCAGGTACACCGCGGTCATCGCGGCGAGGTAGCGCTCGATCGACTCACGGGCGATCGGATTGTTCGGGAACGCCACGGTGATCGAGGTCTCCCGCTCACCGCGATTGACCCACAGCCCGATTTGGTAGGCGGATCGCGCGTCGCTGTAGACCTTGCCGTTCATCCGTTCCCACTCGGCGATGATGCTCGCCGACAGCGGCGGTAGGCCGGCGTCGAGATAGGACACCATCGGCACACCCGGGTCCGGCTTCCGCAGGCCCATGGCGCCGTCCGCCACCTCGAGGACGCGGTCGAACGGGACGGAGGCGACATGCAGCCGGTTGTCGAACGACTCCTGCGCCAGCCGTGCGGTCGCACCGAACGACGACGGGTCAACGTCCACGCTGACCGGCACCACACCGGTGAACCAGCCGGTCGTCTGGAACTCCGCAGGCGTCTGCCTACCCGTGGTCGGGGTGATGACGTGGTAGTCGGCGCTCCCCGTCAATTCGTACTGGGCCACCGCCGCGGCGGCGAAGACGCCTCCGAGGAATCGCGCCCCAGCAGCGGTGCACGCCGCCTCGAACCGCTCCGACTGCTGCTTGTCCATCAGCCGCACGGTGATCAGATCTCCGGAGACCGACCACGGCGGATCGCCCAGCGGCAGCGGGAAATGCGGCAGCGTGCCGTCATTGCGCTCCGCGAACGCAATCCACTCCCGTACCTCGGGAGAGTCCAGGGTCAAAGCGGACAACTGCTCGTGCTGGCGCACGCAGTAGTCGGCATAGCTGCCCGCAGCGGGCAACGGGATCGGCGCTGCGCCACTTGCCAATGCCGCATACATCATGTGGATCTCGAGCAGCACAATGCCCATGAACATGGCATCGGTGTGGACGTGGTCGACGCTGATGTAGAACGTGAAGTGGTCTGCGCGCTGAATGACCCCGAACGAGAAGCAATCCCACTGCAGCGGATCCTTCGTGTCCAGGACGTGCTCGCGCCACTGCGTCGCCGACATCTCACCGTGCTTGGTGGCAACGAACGCGATGTCCTTCGGGTTGGTCACGGTGTGCCGCACGACGTCATCGGCGTCGGTCAACTCGAACCAGCTGTGGTAGGTGTCGTGGCGACGGACATAGGCATTGATGACGTGGGTCATCGCGCGAATGTCGCACTGCCCCGGCAGATCCCACGCCGGAATGTTGAGCCGGGCCATGTCGGTCCCACCCGCAAGGTGGCTTCGGTATCCCCGAAGGTGCTGAGCCTGTTGGTAGCTGACCGGCACGTTGCTGACGGGAGCCTTGGCCACCTTTGCCGCACTGGCAGGCGACGGATGCCATGACACCACGTCACCGGAGGTTCCAAGCCAGTCGTGGATCGCCTTGATCGCAACCATCTATCTCTCTCCCGCTCGCTGCGCTTCAGTGAGCGACGTCATCGGCGCTGATCGGTCGGTCATGCGGACGCCGCCGGAACGGCGTCGATGTTCAGGTTCTCGGCGATCGTCTCGCTGAGGCGTTCGGCCAGGGCACGCACCGTGGTCACGTCGGTCGAGCCGATGCGAACACCGGTCTCGGACTCCAGGCGGGTGCGCAACTCCAGCGTCCCGAGTGAGTCGAGGCCGTACTCCGACAGCGGTTTGTCGGCGTCGACCGAGCGTCGCAGGATCAGGCTCATCTCCTCGGTGATCAGCCGGCGCACCCGTGCCGGCCAATCCTCGCGGGGCATCAGACGGAGCTCCTCGAGGAACTCGCTGGCCCCGGACCTGTCCTGACCCATCGAGGCGAACGCCTCGGCGAATGGACTGGTCTGGGCGAACGCCGTGAGCCACGCGGCTCCGGCCACCGGGGCATAACCGCTGTAGACCCGGGTGTGCCGCATCAACGTGTCGAACGCGTACGCGCCGTCATCGGGGTCGATGGCCATACCGTCGTTGTCCGCCATGGCCTGGCCCGCACCGATCTTCGCCCACGCGCCCCACGCGACGGACTGTGCAGGCAGGCCCTGCGCACGACGCCACCGGGCGAACGCGTCCAGCCAGCTGTTGGCCGCCGCGTAGGCGCCCTGTCCCGGCGAGCCGACCATCGCGGCAGCCGAGGAGAACGCGCAGAACCAGTCCAGCGATGCGCCCGCGGTCGCCTCATGAAGATGCCAGGCGCCCAAAGCCTTCGGCGCCCAGTCCCGTTCCAGCAGGTCGTCGGTGATATTGCCGAGCGTCGCGTCGTCGATAACGGCGGCGGCGTGCAGCACACCTCGCAGAGCCTTGCCGGTGGCGGTTGCCGTCGCGACGAGTCGCGCAGCAGTGCCCGATGACGAGACGTCGCCGAGTTCGACCTCGACCTCGGTTCCGGTCCGCCGGATTCGGTCGATGACTCGCTGTGTCTCGGGGCTCGGCCGGGAGCGACCGTTCAACACGATGCGTCCGCATCCCGCCGCCGCCATCTTCTCGGCCAGGAACAACCCGAGTCCACCGAGTCCACCGGTGACGACGTAGGCGCCATCGGCGCGGAACGCCGGCGCCCGCTCGGCGGGCACGACCGCCGAGTACTGCCCGGCGCGCGGAACCTCGAGCACCAGCTTGCCGGTGTGCTCGGCAGCGCCCATCGCCCGGATCGCGTTGGCCCCGTTGGCCAGCGGGTAGTGCGTGGTCTGCGGTGGCGGCAGCACGCCGTCGGCGATCTGCTGGTAGATGACCTCGAGGAGGCCTCGCAGAGTGTCCGGCGCCACCAGGGTCAGCAGCGCGAGGTCCACGGCGTAGAAGGACAGGTTCCGACGGAACGGGAAGAGTCCCATCTTGGTGTCGCCGTAGATGTCTCGCTTGCCGATCTCGACGAAGCGTCCGCCGAAGGTCAGCAGTTCCAGACCTGCCTGCTGCGCCGCGCCGGGCAGTGAGTTGAGCACGACGTCGACGCCGTAACCGTCGGTGTCGCGCCGGATCTGCTCGGCGAACTCGACCGTCCGCGAGTCGTAGACGTGCTTGATGCCCCAGTCCTGCAGCAGCTTCCGACGCTCCGGGCTTCCAGCGGTGGCATAGATCTCGGCTCCGGCCGCCTTCGCGATCGCGATTGCGGCCTGGCCGACGCCGCCGGTGGCGGAGTGGATCAGCACCTTGTCGCCGGTGCCGATCCGGGCCAGGTTGTGCAGCGAGTACCACGCGGTGGCGTGCGCACTGGGCACGGCCGCGGCGGTGGCATCCGCCAGGTCGCCGGGGATGCGGACGGCGAGATTGGCATCACAGGTGACGAAGGTGCACCACGCACCGGTCGCCGAGATTCCCGCGACGCGGTCACCGATCTGGTGATCCGTGACGCCGGCGCCGACCGCGGTCACCACACCTGCGAAGTCCGCGCCGAGCTGCGGCATACGACCCTCGAAGCTCGGGTACCGCCCGTAGGCGACCAGAACGTCCGCGAAATTGAGGTTGGAGGCCGAGACCGCCACCTCGATCTGACCCGGGCCCGGTGGGATCCGCTCGTAGGACACCAGCTCTGCCGACTGCAGGTCACCGGGGTTGCGGATGGCCAGACGCATACCGTCGCGCTCCGGGTACACCACTGTGGTGTGGCGCTCCTCGGCTTGCAGCGGGGTGACGTTGAGGCGAGCCGTGTAGTACTGGCCCTCCCGCCAGGCCGTCTCGTCCTCGTCGGAGCCCGACAGCAGTTCGGTGCCCACCAACTCGACATCCGTGGCGTCGTCCACGTCGATCTGGGTGGGCCGCATCGAGGGATGCTCCATGCCGATGACCCGGACGAGGCCGCGCAGACCGCCCTGAGCGAGGTTCGGCACCTCCCCCGACAGCACCGACTGAGCGCCCCTGGTGAGGACGTACAGCCGTGGCGGCTGACCGGGCACATCGGGTAGCACGCTGGCGATGCGCACGAGGTGCCGCACGTGGTCGGCGCCCTGGCCGACGGGATCCCCGCCCGCACTGCTCGGGTCCTGCACGATGACGACACCGGCGTGATGGCGCGCCTCCAGCAGTTCCCGGAGCTGTTCTGCGCTGGCGGCGTGATCGGCGTGTAGCGGCCACGTCATCGTGGTCACGTCGGCCTCGTGGGCCTTGAGCACGTCGGCCAGGTTCGCGCCGAGCATGTCGGCCGCGTCGCCGGTGCCGATAAGCAACCAGTTACCGGCGTGGGCACCGTCTGACACTGGCGAGTCCTGCCTGCGCCAGTCGATTGTCAGCAGCCTGTCGTTGAGTCGCCGGTCGCGTTGCCCCTCCTCGGACACACCGGTGCCGAGTCGCAGGCCCACCACGGACAGCAGGACCGCACCCTGGTCGTCGAGGACGTCGATATCGGCCTCGACGGCCGTGGGTTGCACGCTGGTCAGTCGCACGTAGCAGAAGTGAGCGTTGCGTGTGGTCGCGTAGGCGCGCAGTTCGCGGACGCCGAGCGGCAGCATCAGTGCCCCGCTGGTGTCCGAGTACAGGTCCGGGTGCGCACCGACGGCCTGGAAGCAGGCATCCAGGAGCGCGGGATGTGCGTTGAACGCGCCCTGCTGGGACCGGATCGAACCGGGCAGCGCCACCTCGGCCAGGACCGAACGTCCAGCACCACTGTGTGCCGCCGTCAGTCCGCCGAACGCCGGTCCGTATCCGATACCGCGTGCGGCGTAGAAGTTCCGCAGCTCCGCCCCGTCGAGGGGTTCTGGGTGCTCGGCCAGCAGGCCGGCCACGTCGTAGGCGGGCTTCTCGTCGTCGTCCGCCGAGTCCAGCACCGCAGAGGCGCGACGCACCTCCTCGCCGTCCACGTGCGTCTTCACCACGAAGTCGACGCCACCGGCGGGCATCACCGACGCCACGGCGGAGAGCTCCGTCTGCTCCTCCAGCAGGAGCATCTGGTCGAACGTGACGTCGCGGACCACTGCCGCGTCGCCGAGGACCTCCCGGGCGGCGGCAAGGGCCATCTCGCAGTACGCCGCACCCGGCAGCGCTGCCACGTCGTGCACGCGGTGATCGTCGAGCCACGGCTGCGCCACGGTGCCGACATCGGACTGCCAGACGTGACGCTCGGGCGTCTCGGGCAGGCGGACGTGTGCACCGAGCAGGGGGTGCACGGCGACTGACGCCGAATTGTGGCTCTGGTCGTCGCGGGTCAGCATCAAATGGGTGTGCGTCCACGTCGGCAGCGGTGCGTCGAGAAGCTGACCGTCGGGCCAGAGCGCCGAGTAGTCCATCGCGGCGCCGGCATCGTGAATGTCGGCGACGAACTCGCGCAGCCCGTGCGGCAGGTCCTGCTCGCGCCGGATGCTCGCGAGAGCCGCCATCCGCACGTCGAGGCTGCGGCCGTTCTGGTCGACCGCATGGGTGAGCAGCGGGTGCGGTGACAGCTCGCCGAACACGTGGAATCCGTCTTCAAGCGCGGCCTGGACGGCGGCGGCGAAGCGGACCGCGTGGCGAAGGTTGTCCACCCAGTAGTAGGCGTCGAAGTCAGCCGGCTCCCGGGGGTCGTACAGGGTCGCCGAGTAGTACGGAACCGTGGGTTCCATGGGCTCGATGTCCTCGAGTGCCTCTGTCAGCTCATCGAGGATCGGGTCGACCTGCGGCGAGTGCGACGCGACGTCCACGGCGACCTCGCGTGCCATCACACCGCGCGCATCCCACTCGGCGACGAGCGCCCGGATCGACTCCTTGGCCCCGCCGACCACCGCAGACTGCGGCGACGCGACGACCGACAGCACGACATCGGAGACACCGCGGGCCGCCAGCTCGGACAGAACCTGCTGTGCGGGCAGCTCCACCGATGCCATGGCTCCCGAGCCGGAGACCGTGGCCATCAGCTTCGACCGTCGGCAGATCACCTTCACGCCGTCGGCGAGCGACAGCGCACCCGCGACCACTGCGGCCGCGGCCTCACCCATCGAGTGTCCAATGACCGCTCCGGGTGCCACGCCGTAGGACGCCATGGCCGCGGCGAGCGCGACCTGAACGGCGAACACGGTGGGTTGCACGCGGTCGATACCGGTGACCACCTGCTGTGACGACATCGCGTCGGTGACGGAGAATCCGGACTCGGCGTTGATCAGCGGTTCGATCTCGGCGATCTTCTGAGCGAAGACCGGCTCGGTCGCGAGAAGACCCGCGCCCATCCCGGCCCACTGCGAGCCCTGACCGGAGAACACCCACACGGGGCCGCGCGAACCGGCGTCGACAGCCGCCTCGATGGGGCCCTCGCCGTCGGCGACCTCCCGCAGCGCGGTGACGAGTTCTTGGCGATCACTCGCGAGGACCACCGTCCGCACCGGACGGTGCGCACGCCTGCGCGCCAGCGTGTAGGCCAGGTCGGACAGTTCCGTGGCGGGGTCCTCGACCTCGACGCGGCTCTCGACCCAGTCGGCGAGTCTGCCCGCGCTGCGACGCAGCTCCTCGACGGAGGTGGCAGAGATCGGGAACAGGGTCGGTCCGGCCGTGGCGGCCGGCGAGACATCGGCCTGCTCGACGGTGCGGGTCGACTGACCGGCCGGCGCCTGCTCGAGGACGGCGTGCACATTGGTGCCTGACAGGCCGTAGGACGACACGGCAGCGCGGCGGGGGTGGTCGCCGTTGGTCGGCCACGGCGTGTTCTCCGTCGGCACGAACAGGTTGGTCTCGATGCTCGCCATCTCGTCGGGCATCTCGGTGAAGTGCAGGTTCTGCGGCACCTCGCCGTGGTGCAGCGCCAGGACGGCCTTCATCAGGCCGATCGCGCCGGACGCGGACTGGCCGTGCCCGAAGTTCGTCTTGGCGGAGCCGAGGGCACACGGACCCGTCGTGCCGTAGACCTCGGCCAGGCCTGCGTACTCGATCGGATCGCCGACCGGGGTTCCGGTGCCGTGGGCCTCGACCATGCCGATCGTGGTGGGATCGACATCGCCCGCGGCCAACGCCGCCCGGTACGCCTTCACCTGAGCGGTGCGTGACGGCACCGCGATGTTCACGGTGTGCCCGTCCTGGTTGGCCGCCGTGCCGCGGATGACGGCCAGAACTCGGTCACCGTCGGCCAGAGCGTCGTCGAGACGCTTGAGCAGGATCATCGCGACGGCCTCGCCGCCGACGAAGCCGTCGGCGTTCACGTCGAAGGCGTGGCACCGCCCGGTGGGCGACAACATGCCCTGAGCCGACCCGGAGGACATCCTGCGGGGTTCGAGCATCACGGACGCGCCGCCGGCCAGCGCCAGATCGCTCTCCCGCTCGTGCAGGCTGCGGCAAGCCATGTGGACGGTGAGCAGGCCGGACGAGCACGCCGAGTCCACCGTGTAGGCAGGACCGTGTGCGCCGAGGTGATAGGCGATGCGACCCGAGGCCAGGCTGAAATTGCTACCGGTGAACCCGTACGGGCCCTCGACTGCGTTGGCATCGGCCGCCAACAGCTGGTAGTCGGCGCCGGTCAAGCCGACGAACACGCCGGTCAGGGTGTTGGCGACAGCGGCGGGGTCGATTCCTGCGTGCTCGATGGCCTCCCACGAGGTCTCGAGCAGAAGTCGGTGCTGCGGGTCGAGTGCCGTGGCCTCGCGCTCGCTGATCCCGAAGAAGTCGGCGTCGAACCCGGCGACGTCATCGAGGAATGCGCCCCACTTGGATACCGAGCGTCCCGGAACGCCGGGCTCGGGGTCGAAGTACTCCTCGGCGTCCCAGCGGTCCAGCGGAACCGTGGTCACGGTGTCCTCGCCGCGCAGGAGCGCTCCCCACAGTCCAGCAGGCGAGTCCACGCCGCCAGGCAGTCGGCAGCCCATGCCGACCACGGCGATCGGTGTGACCGTCGTACCCGCCACTCTCTCAACCACTAAATTCAACCTCTTCTGCGTACATGAGTGGGAAGGCTCCCCGGCAGGGGTGCATCGACGTCAAGCGCGTGTTTGCCGCATCTTGGCTCCACTACCCCTTACTTCTCGCCGACGTTCAAGCAACGGGGACGGAGTGCGATGGTCACGAGCCGCAACGTTGCGGGTTGCCCGGCAAATGTACACAAGCGCATTAGACACCACCAATCTCAGGCGGGAAGATTACACCGATACCCGTCATTTCGTCCTGTCTACCGATTCTGTTGGGTTGACGTGCATGAACGCAAGAAATTAACGGTTGTTATCAATTCTGGCGATATTCAGTACGATTGGTCGGTTTTTTGCCGGAACAATGTCCAGCAAACAAATTGAGGACACCTGACACGATCGCCCGAGGCGTGGTATGTAGCACACAATTTACGCACGCGTCAAGGCGATCTAAGCGTTTGCTGAAATTCTCCTGAGAGAATCAGAAGTGCATGTTACGTGTAATTTGAGCAATGGTATTCATTAGCCGTGACTCGAGTCACACAGTAACCATCTGACCCAGCAGCACCTAGACCCCACCGACTCCAGCAACTATCGCCTCGGTTACGGCAGGGTGCTCGCGAATCGGCTCGGGCAAAACCGCGACCGGTGTCGTATTCGCCGAATTCGACGATCTAGCCAGAATTTGACCAACACGACGAAAACACTTGCGCCATCAGTGGTTAGCGCTGGCAACGCACGTTGTCTGCAGCGGGCGCCTCAGGGCGAAGATCGAGCGTCACCACCCTTTGGGCACGGCGTCTGCTCAGACGGCGGCCGAGTTGCTGCCAGCGAACGGTGCACCGAACGTCGGGATCGGACTGAAGCCATGTTTGCGCGCCTGCGCAACCCCGTACCGGATCAATGCAGCGGTCGCCACGAAGCCAGCCTGGTCCGCCACGACCAGCGGAGTCAGTAGCCGGTTGTGGACGAATCCAAAGGAGAGGCCACTGTCCGGGTCGGCCCAACCCAGTGATCCGCCCAGGCCGACGTGGCCGAGGCCGGGCATGATGCCACCCAACGGCAGACCGTGATAGCCGAGGTGAAACGACATCGGCATGAGGATGCTGCCGTCGGGGTGCAAGCTGCGTGGTCCGACGAGCCCGGCCGCGAGTTCTGCGGACAGAAACCGCCTCCCACCGACCATGCCACCATTGGCGATCGGGGCATACATCCTGGCCAACGCCCGAGCGGTCGCAACGCCGTTGGCGGCGGGCATCTCGGTGTCCAGCATCGGAGTGTCGCCCTGCACCACCGATTTCATGCCCCGGAAGTACAGCGAGCCGAATCCACCGGAGAACGGTAGACCGGCCAGATGGGGCGCGACGAAATTGAAGACTGGGTTCTGCAGATGCCGCTGCGGACCGATGATCTGCGCGGGCTGCGTCGCGGCGTCGACCGGCGGGCGGCCCAGGTGGAAGCCATCGGAGTCCAGCGGTTCGGCCAGTTCGGTGCGAAACAGGTCGCGCATGCCCGAACCCGTCACAGCCCGAGCCAGGCCCGACAGCAGCCAGCCGTAGGTGATGGCATGGTAGGCCGGACGACCCCGGAGCAGCCCCATCGGCGCCGCCGCCATCCGCTCCTCCATGAGCACGTGGTCCATCAGATCAACCATCGTGGCCCGGTTCAGCTGTGACAATCCGGCCCGGTGCCGCATGAGCTCACGAACGGTGACCCGTGACTTGCCGTTGGCACCAAACGCCGACCAGTACTCGGCCACCGGAGCGTCGTAGTCGATAAGCCCCCGGTCCGCCAGGCGGTGCACGACCGTCGAGGCCATGCCCTTGGTCGCCGAGAAGACCATCGTCCCGGTGTCGGCGTCCCAGCGTTTCTTGCCGCGGCGGTCCGACCATCCGGTCCAGACGTCGACAACGGGTTCACCGTCGAGGTAGATCGCCAGGGCTCCCCCGCCGAGGCGCGGATGGGGGAACAGCTGGGAGAACGCACGCACCGCGCACGCGAAGTTCCGGTCCGCAGCTCCGCGGACACCGCGCGGCAGCGCGCTGTGGGCCTCGTGCGGGAGCGCGCCATGGGCATCGCGCGGGAACACGCCATCATCGACACCGTGCGGAAGCGCCGCGCTGCGCATCCCACCTGTTACAGGGGCCACAATTTCGAAATGTACTCGCAGCCCCGGCTAACTAGAAAAAAGGTTATCGATCCGTTAGTCAGTCGGCTTCCGCGGCGTCGAGTATCCGTTGCGCAGCAAGCGCCGGTGTCAGCTCGCCATCGCGGACACCGCGCTCGACATCAGCCCGGATCGCCTTGACCCCCGGGTGGTGCAGAATCCGGTCCAGCACCGTGTCACGCACCATCGACCAGGTCCAATCGACCTGCTGGGTCCGTCGCCTCGCCTCGAACTCGCCGGCGTCGCTCAGAACCTGTCGATGCTTGCACACGGTTTGCCACAACTCATCCAGGCCAGCCCCGTGCAGCGCACT
The DNA here is from genome assembly GCF_040548615.1 of Mycolicibacterium sp. 624. NCBI lineage: Bacteria > Bacillati > Actinomycetota > Actinomycetes > Mycobacteriales > Mycobacteriaceae > Mycobacterium > Mycolicibacterium sp. 624. Next base: position 571,508 of record NZ_JBEPRZ010000003.1, read on the forward strand.
CATCGTGAGAACCGGTGGACGCCAGAGTGTTTCGCGGGGATATATGAGGCGAATCGCACCCGCCAGTTCGCGGGCGGCGGCCTTCGCCTCCACCTCGTGGGCGCCATCAGCCTTGTTGACCACCACCACATCGGCCAGCTCAAGCACACCCTTCTTGATCCCCTGGAGCTGATCACCGGTACGGGCAAGCGTCAGGAAGACGAAGGTGTCGACCATGTTGGCAACCGTCACCTCGGACTGCCCGACGCCCACCGTCTCGACCAGGATGACGTCGTATCCGGCCGCCTCCAGCAAAACAATCGTCTCGCGGGTGGCTCGGGCCACTCCGCCGAGTGTGCCCGACGTCGGAGACGGTCGGATGTAGGCATCGGGGTGAACCGCCAACCGAGCCATCCGGGTCTTATCGCCCAGGATGGAGCCGCCGGTCCTCGTCGACGAGGGATCCACGGCGAGCACGGCCACCCGATGGCCCCGCTCGATGAGATGCATGCCCAGCGCCTCGATGGTCGTCGACTTCCCGACCCCGGGCACGCCGGTGATGCCGATGTGTTGGGCGCTACCCGCCTCGGGCATCAGCTCGAGTAGCAGCTGCTGAGCCTGGTCGCGGTGGTCGGCGCGGGTTGACTCCACCAACGTGATGGCGCGGGCCAGAGCGGCGCGGTCGCCGCCACGGACGGCCGCCGCGAGTTCATCGACTGACGATTGGGGCATTGCGCCGTCAGCCGATGTCGTAGCCCAGCCGCCCGGCCAGCTTCTGCAGCAGGCCGATCGCAGCGTCGGCGATCACCGTGCCCGGCGGGAAGATGGCGGCGGCTCCCGCCGCGTACAACTCGTCGAAGTCGCCGGGCGGAATGACACCGCCCACGACGACCATGATGTCGGGCCTGCCGACGCCCGCGAGAGCGTCGCGCAGGGCGGGCACCAGGGTCAGGTGCCCCGCGGCCAGCGACGACACCCCGACGACGTGCACGTCGTTGTCGGCGGCCTGCCGGGCGACCTCATCCGGTGTGGAGAACAGGGAGCCCACGTCGACGTCGAAGCCGATATCGGCGAAGGCCGTCGCGATCACCTTCTGGCCGCGGTCGTGGCCGTCCTGTCCCATCTTGGCGACCAGGATGCGGGGCCTGCGGCCGTCAGCCTCGGCGAATTTCTCCACCAGCTCCGTTGCAGCACTGACGTTGCTAACCTTGCCCACCTCATCTCGGTAGACGCCCGCGATGGTGCGGATCTCGGCCTGATGCCGACCGTAGACCTTCTCCAGCGCGTCAGAGATCTCACCGACCGTGGCCTTGGCGCGCGCAGCGTCGATAGCGAGGGCGAGCAGGTTGTTGCCGAGCCCGTCCTCCCCCGCCGGTCCGGATGCGCCTGCGGCACGGGTCAATTCGGCCAGCGCAGCCTGGGTCGCTGCCTCGTCACGCTCGGCCCGCAGCTGCTGGAGTTTGGCGATCTGCTCGGCGCGCACCCGGCTGTTCTCGACCTTGAGGACCTCGACCTCCTGGTCCTCGTCGACCTGGTACTTGTTGATGCCGATCACCGTCTGGGCGCCCGAGTCGATGCGCGCCTGAGTGCGTGCGGCGGCTTCCTCGATGCGCAGCTTCGGGATGCCCTCACGGATCGCCTGCGCCATGCCGCCGTGCTCGGCCACCTCGGCGATGTGGGCGCGCGCCTTCTCGGCGAGCTGGTGGGTCAGCCACTCGACGTAGTACGAACCGCCCCACGGGTCGATCGGCCGGGTGGTGCCGGACTCCTGCTGCAGCAGCAGCTGGGTGTTGCGCGCGATGCGCGCGGAGAAGTCGGTGGGCAGCGCCAGCGCCTCGTCGAGTGCGTTGGTGTGCAACGACTGCGTGTGGCCCTGGGTGGCAGCCATCGCCTCGATGCAGGTACGGGCGACGTTGTTGAACGGGTCCTGCGCGGTCAGCGACCAACCCGAGGTCTGCGAGTGGGTACGCAACGACAGCGACTTGTCACTCTTGGGATCGAACTGGGCAACGAGTTCGCTCCACAGCAGCCGGCCCGCGCGAAGCTTGGCGACCTCCATGAAGAAGTTCATGCCGATACCCCAGAAGAACGACAGCCGCGGCGCGAACTTGTCGATGTCCAGGCCGGCAGCCAGCCCCGCCTTGATGTACTCGACACCGTCGGCCAGGGTGTAGCCCAGCTCGAGATCGGCTGTCGCACCGGCTTCCTGGATGTGATAGCCGGAGATCGATATCGAGTTGTACTTGGGCATCTTGACGCTCGTGTAGCCGAAGATGTCGGAGATCACGCGCATCGACGGCTCGGGCGGATAGATGTAGGTGTTGCGGACCATGAACTCTTTGAGGATGTCGTTCTGGATTGTGCCCGCCAGCTTCTCCGGCGGCACCCCCTGCTCCTCGGCCGCGGCGACGTAGAGCGCCAGAATCGGCAGCACGGCACCGTTCATGGTCATGGACACCGACACCGCCGACAGGTCGATACCGTCGAAGAGCTGCCGCATGTCGAGGATGGAGTCGATCGCCACACCGGCCATTCCGACGTCACCCTGCACGCGCGGATGATCGGAGTCATAACCGCGGTGGGTGGCCAGATCGAAGGCCACCGACAGGCCCTTCTGCCCGGCCGCCAGGTTGCGTCGGTAGAACGCGTTGGACTCGGCCGCGGTGGAGAAGCCGGCGTACTGCCGGATGGTCCACGGCTGGTTGACGTACATCGTCGGGTACGGCCCGCGCACGAACGGCGGTGCGCCGGGAAAGCTGTCCAAGGGATAACCGGCGTCGACCACGGCGTCACGATCGGCGGCGATGTAGACCGGCTTGACGTCGATCCCCTCCGGCGTGGCCCAGCTGAGTTGGTCCGGGGTGTAACCGTGCGCGGCCGCGGCGGCGGCGACGTGCTCACCGACGGTGGCCTCGGTGGCGGGCGCGCCCTTCTTATCGCCTCGCAACGGAACGTCGGCGAAGCTCGCGATCCCGTTGTCGGGTGTCACCGCAGTCATATCAGGCCCCCAATCTGGTGAGCAGGGTGGACAACACCGCGATCGCATCGATCCTGGCGGTCAGGTGTTCGTCGGGTCTCGATCCCTCGGCGGCATCGGCGGTCGCCTTCTGCGGGCCGGCCAGATAGACGTGCGAGACGCCCGCGGCCCGAGCGGCGTCGACGATAGCGGCCGCGTCGGTGCCATACCGCGCATCGGTACCGCAGATGACCACGGCAGCCGGGCTACCCGCATCCGCCAGAGCCTGTGCCACACCGGATGCCTCGACAGTGCCGGGATTAACCGTCTCGATACCCCCGGAGGCCAGCAGGTTCGCGGCGAACGTGGTCCGGATGTTGTGCTCGGCAAGCGGGCCGACCGGCAGCAGAAGTGCCTGAGGTCGGACACCGTTGGCCGCCAGGTACGCGTCCGAGCGGTCCCGCAAGGCTTCGAAGCCCGCCCCGTAACGCGACACCACCGACTCTGAATCCTGTTGGGGCAGTGGGGCCTCGGCCAGGTTGGGGTATTCGTTGACACCCGTGAGCGCGGTGCGGCGGTGCGCGATGTCATCGGCCCGACGGTCCCGCACCTGCTCGATCTGGTCGACGACGAAGTCGCGGGCATCGGCGAAACCGCCCCGCGCCTCGATGTCCTGGAAGTGCTTCCACGCCGCCTCGGCGAGTTCGGAGGTGAGGTCCTCGACGAACCAGGACCCGCCGGCCGGGTCGAGCACGCGACCGATGTGCGACTCCTCGAGCAGCAGCAGCTGGGTGTTGCGGGCCATACGGCGCGCGAAACTCGGAGCGACGCCGGGCAATCCGTCATCGATCGCGCTGTCGAACGTGCGCACCCACACCGTGTCCGCTCCCCCGACGCCTGCGGCGAACGCGGCCAGCGTGGTGCGCAACATGTTCACCCACGGGTCACGCTGGGCCATCATCGGCATCGACGTGACGGCGTGGACCTTCGGGGCGCCCGCGTCGGGAGCGCCAACCACCTCGGCGACACGCGCCCACAGCTGGCGTGCCGCCCGCAACTTGGCGATTGTCATGAACTGGTCATCGTCAGCGGCGAATCGGAATGCGATCTGTCGCAACGCATCGCCGGTCGCCAGGCCGTGCTCACCCAACAGTCGTAGGTAGCTCACGCCTGCAGCGACGGCACCGGCGAGTTCCCACGACGCACTCGCCCCGAGATTGTGGAACGACGGGCCGTCGACGGTGATGGCCCGCACGCCGCCTTCGAACTCCGCTGCCTTGGCGGCGACTTCGGCGACCTCCGCGACGGTCGGGGTCGATCGGCCGGTCAGCGGAGCGGTCAGGGGATCCGCGCCGAGATCCACCGACAGCAGCGCGCGGCGCTCCGCAGGCAGAGCAGCCACCAGCGCGAGCAGCGACTCGGCCGCCGCGGTGTACTCACTTCCGCCGTCACCGACGTCGAGCATCACGGGGACCAGTTCGAGGAAGACGCCCTCGAGCATCCGGTCCAACTCATCGACGCCGACACCGTCGGCACCGACCTTCAGCACCAGCGCGCTGACACCCTCGGTCAGGGCGGCCAGCACGGCCCCGTTGCCGTCGGTGACCGAGACCTGCCCGGCGGCCGGGAACGCCTCGGCGACCTTCCATCCGGACTTCACGTCGCGCAACGCGTCGCCGCCTCGAACGAAGGGCCACTGACCGGGCAGCGGCTGCTCAGGCAGCGAATCAAGCGCGGTGTAGAGGGGGCGGACCCCGAAGCCGTCATAGGTGGGCGAGTCAAGGAGTCGCTCTGGCTCTTCGCCGAGGTCGGCCGGGTCCTTTCGGCTGCTCTTCGCCAGCACACCCGCCACACCCGCGCGCCAGGCCGCGAGATCGGACTCGATGGTGCTGGAGCTGGGACCAGATCCCTGTACGGACACCGGCACCTCCCTGTCGTCGCAGCTTGTGACTCGTCACCCGGCCATCAGGCTAAATGATGACCATCACGGTCATGACCGCCGGGCGGGTGAGTCTCAGTCCGGCGGTGGACGCGTCGACGCGAGCACTAGCGCTACGCCACGTACCCTTGGCAGACGTGAAGCCCGTCGTCAGAACGTTGCGCGCGGTACGCGGCGCGATCGTCGCGACGGCGGCTCAGGTCCCGCGCCGCCGAGCAATCACCATCGCGGTCGCCATTGTGATTCTTGTCGCAGTCGCGCTCCTGGTCCCGTTGCCCACCGCGGTGCAGCTTCGCGACTGGGCCACCTCGGTCGGCCCGTGGTTCCCCCTGGCATTCCTGGCCGCGCACATCGTCATCACCGTGCTCCCCTTCCCGCGAACGGCGTTCACGCTGGCGGCCGGTCTGCTGTTCGGTCCGATCGTGGGCGTGACCATCGCCGTGGTCGCCAGTGCGGTCAGTGCGGTCATCGCCCTGCTGCTGGTGCGCGCGGCCGGTTGGCATCTCGACCGGCTTGTCAAGCATCCGAGGGTGGACACCCTCAACACTCGACTCGCCGAACGTGGCTGGCCGACAGTGCTGTCGATGCGGATGATCCCGGCAGTGCCGTTCTCAGTGCTCAACTACGCCGCGGGCTCGTCTGCGGTGCGGGTGGTGCCCTACACGCTGGCGACATTCGCCGGGCTGCTCCCAGGCACCGCGGCGGTCGTCATTCTGGGAGACGCACTGACCGGCAATGTCAGCCCGCTGCTGTTTCTCGTGTCGGTGTGCACGGCCTGCCTCGGCATCGCCGGACTGTTCTACGAGTTCCGCACGCATCGCAGAAACCACAATCGCGAGCCCGAGTCGGACCCTGAGCCGGTCAGTGAACCGGTCGTCGCTCCCTGACGTCTACCGACTGCTCCTCACGTCCGCGGGCCCCTTCACCGTCAACGCTCCGTAGATGGCAAGCAAAGTGGTCGCGGCCGCGGCATTTCGGCCGAAATCCCGAGCCCGGACGTGGGCGCCCACCGCCAGCACGAAGTACACGGTCAGCATGAGGGTGGTCAGCCGGGCAAGCGCCGGATACCGCCGCACCGACAGCAGCCCGACCGCGGACGCAGCCTTGATCACCGAGAAGATCCATCGATTCTGCTTGGGGAATCCAACGTCGTCGAGGCATTCGGTGACCGTCCGGACGGGAATGGCGCAGATGACGGCGTCGCCGGCCTGACCCGCGGCCAGCAGCGCGTAAGTCCGATTGTCGGTCAGGACGCTCATTATTCGGGCGAGCCGTGCCGCGGGGCCGGTGCCGGCGCCTGCTGCCCGTAGTCAGTCACCGGCGGCTGCACCTGCTGAGACAGCGGCGGGTACTGCGTCGGCGGGTCGATGGAGGACACCGGGGTACGGGCCTCGGCCACCGCCTGAGCAACGGCCTGCGCGATCTCCGGATCTGTCTTCGTGTTGAACCACTCCGCCACCTCGGCGGAATCGTCCTCAGGCTTGGGCAGGTCCTCCTCCACCGGCGACGGCTCATACCGGAAGACGCCGTCCTGGCCGGGCGCGCCCAGCATCTTGGTGAAGCCCTGGAGCGCCGTGCCGAAATCGCTGGGCACCAGCCAGACCTTGTTCGCCTCACCCTTGGCCATCAGGGGCAGTGTCTGCAGGTACTGGTAGGCCAGCATCTCGGGCGTCGGCCGGCCGGCCTTGATAGCCGCGAACGTCTTCTCGATCGCCTTGGCCTGACCCTGAGCCTGCAGGTAGGACGCGGCGCGTTCACCCTGCGCGCGCAGCATCCGGGACTGCCGATCGGCCTCGGCGGCCAGGATGGCCGCCTGCTTGGCGCCCTCGGCCGACAGGATCTGGGCCTGCTTCTGCCCCTCGGCCTGCTTGATCGACGCCTCCCGGTTGCCCTCGGCGGTCAGGATCATGGCGCGCTTCTCGCGATCGGCGCGCATCTGCTTCTCCATCGAGTCCTGGATCGACGGTGGCGGGTCGATGCTGCGCAGCTCGACACGTGCGACACGCAGGCCCCACCGGCCGGTGGCCTCGTCCAGCACGCCACGGAGCTGGCCGTTGATCTGGTCGCGGGACGTCAGGGTCTGTTCCAGGGTCATACCGCCGACGACGTTGCGCAGCGTCGTGGTGGTCAGCTGCTCGACGCCGACGATGTAGTTGCTGATCTGGTAGACCGCGGCCTGTGGGTTGGTCACCTGGAAATAGACGACGGTGTCGATGTTGACCGTCAGGTTGTCCTCGGTGATCACGGGCTGAGGCGGGAAGCTCACCACGCGCTCGCGAAGATCGACGCGGGCGCGGATCTTGTCGATGAACGGCAGCAGCAGCGTGAGCTGACCTGAGACGGTCTTGCTGTAGCGACCGAGCCGCTCGATGACCGCGGCCTCAGCCTGCGGAATCACCTTGACCGACTTGGCCACAACGATGACCGCGAAGATCACCAGCACGGCAACCAGAACTAATCCGGCGACAGCACCCTCCATTGCAGATCCTTCCCAATCTCAGACGCTTTTGAAGACGACGGCGGTCGCGCCGTCGATTCGCATGACGGTGACGTGGTCGCCGGGCTCATAGACATCGCCATCGCTCAGTGGCCGCGCGGTCCAGACCTCACCGTCGAGTTTCACCTGGCCCTCGTGGCGCGTCACCCGGTCGAGCACCAGCGCGTTCCTGCCCTCGAGTGCCTTCATCGGTTCCGGCAGACCCGTGCCCGCCGCGAACCGACGCCGCAGCGCGGGACGGACGAGGACTAGCAGCAGGATCGACACAACAGCGAAGACCACGCCGTCGATCACGAAGTTGTCGATGAGAAGGCTGGACCCGACCGCGGCCAGCGCACCGCCGCTGAGCATCAGCAGGAACAGATCACCCGTCAGCGCCTCCGCGCCGGCCAACGCAACGGCGGCGACCAGCCAGAGCAACCAAACGGGCATGTGACCAGCCTAACGTGTCTCGGCTCACTCGGTCGGCAACAACTACACTCCGGTGATCATGTGGTGTCCAAGTGTTTCGCTGGCGGTGTGGGCCAACGCCTGGCTCGCGGGCAAGGCTGCGCCCGACGACGTCCTGGACGCCCTATCACTCTGGGCGCCAAGACATTTAGTCACCGCCTACGACTCCGCCGCCGCCACACGAACGGGTCTGCCGTGGCCTGACCTGACCGATGCAGGCGCGGTGTCGATGCTGCAGACGCTGCGCACCGCAGCCGGCCCCACGACCGGCGAACCCGCCATGTCGATCGCCCTGCCGGTACCCGGCGACGTGCGCGGGCTGGCCGCGGGCACCCAGTTCCAACTCGACGCGATCGCCGCCGGGGAGGCCATTGTCGTCTCCCGTGCGGGGGTCGACGCGGTGGGCCTGGTGCCGGAGTTCGCCTACCCCGACGTCGATCCGGAGTTCGACGACGAGGCGGAGTACGGCGAGCCAAGCTCACTGTCGTGGACCGTCTACTCGCTGCCCACGGTGCCCGTACCGGCGTACGGCGACCTCGGTCAGGCCGAGTATGACCTGCGTTCGGCGGTGCGGTCGGCCGCCGATGCGCTCGGCATGCTGCGGGCCGGAGCGACAGACCCCGACGTGGCCGACCCGCGCGGACTCGTCGAGCAGATCCTGGAGTCCGGCCGGTTGCACCACGCGCCCGACCACGCGCCGACCCGCGCGCTGCGGGTGCTGGAGAACGCCGCGCACGTCGACGCGATCATCACGGTGAGTTCCGGGCTTATGCCCATCGGCTTGCAGACCTCATCGGAGATGCAGATAGCCAACGATGCGCTGCAGCCGCTGACGGGTGTGGTTCGGACGGCACGGATGGCCGCGGTTATCGAGATCCTGCACTCGGCGTGGCAGGCCTGACCGCCGGGCCGTTCTCCTTCGCGGTCTCGCGGACGCACCGCGGCGACTCCGCGCAGGGTTGCCCGTCGAGGTCGTAACCGCAGCCGGGCGCGGGGTCGGGCCCATCGAGGCGCGCGGCTGGACGATCGGCACGGAGTTCGTCGATAAGGTCTGCCGCCAGACGGGCGAACCGAGGGTCGACGTTGGGCGTGCCCGCGCGGGCGAAGGCGATCCCCAACCGCTCCGCCTGCTCCGCCAGTTCGTTGTCGAGGTCCCACACGACCTCGATGTGGTCGGCGACGAAGCCGATCGGACACACGATCACGGCCCTGGTGCCGGTCGCGGCGAGCGCCGAGAGATGGTCGCCCACATCGGGTTCCAACCACGGCACCTGTGGTGGACCAGAACGTGACTGCCACACCTGGTCGTACTCGGCGTAACCCGCCGCCGCTGCCACCAAACGCGTCGCATAGGCCACCTGCCGGCTGTACAGGTGCGGGCCGTATCGCTCGTCGGCCGCAATGGGTATCGAGTGGGCGGTGAACACCAGCCGGGCGTCGGCGGCCATACCGTCTGGCAGCGTCGCCGCGGCGGCCGCGATACCGTCGGCGAACATCTCGACGAACAGCGGATGGTCGAAGTAGTGCCGCAGCTTGACCAACTGCGGCGCACCCTCACCCGCGGATGCCAGTCCCCTGGCGATGTCCTCGACGTATTGCGTGCAACTCGAGTAACCGCCCCAGGCCGACGTCGCGAACACGGCTGCACGGCGAACGCCGTCATCGCGCATGGCCGCCACGGTGTCCTCGACGAAGGGCTCCCAGTTGCGGTTGCCGAAATAGACGGGCAGCGGTGTGCCGCGGCGCTCCAGCTCACTGCGCAGCAGCGCGATGAGCTCCCGGTTGATGCCGTTGATCGGCGAGACACCGCCGAAGTGCAGGTAGTGCTCGGCGACCCCGTCGAGACGCTCGGGTGGGATGTTGCGTCCGCGCGTCACATTCTCCAGGAACGGCCGCACCTGCTCGGGTCCCTCCGGTCCTCCGAAGGAGAGCAGCAGAACGGCATCGAAGTCCACGGCGCGACGCGGCTCAGAGCAGCTGTGTGTGGGCGCCGCCGTCGGCGTAGACGATCGTTCCGGTGGTGGCGGGCAACCAGTCGGACAGCAGGGCGCAGACGGTCTTCGCGACCGGCGTGGGGTCCTTCATGTTCCAGCCCACGGGTGCACGCTGGTCCCAGCCCTCCTCGAGCAGCCGCATCTGGTCGCCCGCCTCGGCACCCAGCGCACCACCGACGATGGCACTCATGGCCAGCGTGCGGATCGGTCCTGCGGCAACGAGATTCGAGCGAACGCCATGCGGGCCCGCCTCGCGGGCGACGAACCGGTTGACCGACTCCAGCGCACTCTTGGCGACCGTCATCCAGTTGTAGGCAGGCATCGCCCGGGTCGGGTCGAAGTCCATGCCGACGATACTGCCGCCCGCATTGATCACCGGCAGCGTCGCCTTGGCCAGCGAGGCGTACGAGTACGCAGAGATGTGGATGCCCTTGGCGACGTCCTCGTAGGGTGCGTCGAAGAACGGGTTGATGCCCATGCCGGTCTGCGGCATGAAGCCGATCGAGTGCACGACACCGTCGAGCTTGTTGCCCTGACCGATCACCTCGGTGACACGGTCGGCGAGCGTGGCGAGGTGCTCCTCGTTCTGCACGTCGAGTTCGAGAAGTGGCGCCGGGTTCGGCAGCCGGTCGGCGATCCGCTGAATCAGCTTCATCCGGTTGAAACCGGTCAACACCAACTCCGCACCCGCCTCCTGGGCGACCTTGGCGATGTGGAACGCGATCGACGAGTCGGTGATGATGCCTGTGACGAGGATCCGCTTGCCCTCGAGAATTCCTGCCATGGTGCTGACTCCTTTTTCAGGGGAAGAGTTCTGGTGAGCGAGAAGTTCTGGTTAGTGCCCCATGCCCATGCCGCCATCAACCGGGATCACCGCACCGGCGATGTAGCCGGCGTCCTCCGACGCCAGGAAGCTGACGGCCCCTGCGACGTCCTCGGCGGTGCCGACCCGCTTAGCCGGGATGAACTCAAGGGCGCCCGCCTGGATCCGCTCATCGAGCGCACGGGTCATCTCGGTGTCGATGTAGCCGGGGGCAACCACGTTCGCGGTGACGCCGGCCTTGGACAGCTCACGAGAGATCGAGCGGGCCATGCCGATGAGACCGGCCTTGGCGGCCGCGTAGTTGGCCTGGTTGCCGATACCCCACATACCCGAGACCGAGCCGATGAAGATGATCCGGCCGAAACGCTTGCGCTGCATGCTGCGCGAAGCCCGCTGGGCCACCCGAAACGCGCCGGTGAGGTTGGCGTTGATGACGTTCTCGAACCGTTCCTCGGTCATTCGGATGAGGAATGCGTCCTGGGAGATGCCGGCGTTGGACACCAGCACCTCGACGGGGCCCTGATGCTCCTCGACCTCAGTGAATGCCCTATCGACGGCCTCGGAGTCGGTGACGTCGCACTGCACGCCGAAAAGGCCCTCAGGGGCGCCCGAACCTCGGTGCGTGACGGCGACCTTGTGGCCGTCGGCGGCAAGCCTCTGGGCGATCGCTAGGCCAATGCCACGGTTGCCACCAGTGACGAGAACGGAGCGCGAGACGAATTCCGGCATGTGCGTCAACCTATCGTCTCGGTCCGGCCTGCTCGAAATCGGCCACTGCGACCGCGATCACGCGCACTACCCAGGCAGGCGGCGGTTGAGCAGCAGTGCCGCCAGCGCGGCCAACGCGAGCACAAGCGCACCCAGTCGGAGCCATCCGACGCTGGCGTCGCCCTTGATCGTCTCGTAGCCGATCTGCTGCTGCAACGATGAGAACACCTGTTTGAGCTGTTCCAGGCTGGACGCGGTGAACGCCTCACCCCCGGACAACTCCGCGATCCGTCCGAGCATCTCGTCATCGACGGGAACCGGCTGACGCTGGTCATTGATCTCGACGTAGCCGTAGGCAGTGCCGAATGACACCGTCGAGATGGGCACCCCCTGGTCCTTGGCGGTGCGTGCCGCCGTGTACGCGCCCTTGGGGTTGTCGGGGTTCGACGGCACCGTCTCCTTGCCGTCGGACATCAGCACGATGCGTGCCGGCGGCGGTTCGTCACCGCCGCCGATCACCGCGCCGACGGTGGCGATGGCCTGCAGCGCGGTGAAGATGCCCTCACCCGTGGCGGTGCGGTCGGCCAGTTGCAGCTTGTCGATCGCGGCCTTCGTGGAATCCCGATTCGTGGTCGGTGCCACCAGCACCGTGGCCGTGCCCGCGTAGGCGATCAGGCCGAGGTTGATGCCGGGGGTGAGTTCATCGGCGAACTGCTTGGCCGCCTCCTGCGCGGCGACCAGGCGACTCGGCGCCACGTCGGTGGCGCGCATCGACTGCGACACGTCGATCACCAACATGACCACGGCGCGGTTGCGCGGGATCCGGACGTCGTTGGTGGGCCCGGCCATCGCGACGGTGAACAGCAGCATTGACAGCACCAGCAGGATCGCAGGCAGATGCCGCCAGCGCGACGAGCGCTTGGGCGCGATGCTCTCCAGCAGTTCCATGTTGGCGAAGCGCAGCATCCGCTTCTGACGCGCCATCTGCATCACGATGTAGAGCCCGATCACCACGAGCACCACGAGTAGGAACAGCAGGTACCAGACGTGTTCGAAGCCCGACAGCGTCATCGGTCCGAGCAGCGGTAATGTCATGTACGACTTATCATTTCAGTGTTGTGGGTGCACTCTGGTCGTTACCCGTTACCGGCCGGACAGGCGGCGGTGCGCCACGAACCGCACCACGTCGGCGATCCAGTCCCGATCGGTGCGCAGCGTCATCAGCGGCGCGTTGCACCGTCGCAGCGTGCGCGCCACCTCGGCGCGGTGGGCTTCGGCCGCCTTGGCGAAGTCCTCGCGCAGCTGGGCGTCGATGGTGAACTCACGGGTCACACCGGACTCGGTGTCCTGCAGGATCACCTCGCCGACATCGGGAAGCTCGACGTCCCGTGGGTCGACGATCTCGATGCCGAGCACCTCGTGACGTCCGGCGATGGCACGCAGCGGCTTCATCCAGGTGATCGGCCCGAGGAAGTCGCTGATGATCACGGCCATGCCGCGCCGACGCTCAGGCCTGCGCAGCGCGTCGATGGCCGAGGCCAGGTCGCCGCGGACGCCGACTGGCGCCTTGGGCATGGTGGCGACAGCGCGCAGCAGTTCCTGCTCGTGCATCCGGCCGGACAGCGCTGGCACGCGTCTGGTGCTCTCACCGTTGGTGATCACCGCGCCAAGGCGATTGCCACCTCCGCTGTTGAGGAAGGCGACGGCGGCTGCGGCGGCGACCGCGAGATCACGCTTCTCGCATCCGGCCGTGCCGAAGTCCAGGCTGGCGGACACGTCGATAACCAGCCACGTCTCCAACTCACGGTCGGCGATCATCTGCCGCACGTGCGGAGTGGTGGTCCGCGCGGTGACCGACCAGTCCATGCGGCGCACATCGTCGCCGGGCTGATAGATCCGGGACTCCCCCGGCTCGGACCCCGGGCCGGGGATCAGACCCTGATGGTCACCGTGCAAGACACCGTCGAGCTTGCGGCGCACCGTCAGCTCGAGCTTGCGCAGTGCCGCCGAGAGCTCGGGGTCGCGGATCTGCCCCCGTTGCAGTGACGGTAGGTCGACCGTGCGGCCCTGGGTCGGGGTCACCGACCGCTGGCCGCCGCCGCGGCGGGCATTGCAGGCGCCACCGAATGGCCTTGCTGCGGAATCGCATTGACCTGAGGCAGTCCGACGGTCTGCAGAATGCGGTTGACGACCGTCTCGGCCGAGACTTCGTCGGCAAGCGCGTCGTACGTCAACACCAGGCGGTGCCGGAGCACGTCCGGGATCACCTCGACGACGTCCTGCGGGATGACGTAGTCGCGTCCGCGGATCAACGCCAGCGCGCGAGACGCCGCGATGATGCCGAGCGACGCACGCGGTGAGGCGCCGTAGGCGATCCACGCCTTGGCGTCGGACATACCGAACTTCTCGGGCTCACGCGTCGCGGTGACGATGCGCACCACGTAGTCGACCAGTGCGTGGTGCACGAACACGCCTGCGGCCACCTCCTGGAGACGCAGGAGATCGCTGGTGTCGAGGATCTGCTTCGGCGTGGGCGGGGTGACACCCATCCGGTAGATGATCTCGCGCTCTTCCTCGGGCGTCGGGTAGTCGATGTTCAGCTTGAACAGGAAGCGGTCGCGCTGCGCCTCCGGCAGGGCGTAGACGCCCTCCTGCTCGATGGGGTTCTGTGTCGCCATGACCAGGAAGGGGCTGGGCAGGGGGAAGGTCTTGCCGCCGATCGACACCTTGCGCTCGGCCATGACCTCGAGCAGGGCGGACTGCACCTTGGCGGGCGCGCGGTTGATCTCGTCGGCGAGCAGGAAGTTCACCATCACGGGACCGATCTCGGTGTCGAACTCCTCCTTGCCGACCCGGTAGATGCGGGTACCGACGATGTCGGTGGGCACCAGGTCGGGGGTGAACTGGATGCGCGCGAACGTGCCACCAACCACCTTGGCGAAGGTCTCGACCGCCAGTGTCTTCGCGACACCGGGGACACCCTCAAGGAGCACGTGGCCCTTCGCGAGCAGGCCGACCAGCATCCGCTCGATGAGCCTGTCCTGGCCGACGATGATGCGCTTGACCTCGAAGATCGCGCGCTCGAGGGTGTGCACCTCGCCCTGCAGACCGCCGTTGGTGGAAGCCCCCTGCTGCGGTCCTCCGGAGTAGCCCTGGCCCGGGCTCTGGCCGGGGAAACCTCCGGCGCCCTGCGGCGGCCCACTCGGTGACGTCATTCAGGTTCCTCCCACATTCGTTCGCGCCGAACTCGCCGCGCTTTACACCGCCCGCACTTGATCTGCAGGCGCTCGCCGTCAACTATTCCAGGCTGTTCGGAATCCGTCGACGTCGCCGGTCACCGGCGAGTCCCGACGGTCGGTCCGATCAGGACTCGATGATGCGCACCAGATAGGGCTGCAGGCCTGCCGTCCGCACCGGGCTTACCGTGACCTTCTCCGCGCTGCCCGCTGCCTCGAGCATCTTTCCGCCGCCCAGGAAAATGGCGACGTGCTGGCTGCCGCCGGGGCCCCAGAACAACAGATCACCGCGCTTGGCCTGCGACTGCGGCACCTTGCGGCCCGCGTTGTACTGGTCGCCCGAGTACTTGGGGATCTGCACGCCAACACCCGCGAAGGCATAGCGAGTGAAGCCTGAGCAGTCATAGCCGATCTTGCCTGCGTCATAGTCCACACCAGCGCTAGGCCCATTCAGCGCGCCACCACCCCAGGAGTACGGCACGCCCAGCTGCGAACCGCCGCGCCGGATGACGTACTCGATCGCCTGCGGACCGCGCACCCGCGCGCCCGCGGGCAGGCCAGCCGACGGCGTGGGAGCCAGCCCGATGCTCTGCAGGAACTTGCTGCCGAGGTTCTGGGTGGTCTCCAGCGCGAGCTGACTGACCGAGAACGCCGCATTCGCGGCGGCGACGGGATCACCGGGACCCCCGGAGCTGACGATCTTGGGCAGCGTCGGATCCCACTGACCGCCATCGGGCTCGGCCGCGGCGGGCATGGCGAGGCCGATGGCGAGTGCCAGCGCACAGAACACCGTGGCCAGCGCCTGGAGAGGACGAACAGAAGTCAAACGCAAGGCAATCCCATCAGTATTCGATCATTCGAGTCACATAGGGCGTCATACCGCTGGTCCGCACCGGCGAGACCTTGACGTGTGACCCGGTGTACGGCGCCTCGAGCATCTGGCCATTGCCCAGGTACATCGCGACGTGCTGACTGGCGTTGGGTCCGTAGAAGATCATGTCGCCGCGGCGCATCTGCGACGACGGGATCTTGCGGCCTGCGTTGTACTGCGAGCCCGTGTAGTGGTCGAGCTTGATGCCGACACCGGCGAACCCGTACAGCATCAGCCCGGAGCAGTCGAAACCGACTGTGCCCGCACCGGAGTCGATACCCCTACTGGCACCGGCAGCGTTACCGCCACCCCATGAGTAGGGCACGCCCATCTGCGACTGCATCCGCTGGATGACGTACTCCGAGGCCTGACGACCGTAGACGCGGGGTATCGCGCCGTTGGTGATTCCCGTTGGCGTGGGCAGGATCCCGAGCTTCTGCAGGAATCCGCGACCCAGGTCCTGGGTGACCTGGAAGGAGGACTGCGCGATCCCGAGGATCGTGTTGATGATCGCAATCGGGTCACCGCTGACGAACGCGCTCGGGATGGCGGGCAGCGTCGTGTCCCACTCGGAGGCCTGGCCGGCCTGCGGCTGCGCGCCCGGGGTGCGGTCCCAGTCCGGCGACGCGTTGGCCCCGGGAGCCGGATTCGCCGCCGCGGGAGCCGGGCTGGCCCCGGGAACCGCAGCGGCTTGCGGCTGCGCTGCGGCGGCGGGTGCCGCCTGCTGACGCGCGGCGGCCAGTTTGGCTTGCGCAGCGGATCTTTCAGCGGTCAGCCTGTCCAGCTGCACCTGCTGGTCGCCAAACGTCTTCTGCGCCTGCGTGAGCGCGTCAACGGCGGAGTCCTGACTGCTCTGGGCGTCGGCAACTGCCTGATCGGCCTTCTGCTTGGCCAGCCGGGCGGCGGACTCGTGATTGACCTGCTCGGTTCTGGCCTGCTGGAGATCGGCCATCACCTGCTGCGACGAGATCATCAGAGTCTGTCCGGCCGTGGCGGTGTCGATGATGTCCGCGGGGTCGGTGGCTGTGACGTACGACGCCGCGGGCCCGTTCATGTAGGTCGATGCCGCGAACGCGTCGAACCGCTTCTGTGCGGCGGTGATGGCCGCATTGGCGTCCTTGAGGCCGACCTGGCTGGCCTCGACGTCGCGTTGCGCCGCAGCGGCATTGTCGCGTGCGGTCTGCACGCCGAGGATCGCCTGGTTGACGCCCTCCTGCTCGCTCTGGATGTTCGCGCCGAGTTCCTGCAGACGCTGATTGGCGTTGGCGACGTCGGCGACGAGGCCGGCGATTCCGGAGGGACTGCCGGGGTCAGCCACGGCGATCCCCGTGCCGTGGCTGACCACCGACGTGACGACGATGCCGACCGCGAGCGAAGCCGCGCCGACCCTGCAGCACAGACGGTAGGCAGAGGCGCGAATGTTGCGTCTCATCGGACTCACTGTCTCCTCGGATCCAACGCGAACGCCCCGGCACGTCCGTCGAGTTCTTGGTCACAGAGGCCACAAAAGACACTCCTGCAACATCAAGCACCATCTGCACCGTACGTCACATGAAGCGCCAAAGAAACGTTCGTGACGAATTACAAACTTGTAATTGAAACGGGCGTTATCGAATGGTGATCTTCGAATTCGAAGAACGCCGAATTCGCGTCAGTTCGCCGGAGGCGCAGGCGCTTCCGGCGCGGGCGCGGCGACGGACCGTCGGGCCCGGACCTGCAGCATTCGCGTGGCCACCGCGGCGGCCAGCACCCCGATGATGAGCACTATCGACAAAGCCGTCCACGGAAAGTGCGTCTCAGTCAACTCGCCCGCAAAATTCTTCGCCGACTGCACGGGATCACCCGGAACCTTTGCCAGATCCTGGCCGGCCTCGAGGGTCACACGGTCGAATTGTTCGCTGTAGGTACCTGCGAACGAGGGGCTGATCGCCAGCACCGTCGAACCCGGGTTGGCCTCACCGACCTCGGTGGCGATATCGCGTAGCGGTGTGTCGATCGGCGGGTTCGTGGGTATGACGACGATCTTGAGGTCGACGCCGTCCGCACGGGCGTCGGCGACCACCTGCTTGAGCCCTGGCACGTCCTCGGCGGGCGCGCTGACCCCGTCTGCGGCAACGGCGGCGATCACGGCGTTGATGTCGACGTCGGCCGGGATGTACGCCGGCAGCGACGGGATGACGTGCGGACCTGTCACACGGGCAGGCTACGCGATAGGTGCGGAAACGATTGGCAGCACGCGCTGATCAGGACAAGACTGGGACCCATACCCGCAAGGGTTTACAGGACAAGCGTACTGCTAGGATTGAGGGCGCCGCCGACACAGCCCGTCGCGGCGATGACTAAACGGGAGTTGATGTGAGCAGTAAGGATTCCGTTAATTCGTTCGGAGCCCGCGACACACTGAAGGTCGGGGACCAGAGCTACGAGATCTACCGCCTGGACGCGGTGCCCGGCACCGAGAAGTTGCCCTACAGCCTGAAGGTCCTCGCCGAGAATCTGCTTCGCACCGAGGACGGCGCGAACATCACCAAGGAGCACATCGAGGCGATCGCCGGTTGGGACCCCGCCGCCGATCCGAGCATCGAGATCCAGTTCACCCCGGCCCGGGTGATCATGCAGGACTTCACCGGCGTGCCGTGCGTCGTCGACCTCGCCACGATGCGCGAGGCCGTCGCCGCACTCGGTGGCGACCCGGACAAGGTCAACCCGCTCTCCCCCGCCGAGCTGGTCATCGACCACTCGGTGATCCTCGACGTCTTCGGTAATGCCGGCGCCTTCGAGCGCAACGTCGAACTCGAGTACGAGCGCAATGGCGAGCGCTACCAGTTCCTGCGCTGGGGCCAGGGCGCCTTCGACGACTTCAAGGTCGTCCCGCCCGGCACAGGCATCGTGCACCAGGTCAACATCGAGTACCTGGCTCCCACCGTGATGGTCCGCAACGGTAGGGCCTACCCGGACACCTGCGTGGGCACAGACAGCCACACCACCATGGTCAACGGCCTGGGCGTGCTGGGCTGGGGCGTCGGCGGTATCGAGGCCGAGGCCGCCATGCTGGGCCAGCCCGTCTCGATGCTCATTCCCCGCGTCGTCGGCTTCAAGCTGACCGGCGAGATCAAGCCCGGCGTGACCGCCACCGATGTGGTGCTGACAGCCACCGACATGCTGCGCAAGCACGGTGTGGTCGGCAAGTTCGTCGAGTTCTACGGCAAGGGCGTGGCCGAGGTCCCGCTCGCCAACCGCGCAACCCTGGGCAACATGAGCCCCGAATTCGGTTCCACGGCAGCGATTTTCCCGATCGACGAAGAGACGATCAAGTACCTGCGGCTGACCGGCCGGTCCGACGAGCAACTGGCCCTGGTGGAGGCCTACGCGAAGGAACAGGGCATGTGGCACAACCCGGAGAAGGAGCCCGTCTTCTCCGAGTACATCGAGCTGGACCTGTCCACCGTGGTGCCCTCGATCTCGGGCCCCAAGCGCCCGCAGGACCGCATCGAACTCACCGATGCCAAGAACGCGTTCCGCAAGGACATCCACAACTACGTCGAGGAGAACCACCCCGCGCCGGAGACCAAGCTGGACGAGGCCGTGGACGAGTCCTTCCCGGCCAGCGATTCCGTCTCGCTCTCGTTCGCCGATGACGGTGCTGTCGACGCGCATCCGTCCGCCGCCAATGGCAGCGAGGGACGTCCGTCCAAGCCGGTGAAGGTGCGCTCCGCGGATCGCGGCGACTTCGTGCTCGACCACGGCGCCGTCGTCGTCGCGGGCATCACATCCTGCACCAACACGTCGAACCCGACGGTGATGATCGGTGCGGCGCTGCTGGCCAAGAAGGCCGTCGAGAAGGGCTTGACCTCAAAGCCGTGGGTGAAGACCAACATGGCACCTGGCTCACAGGTGGTCACCGACTACTACAACAAGGCCGGGCTGTGGCCGTACCTGGAGAAGCTCGGGTACTACCTGGGCGGCTACGGCTGCACCACCTGTATCGGTAACACCGGGCCCCTGGCGGATGAGATCTCGGCGGCCATCAACGACAACGACCTCTCGGTGACCGCGGTGCTGTCAGGCAACCGCAACTTCGAGGGCCGCATCTCCCCCGACGTCAAGATGAACTACCTGGCGTCACCGCCGCTGGTGATCGCCTACGGCATCGCGGGCACGATGGACTTCGACTTCGAGTCGGACCCGCTCGGCACCGATCACGACGGCAATGACGTGTTCCTCAAGGACATCTGGCCGACCGGGGCCGAGATCGAGGAGACCATCACCTCGTCGATCAACCGCGAGATGTTCACCGATTCCTACGCCGATGTGTTCAAGGGTGACGAGCGCTGGCGTTCGCTGCCGACACCGGAGGGCAACACCTTCGAGTGGGACGACAACTCCACCTACGTCCGCAAGCCCCCGTACTTCGACGGCATGCCCGCCGAACCGGAGCCGGTCAAGGACATCACCGGCGCGAGAGTTCTTGCTCTACTGGGTGACTCGGTGACCACCGACCACATCAGCCCGGCCGGTGCCATCAAGCCGGGCACCCCGGCGGCGCAGTATCTGGACGCCCACGGCGTGGAGCGCAAGGACTACAACTCGCTGGGCTCACGCCGTGGCAACCACGAGGTGATGATCCGCGGCACCTTCGCCAATATCCGGCTGAAGAACCAGCTGCTCGATGATGTGTCCGGCGGCTACACCCGCGACTTCACCCAGGATGGCGGCCCGCAGGCGTTCATCTACGACGCCTCGGAGAACTACCAGAAGGCCGGTATCCCGCTGGTCGTGCTGGGCGGCAAGGAGTACGGCTCCGGTTCGTCGCGGGACTGGGCGGCCAAGGGCACCAGCCTGCTTGGCGTGCGCGCGGTCATCACCGAGTCATTCGAGCGCATTCACCGGTCGAACCTGATCGGCATGGGCGTCATCCCGCTGCAGTTCCCCGCAGGCGAGTCGGCGGCATCGCTGAAGCTCGACGGCACCGAGGTGTTCGACATCAAGGGAATCGAGGCTCTCAACGAGGGCAAGACGCCCAAGACCGTGCACGTCACCGCCACCAAGGAGGACGGCACAAAGGTCGAGTTCGACGCGATCGTGCGTATTGACACGCCCGGCGAGGCGGATTACTACCGCAACGGCGGCATCCTGCAGTACGTGCTGCGTAACATGCTCAAGTCCTAACCGGAATCGATAAGAGCCGGAACCGCAGAAGAGAAGGGCATCTCGTTGCCCCGGGTAACCGACGACCACCTTGCGGCGCGCCGTCGCCAGATCCTTGACGGCGCCCGCAGGTGCTTTGCTCAGTACGGCTATGAGAGTGCGACCGTGCGACGGCTCGAACAGACAGTCGGGCTGTCGCGCGGCGCAATCTTTCATCACTTTCGGGACAAGGACACACTGTTCTTCGAACTCGCGCGTGAGGACGCCGAGCGGATGGCCGACGTCGCGGCACGCGAGGGACTGATCCAGGTCATGCGTGACATGTTGGCCGCCCCAGACCAGTTCGACTGGTTGGCGACGCGGCTGGAGATATCCCGCAAGCTGCGCAATGACCCCGCGTTCCACGCCGGCTGGGCGGAACGCTCAGCCGAACTGTCGACGGCGACCACCGAACGGCTCCGTCGCCAGAAGCTCGCGGGACGGCTTCGTGACGACGTGCCGGCCGGCGTGCTCCAGATCTATCTGGATCTCGTTCTCGACGGCCTAATCGCCCGCCTGGCCGCAGGCGACGATCCGGAGAGTCTCAGCGCGGTACTCGACCTCGTCGAGGAGTCGGTTCGACAGAGGTGAGGCCGGCTTGCGCGTGCGGTGCTAGCTGCGGGTGCGGTGATTGGGTCCGCCACGACTGCGCATGGGCGTTCCGGACTCCCTCAGCATGGCGTGAATAGACCCGTATGACCGGCCCGTGTCCGCCGCCAGCGTGCGAATGCTGGCTCCCTGCTCGTAGGCACGGCGCAGCTCATCGAGTAACTGATCGCGCGACTTGTCTGCGTAGTTCATCGGCACCTCCCAGCGTCCATCGTGGACGGTTACCCGCATTGCTGCGGGTTCAACCTGAACCGCCCCCGATGCCGCGTTAGATGCCGTGTGCAGCGTTTTACGGTCGCACTCAAGCCAATTCGATGAGGTCCCGGTACTCGTCGGACCAGTAGTCCTCAGTTCCGTCGGGTAGCAATACGACGCGCTGCGGATCCAACGCCTCGGCGGCGCCCGGATCGTGGGTGACCAGCACGACCGCGCCCTGGTAGCTACGCAGCGCGTCGAGCACCTGCTCACGTGATGCGGGGTCGAGGTTGTTGGTGGGTTCATCGAGCAGGAGCACGTTCGCGGTGGACGCGACGAGTCCCGCCAGCGCGAGACGGGTCTTCTCGCCGCCGGACAACGTGCCCGCGGGCTGATCGAGCTGTGGACCGGTGAACATGAAGGCACCGAGCAGGCTGCGCAGATCCTGTTCGCCGGTGTCGGGTGCGGCGAACCGGATGTTCTCCCACACCGACGCGAGCCCGTCGATGGTGTCGTGCTCCTGCGCGAAGTATCCGAGCTTGAGACCGTGTCCCGGCTCGATCGCACCCGCGTCCGCAGCCTCGGCTCCCGCGAGGATGCGCAGCAGCGTGGTCTTACCCGCGCCGTTGAGGCCGAGGATCACGACGCGCGAGCCCTTGTCGATCGCCAGGTCGACGCCGGTGAAGATCTCCAGCGAACCGTAGGTCTTGGTCAGCCCCTTGCCCACCAACGGTGTCCGACCGCAGACGGCGGGCGTGGGGAACCTGATCTTGGCCACCTTGTCGGCCACCCGCTCGTCGTCGAGTTCGGCGATCATGCGCTCGGCACGCCGCAGCATGTTCTGTGCCGCAACGGCCTTGGTGGCCTTGGCACCCATCTTCGCTGCCTGGGTACGCAGGGCGGAGGCCTTCTTCTCGGCGTTAGCGCGTTCCCGGCGGCGACGCTGTTCGTCGGTCGAGCGGGCGTCGAGGTACTTCTGCCAGCCCATGTTGTAGACGTCGGCCTCGCCGCGCACCGCATCGAGGAACCACACCCGGTTTACGACGTCGGCGAGCAGATCCACATCGTGGCTGATCACCACGAGGCCCCCGGTGTGCCCCTGCAGGAACGTCCGCAGCCAGCCGATGGAGTCGGCGTCGAGGTGGTTGGTTGGCTCGTCCAGCAGCAGCGTGGTGTCCGATCCCGAGCCGGTGTCCGACGCTGCGAAAAGGATGCGGCTCAGCTCGACGCGGCGGCGCTGACCGCCCGACAGGGTGCGCAGGGGCTGCGTCAGAATCCGTTCCGGTAGACCGAGGCTCGCGCAGATCCGGCCTGCCTCGCTCTCGGCGGCATACCCCCCGAGTGCCGCGAAGCGCTCCTCGAGCTCACCGTAGCGGCGTATGGCCTTCTCCTGGGCGGCGTCGTCGACCACCTCGGCCATGATCGCCTGCTGCTTCTCCAGGTCGGCGAGCAGTGTGTCGAGCCCACGCGCCGAGAGCACCCGGTCTCGCGCCAGCATGTCCAGGTCACCCTCGCGGGGATCCTGTGGCAGGTAGCCGATCTCGCCGGTCCGCTCGATGGAGCCCGCGTAGGGCTCCCCCTCGCCCGCGAGGATCCGCATGGTGGTGGTCTTGCCCGCGCCGTTGCGCCCGACGAGGCCGATGCGGTCGCCGGGCTGGATCCGCAGGGCGGCGCCCTCAATGGACAGCAGCGTGCGCGCGCCGGCGCGGACCTCGAGGTCCGTTGCGGTGATCACGCTGTTCTCCTCAGTGTGTGGGTGTTACTTGTCGTCGGTGAAGGTCGCGGGTCGGTTTTCGGCGCGCGCAGCGACCGCTTCCTCAAAGTTGGCGGTGAGTAGACGCACGAACAGCTGACCCAGGCCCTCGGCCTGCATATGGCCCTCCAGGCTACCGGCGTCCAGTCCACTCCAGAGCGTGCGCTTGGTCAACTCGATTCCCGGCCGCGAGAACCCCGCGATGCGGTCCGCCATCTGGAGACACGTGTCGAGGAGCTCCTCATCGGACACGGTGCGCGACACCAGTCCGATGCGCTCGGCCTCCTGTGCGTCGACGTCGCGGCCAGTCAGCATCAGCTCGAACGCCCGTGACGTGCCAATTGCCCGCGGGAGCAGGTAGGACAGGCCCAGTTCGCTCGCCGTCAGACCGTTGTTGATGCCAGCCGCCCGGAAGTACGCGCCCTGTGCGGCGACACGGATATCGCACGCCAACGCCAGGCACAATCCGCCTCCGATCGCCGCCCCGTTGACCGCGGCGATGACCGGCTGATGCAGCTTGCGTATGGCCAGAATCACATCATCGAGCAGCTCCATGGACCGCAACGCGAACGTGGGCCGGGTCAACCCGTCGACATGCGGTACCGAACCCGCGGACTTCTGGTCGGCTCCCGAGGAGAAGCCGCGACCGGCACCCGTCAGTACGACCGCGCGCACCGCGTTGTCGTGGGTGATCTCGTCGAGCGCCTTCTTCAGCGGGACCATGACATCGAATGCCATGGAGTTCATCCGCTCGGGCCGGTTCAACGTCAGTACTGCCACGTACGGCTTCGGACGGTCGACAAGCACCAGGGGTGACGCCGTGGCCTCGTTGTTCTGCTCGCTCACACGGTGCACGCTATCGCGCGCACCGCGGCCGCCAGGGCCTACTGCCCGTCGGCGGCCTTCTGCGCGGCCAACGCGGCCTCCACGTCGAGTTCCTTGAGCTGAACGATGATGTCCTCGAGGGCCTTGGGTGGAAGCGCACCGGACTGCCGGTACACCAACACACCCTTCTTGAACCCCATGATGGTGGGGATGCCCTGGATCTCGGCTTCCCGTGCCAGAGCCTGCTCGGCGTCGGTGTCCACCTTGGCGTGCACGACGTCGGGATGCTTCTCGGACGACGCCTTGAAGGTGGGCGCGAACGCCTTACACGGGCCGCACCAGTCCGCCCAGAAGTCGACCAACACGATCTCGTTGTCGGCGATGGTTGCGCTGAACTCTGCAGCAGTGATGTCTTGCGTGCTCACGCCTCTCCTAACGTCGCTGTCCCGGGCAGTATTCCCAGCTGGGACGCTGCCGGACTTCCTCAGCGAGTCTAACGAGGCTGTTCGCCCGTCACGGTTGGCCGAGCCGCACCTGCTCCGGCGTGGGCAGCTGCCAGTGCTTGCCCTGCTCGACGTCGAACGTCATCGGCCGGTACCGGAGCAATCCACTGCCGGGGTACGGGGTGTACTCCCCGAACCAGACGTCGCCGTCGACCGCGTACAGGTCGATCCTGATGAAGTCCCAGCCTGACCCGAGAGTGCTGGCGATCTCCAGCATCGTCTCCAGCTCCGGTGGCCGCGGTTCGTCGGCCACAGGCATGATTCGCCAGCACACGTCCAGTCGGTTCCAGTCGGTGTCTAGGAATGTGGCGGTCTGGGATGAGAACCGATCCCGGTTCACCTGAATGAGTTCCACCCGACCGTCGAAGACGAAGAACTTGTAGTCGGTCGGCGCCGCGCCGTCGGGGGTCGGGATGCGCTCCTCGAGCAGCAGACCCGGCTGTGCCTCGCTGTAGCCCCACTCGCCCAGCGCCAACGGGCCCTTGTTGCCCCAGCCCTGCGTCTGCTTCAGTAGCGCCGCCATATCGGTCTGCGGATCGGGCCCGAAGAGGACGTGGCCACTGCTGTGGTTCGGCTTCAGCACCCATGGCGGCAGAAGCGCCAGGTCCGGGGCGTCGCGCAGATCGGTGCCGAACCAGTAGGTCTCGGGGATGCGCAGCTGTGGACCCGGGTACGCCGCCCGCGCCATCTCCTTCATGCGCATCTTGTCGCAGGCGGCGGCGATCCGGTCCCGCCGGTCGTGAAAGATCCGCCAGTTGGCCTTCTCGTTGAAGGTGCTCGGCCGACGGAAGTTACCGGGCTTGCGGATCATCCACAGGTAGAGGAGGTGGCGCATCAGCCGTAGCGGTATTACGCGCACTGTCACCCAGTGCACCGCCCGTTCCACCGCACGCAAGGACGCTTTGACCGACTGCACGAGGCCCCCTTCTCCGCGTCCGCGATCAATGAGCGCGACCAAGGTCTGCGATTTGAGCAACTGGTTCACCACGGTTCCGCCGTCACCTTCATGCCGTAGGTAGTACCAAACGCCGACAGTTCTGTGGGCGCTACCTACCGGGCGCACCTGGCCGGGCGTGGTTCGACCGAAGGCCGGTGTGATTGCGGCGACCCAAATAGCCAACGAACTTAGCAGAGGCTAACATAACTACCCGTCGTGGCAGCAACGTTTCTCGAGTGTCAGGAACGCCGCCGCCCGGCTTCGACTTCTTGAAGGGATTTGGCAATGCGCATCGTCTTCTTCGGCTTCCAGACTTGGGGGCGTAGGACCCTGCAGGCCTTGCTCGACTTGGGCCACGATGTGCCGCTCGTGGTCACACATCCCGCGAGCACGCAGTCCTACAAGGCCATCTTCTCGGACTCCGTCGAGGAACTCGCGCGTGAGCGCGGCATCCCGGTCCACCTCACCGACCGGATCGACGCCGAGACCATCGATCTCGTCAAGCGATCCGAGCCCGAGGTCAACGTCGTGAACAGCTGGTACACCAAGTGGCCAGTCGAGTTGTACGACCTGCCGCCGCACGGCACGTTGAACTTCCACGACTCGATGCTGCCCAAGCTCACCGGGTTCTCCCCCGTCCTGTGGTCACTGATCAGCGGCGAGAGCCACACCGGACTGACCGTCCACCGCATGGACGAGAGCCTCGACACCGGAGACATCCTCGTTCAACGATCCATGCCGATCGGCCCGAAGGACACCGGCACCGACCTGGTGCTCCGAACCATGGACTTGATCCCCGACGTACTACGGGAGGCACTCGAGGCACTCGAGACCGGCAACGCCGTGTGGCGGCCGCAGAACAAGGCCGAGCGAACGTACTTCCACAAGCGCTCCGAGCACGACAGCCTCCTCGACTGGACGCTGCCTGCGGAGGAACTGGAGAGGTTCGTCCGCGCGCTGTCCGACCCGTACCCGTCGGCGTTCAGCTTCTACCGCGGAGAGCGGATCGAGGTGCTGGCTGCGCATGTGTCCGAGGTGCGCTACGGCGGCACTGTTGGACGTGTCATCGTGCAGGAGGGCGGCGGAGCCGTCGTGTGCGGCCCGAACGCACATCGGGGCACCAACCGTGCGCTCGTGATCACGCAAGTGCGGGGAGCCGACGGAACCGAGCGTCCCGGCAGCGAGGTGTTCGCCCGCGGTGGCTACCTGAGCCACCAGCCCTAGGCCGACCGCGGTCGGCCTAGACGGTGAAGCCGAGTGCCCGCAGCTGCTCGCGGCCGTCGTCGGTGATCTTGTCAGGCCCCCACGGCGGGTTCCACACCCAGTTGATCTTGATCTCCTTGACCAGACCCGCGCCGACGAGGGCGGTACGCGACTGGTCTTCGATCACATCGGTCAGCGGGCAGGCCGCCGAGGTCAGCGTCATGTCGATGAGTGCAACCTTGCCGGTGTCACCCTCCTCGGTGGACAGGCCGTAGACGAGGCCGAGGTCCACGACGTTGATCCCGAGCTCGGGGTCGACGACATCGCGCATCGCCTCCTCCAGGTCTGCGATGAACTCCTCGTCGGGTTCGGTCGGTGCTGCGTCGCTCATCGTCGTTCCTCCACGTCCTGGCTGGCCGGAGCCAGCTCTTGGTCCAATGGCTTGGCCTCCGCCAAAGCGGTATTCAATGGCTTGGCCTCCGCCAAGGCGGCCTTGAATGCCATCCAACCCAACAGCGCGCACTTGACGCGTGCCGGGTACTTGGCGACGCCGGCGAATGCCACACCGTCGCCAATCACGTCTTCATCGCCCTCGATATTGCCGCGCGACGAGATCATCTCGG
Organism: Mycolicibacterium sp. 624; assembly: GCF_040548615.1. Lineage (NCBI taxonomy): Bacteria > Bacillati > Actinomycetota > Actinomycetes > Mycobacteriales > Mycobacteriaceae > Mycobacterium > Mycolicibacterium sp. 624. Next base: position 598,796 of record NZ_JBEPRZ010000003.1, read on the forward strand.
TGAACGCGGCCACCGTCTTGAGTGCATCGCCGACGCTCTCACCGATTACCTGATCGGTCAGCACCGACGTCGCTGCCTGGCTGATCGAGCATCCCTGCCCGTCGTAGGACACATCGGTGACCGTCTCGCCGTCCTCGGACAGGGTGACCCGCAGCGTCACCTCGTCACCACAGGTCGGGTTGACGTGCTGCACCTCGGCGGCGAACGGCTCGCGCAGCCCGCGGTGATGCGGGTGCTTGTAGTGATCGAGGATCACTTCCTGATACATCTGCTCCATTCGCACGGCAGACCTCAGTCCCGCCCGAAGAAGTCGATGGCCCGCCGCACGCCTGTGACCAGACGGTCGACCTCATCGAGCGTGTTGTACACAGCGAACGACGCGCGGGCCGTGGCGGCGATGCCGAACCGGCGATGCAGTGGCCATGCGCAGTGATGTCCGACGCGCACCGCGACACCGTCGTCGTCGAGTACCTGGCCGACATCGTGTGCGTGCACCCCGTCGACGACGAATGAGACCGGGGAACCACGGTGCTCCATCGAGGTGGGCCCAACGATCCGGACGCCCTCGACCGCCGAGAGGCCGGCCAGCGCGGCGGCCACCAACTCGTTCTCGTGCTCCTCCACCTCGGTCATCCCGATCGCACCGAGATAGCGTGCGGCCGCGGCCAACCCGACCACCTGCGACGTCATCGGCGTCCCCGCCTCGAACCGCTGCGGCGCGGGCGCGTAGGTGGTCGCCTCCATGGTGACGGTCTCGATCATCGACCCGCCGGTGATGAAGGGCGGCATGGCGTTCAGCAGTTCGCGACGTCCGTAGAGCACGCCGATTCCCGTGGGGCCGAGCATCTTGTGGCCGGAGAACGCGCCGAAGTCGACGTCGAGCGCGTGGAAGTCGACCGGCTGATGCGGTACCGACTGGCAGGCGTCGAGCACCGTCAGCGCGCCGACAGCCTTGGCCCGGGACACGAGTTCGGCGACCGGCGCAACGGCGCCCGTGACGTTCGAGTGGTGACTGAACGCAACGATCTTCACGCGCTCGTCGAGTTCGAGCGAGTCCAGATCGATGCGGCCGGCATCGGGTCCGTCGGTCGTGACCGAGTACCAGCGCAGCGTGGCACCGGTTCGTCGCGCCAACTCCTGCCATGGGATCAGGTTCGCGTGGTGCTCCAGTTCGGTGGTGACGATGACGTCACCAGGACCGACCGCGCGATCGAATCGGTTGTCGCCCAGCGCATAGGACACCAGGTTGATGGCCTCGGTCGCGTTCTTGGTGAACACCAACTCGTCGGAGTCGGCTCCCACGAATGCGGCGATGTCCTCACGCCCATGCTCGTAGGCGTCGGTCGACTCCTCCATCAGCTGGTGTGCACCGCGGTGCACCGCCCCGTTGGACGTCACCAGGAAGTTGCGCTCGGCGTCGAGCACCTGCAGCGGCTTCTGCGACGTCGCACCGGAATCGAGGTAGGCCAAGCGGTTTCCACCGCGCATCTCCCGGTCCAGGATCGGGAAGTCAGACCTGATTCTGGCCAGATCAAGCGTCCTCGACGCCGCTGTCATGTCAGGCCTCAACCGCCTGCGTGAAGCGCTCGTAACCGTTTTCCTCGAGCTCGTCGGCCAGCTCCGGACCACCGGACTGGATGATCCGGCCGCCGAAGAAGACGTGCACGAACTGCGGCTGGATGTAGCGCAGGATGCGGGTGTAGTGGGTGATCAGCAGCAGGCCGCCGTGCTCGGCCTCGGCGTAGCGGTTGACGCCCTCGCTGACCACGCGCAGTGCGTCGACGTCCAGACCGGAGTCGGTTTCGTCGAGGATCGCGATCTTCGGCTTGAGCAGCGAGAGCTGCAGGATCTCATGACGCTTCTTCTCGCCGCCGGAGAAGCCCTCGTTCACGCTGCGCTCACTGAAGGCGGGGTCGATGTCGAGATCGGTCATCGCTGACTTGACCTCCTTGACCCAGTGCCGCAACTTCGGCGCCTCACCGCGCACCGCGGTGGCCGCAGTCCGCAGGAAGTTCGACATCGAGACGCCGGGCACCTCGATCGGGTACTGCATGGCGAGAAACAGACCCGCGCGGGCGCGTTCGTCGATGCTCATCGCCAACACGTCCTGGCCGTCCAGCGTGATCGACCCGGACGTCACGGTGTACTTGGGATGTCCGGCAATGGCGTAGGACAGGGTCGACTTGCCGGATCCGTTGGGTCCCATCACCGCGTGGGTCTCGCCCGACTTCACGGTCAGGTTGACGCCTTTGAGGATCGGGATGTCGGTCCCGTCCTCAGCGGAGATGACGGAGACGTGCAGGTCTTTGATTTCCAGAGTGGTCATGTTTAGGCGTTTCTCGATTCGGTGATGGCCAGTTCTCGTTCGATGGCTTCGGTGAGGCGCTCACGCACCTCGGGGACGGCGATCTTGGCGATGATCTCGCCGAAGAAGCCGCGCACCACGAGGCGGCGGGCCTGGGCTTCTGGGATGCCGCGGGCGCGGAGGTAGAACAGCTGCTCGTCGTCGAAACGCCCGGTGGCACTTGCGTGTCCGGCGCCGACGATCTCGCCGGTCTCGATCTCGAGGTTGGGCACCGAGTCGGCGCGCGCGCCGTCGGTGAGCACCAGGTTGCGGTTCGCCTCGTAGGTGTCGGTGCCGGTGGCCTCCGCGCGGATCAACACATCGCCGATCCACACGGTGTGTGCGTCAGGCTTCCTGGAGTCCGGATCGCCCTGCAGCGCACCCTTGTACAGCACATCGGACTTGCAGTTGGGCTGTGCGTGATCGACCAGCAGACGCGACTCGAAGAACTGGCCGTCGTCGGCGAAGTAGGTGCCGAGCAGCTTGGCATCGCCACCGGGGCCGTCGAAGCGCACGGTCGCCGAGGTTCGGACGACCTCTCCGCCGAGCGTGACGTTGACGTGCCCGAGCACAGCGTCCTTGCCGAGGCGAGCGTGGTGGGCGCTGACGTGCACCATGTCATCGGCCCAGTCCGCGATCCAGATCACGCCGAGGCCCGCCGAGTCACCGACGATGATCTCGATGTTGTCGGCATAGGTTCCGCTGCCGCGCAGATCGACGACGACGATGGCGCGGGACAGCTCCTCGACCCGGATCTGTAGATGCCCATACGCCACCGCGCCCTCACCGGGACCGGTGACGACGATCTCGATGGGTTCGGCCACCTCGGTGTCGCGAGCGACGGTCACCACCGTCGCGGAGTTGAACGATGAGAATGCCTGAGCGGCAACACGGTCGGTGGGCACACCACCCTGGCCGAGTCGCTCGTCACCACGCCGGACCGTTTCGACCGTGACACCGGGCCGTTCGGTCACCTCGATGCGCGCGCTTCCCGTGGCGACCGCAGAACCGTCGTGCAGCCCGCGCAGTCGCTTGAGCGGCGTGAAACGCCACAGCTCGTCGCGACCGCCTGGCACCTCGAAGGCATCGACATCGAACGAGGCGAACAGCTCGCCCTTGTTCTTGATGATCCCCTCGGCCGCTTCGGTCAGATTCGCCCCCACGTGAGAACCCGTTGCTTCGCTCGCTCCCACTAGCCGACCGCACCTTCCATTTGCAGCTCGATGAGCCGGTTGAGTTCCAGGGCGTACTCCATCGGGAGTTCCTTGGCGATGGGCTCGACGAACCCGCGCACGACCATCGCCATTGCCTCGTCCTCGGTCATGCCGCGGCTCATCAGGTAGAACAGCTGATCCTCGCTGACCTTCGACACCGTGGCCTCGTGACCCATCGTGACGTCATCCTCACGGATGTCGACGTAGGGGTACGTGTCGCTGCGACTGATCGTGTCGACCAGCAGCGCATCGCATTTCACGCTGGAACGCGAACCGTGCGCGCCCTTGTTGATCTGGACGAGGCCGCGGTAGGACGCACGGCCACCGCCGCGCGCCACGGACTTGGACACGATGTTGGACGACGTGTTGGGCGCCAGGTGCAGCATCTTGGCACCGGTGTCCTGGTGCTGGCCCGCGCCGGCGAACGCCACCGAGAGCACCTCACCCTTGGCGTGCTCGCCAGTCATCCAGACTGCCGGGTACTTCATGGTGACCTTGGAGCCGATGTTGCCGTCGACCCACTCCATCGTGGCGCCCGCCTCGGCACGCGCGCGCTTGGTGACCAGGTTGTAGACGTTGTTCGACCAGTTCTGGATGGTCGTGTAGCGGCAACGACCGCCGGGCTTCACGATGATCTCGACGACCGCAGAGTGCAGCGAGTCGCTCTTGTAGATCGGCGCGGTGCAGCCCTCGACGTAGTGCACGTAGGCGTCCTCGTCGACGATGATCAGCGTCCGCTCGAACTGACCCATGTTCTCGGTGTTGATCCGGAAGTAGGCCTGCAGCGGGATGTCGACGTGCACACCCTTCGGCACGTAGATGAACGACCCGCCCGACCACACCGCGGTGTTCAGCGCGGAGAACTTGTTGTCACCCGCCGGGATCACGGTGCCGAAGTACTGCTTGAACAGCTCCGGGTGTTCCTTCAGCGCGGTGTCGGTGTCCAGGAAGATGACGCCCTGGGCCTCGAGATCCTCACGGATCGAGTGGTAGACCACCTCGGACTCGTACTGTGCGGCGACACCCGAGACCAGGCGCTGCTTCTCCGCCTCGGGGATGCCGAGCTTGTCGTAGGTGTTCTTGATGTCTGCGGGCAGGTCATCCCACGTGGCGGCCTGCTTCTCGCTCGAACGCACGAAGTACTTGATGTTGTCGAAGAAGATGCCCTCGAGGTCGGATCCCCAGTTCGGCATCGGCTTCTTCTCGAACGTGCGCAGCGCCTTCAGACGCGTCTCGAGCATCCACTCGGGCTCGCTCTTCTTGGCCGAGATGTCGCGCACAACGGCCTCCGAGAGACCGCGCTGCGCGCTCGCGCCCGCGACGTCGGAATCAGACCATCCGTAGCCGTAGGTACCCAGGGAGGCAATTGTCTCCTCCTGGGTGAGCTGCTCGGGTGTGGTCGTCATGTCGACGCTCCTTGACTGGTAGTGGATTCGGCGCGGGCAGTGAGCCGAACGGGTTGACGCACTTCATGAATCGGATCAGGAACAAGTGGTACGTGCGTGGTGCAGGCACAGTCGCCGTTGACGATGGTCGCCAACCTCTGGACGTGAGTTCCCAGGATCTCGGCGAAGGCCTGCTGTTCGGCCTCACACAGCTCCGGAAACTCCGAGGCGACATGGGATACCGGACAGTGATGCTGACAGATCTGCACGCCGTCGATCGGACCGGCCACACGTGTCGTGGTGGTGGCGTATCCGGCGTCGGTCAGTGCGGCCGACACGTCCTCGGCGGCGCTCTGCACGTCACCGTCTGCGACGCTCTCCACACCGGCCAGGATCGTGTCGATCCGGCGGCGGGCGAACGTCCGGATGGCCTCATCGCCACCGATCTCGCGCAGCTGTCGCATCGCGGCGGCGGCCAGATCGTCGTAGGTGTGGCCGAGCTTGCCGCGGCCGGCGGCCGTCAGTTGGTACCGCTTGGCGGGCCGGCCCCGACCGTTGTGCTGCCAGGTGGCCGCGGCGTTGGCCTCGGCGTCTCCGGCGTCGATCAACGCGTCAAGGTGGCGCCGGACTCCCGCCGCGGAGATGCCCAGCCGGTCACCGATCTGACCAGCCGTCGTCGGGCCCTCGAGCAGCAGCTGGACGATGGCGCTCCTAGTGTGTCCGTCAGAGGACGGCAGCACGCCGCCAGGCACCGCGACGGCCGAAACCGTCACAGGAGCCTCCGATCGGATTTTCACAACACCATTGTGACGGAATTCGACAGAGCGGTCTAGCAAGGTGACCCTTAGGTGGACGATCCCCCATATGTGGGCCGTTACTCTGCTCTGATGGCAGCCCGCCTGCAGTCCCTCAGTTCGGCGGTCGCCCGATGGCACGCCGACGAGGTCACCGTTGCCTCGCCACTCACCGGCGCCGAGGTGGCCTCACTTCGGCGTACCCGAGTTTTCGGCGCGACCGGCACGGTCCTCATGGCGATCGGCGCGCTCGGCGCGGGCGCGCGGCCGGTGATACAGGATCCGACGTTCGGCGTCCGCCTACTGAACCTTCCGTCGCGCATCGCGACGGTGTCACTGACCATGACCACCACCGGCGCGGTGATCATGGCGCTGGCATGGCTCATGCTCGGCCGGTTCGCGCTTGGGCCCCGCCGCATGTCCCGCAGCGACCTGGATCGCACATTGCTGCTGTGGGCGCTGCCCCTGCTCATCGCTCCCCCGATGTACAGCAAGGACGTCTACTCCTATCTGGCGCAGAGTCAGATCGCCCGCCTCGGACTGGACCCCTACACCGTGGGACCCGCCCCCGGCCTGGGTCTCGACCACGTGTTCACGCTGTCGGTCCCGAGCCTGTGGCGCGATACGCCCGCACCGTACGGTCCGCTGTTCCTGTGGATCGGCCGCGGTATATCGGAGGTCACCGGCGACAACATCGTGGCCGCGGTGCTGATGCACCGCTTGGTGGTGCTGCTCGGGGTCGGCCTCATCGTCTGGGCCACACCGCGTCTGGCGCGGCGCTGCGGTGTCGCCGAGGTCAGCGCGTTGTGGCTGGGGCCATGCAACCCGTTGTTGTTCATGCACCTCGTCGCGGGCATCCACAACGAGGCCCTGATGCTCGGCCTGATGCTGGCCGGCACCGAGTTCGCACTGCGGGGCGTCGACGCGGCGGGGCCACTGCTGCCGCGCCCACTGCGGCTGCCCCAGAGCCGGGAGGAGTGGCAGAGGTGGACTCCGCTGGCGATGCTGCTTACCGGCACCGTCCTGATCGCCCTGTCCTCCCAGGTGAAGCTGCCGTCGTTGCTCGCGATCGGATTCGTCGCCATGGCACTCGCATGCCGGTGGGGCGGAACCGTCAAGGCCTTCTTCATCGCGGGCGGCTCGCTGGCCGCGGTGTCGGTGGCGGTGATGGCTGTGGTCGGCTGGGCCAGCGGCCTGGGCTTCGGCTGGCTGTTCACCCTCGGCACCGCCAATGTCGTGCGGTCCTGGATGTCGCCGCCGACGCTGATTGCGCTGGGCACCGGTCAGGTGGGCATTCTGCTCGGCCTCGGCGACCACACGACCGCGATCCTGGGCCTCACCCGCGCGATCGGTGTGATGATCATCGCAATTCTGGTGACGTGGCTTCTGCTCGCGGTGTTGCGGGGCCGGCTGAACCCGGTGGGTGGTCTCGGTGTCGCGCTCGGCGCGACGGTTCTGTTGTTCCCCGTCGTTCAGCCCTGGTACCTGTTGTGGGCCATCATCCCGCTGGCGGCGTGGGCCACGCGACCGGGATTCCGCGGTACCGCGATAGCGTTGTCGCTGGTCGTGGGCATATTCGGACCGACGGCCAACGGGGACCGGTTCGCCTTGTTCCAGATCGTGGACGCCACGCTGGCGAGCGCTCTGATCGTGCTGCTGCTCATCGCGATCACCTACCGGCGCCTTCCGTGGCGCGCGCTGCCCGACTCGAACGGTGCCTCGCCGAGCGCCGAACCGCCGACCGAACCCGGCTCTGGGCCACCAGTGCCACCGACGTCCAAACCGGACGCCTACGCTGAATCCCCGTGACCTCCGGTTCTGATGATGCCCCCGTGTCGTTGCGAGGGGTCACCAAGCACTATGGATCGACGACTGCCGTCGACGGTCTCGATCTCGAGGTGCAGCGCGCCGAGGTGCTAGCGCTGCTCGGGCCCAACGGCGCAGGCAAGACCACGACGGTCGAGATGTGTGAGGGCTTCCTGCGTCCGGATGCGGGCACCATCAGGATCCTGGGTCTCGATCCCCTGACCGACAACGACCGGCTGCGCGAGCGGGTCGGAGTCATGCTGCAGGGCGGCGGCGGCTACCCGGCCGCCCGCGCCGGCGAGATGCTCAACCTGGTGGCGGCCTACTCGGCGAACCCCCTGGATCCCGCGTGGCTGATGGACGTGCTCGGCCTCACCGATTCGGCCAGGACCACCTACCGGCGGCTGTCCGGTGGACAACAGCAGCGCCTGGCTCTCGCGTGCGCCGTCGTCGGCCGCCCAGAGTTGGTGTTCCTCGACGAGCCGACAGCGGGCATGGACGCGCACGCCCGAATCGTGGTGTGGGACTTGATTGACGGGCTGCGCCGCGACGGCGTCACCGTGGTGCTGACGACCCACCAGCTCACCGAGGCCGAGCAACTCGCCGACCGGATCGTGATCATCGACCATGGCGCTTCGGTCGCCACCGGCACTCCCGCCGAACTCATGCAGCGGGGCGCGGAGAATCAGCTGCGCTTCACGGCCCCGCCGAAACTCGATCTGTCGCTGCTGGTGTCCGCACTGCCCGAGATGTATCGGGCCACTGAGGTCGGTCCCGGTGAATACCTCGTCGAGGGGCCTATCGATCCACAGGTGCTCGCCACCGTCACCGCCTGGTGCGCACGGCTCAACGTCCTGGCCACCGGCATGCGGGTCGAGCAGCGCAGCCTCGAGGATGTCTTCCTCGATCTAACCGGACGGGAGCTCAGGTCGTGACGAATCGTTTTGCGCCGGGCACGTTCACGCCCGACCCTCGCCCCGCGACCGTGCCGAAGATGTTGGCCGCACAGTTCGGGCTCGAACTGCGCCTGCTGCTCCGCAACGGTGAGCAGCTCCTGCTGACGATGTTCATCCCGATCACCCTGCTGGTCGGACTGACGTTGCTGCCGCTTGGGTCATTCGGATCCAATCGCGCGGCCACATTCGTGCCGGCGATCATGGCGCTGGCCATCATCTCCACGGCCTTCACCGGCCAGGCCATCGCGGTCGCCTTCGACCGTCGCTACGGCGCGCTCAAACGTCTTGGCGCCACCGCTCTACCGGTGTGGGGCATCATCGCGGGCAAGTCCCTCGCGGTGGTGACCGTGGTATTCATGCAGTCGATCCTGTTGGGCGCCATAGGGTTCGCCCTCGGCTGGCGGCCGGCGATCGCGGGTCTGGCGCTGGGCGCGGTGGTCATTGCTCTCGGCACGGCAGGTTTCGCCGCGCTCGGACTTCTGCTGGGCGGCACGCTTCGCGCCGAGATCGTGCTGGCGGTGGCGAACCTGCTGTGGTTCGTCTTCGCCGCGCTCGTGGCGTTGACGCTCGAGGGCGGGTTGGCCTCCGGCGCCCTGCGGACCATCGCTCGGCTGACGCCGTCGGGTGCTCTGGCCGAAGCCCTCACCCAGGCGATGTCACTGTCGGTGGACTGGTTCGGTCTCGCGGTGCTCGCGGTGTGGGGCGTGCTGGCTGCGCTGTGCGCGCTGCGCTGGTTCCGCTTCACCTGAGGCCCTACTACGAGCTGTAGTTAACCCTGCTCTACGATCGGTCCGTGCCCGCCGGACGCTTGTTTCTGAGGTGCGTCGATGTGCTGCCTCTCCCCAGCACCCGGACGCAGCGACTCATCGCCATCGCGGTGATCCTGACCCAGGGCGGCATTGCCGTCACCGGCGCGATCGTGCGGGTCACAGCATCGGGCCTCGGCTGCCCCACCTGGCCGCAGTGCTTCCCCGGTAGTTTCACCCCGATTCCGCACCCCGAGGTGGCGGGCATCCATCAGGCGGTCGAGTTCGGCAACCGGCTGATCACGTTCCTGGTCGTGCTGACGGCGGCGCTGGCGGTGCTGGCCGTGACGCGGGCCCGCCGCCGCCGCGAGGTGCTGATATACGCCTGGCTGATGCCGGCGTCCACCGTGGCGCAGGCGGTGATGGGCGGTATCACCGTGCTCACCGGCCTGCTGTGGTGGACCGTGGCGATTCACCTGCTGGCGTCGATGACGATGGTGTGGTTGTCGGTGCTGCTGTTTGTCAAGATCGGCGAACCCGACACGGGCGTTCCCAGGCTCGTCGTGCCGCCGCCGCTGCGCTGGTTGACAGCACTCACCGGGATCGCGCTGGCCGCGGTACTCGTCACCGGCACGCTGGTGACCGCCGCCGGACCGCACGCCGGCGACAAGAGCATCGACCGGCCGGTCCCGCGTCTCATGATCGAGATCACGACGCTTGTGCACACGCACTCGTCGCTACTGGTGGCCTACCTGTCGCTGGTGGTGGCGCTCGGCTTCGCCTTGCTCGCCGTACGGGCGCCCCGGGCCGTGATGATCCGACTCGGCGTCCTGCTCGCGCTAGTGCTCGCCCAGGGCCTCGTTGGCGCGGTGCAGTTCTTCACTGGCGTCCCCGCAGCACTTGTCGCCGTGCACGTCGCCGGTGCGGCCGCGTGTACCGCGGCCACCTCAGCTCTGTGGGCCTCGATGCGCCAACGGGCCGAGCCCACGCCTGTCGAGCGCTGACTCGACACCCAGCGCGAACATTCGCTGGGCCAGGCCGCGCGCCTCGTCGTCGAGCTGGCGCCAGCCCAGCGACGGTTCGACGAGTTCCAGTTCCAGCACGTGCGGATCGTCGCGACCGCCGATGACGTCGACCCTCGCGTAGAGGAAGTCCGCCGTGGAGATGCCCAGCCGCTCGGCCGCCGCACGCAATGCCAGGTAACCGATGTCCCACAGCTCGAAGTCGGGGTCGGCCGGTTGTAGCGACTCCTCGGCGTAGGTTCCCGACTCGTCCATCGCCGCGCTGGCGCCCGGCGGCGGCAGCAGCGGCCCCTTGGTGAACGCGTGCGACTGCTCACCGGCCAGGAACACCAGTGCCGTCTCGCCCACCTCGATCCTCGGGTCATACGGCTGCACCAGCACGGTACGGCCCGCGGACTGCAACTCACCGGCATGGGCACGTGCGGCGGCGGCACTGACGAAACGTTGCGCGCCAACCGATCCCGCGCCGACGGCAGGTTTGACCACTACCTCACCCGACGGGATCCGGACCGGCTGCCCCGGCGCGAAGAAACGGCTCGGCACGATCGGCACACCCGCTTCGGCGAGGTCGGCCATATAGCTCTTATCGCTGTTCCAGGCCACCACGTCGGGCGCGTTGAGCAGGTTGGGGACACGTCGTGTCCACGCGAGGAACTCATCGAGACGCTCGGTGTAGTCCCATGTGGCCCGCAGGATCACCAGATCGGCCCGCTCGGTGGCCGGGTCGTCCCACGCCAGCCAGCGGGCATGCAGACCGCGTGCACGCAGCGCCGCCACGAGCCCGGCGTCATCGCCGTCACCCTCGATCAAGGCCTGACAACCAGCGAAGACGATGCGGGGATGCCCAACGTTGGGCCGTGCGAGCTTCACGTTGGAATGATAGGTGCCATGTACGCCATCGAAGTCGCCGAGACCGGCGGGCCCGAAGTCCTTGCACACGTCGAGAAGCCACAGCCCTCCCCCGGTCCGGGTCAGGTACTGATCAAGGCTGACGCGATCGGCGTGAACTTCATCGACACCTACTTCCGTTCCGGGCAGTACCCCCGCGAGGTGCCGTTCGTCGTCGGCACCGAGGTCTGCGGCACGGTCGCCGCCGTGGGCGAGGACGTCGCGGCACTGGCCGTCGGCGACCGGGTGGTCACCGCGCAGGCCGACGGCGCGTACGCCGAGTACTGCGTCGCCCCTGCTGACTTCGTGGCCTACGTGCCCGATGCGGTGTCGGCGGAGGTGGCCGCGTCCGCCTTGCTCAAGGGCATGACCGCGCACTACCTGATCAAGTCGGTCTATCCGGCCGCCCAGGGTGACGTCGTGCTCGTGCATGCCGGGGCGGGCGGGGTGGGCCTGATCCTCACCCAGTGGGCCACCAGCATGGCGGTGCGGGTCATCACGACGGTGTCGACGCCCGCCAAGGCGGAGCTGTCGCGGCAGGCGGGTGCCATCGAGGTGCTCGAGTATCCCGATGACCCCGCGGAGTTCGGCGCCAAGATCCGCGATCTCACCGGAGGTGTCGGTGTGGCCGCGGTGTACGACGGGGTGGGTGCGTCGACGTTCGAGGCGAGCCTGGCAAGCCTCGCCCTGCGCGGCACACTCGCGTTGTTCGGTGCGGCCAGCGGCCCGGTTCCGCCGTTCGACCCGCAGCGGCTCAACAGCGCGGGCTCGCTGTTCCTGACCCGGCCGACGCTGGCGCACTACACCCACACCGCCGACGAGTTCTCCTGGCGTGCGGGCGAATTGCTCGACGCCATCGCCACGGGGACTCTGTCCGTCACCGTGAGCGAACGCTATCCCCTGGCCGAGGCGGCCAGGGCGCACGACGATCTACAGAGCCGCAGGACGGTCGGTTCCGTGGTGCTGGTGCCCTGATCCGCGCATACCCTTATCGGCGTGGCAGAGGACCTGGTCGTGACGCGGACCCTGGTGGTACCCGCACGCGATCTGAGTGAACGGTTCTCCAGGTCATCCGGCCCGGGCGGGCAGGGCGTCAACACCACCGACAGCCGCGTCGAGCTGTCCTTCGACGTGGCCCGCTCGTCATCGGTCCCTGAACACGTGCGGTACCGAATGCTGTGTCGGCTGCGCGGGCGCCTCACCGACGGCGTGCTCACCGTCACCGCCAGTGAGCATCGTGCGCAACTGCAGAACCGCGCGGCGGCCCGTGAGCGCATGGCCGCTCTCCTACGGGCCGCGGCGGCCGCACCCGCTCCAATACGTCGGCCGACCAAGCCCACCAGAGGGTCCAAGGAACGCCGGATAGCCGAGAAGAAGCGACGGGGCGCAACCAAACAGGGACGTCGTGGAAGCTGGGACGCGAACTAGCCGAACAGCGTGGGCAACGCCAGGGCCGAGTCGACGGCCAGCGCACAGAACACGACGGCCAGATAGTTGTTGGACTGCAGGAACAGGCGCAGCGGCTTGACCGGTTCGCCCCTCTTCACCCCGCTGTACAGCTGGTGAGCCATCGTCAGGAACCACGCACCGGCCAACACGGCGACGGCGGTGTACAGCCAGCCGGTGGCGAGCGCGAGCGCCAGCGTCGCGATGACCGTCGCCCAGGTGTAGATCACGATCTGCCTGGTGACCTGACGCTCGGTGGCCACGGCCGGCAGCATCGGCACGCCGGCCGCCTTGTAGTCGTCCTTGTAGCGCATCGCCAACGCCCACGTGTGCGGCGGCGTCCAGAAGAAGATGATGGCGAACATCACCAGCGCAGGCCACTGAATCGTGCCCGTGACCGCAGACCAGCCGATCATGACGGGCATGCAGCCCGCCGCCCCGCCCCACACCACGTTCTGCGACGTGCGGCGCTTGAGCAGCAGGGTGTACACGAAGACGTAGAACGCGATGGTGGCCACGGCCAGCACGCCTGAGAGCAGGTTGGTGGCCAGCCACAGCCAGAAGAACGACCCGACTGACAGCGCCAGTCCAAAGATCAGCGCGTGTCTGGTGGGAACGGTCGCCCGCGCCAGCGGTCGCAGCGCGGTGCGCTTCATCACCTTGTCGATATCGGCATCGGCGACACAGTTCAGGGTGTTCGCGCCCGCGGCGGCGAGCAGCCCGCCCACCAACGTGTTGAGAATCAGCAGCGGATCGACGGTCCCACGATCGGCCAGCAACATGGCCGGAATCGTGGTGACGAGCAGCAATTCGATGACGCGTGGCTTCGTCAGCGCCAGGTATGCCAATAACGTCGTTCGGATCCGACCAACCGCTCCGCCGGAGAGACGGCGCTCGCGAATGCTCACGCAGTTGACTCCTAAAGGTTTCGCGGCAGCGCGCAGCTTCTACTACAGACGATGGTAGACCGCGCCCCTGTGAGCCGAGCACCGCAGGGTCGGTTCGAGCGGTCGAGACGGTCGGCTGCAGACGCCGCCTGCGACGCCGCCACCTTCGGCACTAGGGTATTGGTGACCGGCTTGCCTACCCGAGGAGTGAGTTCGTGACCACTGTGGAAGAAATTTCCGCACTCACCCAGCCCAACCATCCCGACGACTGGACCGAGCTCGACTCGGTCGCCGTCGACACGGTCCGCGTGCTGGCCGCCGACGCGGTACAGAAGGTTGGCAACGGCCACCCCGGGACGGCCATGAGCCTGGCCCCGCTGGCCTACACGCTTTTTCAGCGTCAGATGCGGCACGACCCCAGTGACGTGCACTGGCTGGGACGTGACCGCTTCGTGCTGTCCTGCGGGCACAGCAGCCTGACGCTGTACATCCAGCTGTACCTCGGCGGATTCGGTCTGGAGCTGACCGATATCGAGTCATTGCGGACCTGGAAGTCCAAGACCCCGGGCCACCCCGAATTCCGTCACACCAGAGGCGTGGAGATCACGACGGGCCCCCTGGGCCAGGGTCTGGCGTCGGCGGTGGGCATGGCGATGGCCGCGCGGTACGAGCGCGGGCTCTTCGATCCGGACGCGGCGCCGGGCGACAGCCCGTTCGACCACTTCATCTACGTGATCGCCTCCGATGGCGACATCGAGGAGGGCGTCACCAGCGAGGCGTCGTCACTGGCGGGCACGCAGCAGCTCGGCAACCTCATCGTGTTCTACGACAAGAACCAGATCTCGATCGAGCACGACACCGACATCGCGCTGTCCGAGGACGTCGTGGCGCGCTACCGGGCGTACGGCTGGCATGTGCAGGAGGTCGAGGGCGGCGAGAACGTCACCGATATCGAGGCGGCTATCGAGGAGGCCAGGAAGGTCACCGACAAGCCGTCCTTCATCGCGGTCCGCACCATCATCGGCTATCCCGCCCCCACCAAGATGAACACCGGCGGCGTGCACGGCTCGGCGCTCGGCGACGAGGAGGTCGCCGCCACCAAGAAGATCCTCGGGTTCGATCCCGAGAAGAACTTCGAGGTCCGCGACGAGGTCATCGAGCACACCCGCAAGCTGGTCGATCGGGGCCGCGAGGCCCACGAGAAGTGGCAGGCCGGTTTCGATGCATGGGCGCTGCGCGAGCCCGAGCGCAAGGCGCTTCTGGACCGGCTGCTGGCCCAGGAACTGCCCGAGGGCTGGGACGCCGATCTGACCTACTGGGAGCCGGGCTCCAAGGCGGTGGCCACCCGCGCCGCCTTCGGCCAGGTGCTCAACGACGTCGCGCCCAAGTTGCCCGAACTGTGGGGTGGCTCAGCCGATCTCGCCGGCAGCAACAACACCACCATCAAGGGTGTGAAGTCGTTCGGCCCGCCGTCGATCTCGACGTCTGACTTCACCGCCGACTGGTACGGCCGGGTGCTGCACTTCGGCATCCGCGAACACGCGATGGGCTCGATTCTGTCCGGCATCGTGCTGCACGGGCCGACGCGCGCCTTCGGCGGGACGTTCCTGCAGTTCTCCGACTACATGAGGCCCGCGGTGCGCCTCGCGTCGCTGATGGACATCGACACCATCTACATCTGGACGCACGACTCGATCGGTCTCGGTGAAGACGGTCCGACGCACCAGCCGATCGAGCACCTCGCGGCGCTGCGCGCCATCCCGAACCTGTCCGTCGTGCGGCCCGGTGACCCGAACGAGACGGCCTACGCCTGGCGCAACATCATCGCGCGCGGCGCGAGCAGTGGTCCGGTCGGCTTCATCCTGACCCGCCAGGGCATTCCGGTCCTCGAGGGCACCGATTCCGACGGTGTGGCCAAGGGCGGTTATGTGCTCGGCGGCGGCAATCCGGCCGATGACGCCGACGTCATCATCATCGCCACCGGCTCCGAACTTCAGCTCGCCGTTGAGGCCCGGAAGCAGTTGGCCGAGAAGGACGTTGTCGCCTACGTGGTGTCGATGCCGTGTGTCGAGTGGTTCGAGAGCCAGCCCAAGGAGTACCGCGACAGCGTGCTGCCGCCCGAGGTCTCCGCTCGCGTGGCCGTCGAGGCGGGCATCGCACAGAGCTGGCACAAGCTCGTCGGCGACACCGGCGAGATCATCTCGATCGAGCACTACGGCGAATCCGCCGACGACAAGACGTTGTTCCGTGAGTTCGGCTTCACCGCGGAGGCAGTGGTGGCCGCCGCGGAACGATCGATGGACAACTAGCGCGACCCGCGCGTGGACAACTAGCGCGACCCGCGCGTGGACAACTGACAACCACCAAGCGAACTAGATCAAGCACTAAGGAGCATGGGATGACTCAGAACCCGAATCTCGCGGCGCTCAGTGCCGCGGGCGTTTCCGTATGGCTCGACGATCTGTCGCGTGAGCGTCTGCAGACCGGCAACCTGCAGAACCTCATCGACACCCGCAGCATCGTCGGGGTGACCACCAACCCGTCGATCTTCCAGGCGGCGTTGTCAAAGGGCACCGCCTACGACGCGCAGGTCAAGGAGCTCGCCGAGCGTGGCGCCGACGTGGACGCCACCATCCGCACGGTGACCACCGACGACGTGCGCAACGCGTGTGACGTGCTCGCGAAGGCCTACGAGGCGTCCGAGGGCGTCGACGGCCGCGTGTCCATCGAGGTGGATCCGCGGCTCGCCCACGACACCGACAAGACCATCCTTCAGGCGATCGAGCTCTGGAAGATCGTCGACCGGCCCAACCTGCTGATCAAGATTCCCGCGACGCTGGCCGGCCTGCCTGCGATCACCGCGGTGATCGCCGAGGGCATCTCGGTCAACGTCACGCTGATCTTCTCGGTCGAGCGCCACAAGGCGGTCATCGACGCGTACCTGGCCGGCCTGGAGAAGGCCAAGAGTGCGGGCCACGATCTGTCCAAGATCCACTCCGTCGCATCGTTCTTCGTCTCCCGCGTGGACACCGAGATCGACGCCCGGCTGGAGAAGATCGGCTCCGATGACGCGCTGGCGCTTCGCGGCCAGGCCGGTGTGGCCAACGCCCGACTCGCCTACGCCGCTTACGAGAAGGTTTTCGTCGGCGGTGACCGCTTCGAGGCGCTCAAGGCCGACGGCGCCCGCGTTCAGCGCCCGCTGTGGGCGTCGACGGGCGTGAAGAACCCGGACTACTCGGACACCCTCTACGTCACCGAGTTGGTGGCCCCGAACACCGTTAACACCATGCCGGAGAAGACACTCGAGGCCGTCGCCGACCACGGCGAGGTCAAGGGCGACACGATCAAGGGCACCGCGGACGCCGCGCAGGGTGTGTTCGACAAGCTCGAGGCCATCGGCATCGACCTCGTCGACGTATTCAAGGTTCTCGAGGACGAGGGCGTGGACAAGTTCGAGAAGTCATGGAACGAGCTACTCGAGGCGACGCAGACGCAGTTGGACGAGAAGAAGTCCTAGGGCTCGCGGAACAGCTGGGGACGCACATGAGCGACTGCAGCAGCCAGCCGACAGACTGGGTGAATCCGCTGCGCGACAAACGCGATAAGCGGATGCCGCATATCGCCGGTCCGTGCGCGGTGGTCATCTTCGGCGTGACGGGCGATCTCGCCCGTAAGAAGCTCATGCCGGCGATCTATGACCTGGCCAACCGCGGGCTGCTGCCACCGTCGTTCGCCCTGATCGGGTTCGCCCGGCGGGACTGGGCCGACGAGGATTTCGGCAAGGTGGTCTACGACGCCGTCAAGCAGCACGCGCGCACCCCGTTCCGTCAAGAGGTGTGGGATCGGCTGGCCGAGGGAATCCGCTTCGTCCAGGGCACGTTCGATGACGACGCCGCCTTTGCGCGGCTGTCGGACACGTTGACCAAGCTCGACGTCGAACGCGGTACCGGCGGCAATCACGCCTTCTACCTGTCGATCCCACCCAATGCGTTCCCCGTGGTGTGCGAGCAGCTGTCGAAGTCCGGGCTGGCCAACAAGCCCGAGGGCTGCTGGAGCCGGGTGGTCATCGAGAAGCCGTTCGGCCACGACCTCAAGAGCGCCGAGGCACTCAACGGGGTGGTCAACAGTGTGTTCCCGGAGTCGTCGGTGTTCCGCATCGACCACTACCTCGGCAAGGAGACCGTCCAGAACATCCTGGCGCTGCGCTTCGCCAACGAGCTGTTCGAGCCGATCTGGAACG
Organism: Mycolicibacterium sp. 624; assembly: GCF_040548615.1. Taxonomy (NCBI): domain Bacteria; kingdom Bacillati; phylum Actinomycetota; class Actinomycetes; order Mycobacteriales; family Mycobacteriaceae; genus Mycobacterium; species Mycolicibacterium sp. 624. The sequence continues at coordinate 616,524 of NZ_JBEPRZ010000003.1, forward strand.
CCCACTACGTCGACCACGTCCAGATCACCATGGCCGAGGACATCGGATTGGGTGGTCGCGGAGGCTATTACGACGGAATCGGCGCCGCCCGCGACGTCATCCAGAACCATCTGATCCAGCTGCTGGCACTCACCGCGATGGAGGAGCCCGTCAGCTTCCAGCCGCACGAGTTGCAGGCCGAGAAGATCAAGGTCCTCTCCGCCACCCGGCTCGCCGAACCGCTCGACGAGACGACGTCACGCGGGCAGTACGCGGTGGGCTGGCAGGGCGGCGAGAAGGTGGTCGGTCTGCTCGACGAGGAGGGCTTCTCCAAGACGTCGGTCACCGAGACGTTCGCGGCGATCACACTGGATGTCGACACCCGCCGGTGGGCTGGGGTGCCGTTCTACCTGCGCACCGGAAAACGACTGGGCCGCAGGGTCACTGAGATCGCGCTGGTGTTCAAGCGGGCACCGCACCTGCCGTTCGACGCGACTATGACCGAGGAGCTCGGCCAGAACGCCCTGGTCATAAGGGTGCAGCCCGATGAGGGCATCACGCTCCGGTTCGGTTCCAAGGTGCCGGGCAATGCCATGGAGGTCCGCGACGTCAACATGGACTTCTCCTACGGTTCGGCGTTCGCCGAGGAGTCCCCCGAGGCCTACGAGCGGCTGATCCTCGATGTGCTGCTCGGCGAGCCATCCCTCTTCCCGGTCAACGCCGAGGTCGAGTTGTCCTGGAAGATATTGGATCCCGCCCTGGAGTACTGGGCCTCCCACGGCAAACCCGACCCGTACGAATCGGGCACGTGGGGGCCGAAGTCGGCGTTCGAGATGATGCATCGGACCGGCCGGGAATGGAGGCGGCCATGATTGTCGATATGCCGGGCACCAGCACCGGCGCCATCAGCAAGAAGATCGTGGCCCTGCGCGAGGAGGGTGGCGCGATAACCCTGGGACGGGTCCTGACGCTGGTCATCGCGCCCGACAGCGAGGCCATGCTGGAGGACTCGATCGAGGCAGCCAACGCCGCGAGTCGCGAGCATCCATGTCGCGTCATCGTCGTCGTCCCGGGTGACCGGCTCGCCACCGATGCCCGCCTCGACGCGCAGCTGCGTGTCGGCAGAGACGCGGGCGCAAACGAGGTGGTGGTGCTGCGACTCTCCGGTCCCCTCGCCAATCACGCCTACAGCGTCGTCGTCCCGTTCCTCCTGCCCGACACCCCGGTCGTGACGTGGTGGCCCGACGTTGCACCGCCGGTACCCGCGCAGGATCCCCTGGGACAGCTGGCGATTCGCCGCATCACCGACGCCACCAACGTCGCCGATCCGATGGCGTCGATTCACGGCAGAAACACGGGATACACCTCCGGTGACACCGACCTGGCGTGGAGCAGGATCACGTACTGGCGCGCGCTGCTCACCTCCACGTTGGATCAGGGACCGTTCGAACCCGTCGAGTCGGCTGTGGTTTCGGGGCTGAAGACCGAGCCGGCGCTGGACCTGCTGGCCGGCTGGCTCGCAAGCCGAATCGACGGTCCCGTGACTCGCGTCGTCGGCGACCTGCGGGTCGAGTTGGTCAGGGCCAGCGAGACCATCACGCTGAGTCGCCCGCAGGAGGGCGTCACCGCCTCTCTGACCCGCACGGGTCGGCCCGACGCGCTGGTTCCTTTGGCGCGCAGAGAGACTCGTGACTGCCTCGCCGAGGATATGCGCCGCCTCGACGCCGATGAGATCTACCACGAGGCCCTAATGGGCATCGAGAGGGTGCAGTATGTCTGAGACCGTCATCGAGAAGTACGCCGACGCAGACGCTTTGGTCACCGCCGCGGGTGACCGCCTGGTGGAGGCGATCACGTCCGCGATCGAGGCACGCGGAGCGGCCTACGTGGTCCTCACCGGAGGCGGCACCGGCGTCAAGCTGCTCAAGCACGTCGGCAACAACGACGATGACATCGAATGGTCCAAGGTGCACCTGTTCTGGGGTGACGAACGCTACGTGCCCGCCGCCGATGACGACCGCAACGACAAGCAGGCGCGCGAGGCGCTGCTCGACCACATCGACATTCCAGCGTCCAACGTGCATGCGATGCCCGCCAGCGACGGTGAGTTCGGCGATGACATCGACGCCGCGGCACTGGCCTACGAGCAGGTGCTGGCCGCCAATGCACCGGACGGCGGACCAACACCGAGTTTTGACGTGCATCTGCTCGGCATGGGTGGTGAGGGACACATCAACTCGCTGTTCCCGCACACCGCAGCCGTCCGCGAGACCACTCGCCTGGTCGTCGGCGTCACCGACTCCCCCAAACCGCCGCCCCGGCGGATCACCCTGACGTTGCCCGCGGTTGCGCGGTCACGACAGGTGTGGCTGGTGGTTGCCGGCGCCGAGAAGGCCGATGCCGTCGCCGCCGCGGTGAATGGTGCGGCACCCGTGGACATCCCGGGCGCAGGCGGTGTCGGACGAGATTTGACGGTATGGCTCCTCGACGAAGCCGCAGCGGCCAAACTCTCGCCCACGCATACTGAACACCATGGCTGACACCTCCGGTCGCACACCGCGCCCCCGCACGGGACGCGAACGCATCAAGACACTGACCCAGGCCGCGCTCAACGCCGATGTCACCGTGGAACAGGTCGACGCGGTCCTCGGCGACCTCGGCGACGCGCTGTCAGACCTGGGTAACTCGACGGTCGCCCTCGACGCCACCCTGGCCCGGTTCAACGAAACCATCACGCGCATCGATGAACTGGCGCCTCGTCTCATCGGTGTGGTGGAGCGTCTGGAGGCCATCGTCGATCGCGTCGAGCGCATCGTGGCGCTCGGCGAGTCAGTGATGGCCCCGTGGGCCGCGACCGAGAATGCGGTGCGTGGCGCGGTGAACGCGGTGCGCAAGAGCACCGGCCTCTAGTCGGTGCCTGCGCCGCAGGACACTCTGCCCACCGCCGTGGGCGTCGGCCTCCCGTGGGATGTCCCCGTGGACGATGCCGTCGCCGCGATCGCCGAGGCCCGTGCCCGCCACGGTGACTCCTTCGTCGTGGTGAGCGGCGGCAATCACATCCTGTTCACCTTCTCCCCCACCGGCGTCGAATCGTTCTACGCACTGCTCGAGGAGACCGCCAGCAAGGGTGTGGCCGACTACCTCATGCTGCGGCGCAAGCTGCCCGACGAGATCTTCGCCGGCCGCCGCACACTGCCCGGTTCGCTCTTCCGGCGTGATGACGTGACGTCCTATTTGACCAACCTCGAACACGCGCTGGACGCGACCGATGCCGAGTTGGGCGATCGCGGGTCGGTGGATCTGTTCGCGCTCACCCGCAGGCTCGGGCACCGGATGGGGCTGGCGTCGTGGGGAGCACCGGGCTGCGCGGACGGCGACGCGTTTGAACGCCTGGTCCGCGCGTTCGACACACTCGACGGGTCAGACGCGTTCGTTCACCCGGATGCGATGGCGGAGGTTGCGGCATCGCAGATGTCCGCTGAGCGCGCGGCACTCGACGATATCGCCGATGTGATCGCAACAGCACTGGACCACAGCGATTCCGAGCCCGAGGGCACGCTGTTCGACCGGATCGTGCAGGCCTGGTCCGATGAGTCGCACGACGTGCGACACCGGGGTATTGCGATGGATGTCGCGTTGATTCACATCGCGTCGATGTCGAACCTGATGGCCGCCCTCGGCTGGGCGATCGTCGATCTCATCGAGCACCCCGACATCCTGCGCGAGGTCATCGCGGGCGACCGTGAGCTGGCCCAGCGCTGCGCACTGGAGAGCACCCGGATGGCGCAGCGTTCGATAATGTCGCGTGCCACTGTGGCCCCAGTGACGTTCGACACCGGCAACGGCGTGGTGGAGGTCCCTGCGGGGTGGACGATCGCGACACTGCTGCCGCTGCTGAACACCTCGGCCGCGCCGGGGCTGGACTCCTGGGATCCCGATCATTGGCATCGTCACCGTCTGGCCGACACCACCGCGCTTGCCTCGCCGATGCTGGTAACCGCCTTCGGCCACGGTCGACACACCTGCCCCGCGCAGCCGTTCTCGCTGTCCGCGATGAGCGCCGCCATGATCCATCTGCTCGGCCGGTACCGATTCGTGCCGGGCTGGCGGACACACCCGCGTCCCGTGCCGGCACAGATCGGCGGTGTGGCCCGCGCGGCCGACGCGTGCCCGGTCGACTACGAGCGGGCCTGAGTTCATGGCCATGCTCGACGTCGGTGACGGCCAGCAGGTCTACTGGGAGATCGGCGACAACCCGGACGGCATACCGGTGGTGTGTGTGCACGGCGGGCCGGGAGGTGGCGGAAGTCGCGGCAGCCGGAAACTGTTTGACCCGTTGGTGTTCCGTCCGGTGATCTTCGACCAGCGCGGGTGCGGTGAGAGCCTGCCGAACGCCGCCGATTCCTCGGTGAGCCTGGCCGAGAACACCACGTGGCACCTCGTCGAGGATATGGAACGGCTACGCGAACACATCGGTGTCGACCGATGGATGGTCTACGGCGGATCCTGGGGAGCCACGCTGGCCCTCGCCTACGCGCAGCGCCACCCCGAGCGCGTCCTCGGCATGCTTCTGGTCGCGGTGACGACGTCGTCCCCGGCCGAGATCGAGTGGCTCTACGGTGGCGCGGCGCGGTTCCGGCCCGGCGAGTGGGACGCCTTCCGCCGGGGTGCAGGCATCACGACCGCCGAACCCGACACCTACGACCTCATCACCGCCTATCTCGACTTGGTGAGCAGCCCCGAGGAAGCGGTGCGTGAACGCGCCGCCTACGACTGGTGTGCGTGGGAGGACTCTCTCATCGCCCACGAATCCGATGGGCGGCCGGGGAGCTACGGGCAACGGATGGGGCCCGACCGCATCGCGTTCGTGCGATTGTGCGCGCACTACTTCGGCAACCGGGCGTGGCTACGGCCCGATCAGCTGATCGACGACGTGCACCGGATCGCCCACATTCCCGCCGAACTCGTCCACGGTCGCCACGATCTGAGCTGCCCGCCCGACACCGCCTGGCGACTGGCTCGGGCGTGGCCGGCCGCGAACCTGCAGATCGTCGAGGACTCCGGGCACACCGGTTCACCGGCATTCATTCAGGCACTGCGAACCGCGGTCGACCGGCTCGCCGCCCTGCACCTCTGACGCTATCCGCTGTTGCGCAACGCGGTCGCCAGCCCGCTCATGGTGAGCAGGATGCCGCGCTGCACGAGTTCCTCGGCGTCGCCCGCGCGGAAGCGGCGCAACAGTTCGACCTGCAGGTGATTGAGCGGTTCCAGGTACGGGAACCGGTTGAACACCGACCGCGCGAGCGCCGGGTTGTCGGCGAGCAGATCGTCCTGACCGGTGATCAGCTTGTGCATGCGCAGGGTGCGGCGGTACTCGTCGACGATCTTGTCGAAGACCCTGTGCCGCAACGCTTCATCGTCGACCAGTTCGGAGTAGCGCGCCGCCAGACCCATATCGGCCTTGGCCATCACCTGGGCCATGTTGGACAGCACGGTGCGGAAGAACGGCCAGCGTGCGTACAGGCTCTGGAGCACCTCGATGCGCGCCTGCGGGGTTTCGGGGCCTGCGGCGATCCACTCCTCGAACGCCGTACCCGTGCCGTACCAGCCAGGCAGCATCACTCGCGACTGGCTCCAGGCCAGCACCCACGGTATGGCGCGCAGGTCGGAGATCGCCGTGGTGGGCTTGCGGGAGGCGGGTCTGCTCCCGATGTTGAGCGCACCTATCTCACTGACCGGCGTGGACTCCTTGAAGTACTCCACGAAACCCGGTGTCTCGTGCACCAATTCGGAATAGGACCGCTGTGCTCTTGCGGCCAGATCGTCGAGCACCGCGTAGGCGGGCTCGGCCTCGTCTCCCAGGCCCTCAACGTCGAGCAGTGTCGATTCGAGTGTCGCGGCCAGAAGCGTCTCGAGGTTGCGGTGGGCTGCGCGCGGCTCGGCGTACTTGGCCGCGATGACCTCACCCTGCTCGGTGATCCGCAGCGAACCCTGCACCGCTCCGGGCGGCTGCGCGAGGATGGCGTCATAACTGGGACCACCTCCGCGACCCACGGTGCCGCCGCGGCCGTGGAACAGCCGCAACCGGATCCCGGTCTTGCTGGCCGACTCCACCAGGTCCAGCTCGGCGCGATAGAGCGCCCAGTTCGCCGCGAGGTAGCCGCCGTCCTTGTTCGAGTCGGAGTAGCCGAGCATCACCTCCTGGTGCTCGCCGCGGGCGTGCACCAGTGCGCGATACAGCGGGAGGTCGAGGGCGGCTTCGAGTATCGACGAGCCGCGCTGCAGATCGTCGATGGTCTCGAACAGCGGCACGATGCCGACGGGGCAGTACACCCCTCCCACAGGAGCCGCTCCGGCGGCGACCTCGCCTTGGGACGCGTCGAGTAGGCCTGCCTCCTTCAACAGGATCGCCGCCTCGAGCATGTCCGACACCGACTGACACATCGAGATGATGTAGTTCGGCACCGCCTTGGGCCCGAACACCCGCACCGCCCGGCTCGCGGCCGCCACGATGTCGAGTTCCTTGCGGGCGAGCTCGGACAGCTCAGCGCCCGCGCCGACGAGCGGCCTGCGGGTGGCGAGTTCGGCGACCAGTACCTCGATGCGCTGCTCCTCGGGCAGCGATCGGTAGTCGGCGTGCACTCCCGCCCAGGCCAGCAGTTCGGCGACGACCTCCTCATGCACGTCGGAGTTCTGCCGCATGTCGAGGCCGGACAGGTGAAAGCCGAAGACCCGCACGGCCTCCCGCAGCCGGGCCAGCCGATCGTCGGCCAGCAGCACGCTCCCGTTGGACCGCAGTGAGCTGTCCACGACGTCGAGGTCGGCCAGAAACTCCCCCGGCGTCTCGTATCGCGGCACGTCGAGGGCCAGGAGACGCTCCGGTTGGCGGTCGAGAATCTCCGCGGCCGTCGCGGTGAGCCGGCCGTGGATCACCCGCAGGGCTCGCCGGTAGGGCTCGTCGGCCCGCGCCGGTTCGGCGCACGCGTCGGCCAGGGCAGCCAGTTCGTCGCTGATCGACACCAGCCGCACCGACATCGACAGCTCCTCCTCCAGCGAGGTGAGCTCGTCGAAGTAGTGCGCAAGCGCCGTGTGGGCCGCGCTTCCGGTCGCCAGTCGCACCACCTCGGCGGTGACGTTCGGATTGCCGTCGCGGTCACCGCCGATCCAGGACCCCGGCGCCAGGATCGGCTCGTCCAGGATGTGCGCGTCGGGCCAGCGCGCCTGAAGCGCGGCGCGCACCTCAGCGTTGACCGCAGGGATGACCTCGAAGAAGGCTGCCGGGTAGTACCGCAGACCGGTCTCGATCTCGTCCTGGATCTTCAACCGCGACAGCCGGATCAGCGCCGTCTGCCACAGCACCAGAATGTTGCGGCGAAGCTCGAGTTCAATGCTGCGACCGTCGTCGGTACGGGTGTGACCCTGGGCGTGCAGACGCATCAGCTCGGTGACGCGGTGCTGGGTGTCGAAAACGGTGCGGCGGCGCGTCTCGGTGGGGTGCGCGGTGATCACGGGTGACACCAGCGCACCGGTGAGCGCGTCGGCGACCGTGGCGGCGTCCAGGTCGGCCGACTCCAGCTTCAGGTACGTCGCCGCCAGGCTGCTGTCCTGCGGCGGTTCGCCCGCCGCGACGTGGACGGCCCGTCGACGCTCCCGGTGGATGTCCTCGGCGACGTTGGCGAGCAGGGCGAAGTGTGTGAAGGCACGGATGACGGGGATGGCCTGGTGGATGTCGATGTCGTCGAACAGACCCGCGAGTTCGCTGCGGTCGATCTCGGACCGGCGAACCCGGAACGACTCGACCCGGGCACGCTCGACGAGGTCGAATACCGCTTCGCCACTCTGCTCGCGGACGGTGTCGCCCAGGATCGTGCCAAGTAGCCGAATGTCCTCCCGCATCGGCTCGGTGGCCTCACGACCGACCTCGGTGCGACGTACCGAGCCGATGGGTTCGAGACTGATGTCCGCGCCGTCTGCCATGCGTCCAGTATCGGTGTGCGCGGAACCCGTCGCAGGGCGAGGGTCCACGGCGCCTGGCAATTACCTGTGAATGTGCTGTGAGCTGCGAGGATGGGTGGTCGCGCCCGACGGTCGCGCCCGATTGACAGCAGACACTTTGACAGGCTAGATAGATGACGCGCGACGGCGCACCGTGTGACGCGTCGGCCTCCTCCGGCCCACGGAGGACGGCCTGATCTAGGGGGCAAGCGAGTGGACGTCGAGTCGAGTCCAGGGCATTCGAAGGCAGCGCATTCGAAGCCCGAGCGACCGAGGATCGCGCGGGCCATCCACCTCCTGGCAGTCCCCATCGTGCTCGGCTGGCTGGCACTGACGGTGTTCACCAATGTCGCCGTACCGTCGCTTGAGGAGGTCGGCCAAGCGCACACGGTGTCGATGAACGCCAAGGACGCACCGTCGATGGTGTCGATGAAGCAGATCGGCAGCAACTTCGAGGAGTTCGACTCCGACAGCAGCGCGATGATCATCCTGGAGGGCGAACAGCCGCTGGGGGCCGACGCCCATCGCTTCTACGACGAGCTGGTCAAGAAGCTCCAGGACGACACGGTTCACGTCGAGCACGTGGCGGACTTCTGGAGTGATCCGCTGACGGCCTCGGGCTCGCAGAGCAATGACTCCAAATCCGCCTACGTCCAGATCTATCTGCGCGGCAACATGGGCGAGACGCTGTCCAACGAATCGGTCGACGCCGTCCGCTCCATCGTTGACGAGACACCTGCGCCGCCGGGCATCAAGGCCTACGTCACCGGTGGCGCGGCGCTGACGGCGGATCAACACCACGCCGGTGACAAGAGCATGATCAAGGTCACCGTCATCACCCTTCTCGTGATCGCCGGCATGCTCCTTGTCGTCTACCGATCCTTCGCCACCATGATCCTGGTGCTGCTGATGGTGTTCGTCGAGCTCGGGGCCGCCCGTGGCATCGTCGCGTTCCTCAGCTACTACGAGATCATCGGGCTGTCGACGTTCGCGACAAGCCTGTTGACGCTCATGGTGATTGCGGCGGGAACCGACTACGCCATCTTCGCCATCGGCCGATACCAGGAGGCGCGCGGCGCGGGTGAGGACCGAGAGTCCGCCTTCTACACCATGTTCGGCGGCACCGCCCACGTCGTGCTGGGGTCAGGTCTGACCATCGCCGGCGCCATGCTGTGCCTGTCCTTCACTCGACTGCCGTACTTCCAGACCATGGGCGTGCCATGCGCGGTGGGCACGTTCGTCGCCGTCATCGCCGCGCTGACCCTGGGGCCCGCGGTGATCCTGCTGGGCGGACGCTTCGGCCTCTTCGAACCCAAGCGCAGCATCCGGTCGCGTGGCTGGCGCCGGGTGGGCACCGTCGTCGTCCGGTGGCCCGGCCCAATTCTGGTCGCGACCATCGCCCTGGCCCTTGTCGGCCTGCTCACGCTGCCCGGCTACGCGACCAACTATGACAACCGCGTCTACGTGCCCGCTGACATGCCGGCCAACCTCGGCTACGCCGTCGCGGACCGGCACTTCGACACCGCCCGGATGAATCCGGAACTGCTGATGGTCCAGAGCGATCACGACCTGCGGAACTCCACCGACTTCCTCGTCATCGACAAGATCGCCAAGACGATCTTCAAGACCCCGGGCATCGCGCGGGTCCAGACCATCACGCGGCCCGAGGGTAAGCCGATCGAGCACACCACGATCCCGTTCATGCTCAGCATGCAGGGCACCACGCAGACGCTCAACGACAAGTACACCCAGGACCGCAACGCCGACATGCTGGTGCAGGCCGACGAGATGCAGCGCAACGTCGACACCATGGAGAAGATGTCGAGCCTGATGACGCAGATGGCCGACGTCACTCACCAGATGGTGGCTCAGACCAGGAACATGACGATCGACGTCGCCGAATTGCGCGACAACATCGCCAATTTCGACGACTTCTTCCGTCCGATGCGCAACTTCTTCTACTGGGAACCGCACTGCTACAACATCCCCGGCTGCTGGGCGATCCGATCCATCTTCGACACGCTTGACGGCATCAACACCATGACCGACGACATCCAGGCACTGCTTCCAGACCTGGAACGCCTCGATTCGCTGATGCCTCAACTGGTCACACTGCTGCCTCAGCAGATCGAGACCATGAGGTCGATGAAGGACATGATGCTGCGGCAGTACGCCACGCAGCAGGGCCAGCAGCTTCGGCAGCAGGAGGCCTCGGAGAACTCGACCGCGATGGGCGACGCCTTCGATCAGGCTCGCAACGACGACTCGTTCTACCTGCCGCCGGAGATCTTCGACAACGAGGACTTCAAACGCGGTATCAAGAACTTCATCTCACCCGACGGCAAGTCGGTCCGGTTCATCATCAGCCACGAGGGCGACCCGGCGACGTCGGAGGGCATATCGCACGTCGACAAGATCAGGACCGCAGCCAAGGAGGCCATCAAGGGCACTCCGCTGGAGGGCTCCACGATCTACCTGGCCGGCACCGCCGCCACCTACAAGGACATGCGGGACGGGGCGCACTACGACCTGCTGATCGCCGGAATCGCCGCGGTGACACTGATCTTCATCATCATGCTGGTCATCACGCGCAGTGTGGTCGCATCGGCGACGATCGTCGGCACGGTGCTGCTGTCCCTCGGCGCGTCGTTCGGCCTATCGGTGCTCCTCTGGCAGCACCTCATCGGTCTGGAACTGCACTGGATGGTGCTGCCGATGTCCGTCATCCTGCTTCTGGCGGTGGGGTCTGACTACAACCTGTTGCTTGTCTCGCGGCTCAAGGAGGAGCTGCCCGGTGGCCTGAAGACCGGCATCATCCGCGCGATGGAGGGCACCGGCTCGGTCGTCACCTCGGCCGGCCTCGTCTTCGCGGCCACCATGGCGACATTCGCCTTCAGCGATCTGAAGGTCATGGCCCAGGTCGGCACCACCATTGCGCTGGGGCTGCTGTTCGACACGCTGATCGTGCGATCGTTCATGACCCCGGCCATCGCGTCGCTTCTGGGGCGCTGGTTCTGGTGGCCGCAGATCGTCAGGACCCGCCTTCACCGCGGGTGGCCCAAGGTCCCCGATCCCGACAGGGACGCAGACCCGGACAAGGACACCACCTCCGTCACCGCAGGGGTGTGACGGGGCCTCACGGGCCCGACACCGAATTCTGTTGCGCGAAGCGCGGTTTTATGTCCCCTGCGGCAAGCCGATAGCGTCGGATTCATGGAGCGAAGTTTTCAATCGGCCGAAGATCTCGCGACGGCGTTGCGTGCCGGTGAGGTGACATCGGTGGAACTGACCGACGAGGCGATCGCCCGCATCGAGCGGGACGACAACGCGATCAACTCGGTCTGTGTGCCGGACTTTGATCGTGCGCGGGTCGCCGCACGCGGTGCCGACCAGGCGCGCGCTCGCGGCGAGGATCGGCTGCTGCTCGGTATCCCCGTGACGGTCAAGGAGTCCTACAACATCGCCGGGCTGCCCACGACCTGGGGCATGCCCCTGCACAGGAACTACATGCCGGCCGAGGACGCAGTCCAAGTGGCGCGGCTCAAGGCCGCTGGCGCGGTGGTGCTCGGTAAGACCAATGTGCCGTTCATGCTGCAAGATCTGCAGAGCTTCAATGCGATCTACGGCACCACCAACAACCCGTGGGATCACGATCGCACGGCGGGCGGATCCTCCGGTGGATCAGCGGCTGCCCTGGCGTCCGGATTCGGCGCGTTGTCCATCGGCTCGGACATGGCCGGCTCACTGCGCACCCCCGCGCATTTCTGCGGCATCTACGCACACAAGCCCACACTCGGGCTGGTGGCCGACCGCGGTATGGTCCCGCCGCCCGCACCTGCATTGCCTGCCGTCGGCGACCTAGCGGTCGTCGGTCCGATGGCACGCACTGCCCGCGACGTCGCGCTGCTGTTGGACGTGATGGCTGGACCGGACCCGCTGACACTGGGTGTTGCGTTCGACTTGGCTCTGCCGCCAGCGCGCCACGCACGGCTGTGCGACTTCCGTGTCCTGGTCCTCGACGAGCATCCGCTCATTGCGACCGGGTCCGCTGTGCGAGCCGCCGTGGATCGGGTCGCCGACGCGCTTGTCGACGGCGGCGCGACGGTCCAACGGCACAGTCCGCTGCTACCTGACCTGGTCGAAGCCGCCACGCTCTACATCGAGCTACTGACGTCGTATGCCGCCGCGAGTTATCCCGTGGAGAAGTACGAACAGCTGCGGACCGACGCCGCTGGACTGAACCCTGACGAACGGGAATTCGACACGGCGTGGTTGCGCGGCCCGGTGTTCAGCCACCGCGACTGGATCGAGGCGAACAACCGTCGCGAACTCCACCGCCACCGCTGGCGCCAGCTCTTCGCCCAGTTCGACGCCTTGGTGTGCCCGATAACGCCCACTCCCGCGTTCCCCCACGACCACGAACTCACCCTGGCGGAGCGGCACATCGACATCGACGGCGTCGAGTACCCGTTCGCCGACCAATTCGTCTGGGCCGGCCTGGCGACCATGCCCGGCCTGCCCGCCACCGCCATACCAGCGGGACGCTCACCCGAGGGCCTACCGGTGGGAGTTCAGCTCATCGGCCCGATGTTCGAGGACCGCACCCCACTGCGGCTGGCCGAACTACTGGAACAGAGCATCGGCGGCTTCCACCCACCGAAATAGGGTGCGCCAGCGGCCGTGGTCAGTGCAGCTAGACGCCGTACTTGATCTGCAGTCCAACGCCGATGATCGACACCAGCCAGATGCCGGTGACGAAGTAGGTCAACCGGTCCAGGTTCTTCTCGACCACGGTCGAGCCCGAGAGGCTGGACTGCACGCCGCCACCGAACAGGGTTGACAGGCCGCCACCCTTGGCACGGTGCAGTAACACCAGCAACACCACCAACAGGCTGGTGACGACGAGGGTGATCTGCAGAGCCAGGAACATGGCGACCAGAGTACAGTCCTGGCGCCGTCAGCCGGAAACCGCCTCGCCTACCGCAGGACCGAGTCCGAGGCGGCAGCCGCAGGTCAGGGCAGAGGTCCGCCCGCGGCGATCGCGGACAGGATCGCGAACTGCTCGCCGTCGAGTGACGCCCCGCCGACCAGGGCACCGTCGACATCGCCCTGGGCGACGATCTCGCCGACGTTCTTCGCGCTGACCGAACCGCCGTACAGGACCCGCACCGTTGCCGCGATATCGGCCGAGGCGAGTTCTGCGAGTTCGGTCCGGATCGCCGCGCACACCTCCTGGGCGTCGGCTGCACTGGCGACTCGTCCGGTGCCAATCGCCCACACCGGCTCGTAGGCGATGACCACCGCGGCGATCTGCTGGGCCGACAGGCCCGCCAGCGAGCCCTTGAGTTGGCGCACGTTGTAGGCAACGTGGTCACCGGCCTCGCGGATCTCCAGGCCCTCCCCGATGCAGACGATCGGGGTCAAACCGTGCTTGAGCGCCGCGGCGGCCTTGGCGGCCACCAACGCGTCGTCCTCGTTGTGATACGTCCGACGCTCGGAGTGCCCGACGACGGCGAACGTGCACCCGAGCTTGGCCAGGAACGCACCGCTGATCTCGCCGGTGTATGCACCGGAGTCGTGCTGCGACACGTCCTGCGCACCGTAGGTGAGCCGCAGCTTATCGCCGTCAACAAGCGTCTGAACGCTGCGCAGATCGGTGAACGGCGGGATGACGGTGACATCGACCTTGTCGAAGTACTTGTCCGGCAACGAGAATGCGATCTTCTGTACCAGTGCGATGGCCTCGAAATGATTGAGGTTCATCTTCCAGTTGCCGGCGATCAGCGGCTTGCGGCTCACGTGTGACTCCTCGTTGGTCTGTACTACTGAAGGACGTCGGTGTTACTGAAGGACGTCGATACCGGGCAGGTCCTTGCCCTCAAGGTATTCCAGGGATGCGCCGCCACCGGTCGAGATGTGCGAGAAGCCATCCTCGGGAAGTCCGAGTTGGCGCACCGCTGCGGCTGAGTCGCCACCGCCGACAACACTGAACGCGCCCTTGCCGGTGGCGGTGATTATGGCCTCCGCGACACCCTTGGTGCCTGCGGCGAACGCCGGGAACTCGAACACACCCATCGGCCCGTTCCAGAACACCGTCCTGGCGTTGGACAGCAGCGCGGTGAATCGCTTGACCGACTCCGGGCCGATGTCCAGTCCCATCTTGCCCTCGGGGATCTGATCGGCGGCTACCGTCTCCGCCGGTGAGTCGGCGGCGAAGCGCTCGGCGACGACGATGTCCACCGGCAGATGGATGACATCGCCGTACTCCTCGAGGAGCTTGCGGCAGGTGTCGATCATCTCCTCCTGCAGCAGCGAGGTCCCCACCGAAACACCCTGTGCCGCAAGGAATGTGAAGCACATTCCGCCGCCGATGACGATGCTGTCGGCCTTGGTGGCCAGGTTCTCGATGACGGCCAGCTTGTCCGACACCTTCGAGCCGCCCAGCACGACGGCGTAGGGACGCTCCGTCGAACTGGTCAGCTGCTCGAGCACCTTCACCTCGGTGGCCACCAACGTCCCCGCGTAGTGCGGCAGCAGCGTCGCAACGTCATACACCGACGCCTGCTTGCGGTGCACCACACCGAAGCCGTCGGAGACGAAGGCACCGTCATCACCGACGAGTTCGACGAGCGCCTTGGCCAGTGCGAGTCGCTCGGCGTCGTCCTTGCTGGTCTCCCGTGGGTCGAAGCGGATGTTCTCCAGCAGGAGGACATCGCCGTCGGTCAGACCCTCGGCTCGGGCCAGCGCGTCGGTGCCGACCACATCACCGGCCAGCTGCACGTGCCTGCCCAGGTGTTCGCCGAGCGCCGCCGCGACCGGAGCCAGCGAGAACTTCGGATCCGGCCCGCCCTTCGGACGACCGAGGTGGGCGGTGACCACGACCTTGGCTCCGGCATCGGCGAGTGCCTTCAGCGTCGGCGCCGAGGCGATGATCCGCCCCGGATCCGTGATGGCGCCAGTGTCGTCGAGCGGGACGTTGAGGTCGGAGCGCACCAGCACACCCCGACCCTCGACGCCCTCGGCCAGCAAATCGTCAAGCGTCTTGACGGCCATGCGAGTGCCTGTCCTCCCGTTGCTTCGCTCGCCCTAGAGCGACTTGCCGACCAGCGCGACGAGATCGACGAGACGGTTGGAGTAGCCCCACTCGTTGTCGTACCAGGACACAACCTTCGCCTGGTTGTCGATCACCTTGGTCAGGCCCGAGTCGAAGATCGAGCTGTGCGGGTCGGTGACGATATCGCTCGAGACGATCGGCGCGTCGTAGTACTTCAGGATGCCCTTGAGCTTGCCCTCGGCGGCGGCCTTCATCGCGGCGTTGATATCCGCGGCGCTGGCCGACTTCGCGAGCTCGGCGGTCAGGTCGGTGACCGAACCCGTGGGGATCGGCACCCGCAGCGCGTAGCCGTCGAGCTTGCCCTTCAGCTCCGGGAGCACCAGGCCGATGGCCTTGGCGGCACCCGTGGAGGTCGGCACGATGTTCAGCGCGGCGGCGCGCGCACGGCGCAGGTCGCTGTGCGGACCGTCCTGCAGGTTCTGATCCTGGGTGTAGGCGTGGATCGTGGTCATGAGGCCCTTGACGATGCCGAACTCATCGTTGAGCACCTTGGCCAGCGGGCCGAGGCAGTTCGTGGTGCACGACGCGTTGGAGATGATGTTCTGGCTGCCGTCGTACTTGTCATCGTTCACGCCGAGAACGATCGTGATGTCCTCATCGCTCGCGGGAGCGGAGATGATGACCTTCTTGGCGCCCGCGTCCAGGTGCCCCTGGGCCTTGTCGCGCTTGGTGAAGATGCCGGTGGACTCGATGACGACGTCGACGCCGAGGTCGCCCCAGGGCAGCGCCGCCGGACCTTCCCTGACCTCGAGTGCCTTGATCTTGGTGTCGCCGACGACGATGGTGTCCTCGCCCTCGAGGCTGACCTCGTAGGGCAGCCGGCCCAGGATCGAGTCGAACTTCAGCAGGTGAGCGAGCGTCGCGTTGTCGGTGAGGTCGTTGACCGCGATGATCTCGATGTCGGTGTTGGCACCCGCGGCCTTCTGCGCGTCGAGTGCCCGGAAGAAGTTCCGTCCAATGCGACCGAAGCCGTTAACGCCTACGCGGATGGTCACGCATGTCTCCTTAGTCGGTGATGAACTGCCCGCGAACAGCCTAGTAGCGAACGGATGAGTCCGTGCAGGCTGGTCAGTGCAGGCGGCCACGCCGAGGAATTCGCCCGCCTCGACTGTGGCGCTTGTCGTCGACAAGTCGGCCGATTCTCGACGAGAAGCCCCACACTCGGCGCTTGTCGGACACTCGTGCGCAACCGGGCGCCGGGCGGTCAGGCGTCGTCGAGCAGGTCCGCGGTGACCGCGGACTCCGTGTCGGGAATCCCATCCTGTTTGGCCTTGCGGTCGGCCATCGACAGCAGTCGTCGAATCCGGCCGGCCACAGCGTCTTTCGTCATCGGCGGTTCGGCCAGCCGGCCCAGCTCCTCCAGCGAGGCCTGGCGATGCTCAACGCGCAGCCTGCCTGCGGCAGACAGGTGATCCGGCACGGTGTCGCCAAGGATGTGCAGCGCCCGCTCGACCCGTGCGGCGGCAGCCACCGCCGCACGCGCAGAGCGCCGCAGGTTGGCGTCGTCGAAGTTGGCGAGTCGGTTGGCCGTGGCCCGGACCTCGCGCCGCATCCGGCGCTCCTCCCAGGTCAGCCGCGTGTCCTGGGCACCCATCCGGGTCAGCAGCGCTCCGATCGCCTCACCGTCGCGCACCACCACTCGGTCGGCTCCGCGTACCTCACGCGCCTTTGCGCCCACACCCAGACGCCGCGCCGCACCGACAAGCGCCAGCGCCGCCTCCGGCCCCGGGCAGCTGATCTCCAGCGCCGACGACCGGCCCGGCTCGGTGAGGGATCCATGCGCCAAAAACGCACCACGCCAGGCGGCTTCGGCGTCACCGACGCTGCCGCCCACCACCTGGGCGGGCAGTCCGCGAACGGGTCGTCCGCGCAGATCCAGTAGGCCGGTCTGGCGGGCCAGGGCCTCACCGTCCTGCGCGACGCGCACGACGTAGCGCGTGCTCTTGCGGAGGCCCGAGGCCGACAGCACGTGCACGACGGCGTTGTACCCGTACAGGTCGTGGATGTCCTTGCGCAGCCGGCGGGCGATGATGCCGAGATCGACCTCGGCCTCCACCACCACACGGCCGGCGACGATGTGCAGTCCCCCGGCGAAGCGCAGCAGTGACGCCACCTCGGCGCGCCGCGCAGTCACCGAAGTGATCACCAGCCGACTCAGTTCGTCCTTGACCTCGGCAGTCATCGCCACGAAATTCTCACCTCTCGTCGACCGGCCAGGCGGCGGGTGTAGGAATCGTTTGCTCCTGCTGTGTGCGGTTGGACCCGTTCCCCCGTAGTCTCACCCGCTCCAGAGCCGCTGCCAGTCTCGCAGGGTCATGTAATGGTGTACCAGGTCGGGACACCTCGGCAAACTCGACTGCGGCGTCTAGTATCGCGGCCGTTCGCCTGAGCTGTTCGCGCTCCCGCTCGCTGGGCACGCTCGCGGCGTCGACCACGATGTCGTGCACGGTGAAACCGGGTGCATGCTGGGCCAACACATGCAGGTGGCGCTCGGCGGAGAAGCCGGCGGTCTCCCCCGGCTCCGACACCAGGTTGAGCACCAGGGCCCGTCGTGCCGTGGTGGCCTGCAACGCGGCGGCGAGCTGCGGCACCAGCACGTGCGGTATGACGCTGGTGAACCACGAACCCGGGCCGAGCACCACCAGGTCGGCTGCCATGATCGCGTCGACGGCCTGCCGGGTTGCTGGCGGATTGCCCGGGTGCAACCGGACGCGTCGCACCTTGCCGACTGTGGTGGCCACGGCGACCTGGCCGCGGATCACCCGGCTCATCCGC
Source organism: Mycolicibacterium sp. 624 (assembly GCF_040548615.1). Taxonomy (NCBI): domain Bacteria; kingdom Bacillati; phylum Actinomycetota; class Actinomycetes; order Mycobacteriales; family Mycobacteriaceae; genus Mycobacterium; species Mycolicibacterium sp. 624. The sequence continues at coordinate 634,387 of NZ_JBEPRZ010000003.1, forward strand.
GGGTCCGCGTCCAGCCCGGCGACGTCGGCCTCGATCTGCAATGCGATGGGACACATCGGCAGAACCCGGCCCTTGAGGCCCAGGACACGGCCGAGTTCATCGAGTGCGGCCACCGGGTCGGCCAGCACCTCGTTGAGTCCGGCCAGGATCAGGTTGCCGATCGGATGGCCCGCCAGCGCGCCGCTGCCGCCGAAGCGGTGTTGCAGGATGGTCGCCCACAGCTGACCGTGCGGGCTGTCGGATGCCAACGCCGCCAGTGCCATTCGCAGATCACCCGGTGGTATCACGTCGAGTTCGCTGCGCAGCCGCCCTGAGGATCCACCGTCGTCTGCCACCGTGACCACCGCGGTGACGTGAGGGGTGAGGCGCCGCGCCGCAGACAGCGTCGCGTACAGCCCGTGGCCACCCCCGAGGGCAACGATGCGTGAACTCATTCACGCCCCAGATCTCGGTGCAGCACGCGCGCGGTGACGTGGTCGCCACGCTCCAGACGCGCAGCGAGGGCCTCCGCGATGGCCACACTGCGGTGCTTGCCACCAGTGCATCCGATGGCGACCGTCATGTACCGCTTCCCCTCCCGGCGATAGCCGTCGATCACGACCTCCAGCAGACGATGGTAGGTGTCGAGGAACTCACCCGCTCCCGGTTGACCCAGGACGTAGTCCCGCACGGCCGGGTGCTGCCCGGTGTGCGGCCGCAGGTCGTCGACCCAGTGCGGATTGGGTAGGAAGCGCACGTCCATCACCGTGTCGGCGTCCATCGGCAGGCCGTACTTGTACCCGAACGACTCGACCGTGACGCTGGTGTCCGCGATGGCCTCGCCGCCGAAGGCGCGTTCAACGCTGGCGCGCAGATCATGTACCGACAGTTTCGACGTGTCGATGATCAGGTCCGCCGCCGCCCGTATCGGTTCGAGCATCGTTCGCTCGGCGCTGATGCCCTCGGCCAGCGTATGCGCTCCCTGCAGCGGGTGGCTGCGCCGGTTCTGCTCGTACCGGCGCACAAGCATGTCGTCGGAGGCCTCGAGGAACAGCACCCGCGGGGTGATGCTGCGCGTGGCGAGTTCGTTGCGGACCCAGTCCAAGTCGCCGGTGAAGCCTCGAGACCGAACGTCCATCACCACCGCGAGACGCGTGATCCGCGAGCCTGCCGCCAAACCCAGCTCGACCATCTGCGCGATGAGTTCGGGCGGGAGGTTGTCGGCCACGTACCAGCCGAGGTCCTCGAGCACCTTCGCGGCGGTTCCGCGGCCTGCGCCGGACAACCCTGTGACGAGGACGACGTCGATGCCACCCTCGGAATGTTCGGCCGCCCCCTGCCCACTGACACCGCTGTCCCGCACGTTCTCGCTCATCTCCTGACCCGTCATTCCGAAACCCCGCCCCGATCATCGCCGATCACGGCCTCGACCGCGTCGGCTTCGGCGAGCACGGCGGGGGCACTGAGGGCTTCGAGCACCGATTTCGCGGTCGCGATGCCGATCCCGGGCACCGCGGTGATCTCCTCGACACTTGCCTCCTTGAGTCGCGCCACCGAGCCGAAGTGGGTGACGAGCGCCTTGCGCCGGTGTTCGCCCAGGCCTCGCACCGAGTCCAGTGCGGACGCCGTCATCCGCTTGGATCTCTTGCTTCGGTGGTAACTGATCGCGAACCGGTGTGCCTCGTCGCGTACCCGCTGCAGAAGGTAGAGACCTTCGCTATTGCGCGGCATCACGACGGGATCCGGTTCGGCGGGTACCCAGACCTCCTCGAGACGCTTCGCCAACCCGATGACCGCGACGTCGGTCACGCCAAGTTCCTCGAGTACCGCAGCTGCCGCATTGACCTGCGGGGCGCCGCCGTCGACCACAAACAGGTTCGGCGGGTAGGCGAACCGTCGCGACCGACCCTCGGCAACGAGCGGCCGCTCAGCGTCGGCGACGTGCCTCGCGAAGCGGCGGCGCGTGACCTCGGCGATGGACGCCACGTCATCGGAGCGGCCGTCTCCCGCCGCCTCGCGGATCGCGTAGTGCCGGTAGTCCGACTTCTTCGGCAACGCGTCCTCGAAGACCACCAGGGAGGCCACCACGTCGGTGCCCTGCACATGGCTGATGTCCACGCACTCGATGCGCAACGGAGCATCCGCCAGGCCGAGAAAGTCCTGGATGCTCTGCAGTGCAGCCGATCTCGCGTTGAAGTCGCCCGCGCGCTTGAGCTTGTGTTGAGCGAGCGCATCCTGCGCGTTGCGCTGCACGGTCTCGGCCAATGCCCGCTTGTCACCGCGGTATGGCACCCGCAGCGAGACCCGCGACCCGCGCAGACCGCTCAACCAGGTGCCCAGTTCCTCGGCGTTGTCGGGCAGCACGGGCACGAGGACCTCGCGTGGAACGGGGTTGGTGGCCTCGTCGGCCGCTCCGCCAAGCTCGGCCTGATCACCGTAGAACTGCGTGAGGAACTGTTCGACCAATTTCTCCGGGCCTGATTCCCCCGGCTCACCGGACTTCTCGACGACCCAGCCACGCTGGCCCCTGACCCGTCCGCCGCGGACGTGGAAGACCTGCACCGCGGCCTCCAGGTCGTCGTCGGCGAAGGCGACCACGTCGGCGTCGGTACCGTCCCCGAACACGACGGTCTGCTTCTCCAGTGCGCGCCGAAGCGCACCGATGTTGTCGCGCAGCCTGGCGGCCCGCTCGAAGTCCAGTTCCTCGGCGGCGGCACTCATCTGCCGCTCCATGTCACGGACCAACCGGTCGGTCTTGCCCGACAGGAAATCGCAGAAGTCGGTGACGATGGCCCGATGCTGCTCGGCGCTGACCCGCCCGACGCACGGCGCCGAGCACTTGTCGATGTAGCCCAGTAGGCAGGGCCTGCCGATCTGGTTGTGTCGCTTGAACACTCCGGCCGAGCAGGTGCGCGCCGGGAACACCCGGGTGAGCAGGTCGAGGGTCTCCCTGATGGCCCATGCGTGCGAGTAGGGCCCGAAGTAGCGGACGCCCTTGCGACGCGGCCCGCGGTAGACGAAAAGCCGCGGATACTCCTCGTTGAGGGTGACCGCCAGCACCGGGTAGGTCTTGTCGTCGCGGTACCGGATGTTGAACCGCGGGTCGAATTCCTTGATCCAGTTGTACTCGAGCTGAAGCGCCTCGACCTCGGTGCTGACGACGGTCCACTCGACGCTGCCCGCGGTGGTCACCATCTGCCTGGTCCGGGGGGCGAGGCTGGAGATGTCGGCGAAGTAGGACGTCAACCGGCTGCGCAGGCTCTTGGCCTTGCCGACATAGATCACCCGGCCGTGCGTATCCCGGAACCGGTAGACGCCCGGTTGGACCGGGATGGACCCGGGCGCGGGCCGGTACGTCGATGGATCAGGCACGGGTTCCAGGTTAGTTCGACGGGGCGACGTCGCCCGAAGGGCTAGTGGTCCGGCCGGCCAGAGCGTCGATGAAACCGCAGTACGCCGCGGCCTTGGCCTCGTAGTTGGCGTACAGGTCGTAGCTCGCAGCACCCGGGGACAGCAGGACGACATCGACCTCGGGCACGGCGGCCGCCGCGCGCACGGCCTCCTCAAGGTCGGCGACGACCCGGGTCTGGCCGGGATGTTCCCTGGCGAACCCGCGGCCGATCGCGACGCCGTTGGAGGGCGCTTGGATCAGCGTCACCCGGCGCGCACCGCTACACAGGTAGTCATCAACCTGGTCGTAGTCGAGTTGCCGGTCCATGCCGCCGACGATCAGCGCGACATTGGCCTCTGGCCGCATGGCCCGCAGTGCCGCGACCACGCTCTCGCCCGTGGTCGCCAGGGTGTCGTCGATCCACGAGATGGCGCCAGTGGAACGAACAGTCTGCAGCCGGTGCGGCAAGCCACCGAAGGTGCCCGCCGCAGCGTCGAAATCGGCCTGTGGCACAGGCGCACCCGTCATCTCCGTGATCGCAGCCACGGCCAACGCGCCGTTTACGGCGTTGTGCGCGAAGCCCATCACCGACCCCGACACTGCCGAGACCACGGTCGCGGGGTCGATCAGCCGCAGCGACGGCGGCAGGTCGGTGATGCCGATGCCCGCCAGCCTCGTCACCACCTCTGGGGTGCACACCAGCGAACGGGACCCGAACCGAAAGACGTTGGCCTTCGCCGCGTAGTACGAATCGGTACTTCCGTGCCAGTCCAGGTGGTCCTCGTACAGGTTGGTGATGACCGCAACCGCGGGCGATGCGGTGAGCAACGCCGCCTGCTGGCTGGACAGTTCGGCGACCACCACCACATCGTCATCAGGTGACAGATCTGACAGCGGGGTGCCGATGTTGCCCGCCACAACGGCCTTGACGCCCATCGAGCCGAGGAGGTGACCGATGAACGACGCGGTGGTCGACTTACCCTTGGTACCTGTCACGCCGATCGTCTGCGCACCCCACCGGGATACGAACCAGTCTGCGGCACTGGAGATTCGGACGCCGGACTGCCGGAGTTCGGCGAAGAAGGGTTGGTGCCACGGCACCCCGGGGCTGACGAAGACGATGTCGCATTCGCTCAGTCGGCCGAGGTGCTCCGGGCCACGGAACACCGTGAGACCCTCGATGCCGTCGGGCGTCTCGAACGGTCTGCGACCGACGTCGTCGACCGCGTCGATGCGCGCGGCACCGGCAGCAGCGGCGGTGCGCGCCATGGAGATACCCTCGCGGCCGAATCCCCAGATGCCGACGACCCGTCCCGCGAGATCAGGCTGGGGCACGGTCATCCCGACGATTCTGGTCATCCAGCTCGTCCAGCTCCTCCAGGCTCACCGCGTACCGCGCGGGCACGTAGTGGACCGCGGTGCCGGTCTGATCGTCTGTGGCGGCGACCGCCATCAGTTCGTCGTGGCGCGCACGCAGCGCCTCGACGATCGGAAGGCCCTGCCATTCCCTGTCATCGAGGACCGCGAGGAGCGCCTCGGCCGCCTCGTAGTACTCACCGACGCACTCGAAGGGCTTGTGCACGCCCAACCCGACGATGTCCTCGATACCCGGCTGATTGTCGCCGACCGCGAACAGGTTCTGGCCAAAGATCTCCTCGAGGCGGGTACGCCCGAGCCTCGGCGCCATGAGCAGGAACACGAAGAGGCACTTCGGGCAGTGCCCGCACCACGTCGCGCCGCGGCGTCCCGCGTCGATCGCGAACGGCCGGTTGCAACTGATGAACGCGTCGAAGTACTCGGGACACGCGCGGAACCGGTCGGCGATCTCGGACTCCGAGAGACCGCGCAGCAGTGAGAAGTATCGACCGGGGTTCATACCGTGCTGCGCCAACGTGTTCCGCAGCAGGGTCTCGAAGGTGATGCTCTTGGACCACTGGTGGTTGACGTCGCGACCCATCCACGACACGTTGCCGACGTTGGACGACCGCTCGTTGGAAAAGACCACCGGTCCCAGGCCGCGGGCATCGGCGACGATCAGCCCGATGACGCTGTTGATCGCGGTCACCGGCACGTGGCCGTTGTGCGCGCCCCTCGCGTTGACCTCGATCAGGCCGCGGTCGATCGATCGGGTGACCCGCGTGCTCGTCAGGCCGCTTATCTCGATGCACCGGTCGATGGGGTCGAACTTGTTGACGCTGAACAGCACTGGGTCGAATCCGTGGCGTTTGAGCGCCTCGATGGTCACCACCGAGTCCTTGCCGCCGCCCACGGGCACGAGCGGTGGACGGTTCTCGTCGAAGTCCTCGGGTGCAGCTGCGCCGTCCGGAGCCGCCGTCGGCCCCGTCACCTCGGGGGTCAGGGCGGCGGGCAGTGAGGCACGGTACGCGAACTCGCCCAGGCCGCCGGCGATCAGCTCGCGCAGGTAGTCCTTCTCGAAATCGAATGTCGGGAAGGCGATCTCGATGCGCGGCGGCGCCGCGGCCTTGTAGTAGCTCGGCGAGCAGGTCAGGGCCAATAGACGCAACAGCCGGTCGTCGGGCACGCGCGCCAGGTCCGACCCGAAGTCGACGGTCTCGGTGAAGGTCACATCGGCGGCGGGATCCGTGCCGCGCAGCGCGTAGTGCGCGGCGAATCGTCCGTCGACGAGGTCATAGCCGTCGATGGTGAAGACCCGGTACTGCTCGGGTGCGAAGGGTTCGGTCATGGCTGCCTCGTGAACGGCGGGTTCACCGAAGTGTCCACCGGGTAGTCGGTTCCGTCGATGCCGAGCACCGGGTGCGTCTCGAAGTGCGGTGAGATCCACCACGCGCGCGCAGCGTCGGCGGGACACTCATCCACCCGCTCAACGGCGTCGATCAGCCCGCACGCCAGCATCTGATCGAGGATCGAGACGGGTTCGCGATTGTCGACACCCCGGAGTCCACCGGCGGTCTCGAACACCAGCGCACCGAGGAACGGAATCCCCCGGCGACCCGTTCGGATCGTGACGGTGTCGGCACAGCCCTGGCCGGCGAGCCACCGCTGGACCTGATCGGCCTGGCCCTTGCTGGTGGTGCGGGCCGCCATCCGCCGCCAGTGCGGGTCGCCGGACCGGGCTGTCGGCAGGGGTGCGTCGGTGCCCGCCACACGAACGGCCTCGGGGCGCACCGGTCGGATCACATCGCCGGTCACGACGACGCGGGCCCGATCGTCGACGTCCAGCACCGTGACCGCGGCGGCGGCGACGGCGTGTGGCGCGGCGGCGGACACCGCACCCCGGAAGTCGGCCACCGCGTCGCGAAGGGCTGACCGGTCGGGCATCGGGATACCGAAGAACTCCGCGGGTTCGGCCAGGTAGTGCCAGAGGCTCTCGACGTCGGGCGCGACACCAGTGCGGATGGGCAGGGTGATCGTCGGGTTGCCCCCGGGGCGTGTGATGACTTGCGTCACAGGGAGAAGCGGAGTATCGATTCCCTGTAATCCGTGTGTCGGCGTGGGCACATCGTCCGTGGGCGAAACGTCCAACGTCGGCGACGGCGCTGCCATGCGAAAATCGGTCACTATCAGGGCATTCTATCGCACGCGACGAATGGGCCCGCTACTCACCGACGAGCGCTTGCGCGAGGAGCCATCAGATACCGCATGAGCGCACCGAGGGTAGTCAGGGTGAGCGAATCGCAGTGGCGCGCGTTCGCGATGCTGAGGTTGCGCGCGCTCGAGGACACGCTGGGCGGCGACGATTCCCAGTACCGGCACGAGGTCACGTTCACGGCCGCGCAATGGCGACGCAGGCTGCGCGAGCACGCCCAGTTCGCGCTGCTTGTCGACGACCGGATGGTGGGGTTGATCGGGGCTCAGCGCGAGACGTTGGATTCGGTGTACCTGTACTCGCTGTGGCTCGAGCCCGCCGTGCGGCACCGCGGTCTGGCACACCACCTGTTGGAGGCGGCGGTGACATGGGCTCGCGACGAGCGGGTGAAGGCCGTCACGCTGCGCGTCAACACCGGCAACGACGCCGCCCGCAGCGTCTATGAGGGCCTCGGGTTCGCCGTGGATCCCGCCGCGGCCCGCAGGCGCGACGGCGAGGTCACGATGCGTCTGGTCGTCAGCTGACGTCGCTGCGATACCGCTGCATGAGTTCGCGGACCCGGTCCATCGAGTCGACGGCGCGTTGCTTGTCCACCGCCTGGATGGCCATGGCGGGTATGTACTCGTCGTCGGGTAGGTCGACCCGGGCCCACCGGGCGCCGTCGGAGAACGACACGTCGACGACGTCGGACCACGGGATCAGGCGGTATGCCAATAGATTTCGCACCGCGATCCCCGATGGCCCGACCCGAAGCCGCGGCCGCGCGAACAGCAGCACAACGCAGGCGATGATCACGCCCAGGGTGCCGATGCCCACCTGGTCGGAGGTCTGGAAGATCACTCCGCTGGACCCGACCTTGAGCAGGAAGCCGACCGCGATGTGAGCGGCCGCGATGAGAAACGCCGCGCCGTAGGCGAAGTACGGCGTGAGGTGTGGCCGCACCTCCAGATCCCACTCCGCCGATGTGGTCATGAGTTCGCGATATCGCGGAGCGTCAGCGCCGTCGCCAAGGCAGCCGCGGCGGCCTGCGCACCCTTGTCCTCCGCAGACCCCGGCAAGCCGGCGCGGTCGAGGGCCTGCTGTTCGTCGTTGACCGTCAGCACGCCGTTGGCCACCGGGGTGGACTCATCCAGCGACACCCGGGTGAGCCCCTGGGTGACGGCATCGCACACGTAGTCGAAATGTGGGGTCCCGCCGCGAATCACCACGCCCAACGCCACCACCGCGTCGTACTGCGCAGCCAATGCCTGTGCCACCACCGGAATCTCGATTGCCCCCAGCACGCGCACCACGGTGGGCGACTCGACACCGCAGTCCTTCGCGGTGCGCAGCGCACCGTCGAGCAGCGCGTCGCAGATGCGGTCGTGCCACGTGCTCGCCACGATGGCCAGGCGGATACCCGAGGCGTCAACGACCGGGAAGTCCGGAACGCCCGCGCCGCTCATGACGCGCCGCCGGGCTCGTCGGCGGTCGGTGGAAGCCGATCACCCAGCAGATAGACGGCCTCGTCGTAGCCGTCCATCTTGACCGCCTCTTCGTAGTCATCCAGCCCGGCCAGGTCGTGACCCATCCGGTCGCGCTTGGTCATCAGGTAGCGGATGTTCTCGGAGTTCGCGCGCACGGGCAACGGCACCCGCTCGATGATGTGCAGCCCATAGCCGTCCAGCCCGACCCGCTTGGCCGGGTTGTTGGTGAGCAGGCGCATCGACTTGACGCCGAGGTCGGCCAGGATCTGCGCGCCGATACCGTAGTCGCGCGCGTCGGCGGGCAGGCCAAGCTTGAGATTCGCGTCGACGGTGTCCTCGCCGGCATCCTGCAGCTGGTAGGCCTGCAGCTTGTGCATCAGGCCGATCCCCCGGCCCTCATGCCCCCGCATGTAGAGCACAACGCCACGGCCCTCGCGCGCGACCATGGCCATCGCGGCGTCCAACTGGGGCCCGCAGTCGCAGCGGCGGGAACCGAAAACATCGCCCGTGAGGCACTCGGAGTGCACCCGGACCAACACATCGTGGCCGTCGGCCTCGGTGCCCGAGAGATCGCCGCGGACCAGCGCGACGTGTTCGACATCGTCGTAGATGCTGGTGTAGCCGACGGCGCGGAACTCGCCGTACCGGGTGGGGATCCGCGCCTCGGCGATCCGCTCGATGTGACGTTCGTGCTTACGACGCCACTCGATGAGATCGGCGATGGAGATCAGTGCGAGGTCATGTTCGTCGGCGAAGACGCGCAACTCGTCGGTCTGGGCCATCGAGCCCTCGTCCTTCTGGCTGACGATCTCACAGATCGCGCCCGCAGGCTGCAGACCGGCGAGCCGCGCCAGGTCGACGGCGGCCTCGGTGTGTCCGGGCCTGCGCAGCACGCCACCGTCCTTGGCGCGCAGCGGCACGACGTGGCCGGGCTTGGTGAAGTCGCCGGCGACGGCCGTGGGATCGGCAAGCAGACGCATCGTCGTGGCGCGATCGGACGCCGAGATGCCGGTTCCGACGCCGGCCTTCGCGTCGACCGTGACGGTGTAGGCGGTGCCGTGCTTGTCCTGGTTGATCGCATACATCGGCAGGAGGCCCAGTCGGTCGCAGACATCGCCATCCAGCGGTACGCACAGGTATCCCGAGGTGTAGCGCACCATGAACGCCACCAACTCGGGCGTGGCCTTCTCGGCGGCGAAGATGAGGTCGCCCTCGTTCTCGCGGTCCTCGTCGTCGATGACGACGACGGCCTTACCCGCGGCGATGTCGGCTATCGCCCGCTCGACGGAATCAAGCCTCGTCATCTGTTTGCCACCTACTCCAGGTAGGCGATTTCGGTGCGCGCGACCACGCGTATCGCGGGTCAGCGCTCGAACTCGCCGGGGACCAATCAATCGACTTCAGTATGAACCACGCTGACGCCCGGGTTATTGCCCGCTCCCGACCAGCGGGGCAGGCGGTGCGCAAATGCGTGTAAACCGCCGTGGCGTTCAAGCCGCGAATGAAATGGGTGACGGCAATCTGGGCCTGCTTCCGGGCATGGGCTCAAATTCTGGAACGCCGACGCCTTGGTGCTGCGATTTCGCGTTTCACCAGCGATTCGGAGGGGAATTTCGCTCTGTGGACAACGTTGTCACACGAGGGGAGTCAAGGTGAAGCTCAACAAGCTAGCGACATCGATTGGCATCGTCGCGGTCGCGGTCGGCGTCGCTGCCAGCACGCTTGGACCTGCGTCGGCGGCCAGCAACATCAAACCGTTCGGTCAGCCGGAGACACTGATCGGCCCTAACGGTGCCCCGCAGGTCACCTACATCGTTCACGGGCTGAATCCGAGTTCCGCCCCGGTACCGCACAACGGCCAGTTGTATGAAGCAAATGTGACCGTCGAGGGCGGGAATCCGTTCATGCCGTTCTTCAACGCCCGCGCGCAGGACGGGGCGATCTACCCCGTTATCGGCGGCTCGGTGCCCGGCACGATCTTCTTCGACGTCGTCGGCCCTGTGCCGAACAGCGTCGTCTACAACGATGGTGTTCAGGATCTTCTGGTGTGGATTCCCGGACAGCCGCAGGGAGGTACGCGTCCGTAGCGGCTACACAGTGGGCGCTGGGTCGGCGTCGCCGCCGTCTTTATGTAAAAGCAGCCGCTCGACGTACTTGGCGATCACGTCCACCTCCAGGTTGACCGGGGTGCCGACAGCGGCGCGGCCCAGGGTCGTCATCTCCAGCGTGGTCGGGATGAGCGACACCTCGAACCAGTCCCCCGATGCGTCGTCCCCGGAATTGTCAACGCCGAGCGCGGACACCGTGAGCGACACACCGTCGACCGTGACCGACCCCTTCTCGACGACGTAGCGAGCCAGTTCCGGGGGCAGTGCGACGCGCACCACCTCCCAGTTCTGCGACGGGGCCCGAGAGATCACGTGGCCGGTGCCGTCGACGTGGCCCTGCACGATGTGTCCGCCGAGCCGGCTGTTGACGGCCGCGGCGCGTTCCAGGTTGACCCGGCTACCCACGTCAACACCGCGCAGACTGGACCGGTTGAGGGTCTCGGCCATCACGTCGGCGGTGAACGCACCGTCGGGCAGCACGTCCACCACGGTGAGACACACGCCGTTCACGGCAATTGAGTCGCCATGCCCGGCGTCCGTGGTGACGAGTGGACCGCGGATGACGAATCGCGCGGCATCCACGAGATCCTCCTTGCCGACGATCTCACCAAGCTCTTCAACGATTCCGGTGAACACCGAACAAGGCTACGACGCCACCCTTGCCACCGCCCGAGCGCCCGCCGGTCGTCCCGCGCGCCGCCCTCACCAGCGAAACAGCGACACCCCGATGAACCTTTTTCGCGAGAATGTCAAGGTCAGAAACCACGAGTCGACCGATTCCAGCCCACCGGACCCGCGGTCCACCCCGCGACACCCTCTACGATGCAAATCATGCAGACGCGCCCCCGGCTTGCCGTCCTCGTATCAGCCCTTACAGCAATCCTGACCGCCACCGTGCTGGTCGCGGGATGCTCCTCGTCCAGCAAGGAGTCGACCGAACCGCTGCCCGACGCGGCAACGCTGGTGGCGGACGCGACGAAGACCACACTGGCCCAGAAGAGTGTCCACCTGCAGCTGTCGGTCAATGGCGAGATCAAGGCACTGCCCATCGCCTCGCTGACCGGTGATCTGACCCTGACTCCGGCGGTCGCGGCCTCCGGCAAGGCCGACATCATCTTCCTCGGCCAGAAGCTCGAGGGTGTCGAGTTCGTCGTGCTTGACGACACGCTGTGGGGCGCCATCACGCCGGGCAGCTGGCAGGACTTTGGTCCCGCCGTCGACATCTACGACGTGGCGGCGATCCTTAAGCCCGACACCGGGCTGGCCAACATCGTCGCCAACTTCTCCGACCCCAAGGCCGAGGGGCGGGAGAACGTCAATGGCGTGGACACCGTGAAGGTGACCGGAACCGTCAGCGCCGACGCCGTCAACAAGATCGCTCCGCAGATCGGCGCCACCGGCCCCGTGCCCGCCACCGCCTGGATCCAGGAGGAGGGTGACCATCAGCTCATCCAGGCCAAGCTGGAGCCGACACCCGGCAACACCGTCCAGATGACGATGTCCGACTGGGGTAAGCCCGTCACCGTCACCAAGCCCGCGGTGTAAGGACACACCAGATGTCGCAGACCTCAACAGGTTCGGCCAACAGCCGTCGGATCGCAATCAGTGCGGGCGGTCTCGCCGTGCTGCTCGGCGCCCTCGACACCTATGTCGTGATCACGATCATCCGCGACATCATGATCGACATTCAGATCCCGATCAACCAGATCCAGCAGGTCGCGCCGATCATCACCGGCTATCTCGTGGGCTACATCGCGGCGATGCCACTTCTGGGACGTGCGTCAGACAGGTTCGGACGCAAACTGCTGCTGCAGGTGAGCCTCGTCGGCTTCGCCGTCGGATCCATCATCACCGCGATGTCGGGCGATCTGACGGTCCTGGTGATCGGCCGCATCGTGCAGGGCATCGCCAGCGGTGCACTGCTGCCCGTCACGCTCGCGCTGGCCGCCGACCTGTGGTCGGAGCGCAAACGCGCTGCCGTGCTCGGCGGTATCGGTGCCGCGCAGGAACTCGGCAGCGTGCTCGGCCCGCTGTACGGCATCGCGGTGGTGTGGGCGCTCAACAGCTGGCGCGACGTCTTCTGGATCAACGTCCCCATGGCCATCATCGCCATGGTGATGATCCACTTCAGCATCCCATCGCGGCAGAAGCGCGAGGGCCCGGCCGAGAAGGTCGACGTCGTCGGCGGACTTCTGCTGGCGCTGGTCCTGGTGCTCGTGGTGTTCGGTCTCTACAACCCCGCCCCGGACGGCGAGCACGTGCTTCCGGAGGGCGGTTGGATACTGCTATGCGGGGCGGCGGTTGCCACAGTCGCCTTCTTCACGTGGGAGAAGTTCGCCAAGACCAAGCTCATCGACCCGGCGGGCGTGCACTTCCGACCGTTCCTGTGCGCACTCGGTGCCTCGTTCGCCGCAGGCGCCGCACTCATGGTGACGCTCGTCAACGTCGAGCTCTTCGGCCAGGCGGTGCTGGGGCTCGACCAGAACCAGGCCGCCTTCCTGCTGATGCGCTTCCTGGTCGCGCTGCCCATCGGCGCCCTAGTGGGCGGCTGGGTCGCCACCAGGGTCGGTGACCGCATCGTCGCGTTCGTCGGACTACTCATCGCGGCGTACGCGTACTGGCTCATCTCACACTGGCCCGTCGACCTGCTGGCAGCGCGTCACGATCTGGGCATCTTCACGCTGCCCGCGATGGACACCGATCTCGCCCTGGCCGGAATCGGTCTCGGCCTGGTGATCGGCCCACTCACCTCGGCGGCACTGCGCGTGGTTCCGTCGATACAGCACGGCATCGCCTCGTCGGCAGTGGTGGTCGCTCGCATGACGGGAATGCTCGTCGGTGTGGCGGCACTGTCCGCGTGGGGGATCTATCGGTTCAATCAACACCTGGCGGAGCGCCTGGCAGCGCAGCCTGCGCCGTCGGCCGACACACCTGGCGGCCAGTTGGTTGCCGGAGTCACGCGTGTGGCGAAGGCGTCCGTCGAGGCGTACGCACTTCAGTACGGCGAGATCTTCGGCATCACGGCGATCGTGTGCATCGTGGGCGCGCTGTTGGGGCTGTTCATCAGCGGCAGGCATGAGGTCGCCGATGCTCCCGACGCCGATCCCGATCCCGATCCGGCCGAGGTCATCGAGGCCAACCGGTAGACCCGGCCGGCCCTCTCAGCAGCGCTCGATACCGGGCGTCTGCAATCTGAACTCGTGGCGTTTGGGGCCGGGGCCACTCAGCACCGCACGCAGCGGCCGGCAGACCATTTCCTTGATGGTGCTCTGATCGACTGGGCGAATACCGAGCCAGTCCTGCAGGGCAGTCATGTTCCTGTCCTTTGTTCGTGCTTACCTGCGCGCGAACGTCGTTGGTAAGGCGCGATACGCGTGACGGGCTCCAATGGCCCGAACATGTCTTCGATTCTACGGGCGCCCGCCCGCCCAGACCGGCCTCCATCCCGCGCTCGACGTCTCAAACCGGTAACGAGTCACCCAACGGACGCTGAATATGCGTGACGCCAGTCACATTGGCGCGGAGAGGAATTCCAGATCTCACCCAAGCGGCTCAGCCGGGCACCAGGCTGAGCCGAAGGTCGGGGCCGATCCGTTCGGTGCCGTCGAAACGCCACCGCTGGGCGTGGGTGATGCTCGGCACCCCGATGTCATCGACGGCGACGATCGGTCCACCCAGCAGGATGGGCGCCACATAGGCCAGGATCCTGTCGATCACGCCGGCCCGCAGAAATCCGCCGGCCAGGGTCGGGCCTCCCTCGAGCAGCACATCGGTGCGGTCCGACAGGGCCCGGATCACCTCGTGCGGGTCGCGGGTGCGGATCACCATCGTCCGCGAGTCATCGTTCAAAACTCTTGCATCCGAGGATATTTCGCGTTCGCCGACGACAACGCGGAGCGGCTGACGTTCGGCCAGGCTGCCGTCGGGTAGTCGCGCCGTCAACGTGGGGTCGTCGAACAGCACGGTGCCGGTGCCGACCACGATCGCATCGACCACCGCTCGCCGCCGGTGCACGTCGGCGCGTGCGGCCTCGCTGGTGATCCACTGGCTGCTGCCATCTGCCGCGGCACTGCGCCCGTCCACGCTCGTCGCGTACTTCCACGTGACGTGGGGGCGGCCGGTGCGCTGCTTGTGCAACCACTCGCGCAGCGGGCCGCCGGTCACATCGTCTGCCAGCACGCCCGACACGGTGTCGACACCGCTGCCGGTCAGCCTCGCGGAACCGCCTGCGGCCAGCGGGTTCGGATCGGCCACGGCGTACACGACGGCCGAGACACCGGCGGCGAGAAGGGCATCCACGCACGGCGGGGTACGACCGTGATGATTGCACGGCTCCAACGTCACGACGGCGGTGCCGCCCACGGCCCGCTCCCCCGCCCGACGCAACGCGAGTACCTCGGCGTGCGGGCCACCCTGCGGCGCCGTCGCTCCAACGCCTGCGACGTCACCGTCGCGGTCCAGGATTACCGCGCCAACGGGCGGGTTGGGATAGGTGGTGCCCTTGACCTGATCGGACAGGTCGATGGCCAACCGCATGGCGGCCTCGGGCGTGATCACGACAGGTGCGGGGACACCGCGGCAGCCTGCCGCCTCAGCGCCTCCACGGCCGCGGCCGGGTCCGACGCGCTGTAGACCGCCGAGCCCGCGACGAAGCAGTCCACACCGGCTTCCGCAGCGGCCTCGATCGTGTCGGCGTTGATGCCACCGTCGATCTCCACCAAGATCGTCAGTTCACCGGCGTCGACGAGCCGCCGAACGATGCCCACCTTGGCCAACACCTCCGGGATGAACTTCTGCCCACCGAAACCGGGCTCAACCGACATCACCAGAAGTGTGTCGAAGTCACGCAGGATCTCCAGGTAGGGGTCGATCGGCGTACCCGGCTTGACGGCCAGACCCGCCTTCGCGCCCGCCGCCCGGATATCGCGGCCCACGGCGCGCGGATCATCGGTCGCCTCGGCGTGAAATGTCACGTTGTAGGCGCCCGCCTCGGCGTACGGCGGTGCCCATCGGGCGGGGTCCTCGATCATCAGATGGCAGTCCATCGGAATGTCGGTGACCCGAAGCAGGCTCTCGACCACCGGCATGCCGAGGGTCAGATTGGGTACGAAGTGGTTGTCCATGACGTCGACGTGTAACCAGTCGGCGCCCTTCACCGCGGCGGTCTCGTCGGCAAGCCGAGCGAAGTCGGCAGCCAGTATCGACGGTGCAATCAGCGGTCGAGCCATGGCCATCAGCCTACTTGCAGGGCCGCGGCGAACATTGCATCCGTCCCGTGCCGGTGGGGCCATAGCTGCACGTGCGGTCCGGCGCCGAGATCGGGCACGGTGTCGAGGCCGGGGTCGAACAGCGGCCGGGTGTCGATCGCCTCAACGCGATGACGGCGCACCGCGTCGGTGACCACCCCGACCGTCTCGGCCAGGTGCGGCGAGCACGTCGCGTACAGCACCACCCCGCCCGGCCGCACCAGCGCGATCGCCGCGGCCAGCAGTTCGCGCTGCAGCTTCGCCAGCGCGGGCACATCGCCGGGCTGTCTGCGCCACCGCGCCTCGGGTCGACGTCGCAGTGCCCCGAGTCCGGTGCACGGCGCATCGACCAGCACGCGGTCGAAGGAGGCGGCGGGCAGCCCGCTCTCGCGGCCGTCGACGCGCAACACCTCGACGTCGAGCCCTCGGACGTTCTGCTCGACCAGATCCGCGCGGTGCGGTGCGGGCTCGATCGCCGTGACCCGGGCACCGGTGTCGGCGGCGATGGCGGCCAGCAGCGACGTCTTGCCGCCAGGACCGGCGCACAGGTCAAGCCAGCGGCCCCCGTCACCGTCGACGGGCGCCAGTGTCAACGCCCGCGCGACCAGCTGGCTGCCCTCGTCCTGCACCTGAGCAGAGCCGTCGCGTATCGACGCCAGTTGGCCGGGGTCACCACCGGACAGGTAGACCGCGTACGGCGAGTAGCGCCCGGGGGTGCCGTCCACCTGCGCGGCCAACTCGGCCGCGGTCAACACCCCCGGCCGTGCGGCCAGGTGCACCTGTGGTCGTTCGTCATCGCTTGCCAGCAGCGCTCCCAGTTCGCCGGCGTCCGCACCCAGCGCATCGGCGAATGACTGGGCGATCCAGCGCGGATGTGAGTGGGTGAATGCCAGATGCCCCACCGGATCGCTTGTGGCAGACGGCGCGAGTTCGGCAACCCAGGACGCCTCGTCGCGTGCGCCGACGTTGCGCAGCACACCATTCACGAAACCGGCTCGCGCCGAGTCGAATTCGATAGCCGCCTGCTCCACTGTGGTGTCCACGGCGGCATGCGGCTCGACGCGGGTGCGCAGCAGTTGGTAGACGCCTAGTCGCAACAGGTCCAGCAGGATGGGGTCGATCTGGTCGGTGGGCCTGCCGGCCGCGCTGCTTATCACCGCGTCGAGCAGGCCCTGGCTGCGGCACGCGCCGTAGGTCAGCTCGGTCGCGAACGCGGCGTCGCGTCCCGTGATCCCGCGCTCCCGCAGCAACGCGGGCAACGCCAGGTTGGCGTACGCGTCGCGCTCCGTCACCGCGCGGAGCACGTCGAACGCCGCCCGCCGGGCCGGGTCAAGGGGTTTCCGGCGTGGTCCACGCCGATTCTGGGGTCGATTCTGGGGTCGATTCACGATGCCACCGCCGTCTCGTCGAGGCGGGCTCCGCGAGCCCAGTCCGCCGCCGCCATCGCCTTCTTGCCGGGCGGCTGGATGAGGGTCAGGGCCACCGGTGTGGTCGCCGTGCCGATCAGCACGCCGTCACGCCCGGCGCGAATAGTGCCGGGGGGCAACGGTTCCGAATCCGTGACGGTCACGGGGCCGAGCTTGACCCGCAGGTCGCCGATCGTCGTCCACGCGCCCGGGTTGGGAGTGACCGCGCGGATTCGCCGATCGACGACGTGCGCGGGAAGATCCCACCGCACCCGAGCCTCCTCGACGGTGATCTTCGGGGCCAGCGTCACACCCTCGGATGGCTGCGGCACGGCAGTCAGCGAGCCGTCGGCCACCCCGTCGAGAGTGGTCTCGAGCAGCATGGCGCCCGATATCGACAGCCTCTCCAGCAGATCGCCCGCGGTGTCGGTCGGGCGGATCGTCTCGGTGACGACACCGAACACGGGGCCGGAGTCGAGACTGGGCTCGATCTGGAACGTCGTCGCGCCGGTGACGGCGTCGCCCGCGGCGATGGCCGCCTGCACCGGCGCGGCGCCACGCCATGCGGGCAGTAGCGAGAAATGCAGGTTGATCCAGCCGAGGCGGGGAACTGCGAGCAGGCCGTCACGCAGCAGGGCGCCGTAGGCCACCACTGCAGCGCAGTCCGGCGCGAGTTCGGCCAGCTCCGCGACGAATTCGTCACCGTTGGGCTTGGCCGGCCTCAGCACCGGGATGCCCTGCTCGAGGGCCAGCGAGGCGACCGGTGACGGCGTCGGCTTGCCGCGCCGGCCCGACGCGGCGTCGGGCCGCGTCAGTACGGCCACCACGTCATGATGCGGCGAGTCGATCAGCCGCTGCAGGGACGGAAGTGCCGGCTCGGGGGTGCCCGCGAAGACAATGCGCACGAAAATAGACCTCAGCCTGGAATCTGGTAGTACTCGCGCTCCGGCACCCTGGCCAGCGGCGCGACGAACATCCACGGAATGGTGCTGACGAGACGGTTGAGCGTGGCGACCGCGTCGTTGTAGTACTGCCTGGCGAACGCCAGCTTGTTCTCGGTGTCTGCGAGGTTGTCCTGAAGGTTGAGGAAGTTGTTCGAGGAGTTCAGCTGCGGATAGCTCTGCCCCAACGCGAGCACCTGCCCCACGGCGGTGTCGAGATCCTTCGCGGCGACGCTGCGCTGCGCGACGGACTTCCCACCCGTGGCCGACGTCAACGCTGCTCGCGCGTTCGTGACGTGGTCGAGGATGCCCTTCTCGTGTCCGGCGAAGGTCTCAACTGTGTGCACCAGGCTCGGGATGAGCGAGGCGCGACGGGTCAGTTCCACGTCGATACCGGACAGCGCCTCAGACACCCGCACGTCGGCCGTGCGAATCTTGTTGTAGCCCAGCACGAAACCGATCAGGACCAGTACCAAGAGCACCAGTACCAGAACCAACAGATAGGTCACCACGAGCCACCTCCTCCTCCACCACCGCCACCGCCACCACCACCGCTGGACCCGCCGCCCCCACTCGAGGATGACGATGATGCCTGCGACGCGGTGTAGGCACCGATCGACGACGATAGCGCCGAGTCGAAGCTGTCGAAGTCAGGCCCACCAGAGTGGTCGGAGAGACTCGAGCTGGTAGTGGACGAGGAACCGTACCAATCGGGCTGCGGAGCAACCGCGCCGGTCGCATCCTGGTACTTCTTGGCCCACAGTGCCGCGGCGCCCGCGGCGACCGCGAACGGGATGTAGGCGGTGTACAGGTCCTTGCGGGCCGCGAAGTCGAATCGCGTCTCGGCGGAGTCGGTGGACAGCAGTCGGTGGAATCCCCCGGCCTGCGACCAGAGTTGGCGTCCCGCCGCAGTGCGCCGCATGCCCACGCCGTCAGCCCACGACTTCACCGTGAAGGCGAAGAACACCGCGAACGGCAGGCCCCACAGGGTGGTCGGGAAACCCCACCGGAGGAATCCGAAGACGGCCAGGATCAGTGCCAGCGCGTTGGCCGTGCGCACCAACAGTTCCTTCTTGCGCTTCACGATCAGACCGTCGTCGAGTGCCCACTTCTTCACCGCCGCCGCCATGTCCGACTTCGCCTTGCTGAGCTTCTCGCCGGCCCTCTTTGTCGGCTTGGCCTCGAACTCGGCGCCCGAACTCATCACCTTCAGCGCGGAGCCGACGGCGATGCTGACGGGATCCACATCCGCCCACGCGCTACGCTGCGCGATCCCACGGATGGCCCACTGGTCGGCGCTTGTCTGCTTGAGGTCGACCAGTTTGCGTTCGGCCAGGTACAGCAACGTCGCGGTAAGGCCGTTGCTCGGCACGCTCTCGGTGCGGATGTACTCGATCTGCACCGGGCCGAGGCCGGCCGGTGGGGCGTACTGCACCGGGAACCCGGGCTCGGGTTCGACGGTGGTCCGGTACCACAGGTAGGCCATCGCGCCTCCGGCGACGGACAGCGCGAGGAGCCAGACCACGGTGATCACCGACTGACCCAGGATCCGGTCCCAGGTCCACGACCACGGCAGGCTCGTGCGCGCGGGTGTCGGCAGGTCGGTCCCGGCGCGCAGCGTGACCGGTGTGCGCGGTGCCAGGTCCGTGGCGGTGACCTCGACGGTGTTTCCGTCGACGCTGAGACCGGCGCAGGCGTCTCCGACGCCGTACCCGACCGAGCACTGCGCACCGGTGACATCGGCGGGCAGAGTGAGGCGAACGTGCGCCCGCTCGATCCAGTTGTTCCACGACGGTGCGATGACATTCCAGTAGAACGTCGACACCGAGTTGGGCTCACCAACGGAACGCGCGAACTGCCGGTCCTCGCCGGTGCTACCGGGATCGAGCACGCCGGCAATGGTGTAGCGAATCTCGTAGGTGTGCTCGCCGGGGGTCAGCGTGCTGTCGGGGTCGCCGATCTTGGCCACCCGAAAGCGTTCGCCGTCCTCCCACAGCAACTGGTAGCCGGCGGGCTCGCCGTCCATCAGGATCGATGTGATCTCCGGGGTCTGCCGGACATGGGGGCTGTTCTGGTTGGCCACATCCCAGTAACGAAAGATGCCGTGCCGGCCGATGGGGAACTCACCGGTGATCGTCTCGACCGCGTCAAGGGTGCCGTCCTCGGTGACTGCGAAGTCAGCGTCGAAGTTGGTGATCACCACCGGATCATTGGCCGGCCCGGCCGCGGATGCGCCGCCGCCGACGAGCGGCCACAGCAGCCCGATGGCGATGAGACCCACCAGAATCAACCAGCCGATTACCCGCCGCATGTCACCCCTCGATCGGCTCGGCCTCACCTGGACCGGATCCGCGTCGTCCCAGGTCGCCTGGGATTCGCCCTACCCTATGTGCAAGGGATCGATTTGCACACGAACTGGGCTCTACCTACTCAAATGGGTCATTAGAGACACGTTGCTCGACGGTCCGCCAGGGCCCGCCTGGCTGGATCAGTTGCAACAGTCGATGACTACCGGGCGGGCGGGACGACTGCTGACCTCAGTGACCACGCAACACGGGGTCCTAGGCCAAGACCGGAGCGCTTCACTCGCCATGACGATTGACGGTCTCCACGAGACCGACTTGATTAAGACCCGGCAGGTCTGGGTCGGTGGTGGATGGGGCCGCGGACCACCGTTGTTGGCGCCACTCCACAGTGGCCGCGGGCGGTTCGATGCGATCATCGACCCACGCGACGCACGCGGCACCCCTCGAACTGGTCAGTGCGTACTGTCTGCGGAGTGCAGCTAGCCGACCTGGTCGACCATGTGAGAGCCGATTGCTTTCAGCGTGCGTGCGAGTACGCCTGGGCGACGGCTGCGGGCACTGGGACGCTCCTCGACGCGCCCGACGAGCGGTCAGCTGGTTGTGTTGATGTGCCCCATGAGCTTTCCGATTTGGTGGAAGGTGATCTGCCACTGGCGTTCCGGCTGTACCGGGTGATGCCGTGCTACGCCAACCTGATGTACGTGCAACATTGGGCATCGGGTCCGCAGTTCTGGGCGGAGCTGCGTGCTTTGTTGGACGAGCCGGATCAGCGGTTGCGGGATCCGGTGCTGTACTGGCTGTGGCGCGGCCCCTTCGAGGACAGCCCAGCTGAGGCTGCTGAGGCGTGGCGTGCGATGACCGCTGATGCCGACGACGCCCGGCTGGCCCATCTGCTGCCATTCTCAGGTCCAGTGCCGTGGCCAGAGAAGGCACCCATCCTGGACCGGCTGAGCCGGTCCCCGCAGTCGCAGCCAGCCGTGCTGGCCGCCATCGAGGCCGCCGCCTACGACCTGTACGGCAGCATCAAGGTGTCGAAGGCGCGCAAGCTACTTGCCCGGATTCGGCCCATGCATCCAGAGCTACGGGCCCGGCTGGATGAGCTTGAGGCAAGGCCTGTCATGGGAAGGGCAAAGATGACCTGGAGTTTGTTGTTGGGTGTTTTGGGCCGAGGTAGGTGAAGGATCTTGGCTGGTGCTTGGACAAGCCGAGGTCCCCGCTAAAAGCCACCGCCAGGATCGAATGGAACTCCACCGAGGCGCACCAAGTCTCGTTGAAGCATGCATCTACGGAGCCGAAAAAGCGGGTTTGAGAAGTTCAATGGTTCGACAATGGTGGTTCCATGAGGCGCAGACCACCCCACGGGTCGCCCTTTTCCCTTGGGACCAACCACACATCGGCTGACCATGTCTGCCCATCCTGGTACTCCAGGCGGCCACCATCGATAGCGACAGCCTTGACCACGTGACCCTTGCCTTTGAACACAAGCAGGCTATCTGACGCTACGTAATTTGAGCCAGTGTCTATTCGCACACCCACAACCTCGTGTATATATTCGCCAGGAGCATACCTATAGAATTGATGAACCTGATCCCAATCAAAATTCGTCAGGCTCCGAAGTTGGGCAGGCTCCCGGTTCTGGTATACCAGTTCCATGCGCCCGGAAATTGGATCATCAAAGGTAATTTCCACGCCATTCCGAAATATTCCGCATACAGAGCCAAGAAATCCCACGACTACAAATACGCAGACTAAAGATCGTGCCAGATTCGGTCGAATTTTGCGTACCATCGTTGCCGCCTTCTACCAGCGATTCAATTTGCGTCGCCATAATTGACGTTCAGGGCCGTGGGCTATGCAACCCAGCCAAGTCGTCTAACATTTACCTGGGAAGTTCAATGGTTTGACAATGGCGGTTCCATGAGGCGCAGGCCACGCCCCGGATCGCCCTTTTCCCCTGGCACCAACCACACATCGGCTGACCATGTCTGCCCATCCTGGTAATCCAGGTTACCCCTATCGACATCGATAGCGACAGCCTTGACCACGTGGCCCTTGTTCTTAAATACAAGCATGCTAAACGACGCTGCGTAATATGGGCCAGTGTCTATTCGCACACCCACAACCTCGTGTATATATTCGTCAGGAGCATACATATAGAATTGATGAACTTGATCCCAATCAAAATTCGTCAGGCTCCGGAGTTGAGCAGGCTCCCGGTGCTGGGATACTAGTTCCATACCACCGGAAATTTGATCGTCACGGGTAATTTCCACGCCATTCCGAAATATTCCGCATCCAGGGACGAGAAATCCCACGACTACAAGTACGCAGACTAAAGATCGTGCCAGATTCGGTCGAAAATTGCATACCATCGTTGCCGCCCACCCCTTCACCTACCTGGCCTAGCAGCATAGTCGGATTGCGGCCTAGGCGGAGTTGATTGGTGAGCGCAACGGCGGATCGCGAAAGCTGTTGCAGCACAGGGACTATGAGCGGTCAGAGATAGATTGCCGGCTACCCTATGTGCAAGGGGTCGATCTGCACACGAACTGGTTGTTGATCGTGGCGTGCACTCATCACACCCGTCGCCTTGCGCAGCGCCGCGGCCAGAGCCAGACCGCCGTCGCGGGGCACCCGCACCAGCATCCGGATGACGGGGTCGTCGGGCGGAGCAGCCCCGGCGGCGGCATTGGCCCGAGCGACACTGGGCTTCGGTTCGCCTGCGGGACGTCGTGCCCCCGGCGGCAGGTCGACCGGCCCCAGGATGTCGGCCCCAGCCGGCACGTCGGCGATGTCGAGCAGCGCGGCCACGGACCGTCCGCTGCCGTCGAGCGCGGCCATGT
This sequence comes from Mycolicibacterium sp. 624, assembly GCF_040548615.1. Lineage (NCBI taxonomy): Bacteria > Bacillati > Actinomycetota > Actinomycetes > Mycobacteriales > Mycobacteriaceae > Mycobacterium > Mycolicibacterium sp. 624. The sequence continues at coordinate 657,641 of NZ_JBEPRZ010000003.1, forward strand.
GCACCGCGGGCGGCAGCCCGACCTCGGCTCTGGCATCCAACTCCAGTTCGGCGTGCGCGACCGGATCCCACCGGATCAGGGCCTGCACGGTGGGGATCGCGGACTCGGCGACCACCGCGACGATGCCGCCATCGCCCCTCGGGCGCACCAGGGCGGCCGCGGCCATCCAGCGGCGCAGCGCGTCCTCGGCCGCGCGCAGATCCTGTCTGCCGAGCAGCGACCAGCCGTCGAGCAGCAGCGCCGCGCCGTAGCCCCCCTCGGCGATGGGCTCCGCACCCGGCGTGGCGACCACCAGCGCGGGGGTGCCCGGCACCTGCGCGAGCACCGCGTCACCCCCGGAGGTCACCACGGCGACGCCGGGAAACGCGCGGCCGAGTTCCTCCGCCGTGCGCCGCGCGCCGACGACCACGGCGCGCACCGCGTCGGAACCGCACCGCGCGCAGCGCAACCCGAGTTCCTCGCGACCACACCACCGGCACACCGCGCCGGCGGCGTCGCGTTCGTGCAGCGCCAGCGGCCCGGTGCAGTGTCGGCACCTGGCGATGTTCCGACACCGGCCGCACGCCAACGCCGGCACGTAACCACGGCGCGGCACCTGGACGAGGACCGGCCGCTCGGCGCGCAGCGCCGCCCGGGCGGCGTCCAACGCCATGGACGGCATCCGGGCGGTGCGCGACGCGGCGTCACGCTCCTGCTCGAACGCGCTGTCATCGATGGCGGTGACCCGTGGTGTCCGGCCGCGCACGGTCGGACGCGTGGCGACGAGGTCATGCGCCCACCTCGTGCGCACCAGCGCCTGGGCCTCCGCGGTGCGGGCGTAGCCACCGATCAGTGCCCCGCAGCGCAGTTGGTGTGCCCGCAGCATCGCGACCTCCCTGGCATGCGGGTAGGGCGACCGCGGCTCGGCCAGGGTGTCGTCACCGTCGTCCCAGACCATGACCAGGCCGAGGTCGGCCACCGGCGCGAAGACCGCACTGCGGGTGCCAATGACGAAGCGGGCGTGTCCCCGCAGCACCGCCAGCCACCGGCGGTAGCGCTCCGCGGGCCCCAGACCCGCCGACAGCGCCACCACCGCGGTGGGGTCGACGTGGCGCGCGGCGGCCGCGTACAACGCATCGACGTCACGTTGGTCCGGGACCACGGCCAGCGCCGAACGACCGGAGTTCACCACCACGGCGGCGGCCTCGGCGAGCCGATCGGCCCACTGCTCCCCCGGCAACGCCTGCCACACCGCGCGTGCGGCGCGACCCTCACCGAGCGCGGCGAGGAACCCCGCGGCACGCCCGTAGACCGACCAGGCGGTGTCATCGACCGCCACCGCGACAGCCGGCGGCGGGGTGACGACCACCTGCTTCTCGACGTTGGCGTGTCGCGGTGGAACCGCAAGACGCAGCACGTCGGGTCGGGTGCCCGCGTAGCGCGCGGCGACCGCCTCGGCGAGGCGTCGCACGTCGACGGACAGCACCGGCTCGGGCGACACCACCCGGTCCAGCCAGCCGAGCTTGCCGACATGATCGGTGTCGGAACGCCTTTCGAGGATGAAGGCGTCGACGAGACGTCCATGGAAGCGCACCCGGACGCGGACGCCGGGTTGTGCGTCGTCGGACTGCTCGGTGGTGACGAGGTAGTCGAACTCGCGGTCCAGATGAGGCACCGACAGCATCGGCAGCACGCGCGCGATCGGCTCGTGCTCGGCGGCCTCCCTGGTGGTGCTCACTGAGCCGGTTTAGCAGTACCGACCGACGCCGACGGCTCGCGGCCGAACAGAAATCCCGCGGTGATCAACAGGATCGAGGCGGAGTAGGCCCACCAGATGGCCACCGCGAGCGCCTCCGGGTTGGAGCCGGCGGCCAGGCCGAACTTGCCGATGCCGATCATGCCGTCCGACACCGCGAAGCAGACCGCTCCGAGCGCCGTCCACTTGGTGGGCAGGTCGGCGAGCAGCGCCGCGCACACCATGGCACCCAGCACCGCCATGTAGAGCGTCACCGGCACGGCCATACCCTCGGCGATCAGCCGGGGCCAGAACCAGATCAGCAGGCCGAGCGTGGCGACGACCAGCACCGCACAACCCGCCAGACGCCCCGTACTGCGCCGCACCAGCGGAATGAGCGCGGCAAGGAAGCACAGATGGGCGATCAGGAAGGCGCCGAGCCCGAGCACGAACGACGGCTCCCACCATGGCATCGCGAGCAGGTAGTCCCCCGCCGCGGAGAACAGCAGTGCGGCGATCAACCAGCGACGTTCCCGTCGGATCGGGTGACCGAGCGCAGCGACCGCGAGTAGCACCGCCGTCAACGCCTTCACCGCGGGCTGCAGCGCGAACTGACCGGTGAGTTCGGCACCGGACGGCACACGCACCGCGGTGACGATGAGGAAGACGCCGTAGGCCGCGGCGACCACGGCGGCCGCGATCCAGAGTCGGCGGGCCCGGTGCACGCTCGAGGTGGCCGGGCCGTCAATCGTCGTCATCGGACGAACGTACTAAACCGGGTGCGGCAATCCACGTCAGCGATGCGCCGACGCGGCCAGCAGCACCTCGCCCATGACACCGTGGTGATCGGACCCGGGAATCTCCACGCGTTCGAACGACAGCGGCGTACCCCCTCGCGTCAGGATCCGGTCGATCGCCACCACGGCCGAAAACCTCCGGTCCGCCGGATAGGTCGTGACGATTCCGGAACCCGTGAACTCGGCGGCGTCGACCAGCGCCGAACCGTCACGCTCTCCGGCCGCTAGCAGCGCCCGGAACCGCTCGTGGTCGTAGGTCGCGTTGAAGTCCGCTCCGACAAGCAACGGCCTCGTTTCATTAGCCAGGACCACGCGCAGCCGATCCAGGTCGGCGGCCCACTGCCGCACCGGGCCCGGGTACGGGGGCGTCGGGTGCAGCGCGTACACGGCGTACGGCACGGCACCGGGAACATCCACAGTGGCACGCAGATTGGCCAACGGCAGACCCGACAACTCCTCGGTCTCCCGCAGCGGGTGCCGCGAGTAGATGCCCTCACCCGAACCGCCGCTTCGCGCGCTCGTGTACGAGTACGGCAGCGACTCCGACACACCCGCCGCCTCCAGTCGGTCGCGCGCCGCCACCGTCAGCTCGGAGACGGTGAGAAGGTCCACGCCGTCCCGGCGCACCCGGTCCACCAGCGCGCCAACGTCGGCACCGCCGTAGAGGATGTTGGCCTGTAGCAGCTTCAGCGTCGGCGCGTCCGTGGCCGTCGGCGGGTCCTCGCCGATGTAGAGCGGCAGTTGGGTGCCCGCTCCCAGCACTGCCACCAGCAACGCGCCACCAGCCGCCACCCAGAGGCGGGCCGCGACCAGCATCAGGACCGCCGCCACCGCAAGCAGGACGAAGAGGGGCGTGAACGCTGCGGTCAGCGTGACGATCGTGTTCACGGGCCCGAAGAAGTGCGCCAACACCCCCGCTGCGGCGGCCAACGCAGCGACGACGCCCGCAACGCCCACGCAGACACGGAGCGGATTTCGGGTCGGCGACGGCATCGGGTTCCAGATTATGCGGACACCGGTTGCCGTCCTCGCATGGCGGTGGGGATGTGCGGTCCGGCGCTTGCGTACGGTGAGTTCATGTCTGCCGACGACGCCCTCGCCAGCCCGGAACCCCTCGACGCGATACTGGAGAAGGTTCTCGAAGCCGTCCCGTTCCAGTTGACGACCGAAGGTGGCCCGGACGCCTGCCGCCAGCGGTTCCGCGACGTCCCACGGGTACCGCTTTACCCCGAGGTGCGCACCGAGGACAGGACGATCGACGGTCCGGCAGGTCCGATCCCGATCCGGTTGTACTGGCCACCGGAGCCTGCCGAACCGGCACCCCCTGTGGTGATGTTCTTCCACGGCGGCGGTTGGGTCGTCGGCGATCTGGACACCTACGACAGCGCTGGCCGGCAGCACGCGGTGGGGACCGGGGCATTGGTGGTCTCGGTCGACTACCGACTCGCCCCCGAACACCCGTACCCGGCCGCCGTCGAGGACGTGTGGGCAGCCACCCAGTGGGTCGCCGAGCACGCCGCCGAGCTTGGTGCCGACCCGACCCGCCTTGCGGTGGCCGGTGACTCCGCAGGCGGCAACCTGGCGGCCGTCGTCGCCCTGATGGCACGTGACGCCGGAGCGCCCGCACTGCGGTTCCAGCTGCTGTGGTACCCCGCGACGACGTGGGACACCTCCCTGCCGTCGTTCGCCGAGAATGCGGACGCGCCCATCCTGAGCACCGCATCCGTTGGCGGCTTCTCCCGGTGGTACGCAGGCCACGTCGACCTCAAGACCGCGCCCCCGACCCTGATACCCGCACGCGCTGAGTCGTTCGCGGGCCTGCCACCGGCCTATATCGCCGTCGCGGGCCACGATCCGCTGCGCGATGACGGCGCCCGCTACGGCGAACTGCTGGCCGCGGAGGGCGTGCCGGTGCAGGTGCACAATGCCGCGAGCCTGGTGCACGGCTACATCGGTTACGACGGTGTCGTGCCCGCGGCCACCGAGGCTGTCAAACGTGCCCTCGACGCATTGCGTACCGCGCTAACGTAGGACACATGGCGGATGACCCGACAGCACGGCCCGACATAGACCCCGCGCTCAAGGCGCTGCTGGACGCCATGCCGTTGGAGTTCACCATCGCCGATGGCGTCGAGGTCGCCCGGGAGAAACTGCGCGCGGTGCAACCGCCGCGAGAGATATTGCCCGACATGCGAATCGAAGAACGCACGGTGGGCTACGGCGACCTCGACGACATACCGGTTCGCATCTACTGGCCGCCCATCGACGACCACACGAACCTGCCCGTCGTGGTCTTCTACCACGGCGGCGGCTGGGCGCTCGGCGATCTCGACACCCACGACCACGTCGCCAGGGCGCATGCGATCGGCGCCGAGGCCATCGTGGTGTCTGTCGACTACCGCCTGGCCCCCGAGCACCCATACCCGGCAGGTGTCGACGATGCCTGGGCGGCGCTGCAGTGGGTCGGCGAGAACGCGGCCGAACTCGGCGGCGACGCGTCGCGCATGGCCGTGGCAGGCGATTCGGCAGGCGGCAACCTGTCTGCCGTCATGGCGCTGCGGGCGCGTGACGCCGGCGGTCCCCCGCTGGTCTTCCAGCTGCTGTGGTACCCCTGCGTGGTCGGCGACACCACGGCCCCGTCGTTCACGGAGAACGCCGACGCCCCAATCCTCAATCCAGACGTGATCTCGGCGTTCCTGACCTGGTACGTGCCGGATCTGGACACCACGCAACCGGGCTCGCTGCCCACCGACTTCGCGCCCGCCAACGCCGAAACGCTCGCAGGCCTGCCGCCCGCGTTCATCAGTACCGCCGAGCACGATCCACTGCGCGATGACGGTGCCCGCTACGCCGAGTTGCTCGTCGCGGCAGGTGTTCCCGTGCAGCTGAGCAACGAGCCAACGATGGTGCACGGTTACATGAGCCTGGCGCTGGCGTCCCCAGTCGCCGCGGAGGCCACCGATCGCGGCCTGGCCGCGCTGAGGGCCGCGCTGCACCCTGCGTAGTCGATCAAAGATCGCCGAACGGCCCTGCGATACCCGCGGTACTGGATATTCTCCGAACGGCGGAGGTTGAGCATGATCGACGGACACGGAGGCAGCTCGTGGCGACATCAGGGTTCGAGCCGGGAGCAGCACCGGATTACCACACCATCATCGTCGGCGCCGGATTCTCGGGTATCGGCACCGCGATCCAGCTGGACCGCGCGGGCCTGCACGACTATCTGATCATCGAGGCCGGCGCCGAGCCCGGTGGCACCTGGTACTGGAACACCTATCCCGGTATCGCCGTGGACATCCCGTCGTTCTCCTACCAGTTCTCCTTCGAGCAGAGCGATGACTGGTCCCGGACCTATGCGCCAGGCCGTGAACTCAAGGCGTACGCCGATCGCTGCGTCGACAAGTACGGACTTAGCCGCAGGATCCGGTTCGACACGCAGGTGGCCGCGGCGGTGTTCGACGATGAGACCGACTGCTGGCGAATCGATCTCGAGACCGGCGAGTCCTTGACGGCACGCTTTCTGGTCAACGCCAGCGGTGTGCTGACCGTGCCGAAGCCGCCCGACATCGCCGGCGTCGAGAGCTTCGCGGGCATCACGATGCACACCGCGCGGTGGGATCACGATCAGGACCTGACCGGCAAACGGGTGGCCATCATCGGCACCGGCGCGTCCGCGGTGCAGATCATCCCGGAGATCGCGCCCAACGTGGAGCGGCTCACCGTCTTCCAGCGCACCCCCATCTGGTGCTTCCCCAAGCTCGACGTGCCGATCCCCACCCCCGCGCGCTGGGCGATGCGGATTCCCGGCGGCAAGATCATCCAGCGGCTGATCAGCCAGGCCTACGTCGAGATCACGTTCCCGATCGCCGGGCAGTACTACGGAGTCCTGCCGCTGGCCGATCGCGCCGAGAAACTGGGCCGGTCATACCTGCGGCGCGAGGTCGCAGACCCCGTCACCCGCGACAAGCTGACGCCGCGCTATGCCGTGGGCTGCAAGCGCCCAGGCTTCCACAACACCTATCTGTCGACGTACAACCGTGACAACGTCGACCTGGTCACCGAGCCCATCGACCGGGTCACCGCATCGGGCGTGACCACCACCGACGGCACCACCCACGACGTCGACGTGCTGATCCTGGCCACAGGGTTCAAGGTGATGGACGTCGACGCGCTGACGTTCGAGGTCACCGGCAGCGGCGGCCGCTCACTCGCCGACTTCTGGGACCAGAACCGGATGCAGGCCTACGAGGGCGTCAGCGTCCCGGGCTTCCCCAACTTCTTCACCGTCATGGGACCCTACGGCTACGTGGGAGGGTCGTACTTCGCGCTCATCGAGTACCAGACGCACCACATCGTGCGGTGTCTGCTCCGTGCCGCCGACGAGCAGGCCACACGCGTCGAGGTGTCGCAGGAGGCCAACGACCGGTACTTCGCGGAGATGATGAGAAAGCGGCACCGGCAGATCTTCTGGCAGGACAGCTGCCAGCTCGCCAACAGCTACTACTTCGACAAGCACGGCGACGTCCCGCTGCGGCCGGCCACCACGATGGAGGCCTACGTGCGGAGTCGACGGTTCCCGATCCGGGACTACGAGTTCAGCGCGTAGCCCCGCCCCCGGACCCGTGACGGGGTGGCCTCCGGTATGCCGGCTCAGTGATTCGGCGATAGTCGGCTGGGTTGAGTGGTAGGAAGATTTTGGGGTTGCAGTACGTGCTCTGGGACGATGCCGAGCCATTCAACGAAACGCGTTGCGGGTGAATGGTGTTCGGGACGCCCGACCCATGAGGCCCGGAGCCGTCTCTAGATGGCCTAAAAATTGAACACGCTACGAAAGGACTCCTCATGAGTAGTGCCGCGGAGCGGGAGAAGCGACTGGCCTTGATCTCCAGGCTCAAGGCGACGTATCCGGAGGTCCCGGAGTGGCCCGCTCCGGACATGGTTACGCATGAGCATTTTCTCGCGTACATGAAGACGAATCACGATCAGGGTGGCCAGCTGAACGTGCCCGAGACGTTTGCGAACAAAGAAGAAGAGCAGTGGGAGCTAATGACCTACGTGCTCTGTGAGGTTCTCGGCTGGGGCGGCATCTGGGTCTCCGAGGAGCGCAGGCGAATCGCCAACGTCGACGTGGGACTTCCGATCTACCTGGGCCTTCCCTACTACTGCCGCTGGCTGTGGTCGGTGGGCAAGCTGCTGATCGAGAAGAGATACATCACGTGGGGCGAACTCACCGATCGCCTGGCCGAGGTATCCGACCGCTACGAGGGCGGCCTCAACGGGCGCGTTCCCGACGCCCAGCCCAAGTTCGTTGGTGACGGCTCCAATGTCGCGCGCAACCGCAACCACGTCGAGGCGCTCGGCAAGGGCGATCCGGGGATGTATGCCGGCACCGCCGGCGAGGCCCGATTCAAGCGCGGCGACCGGGTCAAAGTACGGGAGCTGCCGGCGCTGTTCTACACCCGCACACCGGAATACGTGCGGGGAGCGGAAGGGGTGATCGCGAACGTCAGCTATGAGAGCCCAGCCCCAGAGGATGAGACGTGGGGTCGCGAGGACGTCCCGGCGGAGTGGTTCTACATCGTCCGGTTCAAACAGTCCGACCTGTGGGACAACTACAGCGGGCCGAGCAGGGACACCCTGCAGACCGAGATCCCCGAGCGCTGGTTGCAGGCCGCCGGCTGATCCACCCTGCTGGCACCCAATCATGCTCAGCCCGAAAGGAATACACCGAACTCATGTCTGACCACAATCACGATCACGATCACGATCGCACCGTCAAGCCAATGGTCGATGAGATCACCGACTTCGAGGTTCTCGAGATTGCCCTGCGCGAGCTGTGCATCGAAAAGGGTCTGTTCACCGCAGAGCAGCATCGCGCCTTCACCGAGTACTCCGAGCAGATAGGGCCAACCCCGGGGGCCCGGATGGTCGCCAAATCGTGGCTGGACCCGGAGTACAAGAAGCTGGTGCTCAGCGACGCCCTCGCCGCCAGCAAGGAGGTCGGCGTCGACTGGCTGGAACCGACGGGGTTCGGCACTCCCAGTGACTTCTACGCGTTCAAGGTTCTGGAGAACACCCCCGAGGTGCACAACGTGATCGTCTGCGCTCTGTGCTCATGCTATCCGCGGCCAATTCTCGGCAACTCCCCAGAGTGGTATCGCACCCCCAACTATCGCCGTCGCATCGTTCGGTGGCCACGGCCGGTGCTCGCCGAGTTCGGCCTGGAACTGCCCAACGACGTCGAAGTCCGGGTCGAGGACTCCAACCAGAAGCACCGCTTCATGGTCATGCCGATGCGTCCGGAGGGCACCGACGGCTGGACTGAGGACCAGCTGACCGAGATCGTCACTCGGGACAGCCTGATCGGAGTCGCTCTGCCCAAGCCCGGCGTCACCACCAACGTCACCACGGTGACTCGCCCGGCCGTTCGTCCGGTCGTCGAGTGATCACCGAGACGACATCATGACTGCACAGAGGAAGCCCCACTCGGCGGAGAGCACCTCTGTCGAGGTGCTCGAGGAGATCGTGGAGCGCAACCAATCCTGGCCGATCATGGCCGAGAAGTACGGCGTCGAGAACCCGTTACCGCCTTGGAAGAGCAGCCTGGACGGACTCTGCGACGCGCTCGATCGCTCCTGCAGCACAGACGATCAGCTCGACTTCACCTTCAAGGAGCGCCGCGATGAGGAGGACGAGCTATCGGCGACCAAGTACGCCAGCCTGCCCTACCCCGAGAACCAACTGATGGCCCTGGCGCACTCGCTGATGCAGCGCGGCGTCATCGACGAAGCCGAGCTCCGACAACGGCTGGCAAGTATCCGGGCCAGGCTGGAGGCCTAGCGGCGAGCAGACGCTGAATCGCGCCAACAGTCGCAAAAGCCCCTGAAACTCTAGGGTTTCAGGGGCTTAGGCGACTGCTCGGCAGAAGGGGCTAGACGGAGGCCTTCAGCTCGTCGACCTTGTTCAGCTGCTCCCACGGCAGGTCGATGTCCGTGCGACCGAAGTGGCCATAGGCCGCGGTCGGCGCGTAGATCGGACGCAGCAGATCGAGGTCGCGGACGATAGCGCCGGGACGCAGGTCGAAGACCGAGGTGATGGCCTTCTCGATCCGGGCCGGATCGACAGTCTCGGTGCCGAAGGTCTCAACGAACAGGCCGACGGGGGCGGCCTTGCCGATGGCGTAGGCCACCTGAACCTCGACGCGCTCGGCCAGGCCGGCCGCTACGACGTTCTTGGCCACCCAGCGCATCGCGTATGCCGCGGAACGGTCCACCTTCGACGGATCCTTGCCGGAGAAGGCGCCGCCACCGTGGCGGGCCCAGCCGCCGTAGGTGTCGACGATGATCTTTCGGCCTGTCAGGCCGGCGTCACCCATCGGCCCGCCGAGAACGAACTTCCCGGTCGGGTTGACCAGCAGCCGGAAGTCGGAGGTGTCCATGGTGTCGTGGTTCAGGTCGGCCAGGACGGTGTTGACGACCTTCTCCCGAATGTCGGGGGTGAGGGTCGTGAGTAGGTCAATTCCGTCGGCGTGCTGTGTGGACAGCACCACGGTGTCCAGACGGACGGGCGTGACGCCGTCGTACTGCACGGTGACCTGCGTCTTGCCGTCCGGGCGCAGGTAGTCCAGCACGCCACTCTTGCGGACCTCGGTGAGCCGGCGGGACAGCCGGTGGGCCAACGCAATTGGCAGCGGCATGAGTTCGGGGGTGTCCCTGATGGCGTAGCCGAACATCAGGCCCTGATCGCCGGCGCCCTGCAGGTCAAGCGGGTCGCCAGTACCCTCGACGCGAGTCTCGTGGGCGGTGTCCACGCCCTGGGCGATATCGGGCGACTGCGCACCGATACCGATGTTGACGCCACAGGTTGCGCCATCGAAGCCCTTCTCGGACGAGTCGTACCCGATCTCGAGGATGCGCTCCCGCACAGTGTTGGTGATATCGGCGAAGGCCTCCTTGGCCGACGTCGTCACCTCGCCGACGACGTGAACCTGGCCGGTGGTGACGAGGGTCTCCACCGCAACGCGGGACTTGGGATCCTGAGCGAGCAGCGCGTCGAGCACCGAGTCGCTGATGGCGTCACAGATCTTGTCGGGGTGGCCTTCGGTGACCGACTCACTGGTAAACAGCCGGGCTTTGCTCACTGTCTAATCCCTTTCCGATACTTAGTTAGGCAAATCATATCTGTGCCTTGTTGCAGCCAAGCGTGCGCAGGTGTGACGCGCAACCCTTAGCCGCGGGATGTTCGGTGCGTCTGGTCACCCGCCGCGATGTTGCAGGAAAGCTCCGATCGCATCCACGATGCGGCTGGCCATCAACGTCTTCGACCCGTGCTCCAGCGCAACCTCGGTGCCGTCGGAGGCCAGTAGCCAGCCGTCGTTGCTGTCCACCTCGAATGCCCGGCCCTCGCCGACCGCGTTGACGACGAGGAGATCACAGGCCTTGCGCTGCAGTTTGGCGCGGGCGTGGAACAGCACGTCACCGTTCGCGTCACCCGTCTCGGCCGCGAAGCCGACGATCGCGTGCATGTTCGGAAGTTGTCCGTCCGAGCGCGCCCGAACCGCCCCCGCGAGAATGTCGTCGGTACGCGTGAGTTCGATGATCGGCGCATCCGAGGCCGTCCCGGGGTCATGGGTCTTCTTGATCTTGCTGGTGGCCACGTGCGTGGGCCGGAAGTCCGCGACCGCGGCGGCCATCACCAGGACGTGGGCGTCGGGTGCATGCTTGGACACCGCGTCCTGCATCTGGCTGGCCGAGCCGATGTGCACGACCTCGACGCCGGCGGGATCCACCAGGCCCGCGGTGTTACCGGCGATCAGGGTGACGTCGGCGCCGCGCTGTGCGGCGACGCGCGCCACGGCATACCCCTGCTTGCCGGAACTGCGATTGCCGATGAACCGGACCGGGTCGATCGTCTCCCTGGTGCCACCGGCACTGACGAGGACCTTCACACCCGACATGTCGTACGGGAGAGCGTCACCGCGTTCCAGCAGCAGGTGCGCCAGGGTGGAGATCTCCTCTGCCTCCGGCAGACGACCTGCGCCGCTGTCGGCGCCTGTGAGCCGTCCCGACGCCGGCTCGAGCACCACGACACCCCGGCGACGCAGCGTGGCCACGTTGTCGACGGTGGCGGGGTGAAACCACATCTCGGTATGCATCGCCGGGGCGAACATCACCGGACAGCGCGCCGTCAGCAGCGTGGCGGTCAGCAGATCATCGGCACGTCCGGCGACGGCACGGGCAAGTAGATCCGCCGTGGCCGGTGCGACGACCACGAGGTCGGCGTTCTGCCCGATGCGGACGTGCGGTACCTCGTCGACGTTCTCGAAGACGCCCGTGTGCACGGGGTTGCCGGACAACGCCTCAAAGGTGGCGGCACCGACGAACTTCAGCGCCGACTCAGTGGGGACGACCCGGACGGAGTGACCCGCCTCGGTGAGCTGGCGGACGACCGTGCACGCCTTATAGGCCGCGATACCTCCGGCGACGCCGACGACGATCCGCTTCTGCTCGGTCATGTGCGCTCTTCGCCCAGGAGGCCAGTCACCTGCGCGCGGGACCTAGCCCTCGCCGCCCTCGGAGTGCTCGAGGAGGTCGGCGTGAATCTCACGCATCGCGATCGACAGCGGCTTCTCCTGCAGACCCGGCTCGACCAGCGGTCCGACGTACTCGAGGATGCCGTCGCCGAGCTGGTTGTAGTAATCGTTGATCTGACGTGCACGCTTGGCCGCGTAGATGACCAGGGCGTACTTGCTCGATGCGCGGTCGAGCAGCTCATCGATCGGGGGGTTGGTGATACCCAACGGTGTGTCGTAGGCAATGGTGGCGTCGGAGTCGAGGCTCTCGACAGGGGTGCTCACGAAGAATTCTCCTGGCATTTCATTTGGGGCTGGATGTTTCGGGTGGGGTCCGGGTGTCCGCTGGCGCCCGGATGATCAGTGGCCCACCAGCAAGGATACCAATTCGGCACACGCTGACTCCAATTGAGCGTTGACAACCACCGTGTCGAAGCTGTCCTGGGCGGCCAGCTCGGCTCTTGCGGTGTCGAGTCGACGTGCCATGACCTCGGCGCTCTCGGTGCCGCGGCCGACGAGTCGGCTTTCGAGCGCCTCCCAGCTCGGGGGGGCGAGGAACACGCTCAGTGCCTCCGGCATCGCGGCTTTGACCGCCCGCGCGCCGGCCAGGTCGACCTCGATCAGAACCGGATGCCCGGCCCGAACGGCTTCCCGGACTGGGCCGGCAGGGGTGCCTGATCGATGCAGTCCACCGTGGATCTCAGCCCACTCCAGCAGCTCACCGTCGTCGATCAACCGCTGAAACTGCTCTGGTGTGACAAAGAAGTAGTCGACTCCGTCCACTTCGCCCGGTCTTGGCGACCGGGTCGTGGCGGAGACGCTGAAGTGCAGGTCAGCAATCTGATCGCGGAGACATCGCACCACGCTGGATTTGCCGACGGCAGAGGGACCGGACAGCACGACGACACGCGTCATCGCCGTCCGGCCCCTCGGCCGGCATTCAAACTCTGTGCCTAATCGCTGGTGAAGTCGAACTTCTCCAGGAGGGCCTTTCGCTGGCGATCGCCGAGGCCGCGAAGGCGGCGGGTCGGAGCGATCTCCAGTTCGGTCATGATCTCCTGCGCCTTGACCTTGCCGACCTTGGGAAGGGCCTCCAGAAGTGCGGAGACTTTCATCTTGCCCAAGACCTCATCGGACTCAGCATCCTTGAGGACCTGCTTGAGGTTGGTGCCGCCGCGCTTGAGCCGATCTTTGAGCTCAGCTCGTGCTCGACGTGCGGCAGCAGCCTTCTCCAACGCTGCCGCGCGCTGTTCGTCGGTCAACTGGGGAAGGGCCACGGGTTTCCTCCGTCTCTCGCCGTCATCTTGTTGTGTCTTGACTGGTAGAACCAGCCAGCGTCGACGACCGTACCCACGCTGGCTGACGAAAGCTAACCCCACCCCCGCGTTATCGGGCTGAATCCCCAGCGTGTAGTGCCCGCGAGGGAGACCGCCTCGCGCTCGATCCCGGGGCCCGGCTTCGCGTCGTCCAGCAGGCGGAACTCTGATGTGCCTGCATACGGCGGGTTTTCGCGCAACCGGGCGGCTGCCGAAGTCCACGACCGGGACATTCACAGCCAGCGGCGGGCCCGGTTCGGGGGTGCTGTCGAGAAATTTTCGCTGGTCACCGCGTGTCGGGCGTGTCGTGACGCTTCACCGACCAATCCGCTACACAACGCCTGCCACTCCCGTTACATGCGTCACTCTGGTCACTCGCGGAGATCTCACACGCTGGCCAAAGCCGTTCCACAGCCCCGCTGGATAGCGTGCGCCTGTCGGGTCGATCGGTCTCAGGACACCGTCCCGACCCTCCACGAGGGCCGCAGCTGGCCTGGCGGGTGGTCTCCGCTGTTCCCCCGGGCCAAGCGGTCGTTCCCGGACCCACGGGGTCCTGACGGGTCCCGACGGGGCCGCCCCGGCAGTCGGCCTGACCCGAACTTGAATGAGGCACGTGCGGCCGGTGATGGCGACATCGCCGGCCGCACGTCATTGCCGACCACCACCGACTCAACGACGTCCCGTAGTAGACGCGCGAGGCAACGCGAGGGAAGTTGACCCACTCCACCGCGGAGGGCAAGCACCCTGCTGGCGGCGACGTCATGCTGGCCATCGCACTCACGCTGCCGTTCGCCGTGCCCTTCCTGGCCGCACGCCTGCCGCAATCTTCTTGATGGTCAATGGATTTCGTTCCGTTATCGCTTCCACAGCCCGCACACATCGCCGCCACAGAGCCGTCCCATCGCACCGCCATAGCGTCGGTGCGATGTGGCCGTCCGGCTGCATCGATGAGATGTGGAGTACGGGAATGACCTCGACAACGACTACACGAACGACAACGAGGACCAGAACGACACGAGCCGTATGCGCGTCGACGATTGCCGCAGGCATCGGACTCGCCGGTCTGTTCGGTCTGGGCCTCACAACAGCGAGCGCCGAGCCGGGGCCCGGCTGCGGTCGGCCGGGCACCCCCGCCTGCGAGCAGCACCGCGATGATCGCGGCGATCGCGGCCCCGCTCAGGCCGAGGGGAACTGGCAGGGCCGCGGCATCGATCAGGCACGCCGGGACCACGAACCGTTCAACTGGAACGGTCAGCAGGTCCATCCGATGCGCGACGGAAACGGCCAGGGGTGGGGCTTCTGGTTCCTCGGTACGTGGATCCCGTTGTAGAGAGGGCGAACACGGTGCGGCGGGTCGCCCGTGGGCGGTCCGCCCACCGTTGCGCTAGGGGCAGAGGTGAGCGACGGCGTCGCGCATCCGCTCCCCCGCGGCCCGGATCGCAGCGACGTCGGGGCCGGCCCGCAGCACGTCGCGCGACACCGCGGGCAAAAGGGTTCCCGGGGCGGCCCCGCCGAGGCCGGCCAGCCCCTCGGGCCGTCCCCCCTGCGCCCCGACGCCGGGCAGCAGAACCGGCCCGCCCAGGTTTGCCAGGTCGGGCACGTCGGACAGTGTTGCTCCGATCACGACACCCACCGATCCCGCACCCGCGCCCCGGTTCTCGCCCGCGACCTGGTCGACGATCGTCTGCGCCACCGTCCGCCCATCGGAGATCGCGCGCTGCACCTGCGCACCCTCCGGATTGGACGTGGCGGCCAGCACGAACACACCGCGGTCATTGGCCACCGCGGTGTCCAGCAGCGGACGCAGCGACTCGAAGCCCAGATAGGGCGACGCCGTCACGGCGTCACTCGCCAGCGGCGATTCACCGGCCCATGCTGCGGCGTAGGCCGCCATGGTCGTGCCGATGTCCCCACGCTTGGCGTCGGCGAGCACCAGAACCCCCGCGGCGCGAAGCGCGGTGATGGTGTCCTCCAACACGGCATACCCCGCCGCGCCATACGTCTCGAAGAACGCGACCTGCGGTTTGACGACGGCGAACCCGGCAAAGGCCTCGACACAGATCTCGGCGAAGGTGCGCAGGCCGGTGGCGTCGGCGCTCAGCCCCCACGCCACCAGAAGTTCGGGGTGCGGATCGATGCCGAGGCACAGTGGCCCACGATCGGCGACCGCCGCGGCCAGTCGCGCCCCGAACCCGCTCACTTCGTTGCGCCGAGTGCGCTGTGCAACTCCTGCAGCGACCGCACGCCGATGTCTCCGCGGATGCCGGCCTCGATACCCTGCACCGCCGCCGATGCACCCTGAACGGTGGTGACGCAGGGAATGTTCATCGTCACCGCCGCGGAACGGATCTCGTAGCCGTCGACGCGAGGCCCCGAGTTGCCGTACGGCGTGTTGATCACCATGTCGACCTCACCGGCTCGGATGGCCTCGACGGCCGACATCGCGGGCCGATCCGGTGTCGCCTCCTCGAAGTGCTTTCGCACCTCGTCGCACGGAATGCCGTTGCGGCGCAGCATCTCCGCGGTGCCCTCGGTGGCCAACACCCGGAACCCCAGGTCGGCCAGCCGCTTGACCGGGAAGACCAGCGAGCGCTTGTCCCGATTGGCCACCGAGACGAACACCGTGCCGGTGGAGGGTAACGACCCGTACGCCGCGGTCTGACTCTTGGCGAACGCGGTGCCGAAGTCGCGGTCGATGCCCATGACCTCGCCCGTCGACTTCATCTCGGGCCCCAGCAGCGAGTCGACCTGCGACCCGTCGGTCCTGCGGAACCTGTTGAAGGGCAGCACCGCCTCCTTCACCGCGATCGGGGCATTGGACGCGATGCTGGCGCCGTCACCGGTCTTCGCCAGCACACCCTCCTCGCGGAGTTGGGCGATGGTGGCGCCGAGCATGATGCGGGCGCACGCCTTGGCCAGCGGCACGGCGGTGGCCTTCGACACGAACGGCACGGTGCGGCTCGCGCGCGGGTTCGCCTCCAGCACGTAGAGCACGTCGTCCTTGAGGGCGTACTGCACATTGAGCAGGCCGACCACGCCGACGCCGAACGCGATCGCCTCGGTGGCCCGTCGCACGGACTCGATGTCCTGGCGGCCCAGTGTGACCGGCGGCAGCGCACACGCGGAGTCACCGGAGTGGATGCCCGCCTCCTCGATGTGCTCCATCACGCCGCCGATGTAGACCTCACTGCCGTCGCACAGTGCGTCGACGTCGATCTCGATGGCGTCCTCGAGGAAGCGGTCGACAAGCACAGGATGCTCGGGCGACAACTGGGTGGCCCGGGTGATGTAGCCCTCGAGCGTGGCCTCGTCGTAGACGATCTCCATACCGCGCCCACCGAGCACGTAGGAGGGCCGGACCAGCACCGGGTAGCCGATCTCGGCGGCGATCTTGCGGGCCTGATCGAAGCTCGTCGCGGTGCCGAACCGCGGCGCGGGCAGCCCGGCCCGGTTGAGCACCTCGCCGAACGCGCCGCGATCCTCGGCCAGGTCGATCGCCTTGGGCAGCGTGCCCACGATCGGCACCCCTGCGTCCTCCAGTCGCTGCGCCAGACCCAGTGGGGTCTGTCCGCCGAGCTGCACGATCACCCCGACGACACCGGGACCGCCTGCGCCGGAGCGCTGTTCGGCGTGGTAGACCTCAAGCACGTCCTCGAAGGTGAGCGGCTCGAAGTACAGCCGGTCGGCGGTGTCGTAGTCGGTCGACACCGTCTCGGGATTGCAGTTGACCATGACGGTCTCAAAACCCGCCTCGCTCAACGTCGTCGCGGCGTGCACGCAGCTGTAGTCGAACTCGATGCCCTGACCGATCCGGTTCGGCCCGGAGCCCAGGATCAGCACCTTGGGCCTCTCGATCTGCGGGGCCACCTCGGTCTCGGCGGCGGGATCGAGTTCGTAGGTGCTGTAGTGGTACGGCGTCTTGGCCTCGAACTCAGCGGCGCAGGTGTCCACCGTCTTGTACACGGGGTGGATGCCGAGCCGCTGGCGCAGCGAACGGACACCCATCTCACCGGCGAGCTCGGCACGCAGCGCGGCGATCTGACGATCGGACAGTCCGCTGTACTTGGCCCTGCGCAGCAGATCCTCGTCGAGCACAGGGGCGTCCCGAAGCTCGGCCCACAGCCCCACCAGACCGTCGATCTGCTCGATGAACCACGGGTCGACGCCGGACGCCTCAGCGACCTGCTCCACGCTGGCGCCCAGCCGCAGCGCCATCTCGATGTCGTAGAGCCTGCCATCGGTGGGCGTGCGCAGACGCAGCAGCAGATCGTCGACCGTGCCCTCGGGGTCGGCGCCGGTCCAGAACCCGGCGCGGTCGGTCTCCAGCGACCGCATCACCTTGCCGAGCGCCTCAATGAAGTTGCGGCCCAGCGACATCGCCTCGCCCACCGACTTCATGGTGGTGGTCAGGGTCGGGTCGGCGCCGGGGAACTTCTCGAACGCGAACCGCGGCGCCTTCACCACGACGTAGTCCAGCGTCGGCTCAAAGCAGGCCGGCGTCTCCTTGGTGATGTCGTTGACGATCTCGTCGAGCGTGTAGCCGATCGCCAGCTTGGCGGCGATCTTTGCGATCGGGAAGCCCGTCGCCTTGGATGCCAACGCGCTCGAGCGCGACACCCGCGGGTTCATCTCGATGACGATCAGTCGACCGTCGGCCGGGTCGATCGCGAACTGGATGTTGCAGCCGCCGGTGTCGACGCCGACCTCACGCAGAATGTCGATGCCCAGGTCGCGCATCTTCTGGTACTCGCGGTCGGTCAGCGTCATGGCGGGCGCGACGGTCACCGAGTCGCCGGTGTGCACGCCCATGGGGTCGAAGTTCTCGATCGAGCAGACCACCACGACGTTGTCACGGTGGTCGCGCATCAGCTCGAGCTCGAACTCCTTCCAGCCGTAGATCGACTCCTCGATGAGCACATTGGCGGTGGGCGATGCGGCCAGGCCCTCGCCTGCCATCCGCTCGACGTCCTCCACGCTGTACGCCATGCCCGAGCCGAGCCCACCCATCGTGAAGGAGGGCCGAACAACGACCGGCAGGCCCAGCTCCGCGACGGTGTCGCGGACCTCGTCCATCGTGAAGCAGACCCGCGACTTGGCGGACTCGCCACCGACCTTGGCAACGATGTCCTTGAACTTCTGTCGGTCCTCGCCGCGCTGGATGGCGTCGAAGTCTGCGCCGATCATCTCGACGCCGTACTTCTCGAGCACGCCGCCCTCGTACAGTGCGACGGCGGTGTTCAGGGCCGTCTGGCCGCCGAGCGTGGCCAGCACCGCGTCAATCCTGTTGCCGCGCTCGGCCTGCTGGGCGATGACCTTCTCGACGAACTCGGCCGTGATGGGCTCGACGTAGGTGTGATCGGCGTACTCCGGGTCGGTCATGATGGTCGCCGGGTTCGAGTTGACGAGGCTGACCTGCAGGCCCTCCGCGCGCAGCACGCGGCAGGCCTGGGTGCCCGAGTAGTCGAACTCGCAGGCCTGTCCGATCACGATCGGTCCCGAACCGATCACCAAGACGTGGTTGAGATCTGGGCGACGTGGCATCTACTTCTCTCCTGCCATGAGGTCGACGAACTGGTCGAACAGATAGTTCGCGTCGTGTGGTCCCGCAGCCGCCTCCGGGTGGTACTGCACCGAGAAGGCCCGGCCGTTGACGAGCTTGATGCCCTCGACGACACCGTCATTGGCGCAGGTGTGGCTGACGACGGCACGGCCGAACGGCGTGTCGAACTCCTCGCCCGCCTCACCCTCCAGCGCGAAACCGTGGTTCTGTGCGGTGACGGCGACCCTGCCGGTGGTGTGGTCCATCACGGGAATGTTGATGCCGCGGTGGCCGAACACCATCTTGTAGGTGGACCGGCCAAGCGCCCGACCGAGGATCTGGTTGCCGAAGCAGATGCCGAACAACGGAATCCCCGCCTCCAGCACCTGCCGCGTGACGCTGACGACGTGGTCGGCGGTCGCCGGGTCACCGGGACCGTTGGACAGGAACACCCCGTCGGGCTTGAGGTCGGCGATCTGGTCAAACGTTGCCGCCGACGGCAGCACGTGGCTGCGGACACCCCGGAGGGCGAAGTTGCGCGGTGTGTTGGTCTTGATGCCGAGGTCCAGCGCGGCGACGGTGAACCGCTGGGCGCCTTCGGGTTCCACCACATAGACGTCGTCGGTGCTGACTTCGCCTGCAAGGTCGGCGCCGAGCATCGACGCCTGGTCTCGCACCCGATCAAGCAGCTCGTCGGTCGGTGCCAGGGCGTCACCGGAGAACACACCGGCCTTCATCGATCCGGCGGTGCGCAGGTGGCGTACCACCGCACGCGTGTCGATACCGGCGATGCCGACGATGCCCTGGCGGATCAGTTCGTCATCCAGCGTGCCGGTGGCACGCCAGTTGGACGCCCGCGGCGACGGGTCGCGCACGGCGTAGCCCGCCACCCAGATCTTGTCTCCGCGACTCTCACTGTCCTCACCGTTCCATCCGGTGTTGCCGATCTGCGGTGCCGTGGCGACCACGATCTGCCTGTGATAGCTCGGATCGGTCAGCGTCTCCTGATAGCCGGACATACCGGTGGAGAACACCGCCTCGCCCAGAGTCTGCCCAATCGCACCGAACGGGGTGCCGGTGAAAACTCTGCCGTCCTCGAGGACCAGTACGGCCACTCCACCTCTGCGCGATGCGCTTCGCTGCCCGCTGGCCGTCACGCTGTCTCCTCCTGAATCCAGTTGGCGAGTTCACGGCGGTCATCGCTGCGAAACCCAGTGTCAATCTCGGTGCCCGACGGCAGCTTCCAGCGAATCGCCAGGATGCCGTCATAGGTGAGTGCCTTGCCTGCGATACCGCGCTCGGTGCGCAGCGCGGTGATCGACTCGTCGGGAATCCAGATGGGGCCGGCTCCGGTGCGCTGCACCATGATGCCCTCCGGGTAGCGGGTGAGCACGGCCTTGCTGCGGAAGCCGAGATCGCCCACCGCGATGCGGTCCTGCCAGCTCGGCGCGATGGTGCTGCCGACGTACAGACCCCGAGTCGCCGGGATGATCGCCGGGCCGACCGTGTCGGGAAGCGGCGGTAACGCACCGATCATCTCGACCTGCCGCTGGGCGCGCCGCAGCCAGCCGCGCATCATCTGCCGGATGAAGAAGGCGATCAGCAGCACCAGCACCGCGGCCATGATCAGCGATATGACGAGCGTCGGGGTGTTCACTGTGCTGAACCCCCGGTCGCTGCCGGACTCTTCCCATCCCGCGCAGTGACCTTGCCGCGCAACACCGTCAGCGTGACCGTGGCGGGCAGCGTCATGGTCTCGTACGGCGTGTTGTCCGAACGGCTGGCCAGGTCGGCGCCGCTGACCGTCCAGGTGGCGTCGGGATCGACGACGGTCAGGTTGGCCGGCTCGCCCACCTCCAGCGGTCGGCCCTGATCAGGTAGCGCCACGATCGCGGCCGGGGCCTCGCTCATCACCCGGGCGACGTCGCGCCACGTCATCAGGCCTGGCGCCACCATCGTCTCGACGATCACT
This sequence comes from Mycolicibacterium sp. 624, assembly GCF_040548615.1. Taxonomy (NCBI): domain Bacteria; kingdom Bacillati; phylum Actinomycetota; class Actinomycetes; order Mycobacteriales; family Mycobacteriaceae; genus Mycobacterium; species Mycolicibacterium sp. 624. The sequence continues at coordinate 678,550 of NZ_JBEPRZ010000003.1, forward strand.
GACAGCGCCGTCTGCAGACCCAGCATGCCGGGCCGAGCCGAGGCGAACTCGCACATCTTCTCGTGTGCGGCGTGTGGCGCATGATCGGTTGCCACACAGTCGATCACGCCGTCAGCGAGGGCCTGCCGCAGCGCCACGGCGTCGCTGGACTCGCGCAGCGGGGGGTTGACCCGGTTGCGTCCGTCATAACTCCCCAGCAGTGTGTCGTCCAGCAGCAGATGGTGCGGCGTCACCTCGGCGGTGATCGAGATGCCCTGTTCCTTGGCCCATCTGATGAGTTCGACGGTGCCCGCCGTCGATGCGTGGCAGATGTGCACGCGGGCTCCGGCGTCGCGGGCCAGTAGCGCGTCGCGCGCCACGATCGACTCCTCGGCGGCCCGCGGCCAGCCCGCGAGACCCAGGCGGGCCGCGTTGGCACCCTCGTGGGCGATGGCGCCGACGGTCAGCCTCGGCTCCTCGGCGTGCTGGGCAATGAGCACCCCGAGGCCCGTGGCGTACTCCAGCGCACGTCGCATCAGCAGCGGGTCGTCCACGCAGATGCCGTCGTCGGAGAACATCCGGACCCGGCCCACACCCGCGGCCATCAGGCCCATCTCGGTGAGCTGCTTGCCCGCCAATCCGACGGTGACGGCTCCGACCGGGTGCACGTCGACGAGGCCGACCTGCTGGCCGCGGTGCCACACGTGGTCGGTGACCACCGGACTGTCGGCGACGGGGTCGGTGTTGGCCATCGCGAAGACGGCGGTGTATCCACCGAGTGCCGCTGCGGCAGAACCGGTCTCGATATCCTCGGCGTACTCGCGGCCGGGTTCGCGCAGATGCGTGTGCAGGTCGACGAAGCCGGGCAGCAGCACCTGGCCGTGCGCGTCGACGACGACGCCGCCGTCGGGCACCGACAGGTCGGGGCCGATCTCCGCGATCTGACCGCCGTCGACGAGCACGTCGACCGCGTCACCCTCGCCGTACAAGCGGACGCCCTGAATCAGGAGCGGCACCGGCGACCCGGGATTGTCAGACGTCATGCACTCACCTCTACCGCTTCACTGCCCGCGCCCACCAACAGATGGAACAGGACCGCCATCCTGACGTGGACACCATTGGACACCTGTTGGAGCACCGCGGACTGCGAGGAGTCGGCGACCGACGATGCGATCTCCATACCGCGCAGCATCGGGCCGGGGTGCAGGACCACTGCCCCCTCGGACAGCGTGGCAAGCCGTTTGTCCGAGAGCCCGTAGAAGACCGAGTACTCCCGTGCCGACGGGAAGAAGCCGCCGTTCATACGCTCGGCCTGTACCCGCAGCATCAGCACGACGTCGGCGGCAGGCAGTTCGGCATCGAGATCGTGCGACACCGTCACGGGCCAGGACGACACCCCGACCGGAAGCAGGGTGGGCGGTGCGACCAGCACCACCTCGGCGCCCAGCGTCGCGAGCAGCAGCACGTTGGACCGCGCCACCCGACTGTGCAGCACGTCGCCGACGATGACGACCCGCTTGCCCTCGATCGACCCCAGGCGCTGGCGGATGGTCAGTGCGTCGAGCAGCGCCTGCGTCGGGTGCTCGTGGGTGCCGTCCCCTGCGTTGATCACCGCAGGCCCCCCGGTCAATTCCCCGAGTCGCTCCGCTCCTGCCCGCCGGCCGTCCGGCTCGGCCGTCCACTCAGCCAACTGCTGGGCCGCACCGGATGCGGGATGGCGGATGATCAGGGCGTCCGCGCCCGCCGCACGCAGCGTGAGTGCCGTGTCGCGCAACGACTCTCCCTTGGCGACAGAGCTGCCCGAGGAACTGACGTTGATCACGTCGGCGCTCATCCACTTGCCCGCGACCTCGAATGACACCCGCGTGCGAGTCGAGTTCTCGTAGAACATCGTGATGATGGTGCGGCCGCGCAGCGTCGGCAGCTTCTTGACCTCGCGGCCCAGCAGCGCCTCGCGGAACCGGTCGGCGTCGTCGAGGATCGCGGTGGCCTCGTCGCGTGTCAGGTCGCCCGCAGCGAGCAGGTGTCTGGTCATCTCGTCGGACCTCCGGTACTCGCGATCCACACCCCGTCTTGGTCGTCCAGCTCGGCCAGCCGCACCATGATGTTGTCGGTGCGGGAGGTGGGGACGTTCTTGCCGACGTAGTCGGCGCGGATCGGCAGCTCGCGGTGCCCGCGGTCCACGAACACCGCAAGTTGCACGGCGCGTGGCCGGCCAACGTCGCGCAGCGCGTCCAGTGCGGCTCGCACGGTGCGCCCGGAGTAGAGCACGTCGTCGACGAGTACGACGATCGAGCCGTCGATGCCACCGTCGGGGATCGTCGTCACGGCCAGCGCTCTTGGCGGCTTGGACATCAGGTCGTCACGGTAGAGGGTCACGTCCAGTGCCCCGGCGGAGACCTCGACACCGGAGAACTCGGTGATGTTGCGCGCCAACCGTGTCGCCAGCGTCACGCCTCTTGTCGGAATGCCCAGCAGGACCACCCGAGGCGCGTCGGCGCCGTCGAGGGCGGTCTTCTCGATGATCTGGTGTGCGATGCGGGAGACGGTCCGGCTCACATCCGACGCGGACAACAATTCCCGGTCGGGACTGGGGGTGACTGAGCCAGACATGGTTGACCCGGACCTCCTTCTCCGCCTCACCGGACGGATCGTTAAAGGATGCCAAACTGCGGCAGACTCTATCACCAGCGCGGGCGCACCCCGGCCGAGGCCACCGCCGCGGGAACGCTGGCTACGCTGAGCCGAATGAAGCTCGACGGGAACCAGGCATCCATCCAAGAGGTGATCGACGCAGGGCTGCTCGCCGGCGCGGTCACGATGGTGTGGCAGGGCGGCAGCGTGCTGCAGGTCAACGAACTCGGCCACCGCGACGTCTCCGCGAAACTGCCGATGCAGCGCGACACGATCTTCCGCATCGCCTCGATGAGCAAGCCCGTCACGGTGGCCGCCGCGATGTCGCTGCTCGAGGAGGGCCGGTTCACGCTGTCGGACCCCGTCACCGAGTGGCTACCCGAACTCGCGGGCATGCGGGTGATGGCAGACCCTGCCGGACCGCTGGAACGGACCGTGCCCGCGCAGCGGCCCATCACGTTCGACGATCTGATGACCCACCGCAGCGGGCTGGCATACGCGTTCTCGGTGGGAGCGCCATTGAGCCGGGCGTACGGGAAACTGATGTTCCGCCAGGACCAGGACCGCTGGCTCACCGAGCTCGCAGCGCTGCCGCTGGCCCACCAGCCCGGCGAGCGTATGACCTACAGCCACGCCACCGACGTCCTCGGCATCGCGCTGTCCCGTATCGAGGGCAAGCCCCTCGGTGACGTCCTGGCCACCCGGATCTTCGAGCCCCTCGGTATGTCCGACACCGGTTTCGCAGTCAGCCACGAGGGCCGTCGACGGGCCGCCACGATGTACAAGATAGAAGCCGATGGCACGCTCCGCGACGATGTCATGGGCCCGGCTCCGGTGACACCGCCGACGTTCTGCGCCGGTGGCGCGGGACTGTGGTCCACCGCCGACGACTACCTGGCCTTCGCACGGATGCTGCTCGCCGGCGGAACACTCGACGGGGTCCGGGTCCTTTCGGAGAGGTCCGTCGACCTGATGCGCACCGACCGGCTCACCACCGAGCAGAAGCGCCACCCCTTCCTGGGGATGCCGTTCTGGCGCGGGCGCGGCTTCGGGCTGAACCTGTCGGTGGTCACGGATCCGGCGCAGTCCCGCCAGTTGTTCGGTCCCGGTGGGCTCGGCACATTCGGTTGGCCCGGCGCGTACGGCACCTGGTGGCAGGCCGACCCCTCGGTCGACCGCGTGATGATCTACCTCGTCCAGAACATGCCCGACCTCAGCCCGGACTCCGCGGCCGCGGCCGTCGCAGGCAACACGTCGATGCTGAAGCTGCAGTCCGCGCAGCCCAAGTGGGTCAAGCGGACCTATCAGGCGCTCGAGTCGTAGCCGACTCGGCGACACCACTGCGAGGAGCGGGTACATGAGCGTGCTGAGGACCCCAGAGGATCGCTTCACGGATCTGCCGGGCTACCCCTTCCCGCCGAACTACCTCGAGGTCGAGACTCGTCGGATCGCGCCACTGCGGATGCACTACGTCGACACGGGCCCGTCCGACGGTCGGGTCGTCCTGCTTCTGCACGGCCAGCCCACGTGGTCGTATCTGTATCGCAGCGTGATTCCCGCGCTGACCGGAGCGGGTCTGCGCGTCATCGCGCCCGACAACATCGGTTTCGGTCGATCCGACAAGCTCACGGAGCCAACCGATTACACGTTCGCGCGCCACGTCGACTGGCTCGGCTGCCTGGTGTCCCGGCTGGACCTGCGGGAGGTCACCCTGGTGGTCCAGGACTGGGGCGGCCCACTGGGGTTGAGTGTCCTCGCCCGGGATCCCTCGAGGTTCGCCGGGGTCGTCGCCACCAACACGATCCTGCACACGTGTGACCCCGCACTCGCGGGTCAGCTCGCGTGGCCACACCACGGCGTCGGTGCCGATCAGGTGCTGCACTCCGAGACGCTGCTCGACTACATCAGCTTCTACCAGCGCTCCCCCGACATCACCCCCAGTCTGTTTCTGAACGCCGTGGCCGGGCCGCTCGATGCCGGGGTGCTCGCCGCCTACGACGCACCGTTCCCCGATCGCGCGCACCAGGCAGGCCTGCGCCAGATGACGGCCCTGGTGCCACTCACGCGCAACGACCCGGGCGCCGCGATCGGGCGAGCCACCATGGCGGCTCTCGAACGGTGGCACCGTCCGTTCCTCACCGCATACTCGGACGGCGACCCCGCCACGCGTGGCTGGGAGACGGTGTTTCAGAACCGGGTGCCCGGCGCCCGCGGAATGCGCCATCACACGATCACGGGCGCGGGCCACTTCGTCCAGGAGCAGCGCGGTGAGGAACTCGGCGAGGTGATCGCCGGATTCGTCCGCGACACTGCATAGCCGTACGGCGACCCGCCGCACGTGCGTCGCCACCCGAATTCTCAGCACATACGCTCGCTGCCATGAGTGAATCGACCGTTCTGATCAGCGGGGCCGGGATCGCCGGCCCCGCGCTCGCGCACTGGCTGTCCGCCAACGGCTATCGCGTGGTGATTGTCGAACTCGCACCAGGTATCCGGCCCGGCGGCCAGACGGTTGACCTACGGGGAGCCGGCAGGAGCGTCGTCGAGCGAATGGGTCTGCTGGACGAGATGGTCGATCGCTCACTCGACCAGCGCGGCATCGCCTGGGTGCGATCCGACGGGACGAGGCGCGCGCAGATGCCCGTCGAGGCGTTCGACGGCAACGGCGTTGTGTCCAAGCTCGAGATCCTCCGGGGCGATCTCGTTAACGTGCTCTATCAGGCGACGAAGGACCGCGCGGAGTATCGGTTCGACACCCGCATCACAGAACTCGACCAGGATGACGACGGAGTCGACGCTAAGTTGAGCGACGGCACCCGTGTGCGCGCCGACCTAGTGGTCGGTGCGGACGGCCCTCACTCTGCGGTGCGACGCCTGACGTTCGGCCCGGAGGAGCAGTTCGTCAGACCGCTTGGCGGCTACCACGCGTGGTTCACCGCACCCGACGACATCGGGCTGGCCGGCTGGTACCTCATGTACCAGGCGCCGGGCGGACTCAACGCGTCGATGCGGCCGTCGCACGATCCCGCGATCGGCAAGGCCGGCTTGGCATTCCGATCGGAACCGTTGGACTACGACCGTCGCGACCTCGAGTCTCAGCGCCGGATGCTGACCGAGAGGTTCGCAGGAGCGGGGTGGCACAGCGACGAACTCCTCGCCGCCGCATCGCAGGCTGATGACTTCTACCTCGACGCCTTCCTGCAGGTACACATGGACACCTGGTCCAGCGGCCGGGTCACGCTGTGCGGCGACGCCGGCTACTGCGCGTCGCCGTTGTCCGGAATGGGCACCAGCCTGGCTCTGGTCGGCGCGTACGTGCTGGCCGGTGAACTCGGTGCGGCTGAGACGGGACTCCCGACGGGCCGGGTGCACGACGCGCTGGCGCGGTACGCGACAGTGATGCGGCCCTACGTCGGCAAGTGCCAGGACCTGCCCGCAGGGCTCGACGGCTACGCACCGATGTCGAAATCGGACATCGCGATCACCGCCGCCGTGATGCGGTGGATGCAACGCTGGCCGTTCCGCTCGTACGCGGCCAGGAAGTTCTTCGCCACCGCGGATTCGATTGATCTGCCCGACTACGTCATGGCGCGGTAGACCGACCCGAGGGTCGCCAGCCCGTCGCGGATCGCGGACTCGGCGATCGAACCGTAGCCAAGCACCAACGCCGGTGGCGCCGAACGTGGATCGGACCAGTGCTCGCTTGCTCCCTCTATGAGGACGCCCCGCTGACGTGCAGTCTCGACGAGGCCCGATTCGTCGCACCCGTTTGGCAGTTGCGCGTACAAATGCAGGCCCGCTGCCACGCCGGTCGGTACCGCACCCGGAAGCGCCGTCGAGAGCGTCTCGAGGGTGGCGTCGCGTCGGCGGCGATAGACCGGGCGTACACGACGAAGATGCCGAGCCAATCCGCCGGATTCAATGAAGCGCGCGAGCGCCAGTTGTTCGAGCATGGTGGTACCCATGTCATCGAGCAGTTTTTCCCGAACCACATCCTGAACAAGCCAGCCCGGCAAGACAATCCAGCCAAGGCGCAGTGCGGGCGTCAGCATCTTGCTCGCGCATCCGGCGTACGCCACTCGTTCTGGCGCAAGTCCCTGGAGCGCTCCGATGGGTGCCCGGTCGTAGCGGAACTCCGCGTCGTAGTCGTCCTCGATGACCACGCAATCGTGGTGTTCTGCCCAATTGACCAGCGCGGTGCGCCGGGACGCGCTGAGCACCGCTGCTGACACCGTGGATGCCTGGGCCGCACGATCCTGCAGGCGCTCCTGTGGTGGTCAGCGTCACCGCCTTCGCGGCACATCATCGGCACACGCTTCCGGCTGTAGCCGTCAACGGAATGCGCATGCGCATGGGTTGGTACGCCATGTCCGGAGCTGTCGGACTGTGGCTCTGGTCGGTGCCTGCCACCGCGCGCAGCGGCTCGATCTCGATCTGGGCCAGCGAAGACGACCTGGAGCGGTTCATCGTCCTGCCCCATCACGTCGACATCATGTCGCGCTACGCCCCCCGCGGATCCGTTCGTTCCACGACGTGGACCGCCGACACGTTCGACTCACACGCCATCCTCGACCGCGCGCGAATCTGGATCGCGGGGCACTCGGCGTGAAACCAGATGTCCGCTATGCCTCAGGTGGGGCGGTGGCCCCGCGTACCGCGGCGGCTGCCGCACGGATCTGCGGGGTGACGAGCATGACCTGGCCCAGTACGCCGTTGACGAAGCCCGGGGAGTCATCGGTTGACAGCTTCTTGGCCAGCTCGACGGCCTCGTCGACGGCGACCGGCTCGGGGACGTCCTCGGCGTGCAGCAGCTCCCACACCGCGACGCGCAGGATCGCGCGGTCGACCGCGGGAAGCCGCTCCAGGGTCCAGCCCTGCAGGTGCGCCGAGATCAGGTCGTCGATGTGGGCGGCGTGCTCGGTGACGCCATGCGCGACGGTCACCGTGTACGGGTTCAGGCCCGAGGTCTCGGCATCGCTCTCGGCCAGGGTGGTGCGTGAGTCCGCGATCTCGGCGGCGGTCATACCACGCGCCTCGGCCTCGAACAGGACTTCTACGGCCCGCTTGCGGGCCTGATGCCGACCCCGGTCGGATCGGCGGTCAGGCATTCACCCGACCGAGGTAGTTGCCGTCACGGGAATCGACCTTGAGCTTGTCACCGGTGTTGATGAACAGCGGCACCTGGATCTCGGCACCCGTCTCCATGGTGGCCGGCTTGGTGCCCGCGCTGGAGCGATCACCCTGCAGACCCGGGTCGGTGTGGCTGACCACCAGCTCGACGGTGACGGGAAGCTCGAGGTACAGCGGCACGCCGTCGTGGAACGCGATCTGGACCGGCATGCTCTCCAACAGGTAGTCGGCGGAGGTCCCGACCAGCGCCTCTGGAAGCGGGTGCTGCTCGTAGTTCTCGGAGTCCATGAACACGAAGTCGCTGCCGTCGCGATACAGGTAAGTGGCGTCGCGCCGGTCGACGGTCGCGGTCTCGACCTTCACACCGGCGTTGTAGGTCTTGTCGACAACCTTGCCGGACACCACGTTCTTGAGCTTGGTGCGCACGAACGCCGGCCCCTTGCCGGGCTTGACGTGCTGGAACTCGGTGATCTGCCACAGCTGGCCGTCGATCTGCAGGACGAGTCCGTTCTTGAAATCTGCGGTCGAAGCCACGTTGGGTACAACTCCTAAAGGATGGCCAGTTCCTTGGGGAACCGGGTAAGCAATTCGGGTGCGGGTGCGCATTCACTGCCCACGACCAGTGTGTCCTCGATGCGGACACCGCCGTAGCCGGGCAGGTATACACCGGGTTCCACGGTCACGGCAGAACCAGCAAGCAGTGTACCGGCGGAGGACGCGCTGATTCCCGGCGCTTCGTGGATCTGCAGTCCGACGCCGTGTCCGAGCCCGTGGCCGAAGTTCTCCGCGTACCCGGCATCGGCGATGACCTGCCGCGATGCACTGTCGACGTCGCGTAGCGACATCCCCGGCGCCAGCGCCTCTCGCCCCATCCGCTGAGCCGTCGCCACCAGGTCGTAGACGTCGAGCTGCCACTGCGCGACGGGTGACAGCGCGAAGGTCCTCGTCATATCCGAGTGGTAGCCCGCCACCAGCGCACCGAAGTCGATCTTGACCAGGTCCCCCGCGGCCAGTGTCGCGTCGGTCGGACGGTGGTGCGGGATCGCCGAGTTGGGCCCCGCAGCCACGATGGTCTCGAACGACACCCCGTCGGCGCCGTGGTCGAGCATCCGGGACTCCAGGTCGCGGGCGACCTCCTTCTCGGTGCGGCCCGACCGCAGCCCGCCCGCCGCCACCAAATCGGCCAGCGCGGCATCGGCGGCCTCGCAGGCCAGGCGAAGCATCGCGATCTCGCCGGCGTCCTTGACCTCGCGCAGCGCCTCGACGGTGCCCGCGGCACGGACGAACTCGACGGCACCCGCTGCATGCTTAAGGGTGGCGAACCCATCCACGGTGACGACGTGGCTCTCGAAGCCGAGCCTGCGCACTCCGCGTTCGGCGGCGCACGCCGACAGATAGGGGCCGCATGCCCGTTCGATGACGACCTCGGCGTCCGGGGACTGCGCCGCGGCCTGCGTCACGTAGCGCCCGTCGGTCGCCAACACGGGTGTGTCGTCGTCGACACGAATCAACAATGCCGCGTTGGAACCGGTGAATCCGGATAGATAACGCACGTTGACCAGGTCTGTTATCAACATCGCGTCCAGCTCGACCGCGGCGAGTCGACGACGCAACCTCTCCCTGCGCTGGGAAATCGTCACGGTGCATGACCGTACTCGCTAGGGTGTGCCCTCATGAGCAAGTGGTTGCTGCGCGGACTGGTGTTCGCCGCCCTGATGGTCGTCGTCCGATTGCTTCAAGGCGCGTTGATCAACGCCTGGGAAACCCAGGCACTACTGATCAGTGTGACGCTGGTGGTGTTGTTCGGCCTCGCCTCGTTCGTCTGGGGCATCCTCGACGGCCGTGCGGACGCGGCAGCCAATCCCGACCCCGACCGTCGTGGTGACCTCGCGATGACGTGGCTGCTCGCCGGACTCTTCGCCGGCGTCGTCAGCGGGTTCGTGGCGTGGTTCATCTCGCTCTTCTACAACAACGTCTACGCCGAGGCTCTCCTCAACGAGGTCACCACCTTCGCCGCGTTCACCGCGCTGGTGACCTTCCTGACCGCCATCGCCGGTGTGTCCGTGGGCCGCTACCTCATTGACCGCAATGCAGCACCCCTGGAGCGGCAGCGGGAGGGCAGCGACACCGACCGTGCCGACACCGATGTCTTCGAGGCCGTCCGCGACGATGCACAGCCGACCGCCGCTGTCGCCTCATCGGGTGGCACCGAAGAGACGCCGAACGGCGACCGTCAGGCTTGAGCGGCAGCGAGAATCAGGCCTGAGCGGCCAGGTAGCGCAGGGCCAACAGATACCCCTGCACGCCGAGACCGACGATGACGCCGGTCGCGACCGCACTCAGGTACGAGTGGTGCCGGAACTCCTCCCGGGCGTGGACATTCGAGATGTGCACCTCGATCAACGGGGCGGTCAACTCCGAGCAGGCGTCCCGCAGCGCCACCGACGTGTGCGTGAATGCGCCGGCGTTGAGGATCACCGCCTCACCCGCGTCGGCGGCGTCGTGAATCCAGCCCAGTAGTTCGGCCTCGCTGTCCGACTGCCGCACGGTGACCGTCAGGCCGAGTTCGTCGGCCTCCTGCTCGATCATCGCGACCAGGTCGTCGTGGGTGGTGTTGCCGTAGACCGCGGGCTCCCTCCGGCCGAGCCGGCCCAGGTTGGGCCCGTTCACCACATGCACGGTCGCTGCGCGAGCGCTCATCGAACCCCGATCTCCGAGTAGGCGGCCACCAACAACGACGGATCGGGCCCCTCGAGACGCCCTGGTTTACCCAGCCCGTCGAGCACCACGAAGCGCAGCACACCGGACCTGTTCTTCTTGTCGCCCGCCATGTGCTCCAGCAGCTGGGGGAAGGCGTCGGCGTCGTAGTCCACCGGCAGCCCCAGCGAGGTCAGGATGGCCCGGTGCCGGTCGGCAGTGGCATCGTCGAGCCGTCCGGCCAACCGGCCGAGTTCGGCGGCGAACACCAGGCCGACCGAGACGGCCGCCCCGTGCCGCCATTTGTAGCGTTCGCGCCGCTCGATCGCATGGGCCAGGGTGTGGCCGTAGTTGAGGATCTCGCGGAGCTCCGATTCCTTCTCATCGGCGGCCACCACCTCAGCCTTGACCGCGATGGCACGCCGGATCAGCTCGGGTAGCACGGTGCCGGAGGGGTCGAGCGCAGCTTCGGGGTCGGCCTCGATCAGGTCAAGGATGACGGGATCGGCAATGAAACCGGCCTTGACGATCTCGGCCATGCCAGCCACGATCTCGTTGCGCGGCAACGACTCCAGCGTCGCGAGGTCGACCAGCACGGCGAGCGGCTGATGAAACGCCCCGACCAGGTTCTTGCCCGCGTCGGTGTTGATGCCGGTCTTGCCACCCACGGCGGCGTCGACCATGCCGAGCAGCGTGGTCGGCACGTGCACGACGTCGACGCCGCGCAACCAGGTGGCGGCGGCGAAGCCAGCGACATCGGTCGCCGCTCCCCCACCGAGGCTGACGACGGCATCCTTGCGACCGATCCCGATGCGGCCCAACACTTCCCAGATGAAACCGAGGACGGGCAGCTCCTTGCCCGCCTCCGCGTCCGGAATCTCGATGCGGTGTGCGTCGACACCGTTGTCCGCCAAGGCACTACGGATCGCCTCTGCGGTCGCAGCCAACGTGGGCTGGTACAGAATCGCCACCCTGTGGCGATCGGCGAGGATCCGGGTCAGATCGGCGAGCAGGCCGGTGCCGATGATCACGGGGTAGGGCCGGTCGACCTGGACGTCGACGGTCACGGGTTCAGTCATTACGCGCTTCCGCTTGGCGGGCCAGGGCCGATGGACTCGGCGGGGCCTCGGTGATGGGACCGGGATTGAGAACAGTGGGCAGTCGCCGCCACGCCGGCCTGCGCCGCTTTCGCGGGGGCTGCTCGACGGCGTTGCACTCCAGGCGCGCGACGATGTGACGGACGACCGCACCGGGGTTGCGGCGGTTGGTGTTGACCCGCATGGTGGCGACCTCGCGGTACAGCGGCACACGCTCCGCCATCAACTTGCGGAACGTCTCCTCTGGGTCGGCGCCGGCCAGCAGTGGGCGGCCAGTCCCACCCGAGGTACGCCGAATCCCCTCGGACGCATTGATTTCGAGGTACACCACGGTGTGGCCGGCCAGAGCCTCGCGCACGGCAGGCGAGGTGACTGCGCCGCCGCCGAGGGAGACGACGCCGTCGTGTTCGGCCAGGGCCGCGCACACCACCTCGGCCTCGATGCGACGGAACTCCGCCTCACCGTCGGTGAAGATGTCGGCGATGCTGCGGCCGGTGGTCTCGACGATCTTGGCGTCGGTGTCCAACAGCGGCACGCCGAGCGCCTTGGCCAAGCGCCGCCCGATGGTGGACTTGCCCGATCCGGGCATGCCCACCAGCACGGCCTTGGGTGCCATCAGCCCGACGCCCGCGCCGCCGGATCGATCCCGCGGTCGGCGCCCGACCGGGCCGCGACAGCGCGCAGGTAGCTGTCGACGTTGGATCGCGTCTCAGCCACGGAGTCCCCGCCGAACTTCCTCAGTGTGGCGCGCGCGAGCACAAGGGCGACCATGGTCTCGGCCACCACGCCCGCGGCGGGCACCGCACACACGTCGGAGCGCTGGTGGATGGCGACCGCCTCGTCGCCGGTGGCCATGTCGACCGTCGCCAGGGCGCGAGGCACCGTCGAGATCGGCTTCATGGCGGCCCGCACGCGCAGGGCCTGACCGTTGGTCATACCGCCCTCAAGCCCGCCCGCGCGATTCGTCGAGCGAAGGACGCCGTCGGGTCCGGGGTAGATCTCGTCGTGGGCGACGCTGCCGCGGCGTCGCGCGGTCTCAAAGCCGTCACCGATCTCGACGCCCTTGATGGCCTGAATTCCCATCAGCGCGGCGGCAAGCTGGCTGTCGAGCCGATCCTCGCCACTGGTGAACGAGCCAAGTCCGATGGGGAGGCCGTCGACGACCACCTCGACGACGCCACCGAGGGTGTCGCCGTCCTTCTTCGCGTCCTCGATCTCGGTGATCATCGACTTCTCGGCGGCCTCGTCGAAAGCCCGCACCGGGCTGTCGTCGATCCGGGCGAGGTCCTCGGGCCGTGGCGGTGGACCGTCGTACGCCGCGGAGGCGCCGATGGAGATGACGTGTGAGAGCACCTCAACGCCGAGTACCTCGCGGAGGAAGGCCCTCGCGATGGTGCCTGCAGCGACTCGGGCTGCGGTCTCGCGGGCGCTGGCGCGCTCGAGAACCGGCCGGGCGTCGTCGAACCCGTACTTGAGCATGCCCGCGTAATCGGCGTGACCAGGTCGGGGGCGGGTCAGCGGGGCATTACGCGCCACGTCGAGTTCGGCGGGATCCACGGGATCCGACGCCATCACGGTCTCCCACTTGGGCCACTCGGTGTTGCCGATCTCGATGGCGATCGGACCACCCATCGTGAGCCCATGCCGGATCCCGGCGAGCATCGTGACCTCGTCGGCCTCGAACTTCATGCGGGCGCCGCGGCCGTAGCCCAGGCGTCGCCGCCTCAGCTGCCCCGCAATATCCTCAGTGGTAACGCCGACACCGGCGACCATGCCCTCAACCACGGCCACCAACGCGCGGCCGTGAGATTCACCAGCAGTGGTCCATCGCAACACGCGTCCCATCTTCCCATGACACGCCGAACCTGACGTAATCCGTCACGCTGAGGCGTCCCGCGCCAGGCTGCACTGCAGCAGGATGGTGTCGACGAAGCGGCCGTGTTTGTGGCCGACGCGGGTCAGGCGCCCGGCCTCGACGAAACCGAACCGGCCGTGCAGGCGCACCGATGCGGGGTCACCGCTGTCGGCGATAACCGCGATCACCTCCCTGACCCCGACGTCCCTGCAGGCCTCGAGCAGGGCCGTCATCAGCTCGGTGCCGCACCCCAAGCCGACAGCCCACGGCGCGACGTAGACCGAGTCCTCGACGGTGGCGCGGTAGGCCGGCCGGGCCTTCCACGGCGCGCAGTAGGCATATCCGGCGACGGCACCATGGCGTTCGGTGACCAGGAACGGTAGGCCCACCTCGGTGATCGTGCCGAGACGCCGCAGCCACTCCTGGGCGTCGGGCGGATCGACCTCGAACGTCGCGACGCTGCCGGTCACGTAGTGCTCGTAGATCTCCGCGATGGCGGGGAGGTCGGACGGCTGGGCGAGGCGTGCTGGCATGGTCACACCACCGTATGGCTCAGGTGATCGCCACCGCGACGGCTGTGGCGGTCGCCACGCACATTGCCGGTCCGTGCGGAACACCCGCCGCGCGACGCAAACCGGCTCCGCGGCGCAGGGCCGCCCCGATGGCCCACAGCACTGTCAGCAGCGGGGCGCCAAGCGCGGCCAACAGCCACACATCAAGACCGAACGCCCCGCACAGCGCGCCCACGCCGATGGCGAGCTTGACGTCGCCCGCGCCAAGGCCGGCGGGCGATATCAGGTGCACGACCAGATAACACCCGGCCAACGTGGCAGCCCCGGCCAGCGCCGCCGGCCCGCGATCGTTCGCCGCCGCGATCACCAGCACGACTGCCGCTCCCGGAAGGGTCAGGGCGTTGGGCAGCCGCTGCTGGCGAATGTCGTAGACGCTCAAGGCGGTGAGCCAGACCAGCACGACCACACACCCCACCGCAGGCGCCGCCCCCATCTGAAAAGGCTAATCCGCGGTAAGGGCCCTACTCATCGCCTCTTTCGGCGCCGGTTGGCCGGTGAACAGCTCGACCTGGGCGAACGCCTGGTTCAGCAGCATCGCCAGTCCGCTCACCACGCGGCCGCCTGCCGACTCCACCGCCGATGCCAGCGGTGTGGGCCACGGGTCGTAGATCGCGTCGAGCAGCAGCGGGACTCCGACAACTGACGGTGCGTGGGCCGCCACCACATCCGCGGGAATGGTGCTGACCACAACGTCCAACAGTTCGAGCGAAGTGCCCAGTTCGACCCAGCGCGCGGTGGCCCCGACCTGCTCGGCCAACGCCACCAGCGGGGCGGCCTTGTCGGGATTGCGCGCCACGATCGAGATGTCGGGGACGCCGAGTTCGGCCAACCCCAGCACGGCGGCGGGCGCAGTACCGCCGGAACCGAGGACCGCGGCCCGGCCCCATGTCATCTCGATCAGGGCACGCAGCGCACCAGTCACGCCGTCGACATCGGTGTTGTCGGCCAGCCACCCGGTGTCGGTGCGGACCAGCGTGTTGGCCGACCCCACCAGTTGGGCACGCGCCGTCCGCTCGTCGGCGAACTGCAGCGCGGCGAACTTCCCCGGCATGGTCACCGACACCCCGACCCACTCCGGGCCGAATCCGCCGACGAGGGCGGGCAGTTCATCGGCACCGCACTCGATGCGCTCGTAGGTCCAGTCCACGAGCCCGAGCGCCGCGTAGGCCGCCAGGTGTAGCTGCGGGGATCTCGAGTGGGCGATCGGCGAGCCGAGCACCGCGGCCTTACGGGCCGTCATCGCGGGCCCGCCACCGCGCACCATCGGATCGTGCACGTCACCGCACGCTCAGCGGGCGCTGTCGAGCACACCATTGCGTTGGGCCACTTCGATATTGGCCAAGTGCTGCTGGTAGTCACGGGTGAACAAAGTGGTGCCCTGCAGGTCCACGGTCACGAAGTAGAGCCAGTCCCCCGGCTCCGGGTGCTCGGCGGCCGCCAGCGCGGGCAGCCCCGGTGAGCAGATCGGTGTCGCCGGAAGTCCCTCGCGGACATAGGTGTTCCACGGGGTGTCCCTGGCGCGGTCGCCGTCGGTGGTCGCCACCTCCTGGCGGTCCAGCGAGTAGTTGACCGTCGAGTCGAACTCGAGCCGCCGGTGGTCGGCTGCGATCAGCCGGTTGTAGATCACGCGGGCCACCTTTGCGAAGTCGTCCGGCATGGACTCCTTCTGCACCAGCGACGCGACAGTCAGGATCTCGTACGGCGACATACCCTCCGCGGCTCCCGCGGCGAGCAACCCGTTGGCCTCGTACTGCGCGACGCTGGCCGCGATGAGCTCTGAGAGGATCTCCATCGCCGACGCTGACGGGTCGACGTTCCACGTACCCGGTGCGATGAGACCCTCGATGCGGCGGTGATCATCACCGACCGCCTTGATCGGTTCGACCGCCCACTGCGGGATCGACAGCGCCGACGGCTCCCCGGATGAGGCGGCGTCCTTGAGGGAATCGCCACCGACGCACTGTTCGGTCCCGTCGAGACTCACGCACGTCGCCTTGGAGATCAACGAGAAGATGCCGTCGGTGACGGCGTTCGTCCGCACATCCGCGGTGTCGTCGAGTTGGCGGCCCTCCGGGATCACCATCAGACCCACACGACTCTTGGGGTCGGCCAGCCGCTTGACCGCGTCGGCAGCGGGAATCTCGGTGCGCACCTTGTAGAAACCGGGCTGAATGGCCGAGATGGCGGAGTTACCCGAGGCGGCGTCGACGAACGCCCGCGAGGTCGCCACCACACCCTTCTCCTGCAGCGCCTGTCCGATCGCCGTCGTCGAGTCGCCGTTGTGCACCTCGACGATCACGTCGGCTACACCGGCGCCCGTGTAGTCGTCACCCATGCCGAACAGTCCGTGCCACATCCGCGAGCCGAGGAACACCGCGCCGACCACGACGACGATCAGCGCGGTTATCGAGAGGGCGGTGACGGTACGGCGACGCCGATTGTTGCGGCTGGCGCGGGCTCGCTCGGTGCGGCTCATGCCGCGTCGAGGTGCTCCCACCGCCGTCGGTTGCGGTCGTTCGCGGCCCCAGTCATCAGACATCGTCGGCTCCGCTGTGATCGGCCTGCACGTGGCGCCGCTGGTCCAGCCAATTCTGCAGGATGCCAACAGCTGCGGCCTGGTCGATCATCGCCCTCTGTCCCTTCGCGCGCACCCCTGCTTCACGCAGGGAGCGCTGTGCAGTCACGGTGGTCAATCGTTCGTCTGCGAGACGCACCGGGATGGGTGCGATACGCGCGGCAAGTGCATCGGCGACGGCGATGGCATCGCGCGCCGACGGTCCAGTTCGGTCGGCCAGCGTCCGCGGCAATCCCACCACCACCTCCACGGCCCCCAGTTCCTCGATGAGCCTCACCAGCCGACGGACGTGCTTGTCCGTCCTGTCCCGGCGCACCGTCTCCACTGGCGTCGCAAGAATCCCGTCCGGATCGCTGACGGCGACACCGATCCGGACGGTGCCGACGTCGACGCCAACCCGTGGTCCACGTCCGGGGTCGGATGGCCCGGGCCGGTCCGGTTGGCGATCGTCGGGATGGGTCACCCAGTTAGCTCCGGCCTACCTCGGCACGCACGGCAGCCAGGGCCGCGTCGATCCCCGAGGCACCGCTGCCGGAGCCCTGAGCCAGGTCGGCCTTACCGCCGCCACGTCCGTTCACCGCCGCACCGACGGTCTTGACCAGGTCGTTGGCGGATAGGCCGAGGTCCTGCGCTGCGGGGTTCACCGCGACCACATACGGCACCGTGTCACCCTCACCCTCGGCGATCAGGGCGACGACAGCGGGTTCGGAGCCGAGCTTGCCGCGGATGTCACCGACGAGACTGCGCAGATCGGCCGCCGAGATACCCCCGGCCATCCGCTGTGCCACGACACGGACCTTACCCACCAGTTCCGCGCCAGCGGCAGCGTTCACCGCAGCCGCTCGCGCATTCGCCAGGCGCACCCGGTCGAGTTCCTTCTCGGCAGTCCGCAACCGCTCCACGAGGTTCGCCACACGGGCGGGCACCTCGTCGGAGGACACCTTCAGCGATGACGCCAGGCCGGCCATCAGTGCGCGTTCCTTGGCCAGGTGCTTGAACGAGTCGAGGCCGACGTACGCCTCGACGCGCCGCACACCCGATCCGACCGATGACTCACCGAGGATGGTGACCGGTCCGATCTGAGCCGAGTTGTGCACGTGGGTACCACCGCACAGTTCGATGGAGAACGGGCCACCGATCTCGACGACGCGCACCTCATCGGGATAGTTCTCGCCGAAGAGTGCCATCGCGCCCATGGCCTTGGCCTTGTCGAGTTCGGTGTTGAAGGTGTTGACCTCGAAGTCGGACTGGACTGCCTCGTTGGTGACCTCTTCGATCTGGGTCCGCTGATCGTCGGAAAGCGGTCCCTGCCAGTTGAAGTCGAATCGGAGGTAACCGGGCCGGTTGAGCGATCCGGCCTGAACCGCGTTGGGGCCCAGCACCTGTCGCAGCGCGGCGTGCACCATGTGGGTACCGGAGTGGCCCTGGGTGGCGCCTTGACGCCACTTCGGATCGACCGCGGCCGAGACGGTGTCGCCCTCGACGAACTCACCGGACTCGACGTTGACGCGGTGCACCCAGAGCGTCTTCGCGATCTTCTGCACATCGGTGACGGCCGCCTTGGCCGCGCCGCTGGATCCGGTCCCCGTGATGGAGCCGATGTCGGCGATCTGACCACCGGATTCGGCATAGAGCGGTGTGCGGTCCAGGACCAGTTCGACACGGTCGACCGAGCCGCCCTCGATGTCGTGCGAGATCACCGGAACGCGCTTGCCGTCCACGAAGATGCCGAGAATCGTTGCCTGCGAGGTCAATTCGTCGAATCCGGTGAACTCCGTCGGACCCGCATCCACCAGGTCGCGGTATGCGCTGAGGTCTGCGTGCGCATGCTTGCGCGCCGCGGCGTCTGCCTTGGCTCGCTGCCGCTGCTCGGCCATCAGGCCGCGGAATCCCTCCTCGTCGACCGACAGCCCGGATTCGGCCGCCATCTCGAGGGTCAGTTCGATCGGGAAGCCGTAGGTGTCGTGCAGGGCGAATGCGTCGGCGCCCGAGAGCACTGTCGCACCGGAAGCTCTGGTGGCGCCTGCGGCGTCGTCGAACAACTTCGAACCCGACACCAGGGTTCGGTTGAACGCCGTCTCCTCGGCGACTGCGATGCGGTGAATGCGGTCGAAGTCGTCGACCAGTTCGGGGTAGGAGGGCCCCATCGCGTCGCGCACGGTGATCATCAGGTCGCCCACGATCGGGGTGTCGATGCCGAGCAGTTTGGCCGACCGGATGACACGGCGGAGCAGGCGGCGCAGCACGTAGCCGCGGCCGTCGTTGCCCGGGCTGATCCCGTCGCCGATGATGATCGCCGCGGTGCGACTGTGGTCGGCGATGACGCGGTAGCGCACGTCGTCGGCGTGGTTGCCGACACCGTAGCCGCGGGGCGCGATGCCTGCGATCAGGTCGATCGCCGGACGCAGCAGGTCCGTCTCGTAGACGTTGTCCACCTCTTGCAGTAGGCAGGCGACGCGCTCGACACCCATGCCGGTGTCGATGTTCTTGCGTGGCAACGGCCCGAGGATCTCGAAGTCGGTCTTGCTGGTGCCCTCACCCCGCTCGTTCTGCATGAAGACGAGGTTCCAGATCTCGATGTAGCGGTCCTCGTTGGCCTCCGGGCCACCCTCGATGCCGTACTCGGGTCCGCGATCGATGTAGATCTCCGACGACGGGCCGCACGGGCCGGGAATGCCCATCGACCAGTAGTTGTCGGCCATACCGCGACGCTGGATGCGCTCCAGGGGCAGACCGGCGACCTCACGCCACAGCGATATCGCCTCGTCGTCATCGAGATAGACGGTGGCCCAGATCCGCTCGGGATCGAACCCGTACCCACCCTGGTCCACCGGGTTGGTCAGCAGGCTCCAGGCGAACTCGATGGCGCCCTTCTTGAAGTAGTCCCCGAAGGCGAAGTTGCCGGCCATCTGAAAGAACGTGTTGTGCCGGGTGGTGATGCCGACCTCGTCGATGTCCGGAGTGCGGATGCACTTCTGGACGCTCACCGCACGATCCCACGGCGGGGTGCGTGCTCCGAGGAAGAACGGGACGAACTGGACCATACCGGCGTTGACGAACAGCAGGTTGGGATCATCGAGGATCACCGACGCGCTGGGCACCTCGGTGTGGCCCGCCTTCACGAAGTGATCGAGGAAGCGTTTCCTGATCTCGTGTGTCTGCACGTGCTGCTGTCCTTCATCGTTGGAGTGGGTCGAATTGCTTGTCGACCGCATTACAGTACCGGTCCATCAATGTTGCCCCGAAGAGGCGCGGTCAGGCCAACGAACCGCTGGTCCCCCGCGTGCCGCAGCGGGGAAGCCTCAGCCGCGGACGAAGCTCAACCGCACCGATCGCTGTGAGTTGTCGCGGTTCAGGTCGACCAGTACGACGCTCTGCCAGGTACCCAGCAGCGGTCGGCCGCCCTGCACAGGCAATGTCACCGACGGCGCGACTATCGCGGGCAGCACGTGGTCGGCGCCGTGACCCGGCGAACCGTGCGCATGGCGGTAGCGGTCGTCACGAGGAAGCAGGCGCTCCAACGCCTCGACCATGTCGTCATCGGACCCGGCGCCCGTCTCGACAATGGCCAAGCCGGCCGTCGCGTGCGGCACGAAGACGTTGCACAGTCCGTCACCGCGGCCGGCGCAGAAGGACCGCACCTCCTCGGTCACATCCACCGTCCGCCGCCGCGTCGTGTCCACCTCGAGCACATCGGTCTGCACACCGACGAGCGTACGGCGGGCAAGTCAATTGACGTCCCTGTTTATCCCGACGCCGCATGGGTATTGCAGTCTCACCACCCACCCGCTGGAGGAAGACATGACCATTACCGGTGTCATCACCGCAATACTCATCGGCATCGTGGTCGGCGTACTTGGCCGCCTCGTCGTGCCGGGCAAGCAGCACATCTCCGTGCTCGTCACGGTGCTCGTCGGCATCGTCGCGGCGTTTCTCGGGACAGCACTGGCGCGCGCCATAGGCATTCCCACGGTCACCGGCGGTATCGACTGGCTCGAACTTCTGGTGCAGGTGATTGTGGCCGCGCTGGGCGTCGCCCTGGTGTCCGCCGCGATCGGGCGCCGACGCACTGGACTACTGCGCCGCTGACACACCCGGCGCGCGGCGGGGCTGTCAGGCCAGCAGGGCGTCGAGGCGTTCGTAGCTCTGCGTCATGCCACCCTCCATGCCCGACGACAACAGCGCGTCGCGCGCCTCGGTGTTCGGGCAGATGGAGCGGCCCCGCAGCCTGCTGCGGCCGTCACCGAGATCGGTGAACCACATGAACTCGATGTTCACCATGTCGGGCGCACCCTCGAACTCGAAGGTCTGGATCACGATGTCGTTCTCACGAACGGTATGGAAGACCCCATTGAAGGTGAACGCTCCCTCCTCACTGGAGTGCACGTATCTGTAGCCGCCACCGGTACGGAAATCCCAGTGCTCGATGGTCATCTCGAGGCCGTGGGGCCCTAGCCATTGCTTGACCAGATCGGGTTCGGCGTGCGCGCGAAACAGCGCGTCCCTCGGCGCCGCGAACTCGCGGGTGAACTCCATGGCCAGCGTGTCCACCGGCGCCACCAGGTGCAGTGCGTTCGTCATCGTGATCTTCCCCTTCTCTTCACTTCATTGACTTCTTCGGTTACTTCGTCAGACGTCATTTCGTCCGTCGCCATTGCCGCCAATAGGTCGTCCAGGCGGCGATAGTTGCGTTCGGCGTCGAGGCGGTAGCGATCGATCCACGACGTCAGCCGCTCGAGGGCGACCGGGTCGAGGTGCACCGGCCTGCGCTGGGCATCCCGGCTGCGGGTGACCAGGCCTGCCAGCTCGAGCACCTGAATGTGCTTGGACACCGCCTGTTTCGTGATGTCGAAAGGCTGGGCCAGCTCGTTGACCGTCGCCGGTCCGCGGGACAACCGCGCCACGATGGCGCGCCGAACCGGGTCAGCCAGCGCCAGGAAGGCCCGGTCCAGACCGCTCTCGACACCGCCGCCATCACTCAAAGTCAACCCATTCGTTGATCAACCAATTAGTTGATTACAACGGTAGGAGGAACGTCACCACGTGTCAAGACCGCCGCCGAGACTGCAGTGAGATCACGAATTCCGCACAAACCGCGATCTCACCGCAGTCTCGGCGAGATGGGTGAGGGCCTAGCGGCGGACCCGCCGCACGATCGCGCGCAACTTCTCCAGCCTGGAGCCGATCTCACGTTCGATGCCATGGCTCGTCGGCCGGTAGTAGTCGACACCGGCCAGCTCGTCGGGTGGATACTGCTGGGGCACAACACCACCGGGATCGTCATGCGGATACGCATACCCCTGCGCGTTGCCCAGGGCAGCGGCGCCCGAATAGTGGCCGTCGCGCAGATGCGGCGGGACCAACCCGGCCTTGCCCGCCTTGATATCGCCCATCGCCGCGGACAGCGCCATGGTCACCGCGTTGGACTTCGGCGCGGTCGCCAGGTGCACGGTGGCGTGCGCCAACGTCAGCTGCGCCTCCGGCAGGCCGATCAACTGCACGGTCTGTGCGGCGGCGACGGCCGTCGGCAGCGCCGTCGGATCGGCCATTCCGATGTCCTCGCTCGCCAGGATCATCAGACGACGGGCAATGAATCGGGGATCCTCCCCCGCGGTCAACATCCGGGCCAGATAGTGCAGTGCGGCATCGACATCCGAGCCGCGGATCGACTTGATGAACGCACTGACGACGTCATAGTGCTGGTCACCGTCGCGGTCGTAGCGCACGGCCGCCTTGTCCAGGGACTGCTCGATGACCTCGACCGTGACTCGATCACCCGCCTCGGCGGCCACCTCGAGTGCGGTCAGCGCGCGCCGCGCGTCACCCGCGGCCAACTGCACCACCAGCTCGACGGCGTCGGGGTCGACGTCGACGGTGCCGTTCAGACCACGCGGGTCGGCGATCGCACGCTGCACCACGGCGCGGATGTCATCGGCGGCCAGCGGCTGCAACTGCAGGATCAGTGACCGCGACAGCAGCGGCGCGACGACCGAGAACGACGGGTTCTCCGTCGTGGCCGCCACCAACAGCACCACGCGGTTCTCCACCGCGGCGAGCAGCGCGTCCTGCTGGGTCTTGGAGAACCGGTGGACCTCGTCGATGAAGAGAACGGTCTGCTGGCCGTGCACCGCGGCGCGCCGGGCGACGTCGATGACGGCGCGGACCTCCTTGACTCCGGCCGACAGCGCGGACAGCGCCTCGAAGCGTCTGCCGGTCGCATGCGATATCAGCGATGCCAGCGTGGTCTTCCCGGTGCCGGGCGGACCGTAGAGGATGACCGACGCCGCGCCCGACCCCTCAGCGAGACGCCGCAGCGGCGAGCCGGGCCTCAGCAGGTGGTCCTGGCCGACCACCTCATCGAGCCCGGCGGGGCGCATACGGACCGCGAGCGGCGACAACGTCGACGATGCCGCGGCCACATCCGGGTCGGGATCGGAGACGTCGAACAGTCCGTCAGACACAGTTCAGGCTTACCACGCCGCCTAGGTGGCGGGCTGCGTCACGAAGTCGATGAGTTCCTCGACGCGGCCGATGAGATCGGGTTCGAGGTCGGTCCAGTCGCGCACACTCCCCCGGATCCGCTGCCACGCCCTGGCGATATCGGCCTGATCTCGGTGTGGCCAGCGCATCGCCTCACAGACACCGTGCTTCCACTCGGTACCGCGCGGGATGACGGGCCACGCCTTGGCACCAATCCGTGCCGGCTTGACCGCCTGCCAGATGTCGATGAACGGGTGCCCCACCACGAGGGTGTGTTCGCCGCCGGGACCCCGGCGTACCGCCTCGGCGATCCTGGCCTCCTTGGACCCCGCCACCAGGTGGTCGACGAGGACGCCCAGTCGCTGCCCCGGTCCGGGCCGGAACTCCGCGACGATGTCGACGAGATCGTCCACGCCGCCGAGGTACTCGACCACGACGCCCTCGATGCGCAGGTCATCGCCCCACACCTGTTCGACGAGTTCGGCGTCGTGGCGGCCCTCGACGTAGATCCGGCTGGGGAGCGCGGTGCGCGCCCTGGCCCCGTGCACGGCGACCGATCCCGATGCGGTCCTGGTCGGCGCGGCCGGCGGGGGTCGCCGCAGCGGCGGGTTGAGGATGACCGGCTTACCGTCGATGAGGTAGCCCGGGCCGACCGGGAAGGACTTGCGCCTGCCCTTGCGATCCTCGAGCTGCATCCGCCCGAACTCGACGTGCACCACGGCGCCGACATACCCGGTCGCCACGTCCTCCACCACGAGACCCATCTCGATGACGCGTTCGGTGGACCGCTTGCGCTTGGGACCGTGCGGGTCGCGGGCGAGGATATCGGAGCCGTATCGATCTGCCACCGCACGATCCTATGGACCATCGGCGCCGAAGTCGGGCACCGCCACACCCCGCTTCCCTACCATCGAGCGCATGCTGTTGAACCGGGCGACTGCCGAGGGCATCGTCGACGGCACGATCACACTGGTGCTGCGCCGATGGGACGCGCCGCGCGCCAAAGTCGGTGGTACGCAGCGCACTCCGGTGGGCACCATCCGCATCGATGACATCGCGGAGTTTCCCGGCTCCCATCGTGTGACGGCACGTCAGGCCAAGGCAGCGGGCTATCCCAGCGCCAAGGCGGCCCAAGCCGACCTCGACCGCAGGCCTGCCAGACACACCTATGCAATCGCGGTGTCGTTTCTGGCTCCCGACGAACGCCCCGCGCTGGCCGCCGACGACCACCTGACCTCGGCCGACGTGGACACCATCACCTCCCGGCTGGACCGCTGGGATGGCGTCGGCGTGCCGTGGACACGCGAGTACCTGCGGCTCATCTCCGACAACGAGGCAGTCCGCGCACCCGACCTGGCCGCACGCCTTGGCTTGGACATCCCGAAATTCAAGCGCCGGGTACGCCAGCTCAAGGGTCTCGGGCTGACGATCAGCCTCGACGTCGGCTACCGGCTGTCCCCGCGGGGACGTGCCTACCTGCGACTGACGGGCTGACCACGCGCCCGATGTGTCGACGCCCGACCCCGCGGTGCGACGATCGGGGGGTGATTGACGCATCCAAGTACGGGCCGTGGGCCGTGATCGCGGGCGGATCCGAGGGCGTCGGCGCCGAGTTCGCCCGGCTGGTCGCCGAGGCAGGCATCAACCTCGTGCTCCTCGCCCGCAAGGCCGGCCCCCTGGAGGCCACGGCGACCCGCTGCCGGGAGTCCGGTGTCGAGGTCCGCACGCTGTCGGTCGATCTGGCCGCTCCGTCGGCGTGCGATGAGGTTGCCGCGGCCACCGCGGGCCTCGAGGTCGGGCTGTTGATCTACAACGCAGGTGCCAACACGTGCAGTGCGGAGTTCCTCGACGCCACCCCGGCGGACTTCGGTCGTGTCGTGGACTTGAACGTGACGACGATGATGGGCCTGGTGTCGCACTTCGGCGGGCCGATGCGCGAGCGGCGGCGGGGCGGCCTGCTTCTCGTCGGCTCGATGGCGGGCTATCTCGGCTCGGTGCGGCACACCGTCTACGGCGGGGTGAAGGCGTTCGGCCGGATATTCGCCGAGAGTTTGTGGCTGGAGCTGCGTGAGTTCGACGTGGACGTGCTCGAACTCGTCCTCGGTGTCACCCGCACACCCGCGATGGAACGGGTGGGGTTGAACTTCGACGTGCCTGGGCTGCGCGTGGCCGACCCCGCCGACGTTGCGCGCGAAGGCCTCGCGCAGTTGGCCAATGGACCGGTGTTCGTGGCGGCAGGCAACGACCGCGACGTTGCCCGGCGCAACGATCCCGACCGGGCCAAGGTGGTCCTCGAAACCCACGAGTTCATGCAGCGGCTGATCGGTCCCGGCTGATGCGAATTGGACTGTCGACACCAGTCGTCATGCAACTACCCGGGGCCGCATCGGCCTGGGAGCGCGACGGTGCGGTCGAGGACATCGTTCGCATCGCAGAGGCCGCCGACACACTCGGATTCGACTACCTGACCTGCCCGGAGCACGTCATCGTGCCCGAGGACGACGCGGGTCAACGCGGTTCGACGTACTGGGATCCCCTGGCCACCTTGGCCTATCTCGCCGCGCGCACGACCCGCATCCGCCTCCTCACCGCCGTCGTGGTGCTGGGCTACCACCACCCACTCGAGATCGCGAAGCGCTACGGCACGCTCGACCGGCTCAGCGGGGGCCGGCTGACGTTGGGTGTCGGGGTCGGCTCGCTGGCCGCCGAGTTCGGTCTCCTGGGTGCGTCGTTCGATGACCGGGGGCCGCGCGCCGACGATGCGTTGCGGGCACTGCGTTCCTCGCTGTCGACCACCAGACCCGTCTTCGCCGGCGAGTTCTACGCCTTCGACTCGGTCGTGATGGATCCGTGTGCCGTCCAGCAACACGTGCCGATCTGGGTCGGCGGCCGGACCCGGCGGTCACTGCGCCGCGCGGTGACACTCGCCGACGGCTGGATGCCGTTTGGGCTGAGCGCGAGGCAAACTGCGGAACTGCTTTCCGCCGTTGACCTTCCGCCCGGATTCGACATCGCTCTGCCGTGCGGGCCGCTGGACCCGACCGGCGCGCCCGAGGAGGCCGCACGCAGGCTTTTGCAGCTCGCCGACCTCGGAGCCACCACCACAACCTGTGCGATCACTGCCCAGTCAGCGTCGCAGTACTGCGATCAGTTGGCGGCGTTGCGCGAGATATCCGACAACCTGTAAGGACGGACATCATGATCGAAGACGACCGGTTCGCCGAGCTCGAGGCGCGGCTGCGTCGCTTGGAGGACGAACGCGCCATTGAGCGGATGATCGCGGCCTATGGTCCGCTGGTGGACGCAGGCGACGCCGACGGGACGGCAGCACTGTGGGCGGTGGACGGCGGCTACCAGGTTGCGGGCTGGTCGATGCACAGTCGCGCCGACGTCGCCGCGATGGTGCGCTCCGACGACCATCAGCGGCTCATCGAACACGGTTGCTGCCACTTTCTCGGCCCTGCGGTGGTCACCGTGACCGGCGACGTTGCAGTCGCGGTGTGCGACTCGGCGCTGTTCGTCAGGGCCGACAAGGGCTTTCGTGTCTATCGTGCGGGTGCCAACCACTTTAGGCTGCGGCGTGCAGGCGACGGTTGGGAGATCACCGAACGCATCAGCCGGGCGCTGGATGGCAGCAAGCAGGCGCGCGACTTGTTGACGGCCGGTGTGGCTGGACGCGCGCCGTCGCCCGCGGAGCATGACAGCTGAGGCGCGGCTACCCCGTGGGCTCGGTGTTGATGTCGAAGACGACCTGCTCGCCCTCCACCTTGAGGATCTTCATGTGCGCGGTGTAGGGCGTGTTCTCGGGCCCGGTGAAGGTGCAGTCGAACTCGACGCCGACGTCGGCCTTCACGTCATTGGGGCACGTGACGTCGGTTGGCTTGAACTTGGTCTGCTTTGACACCAGATCGACTATCGACTGCGCGGCGCCCTCCGGCTTGATGGTGGCACTGCAGGCAGTCAAAGACAGCGCCGCGGCACCGACGAACAGCCCGGCGCCGACGCGGATGCCAAGAGTACGAGTCATGGAGCGAAATGCTGCTCTACCCTTTGCTCGAGGTCAACACCGGGCCCCTGTCGGAGTGTCGCGGCCAGGCGACCGCCCTGACGGCTAGGCCATCTCGTCGATCACGGTGTGAATGAAGCGCATCTTCTCGAGCACCGCCCGCGGCAGCACGAACGGGTAGAGGTCCTCCCTACCCATCGACCTGTTCACCATGTTCAGCGCCCACGACAGCGGTAGCCACATCTCGATGATGGTGTCGAATCCGCTGGGGCCCAGTGCCCGTCGGTCGAAGGTGGCACCTGCAGGGGCGAATCCGAAGGCCGCGGAGGTATCCAGCGCGTCGCGGATGTGCAGGTAGTGGGCGAACGTCTCGGCCCAGTCCTCCGCGGCGTGCATGCTGGCGTACGACGAGACGTAATCCCTCTCCCAACCGGCTGGAGCGCCCTGACTGTAGTGGCGGTCCAATGCGCTCTGGTAGTCGGCGGTGGGGTCGCCGAACAGCTCGACGAAACGCGCGGTCTGTTCGGCCGATCCGCCCACCAGCCGGTAGAAGTAGTAGTGCCCGATCTCGTGCCTGAAGTGACCGAGCAGCGTCCGGTACGGCTCGGACAGTGCGATGCGCAACTGCTCGCGGTGGACGTCGTCGCCCTCGGCGAGATCCAGCGTGATGACCCCGTTGTGGTGCCCGGTGGATACCGTCTCGTTCTCGCTGGAGAGCAGGTCGAAGGCCAGCCCGAACTCCGGGTCCTGCGCTCGGCCGACGATCGGCAGCTTGAGCTCGGCGAGTTCGAAGATCAGCCGGCGTTTGGCCCGCTCGGCGTCGGCGAAGGCGGCCATTGCCTTCCGATCTCCGTCATTGGGGCGGGTTCTGGTCAACGCGCACGATGTGCACAGCGCCGCGACCGGACCCTTCTTGACTAGCCAGTTGCACTCGGCCACATGTAGATTCGCGCACAGCCGGTACTGACTCTCGTCAACCGCCCCGGCGTGTTCACTCTCCGGTCCCGGCACGATCACCAGCAGCGCCCTGTCGTCGAGCGAAAAGCCCAGTTTGCTGCGACAGCTCAGGCAGATCGAGTTCTCGAACGTCAACCGCTGACCGCAGTTGGGACAGGTGAAGTCACGCACCTCGGACACCTTCCCGCAACGGCGCGACGTCCACCGAGACGTCGATGACGCTGCTCGTGGAGTCGGTGTAGATGATGCCCCGCAGGGGCGGCACGTCGGCGTAGTCGCGGCCGAAGCCAACCACGATGTAGCGTTCGTCGACCATCTGGTCGTTCGTCGGATCCAGCCCCAGCCACTGGTTTTGAGGTGTCCACACGGCAGCCCACGCGTGTGTCGCATCGACACCCACCATGCGCTCCCTTCCAGGCGGTGGATCTGTCGCGAGATATCCGGAGACATAGCTGGCGGCCAGACCATTGGCGCGCAGGCAGGCGATCGCCAACCGGGCGAAGTCCTGACATACCCCCTCCCGCGCCACCAAAACCTCGGCGACCCGCGTGGACACCGTCGTCGAGCCCGAGCGGTAGGCGAAATCCGTGTTGATTCGCGAGTTGAGATCGGCCAGTACCTCAATCAGTGGCCGGCCGGGGATGAAACTGGGTGCGGCGTAGGCCCGCAACTCCTCGGTGATCTCGGGGGGCTGCAGATCAAGGGTGAACTCGGATGCCAGTGCGCCGTCGGGACCGACGGGCCGGGCGATCTCCCACGGCGCCTCGGCCGAGCCGGCGCCGTACAGCTCGGCGGGCGGCGGGTCGACCTCCACCACCGAGTGACTCGTGATGGAAAGCGTCCGGTGGCGTTCGCTCACATGGAAGTAGGAGCTGACGTTTCCGTAAACGTCACGGCTAGTGGACCTGTCGGTGGCCTCGGGATCGATGTGCAGTTGGTGCGACACGCACCGCTGACCGGTGGAGTCGCGCGGTGTCAGGAATCCCCGGCCGTAGGAGCTGGTGACGTCGTCAGAGTAGCGGTAGGTCGTGCGGTGGGTGATCTCGTAGCCACGGGTGGCGCCGGGCGTCGGTGCGTCGGTGATAGTCACGGCACGACCCTTCGCTCGTCGGGTCCCCACAGCGGCTGCATGCCACCGGGCAGCGACAGGTGGGCGGCCGTGATGAGGTTGGACAGCTCACGCAGGTCCGCCGAGAGACCGTCGAGCAGGTCGGCCAGCTCGGCACGTCTGCCATCGGCGCTGACGACCTCGAGACCCTCGGGGCCGACGCGGCGCAAGCGGGCTGTGATGTCCTCTGCGAGCCGCTCAGGACGCGTCGATCCCGATGATGACGGCAGTGCTCTCAAATTGGTGCGCAGGCGCTCGAACTGGAAGGCCAGTGACCGCGGGTTCTCGGCATCGAAGAGCAGCAGGTCGGCGACAGCGGCCACGCTGACCTGACCGAGCATGCGTCTGCGGTAGCTCACCGACGACTCACACGCGACCAGCGTCGACTCCGTAATCGTCTGCTCGGCAGCGGGATTGCGCACCGTGGTCAGTGTGGCGCCGAGCAGGGCCGTCAGCCACGCGCTACGTTCGATGCGCTTGCCGATATCCATCACCGTCCAGCCGACGTCGTGCACCATCGACTCGGCCGCGACACCCGACAGCGCGAGCATGCCGGCAAGCGTCTGGCTGTGCGCCGCCGCCAGGTAGGTCTCCCCCTCGGTCTGCGAGTCGGGCCGGCCGCCCGCGGGATGCAGCACCGCCCGCTCCACCCCTGCCAGCACCATCCACGTGTCGTTGGACATCTGGTCGCGCACGGCCCGTGACACCAGGCCGAGTCGTTCGACCGACTGAGCCAGTGCGCCGGCACGGTGTCGGTCGGCGGTAAGCGATAACAGCGTCGTGGGCGCCGTCGCGACCATATCGGCGTCGTCACCGTCGGCGCCGGTGTCGGTTCCGGTCAGTTCACCCAGCGCGGTCAGGAGTACCGGCACACACTCGCTTCCCGCCATCTCGCGGCGGTACCGGAATTCGTGGTATCGCTCGCGGGTCACGGTGAGCAGGCGTGCCATGGCCTCGGCCCGTTCGGCGTAGCGGCCGAGCCAGAACAGATCCGACAACACGCGCGGCGAACTGACGGCACGGGTCGGGCTCGGCGTCATCGCCGGAGCCGCCCCGGCGGCGACATCCAGCTCAAGAGCCGCCCCGGCGGCGACCTCCAGCTCGAGCAGATCGGCTGGCGGCGTCGGAGTGCGCTCGGCCGTGACGCGGGTTGTCGCACGCACCCAGATGTCCTTGGCCGCAACGGTCTGCAGCTCGTGGCCCGCGTGACCGGGCGCGACGAGGTAACCGAGCCCGCCGACCATCGGGGCGTATCCGCCGCGCTGGGCCACGGTGAACAGGCGCATGCCGACCTTGCTCGCCGACAGCCCGCCCGGGTCGAAGTCGGTGGGCGCCGAAGAGTACTCGGGCAGTTCCTGGCCCACCCACCGCCACGGTGTCGCCGCGATGCAGGCGCTCAGGTCCGCCAGCCCGGCCGCCGACAGCGCCGGTCCGACAATCGGTTCACCACCATCGACCCGTTTGATGACCAACGACGACAGGTGCGACAGTAGATGGGCTCGCTCCAGGTCGATACCGCCCCAGTACGCCTGTGTGGTGTCCAGCGTGGGCGTCTCGTCCAGCAGCAGTTCGGCCAGTTCCGGCAGAAATCGCAGCAGCCCAGGGCTTTCCAGGACGCCACTGCCGAGTGTGTTGACCATCGTGACCGCACCGCGTCGCAGCACCTCGACCAACCCGACGACACCCAGTCGCGAGTCGGGGCGCAGGTCCAGCGGATCGACGTACTCCGCATCAATCCTTCGCAGGACGACGTCGACGCGTTTCAGCGTGCCCAGCGAGCGCATCCACAGCTTGCCGTCGCGCACCACCAGATCGGCGCTCTCCACCAAGGGGAAGCCCAGCACGCTGGCCAGGTAGGCCTGGTCGAATGCGGTCTCAGAGTGGATGCCGGGGCTGAGCACCACCACCACGGGCTCCTCGGCGGACTCCGGCGCCGCGTCGATGAGTGCCAGACGAAGGGCCTGTGCCCACGGCGATACCGGCCGCGGCCCTATCCGCTCGTAGAGGTCGGGGATGGAGTGGGCCACCACGCGACGGTCGGCCAGGGCGTAACCCGCTCCCGACGGCGCCTGCGTCCAGTCGGCGTTGACACGGAAGGCCCCGGATCCGCTTCGACTGACATCGCAGCCGTGCAGGAACAGTTGGTGGCGCCCAGGCACCTCGATGCCACGTGCGGCGCGGACGTATCCGGGGTGGGCGAAGAGCAACTGAGCGGGCAGCACACCGCTGGTGATGGACCGGCGTGGTCCATATAGATCGGTGAGTACGGCGTCGAGCAGTCGAGAGCGCTGCACCAGACCCGATTCCAACTGATCCCAGTCGGCCGCCGAGATCACCAGCGGCAGAGCGTCCAGGTGCCACGGACCGGGGGTTCCCGCATCGTCGTCGCCGCGACCGCCGATGGCCGTACCGTGCTGGTCGGAGTGGCCGAAGGTGATGCCGTCGTTGTCGACCAGTTGACGCACCGTGGTGCGCAACGCGGCGAGGCCGCCGCGTCCGCGCTCGGTGATGCACTCGGCGACGTCCGCCCAGGCCGGCCGAACATCGCCTGCCTCGTCGACGAATTCGTCGTATCCGCTGCCCGAACCGCCGCGCACGTCAAACAGCGCGCGTTGCGCCCGCGCGGACTGGTAGCCGGTCAGGACGTCCTCGGTGGCGGGTGCCACGGCACGGCGACCCACGGGGTTCGGCTCGGGAGAGCCGCTAGCTCGAAGCACCATCACCGCAGAACGGTACGCACCCGGCGCGGATCAGCAATGTCGGGCGCGCCCACGCTGGTGCACGGCTGGCCCCCGCTAACTAGGAGCCGAGTGCGGGACAAGCCTGCCGCGGGGCCGAATCACCAGCACCAGAACGCCTGCGACAGTGATCCCGACGAGGTTGATGGCGAGTTGGGCCGCGGACTTCGCCGCCACGTCCCAGTCCCCGAGAATCGCTGCCACGACCGCGAACCCCGCCGCCGGAACGGTTGTGACCGAGATGAAGACACCGACGAGCGCGGCCGACTTCGCCGACACCAGGGAGAGCATTCCAGCCGCGCCCGCGAGTAGCGCGACGACCAGACTCAGCGGTCCCACCTGGAAGATGAAGTCAACCTCCTTCACGTTCCGCACAGTGTCCAGGCTCAGCAGTCCCGCCGCCTCGCAGGCGACCGTCGCCAGCGCTGTGATGCCCATCGCCACGGGAAATCCGACCAGCAGCGCCGTTGCCGCGCGGCGAGCCAGATCGGTTCGTCGTCGCACGATCGCCACACTCAGTGCTGCCAGAGGCCCGAACTCGGGGCCGAGCACCATCGCGCCCACGACGGTGACCGTCGAGTCGGTCACCGCGCCGATCGCGGCGAGGAGGCAGGCCAGCGTGAGAAACAGCACGAAGGTGACGGACAGCGTTGCCTCCTCCCGCGTGCGTCCGATGAGCTCGTCCCACACCACGGCGTCGGCCGCGTCGCCCTCGGCGTCGTCCTCGGCCTTGTGAGCCTTGCTCGACAGCACGGTGTCGAGGACTTCGAGGGTTATCGCGCCGCGGTGCTGCACGTCGAGCGCCTTGAGTTCCCTGATCACGTTGTTGGCGCACTCGCGGGCGAGGTCGGCGGTGATCTCGTCGCCCGGCGGGTCCAGCGCGACACCGGGATGAAGCACCAGATTCGCGACGCCCACCTCACGGCGGAGTACGTCGATCACCTCGTCGCGCAGGTCTTCCGGCGCGATCACCCGTAAATGCAACACCCCGAGACGGTAACCGCAAGCGGAGTCCGCAGAGACCTCATCGGGGACTCGCCGCAGGTGTGCTTCACCTCACTTCGGCGGATGTCCGCATCACCAGTCATGAAGTACCTGACCGAGGACGGCTGACCAGTCGCATCCCGAGTTCGTCGGGTGGCACATCGTGGCCGGCGGCGCAACGGATCTCCACACTCGCCTCCGCACCGCAGTCGAGATGGGTTAACCGCAGCCGGCTGTCCTCGAGGTGCTTGCGCCCCCACTCGAACATCGCCCACACCACCGGCATGAACTCGGTGCCGGCCTCGGTGAGGACGTACTCGTCGCGGCTGCGCTGGCCGGGCTCCCGATACGGCTGCTTTGTCAGCAGGCCGGCCTCGACGAGTTCGGTGAGCCGCGCCGACGTGGCGGCCTTGGTGATGCCGACGCGCCGCGCGAAGTCGTCGAACCGGGTGGTGCCGTAGTACGCCTCGCGCATGATGAGCATCGCCGACTTCGTGCCCGCGATGGCCATCGTCTTCTCGATCGGGCACTGCCCGACGGCCGACCACTTGTCGCGGTCGGTGAGCGGTCCCTGCAGGACTGTCATGTACATCACTCCGTGGCTGGGTTGTCGCAACAATACCTAGGTGTTACACCTAAGTATAGAGAGCAGTACTCAGCGACGAGTTCAGGAGCACCTCATGTCCGTTTCGAGCACCCAATACTCCGACCGCGACGCCGTCATCGTCGGCGCCGTACGCACCCCTGTCGGCAAGGGCAAGGCCAGCGGCGCACTGCACGACATTCTGCCGGTGGACCTCCTGGCACACAGCCTGCGCGAGGTCGTCGAACGCACCGGGATCGATCCCGGCCAGATCGACGACGTGATCGCCGGCGCGGTCACCCAGGTCGGCGACCAATCGGTGAACATCGCCCGCAACGCACTGCTCGGCGCGGGATTCCCCGAGAGCGTGCCCGGCACAACCGTGGACCGCCAGTGCGGAAGTAGCCAGCAGGCAATCAGTTTCGCCGCGCAGGGCGTCCTCGCGGGATCCTATGACATCGTCATCGCCTCAGGCGTCGAGTCGATGTCGCGCGTCCCGATGGGTTCCAGTGTGCTGCCGGGCAGCGACCCGTTCGGCGCAGGCATGGGCGCGCGCTACCCCGACGGACTGGTCCCACAGGGCATCAGCGCCGAACTGATCGCCGCCAAGTGGGGGCTGTCGCGCACCGAACTCGACGAGTTCTCCGCGAGCAGCCACGAGAAGGCGGCCCGCGCCACCAAGGACGGCCTCTTCGACAACGAACTCGCTCCCATTGCCGGCCTCTCGACCGACGAGATCATCCGCCCCGGCACCACCGTCGAGACGCTCGCCGGCCTGCGGCCCGCGTTCTACAACGAGGCATATGCGGCGCGCTTCCCCCAGATCAACTGGGAGATCACGCCGGGGAACAGCTCACCGCTGTCCGACGGCAGCGCCGCGGTGATGATCACCAGTGGCGCGGCCGCCCGCAAGCTTGGCCTTCGCCCGCTGGCCCGCATCCACACCATGACGGTGGTCGGCTCGGATCCGCTGTACATGCTGACCGGTGTCATTCCCGCGACGGAGAAGGTGCTCGCCCGCTCGGGGCTGGCGCTGTCCGACATCGACCTGTTCGAGGTCAACGAGGCGTTCGCGCCAGTCGTGCTGTCGTGGGCCCGCGACACCGGTGCGGATCTGGCCAAGACCAACGTCAACGGCGGCGCGATAGCCATCGGACACCCGTTGGGCGCCAGCGGCGCTCGCATCATGACCACGCTGGTCAACGCCCTGGAACAACGCGACGGCCGCTACGCGCTGCAGACGATGTGTGAGGGCGGCGGCATGGCCAACGCGACCATCATCGAGCGTCTCGGCTAAATCGCTCGATCGGCTACCCGGCTCCCCCGCCGGGTCGATACTGAGGTCGACACACCGGATCGGGGTTCGGGGGAACCGATGAGACCGTCACCGACACAGCAGGAGACCGAACCGACGTCCACATCGGAGACACCCGATGTGGACGTCGTCGTAGTGGGGGCCGGCGCCGCCGGACTGAATGCGGTGCACAGGCTCCGGGGCTCCGGGTTCTCCGTACGGGCCATCGAGTCCGCCGATGACATCGGCGGCACCTGGTACTGGAACCGCTATCCGGGCGCGAGGGTCGACATCCCGAGCGTGGACTACATGTACAGCTTCGACCCGGATTGGCATACCGACTGGCAGTGGTCGGAGAAGTACGCCACCCAACCCGAGATCCTGCGGTACCTCAATCACGTCGCCGAGAAGTTCGATCTCCGTCGCGACCTGCAGTTCAACACACGTGTTGAGGGCGCTCAGTGGGATGAGCGGACCGCGCTGTGGCACGTGCACACCGACCGCGGCAGCATCTCCTGCCGTTTTCTGCTGATGGCGACCGGCTGCCTGTCCATCCCGAAGCAACCCGATATCGACGGCATCGACCGATTCCAGGGCGAGGTCTTGTTCACTAATCGGTGGCCACACGACGAGGTCGACTTCACCGACAAACGGGTGGCGGTCATCGGCACCGGTTCTTCGGGGGTCCAGACCATCCCGCATATCGCGTCGCAGGCCCGCGAATTGGTGGTGTTTCAGCGCACGCCCAACTTCTCGATACCCGCGCACAACGGTCCGCTGGCGCAGGAGAAGCTCGGCCAACTCGTCGCCGACGAGGCGGCCTACCGCGAAGCGGCACGGTTCTCGCGCGGCGGTGTCCCCCAGGAGCGCAGTGTCACTCCGACTTTCAGCGTATCGGCAGAGGAGCGCGAACAGCGTTACGAGCGCGCCTGGCAGATCGGCGAACTGCTCGAGACGATCAACGTATACGCCGACGTGATGAGCGACCCGGCCGCCAATCACGAACTGGCCGAGTTCTTCCGGAACAAGATCCGGGCCACCGTCGACGATCCGAGGATCGCCGAGCTACTGTGCCCGACGACGTACCCGGTCGGCGCGAAACGGATGTGCCTTGACACCGGCTACTACGCCACGTTCAACCGGCCCAACGTCACACTGGTAGACCTGCGCGAGCATCCACTACGCGGTCTCACCGCAGACGGAATCGACACGGCAGACGGATCTTTCAGTTTCGACACCATCGTGTTCGCCACCGGGTTCGATGCGGTGACGGGCGCGATCGTCGCGGTGGACATCACCGGGCGGGACGGTCAGATACTCAGGGACAAGTGGGCCTCTGGGCCGTCAACCTACCTGGGGCTGACCACCACCGGCTTTCCGAACCTGTTCCTGATCACCGGCCCCGGTAGCCCGTCGGTGTTGTCGAACATGATGGTGTCCATCGAGCAGCACGTGGACATGGTCGCCGAACTGCTCACCGGCCTGCGCGCCGATGGCTTCGACACCATTGAACCGACCGATACCGCCGAGGCCGGATGGATGCAGCATGTTCAGGACTGTGCGGACATCACGCTGTTTCCCCGTGCCGACTCCTGGTACATGGGTGCGAACATCCCCGGCAAACCGCGCGCCTTCCTGCCGTACGCCGCAGGTGTCGACTTCTATCGCACCGCCTGCGACGAGGTTCTGGCCCGAGATTGCCTGGGTTTCAGACGATTAGGACCAGCCGGGCAGAATTGCGCAGACGGCGTGATCCGCCGTTTGCAGCCCGACGTTCAAATGGTCCTGTTCGAACTGGCGGCGCTGAATCCACCGGCACTGGAAACGCTGACTCCGGCGCAGGCACGCGGCGCGGTCGCCGAGGCCGCCACCGTGCGTCCGCCGGGCCCCGAGGTCGGCGAGATCGTCGACGGTCTGTACCCCGGCGCGACCGACAACCTGGGCTACCGGCTGTACCGGCCGCCTAGTCCCGGTCCGCATCCGGTCCTGGTCTACTTCCACGGCGGCGGATGGGTTCTCGGCGACGCGCGGTCCGACGATCCGCTGTGCCGGGACCTGTGCGTGCGCACCGACTCGGTCATCATCTCGGTCGACTACCGGCACGCCCCCGAGCACCCCTTCCCGGCCGCGATCGAGGACGGCTTCGCAGCCGTGAGCTGGGTCGCCGACAACGCTGAGCCGCTCGGTTGCGCGCCAGGCAGCCTGATGGTCGGCGGCTGGAGCGCCGGTGCCGGGATCGCCGCCGTGGTCTGCCAACTGGCGCGCGAAGCGGGTGCGCCAGCCATCATCGGCCAGGCCCTGCTGGCACCGGTGACCGACGCCAACACGTCAACTGCGTCCTACACCGAGAACGGTCACGGATACGACCTGGACACCTCGCTGATGCAGTGGTTCCTCGACCAGTACTCGGAACCATCCGAGCGTGCCGACGCGCGCATCGCCCCGCTGCGTGCGACGGACCTGACCGGGCTGCCACCGGCGGTGGTCGTCACCTGCGAATTCGACGTCCTGCGTGACGCGGGTACCGCCTACGCCGATGCACTGGCCGCGGCGGGCGTGCCCACCGAGCACATCCGTGCGCGCGGTCACACGCACTGCTCGCTGACCATGGTCGACCTGGTGGTCTCAGGGGCGCCGGTGCGTCAGGAGTTCGCCGCCGCGGTGCGCCGGTTGGCCACGACGCCAGCGCCCTTGTGATTTCGGCGCGGTAAGGAGCGCTCAGCGCGCTTTTCCGCGCCGAAATCGCTCAGTTGCGGGCGCGGGTCAGCTCGAATAGCGGGATCGCCCGCGTCGTGTTGGCCTGGTAGTCGGCGAACACCGGCGCGACCTCGACGACCTTCGGGTAGGCGGCATCGCGCTCGGCAGCTGACAGCTCCCGCACGTCGACGCCGTACTCGTCGGTCCCCACCTCGATCCGCGCCCGCGGATTGGCGCGCAGGTTGTGCACCCAGGCCGGATCCTTGGGCGCACCGGCGTAGGAGCCGACGATCAGCATCTTGTCGTCGACCGTCAGGTAGGCCAGCGGGGACAGCCGCGGCTGACCCGACTTGGCTCCCGTGGTGTGCAGCAGCAGAAGGGTGCCACCCTCGAACGGTCCGCCGACGATTCCGGCGTTTGCCCGGAACTCCTCGACGATCTTGCGGTTGAAGTCATCGAGCGCGGCGGTGTCGGCCACGAGCTTTCCCTTGTCCAATTCGGTCATACCTCTTCCGACTTCTTCGGCTTGGCATCTATTCCCGATTCCTTGCGCTGCTGCGGGGTGATCGGCGCAGGGGCGTCGGTCAGTGGGTCGACGCCACCACCCGACTTCGGGAATGCGATGACCTCTCGGATCGAGTCCGCGCCGGCGAGCAGAGCCGTGATGCGGTCCCAGCCCATCGCGAAGCCGCCGTGCGGCGGGGCGCCGTAGGAGAACGCGTCGAGCAGGAAGCCGAACTTCTCCTGCGCCTCCTCCTCGCCGATGCCCATCACGGCGAACACCCGCTCCTGAATGTCCTTGCGGTGGATACGGATGCTGCCGCCGCCGATCTCGTTGCCATTGCAGACGATGTCGTAGGCATACGCCAGCGCCGAGGCGGGGTCGGTGTCGAAGGTGTCGAGGAACTCCGGCTTGGGCGAGGTGAACGCGTGGTGCACCGCCGTCCAGGCCGAGTAGCCGAGCGCGACGTCGCCGCTGGCGACGGCGTCTCCTGTGGGCTCGAACATCGGGGCGTCCACGATCCACACGAACGCCCACGCTTCTGCGTCAATGAGGTCCTGTTTACGCGCGATCTCGCCGCGCGCGGCGCCGAGCAGCGCGCGCATCGGCTTGGTGGCGCCGGCCGCGAAGAATATGCAGTCTCCGGGCGCGGCGCCGACGTGCGCGGCCAGACCGTCGCGTTCGGCGTCGGTGAGGTTCTTGGCGACCGGACCGGCCAGGGTGCCGTCCTCGGCGACCGTGACGTATGCCAGGCCCTTGGCCCCGCGCTGCTTGGCCCACTCCTGCCAGGCGTCGAACTGGCGCCGCGGCTGGCTGGCCCCACCGGGCATGACGACGGCGCCCACGTACTCGGCCTGGAAGACGCGGAACGTGGTGTCCTTGAAGTACTCGGTGCACTCGACGAGTTCGAGGCCGAAGCGCAGGTCCGGCTTGTCCGAGCCGTAGCGGCGCATCGCCTCGGCGTAGGTCATGCGCGGGATCGGGGTGACGATCTCATGCCCGATCAGGCGCCACAACGCGGTCAGCACCTCCTCGCCCAGCGCGATGACGTCGTCCTGGTCGACGAAGCTCATCTCGACGTCGAGCTGGGTGAACTCGGGCTGCCGGTCGGCGCGGAAGTCCTCATCGCGGTAACAGCGCGCGATCTGGTAGTACCGCTCCATACCCGCGACCATCAACAACTGCTTGAACAGCTGCGGGCTCTGCGGCAGCGCGTAGAACGAGCCGGGCTGCAGACGCGCGGGCACCAGGAAGTCGCGGGCGCCCTCCGGGGTGGAGCGGGTCAGCGTCGGGGTCTCGATCTCGATGAAGTCGTGGTCGGCCAGCACACCGCGGGCGGCGGCATTCACCTTCGAGCGCAACCGGATTGCGTTACCGGGGCCCTCACGGCGCAGGTCGAGGTAGCGGTACTTCAGACGGGCTTCCTCGCCGGCGGTCTCGTCGAGCTGGAACGGCAGTGGCGCACTCTCGCTCAGCACCGTCAGCGTCGTGGCGTTGACCTCGATGTCACCCGTCGCGATATCCGTGTTGGCGTTGCCCTCGGGGCGAACCTCCACAACACCGGTGACCGTGACGCAGAACTCGGCGCGCAGCCGGTGGGCCTGCTCAAGAACGGCGGCGTCGCGGAACACCACCTGGGCCACACCGGAGGAGTCACGCAGATCGATGAAGATGACGCCACCGTGGTCTCGGCGGCGAGCCACCCATCCGGCCAACGTCACCGTCTGCCCAGCGTCGGTGGACCGCAACGAACCGGCGGCATGACTGCGCAACACGAATAGCTCCTCGAATGGTGGGGTGGGCCGACTGATCAGTCTAGAGGTGACGATCCACAGGTAATTCCCACCGGTAGCTTGGCGATGGTGGACACCAGCATCGCACTCGTCGGCCCCGGCGCCATCGGCTCCACGATTGCCGCACTGGTACACGCCGAAGGCCATCCGGTGATCCTCTGCGGGCGCACACCGCGGGAGTCGATCGAGCTGAGGCCCGATGACGGCGATCCCATCGTCGTGCCGGGACCCGTGCGCACCGACCCGGACTCGATCAACGGACCCGTCGACGTTGTGCTGCTCGCCGTGAAGGACACCCAGAACGATGCGGCCGCCGCATGGCTGGCCCGGCTGTGCGACGCGAACACCGTGGTCCTGGCACTGCAGAACGGTGTCGAGCAGGTGGACCGGGTGGGCCAGCACTGTCCCGAGTCGACGGTCATGCCGTGCGTCGTCTGGTTCTCGGCCGAGACGCAGCCCGACGGCTGGGTTCGGCTGCGCACGCCTGTGCGGCTGGTGCTGCCCGACGTGCCCGCCGCGGGCCTGCTGGCGCGGACGCTGAGTGGGCCGCGGCTATCGGTCGACGCCGATCCCGACTTCATCACAGCGACGTGGCACAAGCTGCTCGTCAACGCGGTGGCCGGACTGATGGTCCTGACAGGCCGCAAGTCCGGCATGTTCCGCCGTGACGACGTGGCGGGGCTCGCGCGCCGGTACCTAGCCGAGTGCATCACCGTCGCGCGTGCCGAGGGTGCGGCGCTCGACGACGGGGTGATCGAACAGACGGTGCGCCTGTTCACCGAGGTGCCCGAGGACATGACGACCTCGATGCTGACCGACCGCGAGCAGGGCAGGCCGCTGGAGTGGGACATCCGCAACGGCGTCATCGCCCGCAAGGCGGCGGCGCACGGGCTTGCCACGCCGATCAGCGACGTGCTGGTGCCGCTGCTCGCCGCGGCAGGCGAGGGCCCGGGCTGATGGCACTGGGTAGACACTGCGCCCTAGAGTGTCTACCCATGGTCAGGGTCTACCCGTGTGAACACGTCTCGCTCGACTTCATCGACAGCGCACCGTTCCGGTTCGTCAGCACTGTCGATCTGGCGATCACCCCTGAGCAGCTGTTCGAGGTGCTCGGCGACGCACAGTCGTGGCCGCACTGGGCGACGGTGATCACCAACGTGGAGTGGACCAGTCCCGAGCCCCGCGGCGTCGGCACCACCAGGACCGTCAGCATGCGCGGCACCATCGTCGGCGACGAGGAGTTCATCGCGTGGGAGCCGTTCTCCCACATGGCATTCCGCTTCAATCAGAGCACATCGAACGCCATATCCGCGTTCGCCGAGGACTATCGGGTGGTGCAGACCGAGAACGGCTGCCATCTGACGTGGGTGATGGCCATCAAGCCCAACGGCCTGGCGGGCAGGCTCGGCCTGACGCTGGGGCAGCCGGTCATGGCGTGGTTGTTCCAGCGCTTCCTGCACAATCTCCGCCGCTACACCGATGAGCGCTTGCGCGAAGAGCATTGAACACCGACGAGCGGTACGGCTAGACCAACCCCTCCCATGCTGAGCGCCTGACCCGGTCGGGGTCGGCCACGGTGTCATCGCGGGTGGACCGGATGACGCGGGTCCGACGTTCCTCCGAGTCATAGCGCGGCCAGTCCTGTCCCAGTTCGCGCGTCGCGAAGTCCAGCCAGGTGCGCTGCATACGCCTGCCGACCGCGGGCTGCACATGCCGGCCGAGCGGATGGATCTTGCGGCCCAGGTACGACGCGTAACTGTGTTGGATGTGGACGATCTCGCTGCCATGCGTGGCGCCGAGCCCCAACGCCCGTAGCGTCCACGCGGTG
The DNA here is from genome assembly GCF_040548615.1 of Mycolicibacterium sp. 624. Classification (NCBI taxonomy): domain Bacteria; kingdom Bacillati; phylum Actinomycetota; class Actinomycetes; order Mycobacteriales; family Mycobacteriaceae; genus Mycobacterium; species Mycolicibacterium sp. 624. The sequence goes on from NZ_JBEPRZ010000003.1 coordinate 720,059, forward strand.
TGGTCGAAGCGGTACACGTAGGTCGGCGCATGGGCGCTGTACGCGTCGGCGAACGCCCACGTGGGCGCCCCGAACATGGCGTCCGACCCGATGGCTATCAGTGCGCTGCGCCGAGGGTAGACCGGATAGGCCGCCAGCACGCCGTCCCTGGCATCGGGCGCGGTGCGCTCGAAGTAGGCATCGATAGTCGGTGCCGTGGTGGGCAGCATCGGCGGCTTGCCCCACGCGAACATCGACGCCTCGTGGCTGTTGGTGCCGATGATCAGCGGAACCCCCGACACCGCCCCCGCCCTGGCCGCGTCGATCGGATGTCGGGGAAGCAACTCGACACCGTGGGTTAGGCCGTACGCCAGAGCCGGTGTGTCGGCGACGCTCTCGGCCTGCAACTCCCCCGCCGCGCGCCGCAACTGGCGCTGCGGCAGGTCCTTGACCTCGTCGACGCCGACCCCGAGTCGTTCCAGGAAACGTCGAGCCCGAGCGGCGCGGGTCTCACGATCGGCGATCAGCGGCAACGCCGGGCTTTGTGCGATCGCGCGGGAGAACAGGCCGCGACTGGCAGGGCTGGCCAACAGCGCCAACACCGATGTCGCTCCGGCGGATTCACCGAACACCGTGACGCGGGCGGGATCCCCGCCGAATGCGGCGATGTTGTCGCGCACCCACTCCAGTGCCGCGAGTTGGTCCCGCAGGCACAGGTTGTCGTCGAACCCGTCACCGAGGTCGCCGAGTTCGAAGCCACCGAACACACCGAGCCGATACGTCACGTTGACCACGACGACGTCGCCGTTGGCCGCGAGCCGCGAACCGTTGTAGAGCTGCAGCTGCCCCGCCCCGTACACGAACGCGCCGCCGGGAATCCACACCATCACCGGCAGCTCGCCATGCGGATCGGGTGACCAGACCGTCACCGTCAGACAGGCCTCGTCGCGGACCTTCGGGTCGTCGCGCCCACCCCCGACGAACGACCGGCCCTGCGGCGGCAACGGCCCGTGCTCCACCGCGTCACGAATACCCGACCACGGTTGTGGCGGAGCGGGTGCGAGAAACCGTCGCGGTCCGACGGGCTGCTCGGCGTACGCGACGCCTCGCCACACGTTGACGCCGCCCTCCAGGTCCCGCGGAGCATGCCGGCGCGGGTGTGCGCCACGGTCGGGATCTCCGCAGTTTCGCGCTGAGCGGCCACGCCAGAATCGTAGTGTGGGAAGCTGAACGCGGCTGGCCACCAGCCCCCTGGCACGGTGTCGATTGACCCGAACGGAGCGTGTGATGACCTTCAACGAGGGTATGCAGATCGACACCAGCACGACGTCGAGCAGCGGGGGCGGAGGCGGCGGTCGTCGCGTCGCGATCGGCGGCGGCATCGGCGGCCTGCTCGTCGTGGTCCTCGCCCTCTTCCTCGGCGTCGACCCCGGCACCGTGCTTCCGCAGGGCGGCACCACTGAATACGACACGCAGGGCGTGGAGTCCCCGGGCTTCGACCTCAGCCAGTGCAAGACCGGCAAGGACGCGAACTCCATCACACAGTGTCGCGTGGTCGCCACGGGCAACTCGGTCGACGGAGTGTGGTCTCAGCTGCTGCGGGGCTACACCCGCCCGCGAGTCCAACTCTTCGACGGGCAGGTGCAGACGAATTGCGGTCCTGCCACCGCCGACGTCGGCCCGTTCTACTGCCCCGCCGATCAAACGGCGTACTTCGACACCTCGTTCTTCGACGTTCTCGTCCGGGACTTCGGTTCCAGCGGCGGCCCGTTGGCACAGGAGTACGTCGTCGCCCACGAGTTCGGCCACCACGTCCAGAACCTTGCGGGCGTGCTCGGCCGGGCACAGCAGGGACCCGCGGGCGCCGAGGGCAACGGGGTCCGGACCGAACTGCAGGCCGACTGCTACGCCGGCGTCTGGGCCCACTACGCCGCGATCACCAAGCAGGAGAGCACTGGCGAGACGTTCCTGGAACCGTTGACCGACAAGGACATCGCCGATGCCCTGTCAGCGGCGGCCTCGGTCGGTGACGACCGTATTCAGGAGACAGCGACGGGCCGGGTCAACCCGGAGTCGTGGACCCACGGTTCGTCCGAGGGCCGTCAGCACTGGTTCACGGTCGGGTATCAGACGGGCGACCCGAACAAGTGCGACACCTTCTCGGCTCGGGATCTTCAACAGGGCTGAGCCCGGGACCCGGATCGTGGGAGACATCGAGCCCGACACCAAGGACTGGACCTGGGTGACTCGGGAGCCCTGCCCCGATTGCGGCTTCGATGCGCTGACCGTCGAGCCGGCGGAGGTGTCCACACGCATTCGCGCTGACGCGCAGGCCTGGCCGGGTCGTCTGAACGTCGCCTCGGCGACCAGACGTCCGGCACCCGATGTGTGGTCGGTCCTCGAATACGGCTGCCACGTCCGCGATGTACACCGCATCTTCGATCACCGGGTGCGGCTGATGCTCACCCAGCACGACCCGTCATTTCCCAACTGGGACCAGAACGAGACAGCCATAGCCAACGACTACGCCTCGCAGTCGCCAGACGTCGTCGCAGGTGAGCTGCTCGAGGCGGCGAGCACCGTCGCCAACACCTACGACACGGTGCCCGACGACGGATGGTCGCGACGTGGATTCCGTGGCAATGGAAGCGAATTCACCGTCAGCTCCATTGCGCTCTATCACTTGCACGACATCGTCCACCACGCCTGGGACGTCGATCCGCAACGCTGACGACCAGCTCACGCAGTGGCACCGGTTCGACGCCACGCGACGCGCTCACGCCTCGTTTGGCCTGCGCGCCACCGCTCCGGCTACATAGCGCACCTAGCCGTTCTCCGGCGTCCAACGAGAGTTCAAACCAGCCAGATTCGTTCACTAGCAGAGTTGCTGAACTCATGTCAAAGCTCCATCGATTCGCTAGCGGACGGCGCTAGAAGACGTCGCGAATAATTGACGTGATTAGAGATTAGAAGAGCCAACGACCTGAATTGTCCCGCGATTTGGCAAATCCACCAACGCGCCGTGCAACAGTTTAACGACGTGTCGTTCACCTCGCGTTTTCCAGTAATTTCCCGGGTCAAGGCGTCACGTAACCTGCCCGCTGCCACCAGAGGTGAGCACACCCGCACACCGCGAAATCGGATAGCAAATCAAATCGAATAGGCGACTGGCCACGCTGGAGCACTGCCGGGCCGTTGGTCAACAACTCGTAAGAACTTCGATTGCACCCATTCGCCACGCGCCGTGGTAACTTTGCTGCGGTCGGAATAACAGTTGCTGAAGGAGTCACTCATGGGCCACCGCATCGTCCGGAAGATCATCACCGCCGCCGCCATGGCTACCGGTACCGCCGCACTCGCCAGCGCGATGGCACTCGGCAGCGCCGGGATGGCGCAGGCCGATCAGAACGTCGTCAAGAACACCGGCAACAAGGTCACCCCGGGCAAGGTCACCGCCGGAGTCACCAACAACAACGGCAGCGGAGGCCTCTTCGGCGGACTCGGCGGCTTCCTGAACAACCTGGGCACCGTGGGCACCAACGCGATCACCCAGGTCGGCACGGCCGGCAACAATGCCATCTCACAGACCGGTACCGCCGGCAACAACGCACTCAGCCAGGTCGGCACCGCCGGCAACAACGCACTCAGCCAGACGGGCACCGCGGGCAACAACGCCCTCAACCAGGTCGGCACCGCGGGCACGAATGCCATCTCGCAGACCGGCACCGCGATCAACAACGCGGTCGGCCAGGTCACCGGTGGCGGCACGCCGTAATCACTGTGCGGTAGTCACTGTGCGGTAGTCACTGTGCGGTAGTCACTATGCGGTAGTCACACTGCGGTGGTCACATCGCAGCTCACGACGGGCGTCACCATTTCGGTGGCGCCCGTCGTGCTGTCTCGACGTGCTGGCACCCATTGACCACATTGAACAGATATCGCTAATGTGTGCAAATGCCGCCTGCCGACCAGCCCCGACGGGCAGTGTCGCCCCCACTGCTCGCCGCCGCCGGGGAAACGTTGCGCAGGCTGGGCCCGCGCCGGTTCAGCCTCACCGCCGTGGCCGAGGCGGCCGGCGTCTCGCGAGGCACGGTGCACAACGCGTTCGGCAGCCGCGACTATGCGATAAGGACCGCGCTCGACCATCTCGCGGCGGCCTTCGTCGAGACCATGGCAGCCGAGGTCGAACGATCCGACACACTGGTCGATCAGGTCAGCGCCGCAGCGATTCTCACCTGCGCCCACCGCCAGCGCTCTGACCACGTCGCACCCGGCGGAGTCAACGAGAGCATCGTTGTCCTGCTACTGCGCAACATCGGCGACGATCTGGTCAGGCGCGCGATCGATCTGTGGAAGCCACTGGTCAAGGCTGCTCAGAGTCGCGGTGAGATCGGCTCCGGCGTCGATCCCGCGCGCGCAGCCGAATGGATCGTGCGCGTTCTGTTCAGCTTCGAGCTGCTGCCCCCGATGGGCGTGAACCTCGACAGTCCGCGCGCTGTCAAAAGATTCGTCACCGAGTTCACGGTTGCCGGATTGACGGGAACATATGGCACGGCGGGCAGGAGCGCAGCGACCCGGGAAACACATGGAGGACATCGATGACCGAGCCCGACTATGAAGTCGCCATCATCGGCGCGGGGCCCGGCGGAATCGCCGCCGCTCACTCGCTACGACAGCGGGGCATAACGGACTTCGTCATCATCGAGCGGGCCGACGACTTCGGTGGGTCGTGGCGCGACAACCACTACCCCGGTCTCGCCGTGGACATCCCGAGCCTGTGGTACCAACTGTCGTTCGCCCCGAACCCGGACTGGTCACGGCTGTTCGCACCAGGACCCGAGCTGTACAGGTACTTGCGGGACACCGCCGCCCAAATGGGCCTCTACGACCACCTCATGGCGAATGCCCCGGTTGTCCAACAGCGGTGGGACGACGTCAGTGGCCTCTGGCACCTACACATCGAAGACCAGCGAGTCGTGACCGCCAGGTTCGTGATCAGCTCGGTCGGCGGCTACGTCAACGCCAAGAACTCCGTCGACATCGACGGATTGGAGGACTTCACCGGAACCGTCCTGCGGCCCAACGCCTGGGACGACACCTACGTCACCGCGGGCAAGCGGATCGCGGTGATCGGCACCGGCTCCAGCGGCGTCCAGATCGCGGGGGCAGTCTCTGCCGACGCCGCCAGCCTCGACGTCTACCAGCGCACCCCGGCCTGGGTACTGCCGAAGATCGACTTCGATCTCCCGCCTGCGATGCGCCGAATCCTGCGGATTCCCGGTGTCTTTCCCGCCGTCAACGCGTTCGGGCGCCTGCTCATGGACGTTGCCATGATCGCCCCGATCGTGCACGTCTTCTCACGGCTGCCGGACCGGCTCCTCGTCCGGCTCATCCCGTTCTACGACGCCTACTGCCGCGGGCTGTACCGGCTGTTGCTGCGGGCGACGGTGCGTGATCCGGCGACGCGAGCTGCCCTGGTACCCCGGTACGGGATCATGGCGAAGCGTCCCGTCATCTCGAGCGCATTTCTGTCGGCGCTCAACGATCCGGGCACGCGGCTGATCACGACACCCATCGAGCGGATCACGCGCGACGGCGTGCGCACCACCGACGGCGTGGACCATCCCGCCGACCTTCTGGTGCTGGCCACCGGGTATGAGCTCTGGACTGATCCGGAGACCTATCGTCCGGGAACTATTGTCGGCGCAGGAGGATTCGACCTCGCCGAGTACTACCGCGCCCACGGTATGCAGAGCTATGCCGGCACGGCACACCCGCGGCTGCCCAATCGGTGGGAGATCGTCGGGCCGCTCGGCTACGTCGGATTCGCCTGGTGCGACTTCGTCGAGACGACGGCCGCCCACGCCGTGCGCGTCATCGCCGAGACGCGTAACCGCGACCGGCAGGTGGCCGCCGTGAGCCAGGACGCCTTCAACCGGTGGAACGAGCTGATGGCCCGCCGCGGTAAAACCGCTCACCTGTACTTCACCGAGTGCAATCCGACGCTGAGCACCTACTTCGTGAACTCCCGCCGCGAGACCGTCTACCACCGGCCCCAGACCATCACCGCGTCGCGTTGGTTCGCCCGACGGGGTCCACTCACCGACTATGCGTACACCCGACGATCGGCCGCGGTGACGGCACGACCGCTACCGAAGGAGCAATCGGCATGACCGACACCCACAAACCACTGGCTGGCCGTGTCGCGTACGTCACGGGATCGGCTCGGGGCCAAGGCCGTTCGCACTGTGTGCGGCTGGCGCGAGCCGGCGCTGACGTCGTCGCGATCGATGCGTGCGGTCCGGTGGCCGAGAGTAACGGCTACGTGGCGGCCACCCCTGAGGACCTCGCGGAGACGGTGCGACTGGTCGAGAACGAGGGCCGAAAGATCCTCGCCAAGGAGGTCGACGTCCGGGACGCCGATGGCCAGCTACGGGTGGTAGCCGAGGCCATCGAGCAGTTCGGCCGACTCGATATCGTCGTGGCCAATGCCGGGGTGTTGAACTGGGGTCGGCTGTGGGAGATCTCGCCGCAGCAGTGGCAGGAGACCATCGACACCAATCTCACCGGGGTGTGGAACACCATCCGTGCCGTCGTGCCCCCGATGATCGCCGCGGGCAACGGTGGTTCGATCATCACCATCAGCTCGGCAGCGGGAATCAAGGCCGTCCCGGGTTGCGGACACTACTGCGCCTCGAAGTTCGGCGTCGTAGGGCTGACGAACTCGCTGGCAATCGAGCTGGGCGAGTTCGGAATCCGTGTCAACTCCGTTCACCCATACGGCACGGACACGCCGATGGGCAATGACGTGTCGATGTACCAGATGCTCGCCGACCACCAGACCTACATCCACAGCTTCTCCCCCGGCGCCCTGCCGACTGACTCGCTCGCCGCGCCCGACCTCATCTCCGACATCGTCCTCTGGTTGGCCAGCGACGCGTCGTCGTTGATCACCGCCGCCCAGATCCCCGCCGACAAGGGCTATCTCAAGATCTGAGCGGCCATCAGCCAGCGGGTAACTCCGCGTCGAGCAGCACGTCGGGTCCCTCGAAACTCAGGAATCCGCGAATGGGCTCGGACTCCGGTAGCGGGTCCGCGTAGCTCCACCCGACGTCGGGCACCACGGTGTCGCCGATCACCGCCGCCCAGTAGGTGGCCACACCCTTGTAGTTGCAGTAGCTCGAGGTGTCGGTGGCACTCAGCAGGTCGGTCCGGACATGCTTGGGATCGACGTAAAGCCTTGGTGCCAGGGATGTCTCGAACACGATGACGGTGTCATCGGTGTCGACGAGAGTCTGGCCAGCAACCTCGACGCGCAACCGCCGCCTCGTCGGCCTGCAGTCGACCCGGTGATACGGGTTGGGCGGATAGTGCACCAGCGCACGCCCCTCCTCGATCCACGTGTCCACCGCATCCCATGGCACCACGACGTAGCCGGGGGCCTCGGGTTCGGGTCGTCGGGGCAGGTCGCCCACGTCGTCGACGGGAAACGCGAAACTCAGTGGACTGCCCTCGCGGTGCACCAGCAGTGCGCGTTCGGTGTCGATGACAATCCGACCCGCTTGCAGCGCCTGCACCCGTCGGCGGTGAGGCTCGACGAACACGATGGAGCCTGTCACCGGCGGCGCCAGCCGTCCCAGCCGATGCGAGCTGAGCGGACCGCTGCCTGCGACCAGACTCATCGTCGCGCCTAGAACCGTGTGGACGCGTCGATCGAGGTATCGGTGGTGCGCAACGGGCGAATCATGGCGTCCTGGGTGAACGATGCGATGAGATCGCCTGCCTCGGTGTGGATCGTGCCGCGGATGTAGGACATCCCCGCGCCGACCTGCGTGCTCTCGTGGGTGTACAGGATCCAGTCCGACCAGTGAAACGGTTCGTGGAAGCTGACGCCGATGGTCATCGGCGCGGTCGACACCGTGAGGTGCGCCTGACTGGTGCCGATACCCTCATGGGCGCGCATCGTCGCCGAAATACCAAGGTGGCCAGTGAAGTACGCGATGAGCGCCTTCGCGAGGTCATCACGCGTCGGCACCGTGTCGTAGTGCAGCCACGCGTGCAGTTCGGGCGGACCGACCTCATCGGGGCTGTTGACGTCCACGACGTCGACAAGGCGCAGCTGTCGACCGACCATCGGCATGTCGGACACGTTGGCGTCGGCGGGTGCGGCGACGTCGGGTCGCGGCAGGTGATGGCGGATGACGTCGCCCGATGGGACATCGGTGAACACCGTGACCGTGATGCAGCGCTTGCCGTTCTGACTCACCGACACCACCGCGGTCGCCGTGGTTCGCCCCTCAGCGATGACATCGACGGTCAACTCGACCGGTGGTCCGACCAGAACAGCCCGGGAGAAGACCGCTGACGCCGAGCGCACCGACTTCTCCGGAAACCGTTTGGCCACCGCCACGATCGCCTGCGCGAGAACCTGACTCCCCTCGACCACCTGCCGTTCGTCGGCTCCCGCGATACCCGTCTGGCCCACGAAGCGATCCGTGCCGTCGGGCTCGACATCGAAGAGGTCGAGCAGCCGAGCGAGGGTCCACTCGGATTGTTCGGACTGTGCGGTCATGGCAGACACCCTTCTCGTGGTGGCGAATTCTGTTGCCGTCGCGAATTCTCGGCTGCAAGCACACCACAGACTGTGCGAAAACGGTAACGTCATTCTCATGGCCAAGTCGACCGAACGCTCCTCGGCCGCGTCGACCGTCGCCGGCCCCGTTGAGGAGGATTCGCGCGCCACCCGGTTCATGAAATCGGCGCTCGCCATCCTGGGCGAGACGGGTCGCGCCGACTTCACCGTGCTTGAGGTCGTCGAACGCTCCAAGACCTCGCTGAGGTCCTTCTACCAGCACTTCTCCAGCAAGGATGAGCTGCTGCTGGCCCTGATCGAGAAGATCATGGCGGAGTCCACGCTGCGCTGGCGCGCCGAGACCGCGAGCCTCGCTCCCCCCGAGGCCCTGCGCGTCCTGATCGAGCGCGTCGCCGCGCCGGCGTCCTCCACGACACAGGACAGCATCAACCGCGGCCTGACGTTCTACAACGACCACCTCGCCGAGACCATGCCCGCGGAGTACGCCAGGGTGCTGTCCCCGGTGAAGGTGCTCATCAACGACATCATCGTCGCCGGAATCACCGACGGCACATTCGATCCGGAGATCGACGTCGACCCGGCCGCCACGCTGATCATGCAGTCGGCGATGGGCGCGATGCGCCTTCGTGTTCTCGGCGCCGAACTCAACGGGACACCGCTCGAGGGCAAGCACATCTACGACTTCTGCCTCCGCGCGATCTCCCGGTAGCGCGCCTTTCCAGGCAGCTTGCTCTCCAGACCGACCGTCAGCACACGTCGAAACCTCATCTGACCTGCACGCTGTGCACCCGCCAAACTCACTCCGCGCACTCCTCTGTTTTCCCTGTTCCAGACGTGGTAACGTCATTACCAGTAGCGATAATGTGACTTCCAGGAGGCGGATATGCCATCACGCGAACTGTCCTATCCGGTTTTCGATGCCGATAACCACTTCTATGAGCCCAAGGAAGCCCTGACCCAGTTCCTGCCGGATCACCGCAAGGGCGTCATCGATTACATCGACGTCCGCGGCCGGACCAAGATCATGGTCCGCAACGTGGTCAGCGACTACATCCCGAACCCGACGTTCGAGGTCGTCGCCCGGCCCGGCGCGCAGGAGGACTACTTCCGGCACGGCAGCGGCGGCAAGTCCTACCGCGAGGTGATGGGCAAGCCCATGAAGGCCATACCCGCCTTCCGCAATCCCGAGGCTCGCCTTGAGGTTCTCGACAGCCTCGGCCTTGACTACACCCTGATGTTCCCGACGCTGGCCAGCCTGGTCGAGGAGCGGCTCAAGGATGACCCAGACCTGATCCTCGACATCGTGCACGCCCTCAACGAGTGGATGTATGAGACCTGGCAGTTCAACTACGAAGATCGCATCTTCTCCACCCCGGTCATCAATCTGGGCAATGTCGATCGCGCGCTGGAAGAGCTGGAGTGGTGCCTGGAGCGCGGCGCCAAGACCGTCCTGGTCCGGCCAGCGCCGGTGCCCGGTTACCGCGGCAGCCGCTCCATGGGTGTCGAGGAGTTCGACCCGTTCTGGGACGCCTGCGTCAAGGCCGGCATCCCCGTCTCGATGCACGCCTCGGACAGCGGGTACTCCAACTACCTCAACGACTGGGAACCGGCCACAGAGTTCAAGCCGTTCTCCCCGACCTCGTTCCGGATGGTCGCGATGGGCAAGCGTCCCATCGAGGACACGATGGCCGCGCTGGTCTGCCACGGCGCGCTGACCCGCAATCCGGATCTGCGCATCCTTTCCGTCGAGAACGGTGCCTCCTGGGTGCCCTACCTGCACTATCAGTTCAAGGACGTCTACTCGAAGATGCCGGACTCGTTTCCCGAGGACCCGATCCAGGCGTTCAAGCGCTGCGTTTACGTCGCGCCGTTCTGGGAGGACAACTTCAAGCAGATGGCCGATCTGTGCGGTATCGACCGCGTCATCTTCGGCTCGGACTGGCCGCACCCGGAGGGCCTGGCCGACCCGATCAACCTGGTCGATGACCTCGAGGCGCACGGTCTCGACGAGGAGGGCGTCCGAAAGGTCATGGGCGCAAACATGATCGACCTGTTCAAGGTGCCGAACAAGATCGTGCACAAGCCCGACGTGCCCGCGCTCGTCCTGAACTGATCACATCCCAACCCTGAAGAGGCTGGACCAATCGAATGACCGCTGGACCAATCGCATGACAGCGAAGGCCGACTCGCCGGAACAACTGCTCTTCGCGTCAACGGCTCAGGAGTTCCTGCAGTCGAGCGCCTCGCTGTCTCACGTGCGCACGCTGCACGCAGACGGTGTGTCATTCGACGCCGAGTGGTGGCTTAAGGCAGCCGAACTCGGCTGGGCCAGCCTGCTCGTCCCCGAGGGCCTCGGGGGTGGCAGCGTCTCCGGTGATGGCGTGGCCGACCTGGCGCTTGTCGCGGAACTGATCGGCCGGACCGTGGCACAGGGTCCGCTGCATCCGGTGAGCACCGTGCTCGCCGGCCTGGCCGATGCCAGCAACGCGCAAACCCACTCGGCCACCATCGAATCCCTGGTGTCCGGTGAGCTCGTCGCGTCCTGGGCGGTCTACGAACCCAAGCGGGCCTGGACACCGCTGGTGGCCGATGTGACCGCCACCCGCACCGACTCCGGATATCGGATCGACGGAGTCAAGGACCGTGTCGAGGCCGGCGCTGAGAGCGGCGTCTTCCTGGTCACCGCGCAGTCGGAAGGTGCGCTCCGACAGTTCCTGGTCCCCGCGAATGCTGCGGGGGTGAGCGTCGAGGTGCAGAAGTCCCTCGATCTGGTGAAGCGCCATGCCAAGGTGACCTTCGACGGCGTCGAGGTCGGTGCGGACGCGGCCGTCGGCACGGCGCAGGAGACGACGGGCCTGATCGCCCGTCAGGCGCAGATCGCGCAGCTTCTGCAGTGCGCCGAGGTACTCGGGATCCTCGAGACGGTTTTCGACTTCACCGTCCAGTGGGCGCAGGACCGGCACTCATTCGGTAGACCCCTGGCGTCCTATCAGGCGCTCAAGCACAAGTACGCGGACATGAAGATCTGGCTGGAGGCCACGCGTGCCACCACCCGCGCAGCGGCGGCCGCGGTGGGTGCACGTGCCGACAACGCGGAGTTCCTGGTGAGCGTCGCCAAGTCCTACGTCGGCGAACACGCAGCGCCCATGCTGCAACTCTGCGTCCAATTGCACGGCGGCATCGGCGTGACGTGGGAACACGACCTGCATCTGTATCTGCGCCGAGTCACCTTGAACCGCTCGATGTTCGGCACGCCCGAGGAGCACAACCTGCGTGTCTACGCGCTGCACGAGGAGTTGGAGTCCGCGTCATGACCGACACCGCATCAGCCACCACCGCGCCCGCCGAGGCCGCGGAGTCCGTCGCTGAGTTCGCCGCTCGTGCTCGGAGATGGCTGGCCGAGAACATGCCACGCATCGACCCGGACAACCCGCCGTTCGCCGATCGCGGCGAGGAGGCTCCGTGGCAGCGCGCCCGCGAACTCCAGAAGCGGCTCCACGCAGGCGGTTTCGCCGGCATCTGCTTCCCCCGGGAGTACGGCGGGCTGGGGCTTCCGTTGGCCTACCAGCGGGCGTTCGACGTCGAGTCGCGCGGCTACGAGTTGCCAATCATTCTGAACACTCCGACGTTCACCATCTGTGCGGCCACCATCCTCGACACCGGAACCGAGGAGCAGAGGCGCGACCGCATCGGCGCGGCGATCCGGGGTGACGAGGTGCTGGTTCAGCTGCTGAGCGAACCGAGCGGCGGATCAGATCTGGCCGGTGTGATCACACGCGCCGACCGACGCGATGACAAGTGGATCATCAACGGCGCCAAGACCTGGAGCACCAGCGCCTTCGCCGCCGACTACGGCCTGCTGCTAGCGCGCACTGACTGGACCGTGCCCAAGCACGAGGGACTGACGATGTTCCTGGTGCCCATCGACAGTCCCGGTATCACGATGCGCCGGATCAAGCAGGTCGACGGCGGCAATGAATTCTGTGAGGAGTTCTTCGACGACCTCGAACTCCCCGCCGACGCCGTCGTCGGTGAGGTGAACAAGGGCTGGGAAGTGGCCTCGCGGCAGATGTTCCACGAGCGCCGCGCGGTCGGCGGTGGTTCGGAGTTCGCCAGCGGGATTGGCCCGGAGGGCTCGAGCGATCAGCCCATCGACTACGTCGCTCTGCTGGCGGCCACCGGCCAGGCCGATGACGACCGGGTCCGCGCGGACGCCGGACGCGCGCTGGTGCGCCGCACCGTGCAGGAGCAGCTGGTCGACCACGTCTACCACGGCGTCCTCGACGGTTCGCTGCCTCCCGCGGCGGGGTCGATCATCCGCATCACGCACGCCGAGACCATTCAGTTCGAGATGGACACCGCTGTGGCCATTTCCGGAAGCCGCGGTGTCGTCGACGACGGCACCGGGTTGTCCAGCTACGGCGACCGGTACCTGTCGCGCCAGGCCGCCTCGCTCGGTGGCGGCACCAATGAGATCGCGCGCAACATCATCGGCGAACGCATCCTGGGCTTCCCGCGTGAGCCCGCAGCTGACCGCGGCGTGCCGTTCAACCAGGTGAAACGCGGGTCAGGTCAGAGGTAGCGCGGCGAGGGTCCGGGCGGCCTCGCATCGCCCGCTGCGCGCGAGGGTCGCGAAGCGGCCCGGACCCGTACACCTAGCCCGTTACAGCGGCCGGTTGCGCGGCGAGACTGCTCCGGTAATCCTTGACCACGGCCATGAGGTCGGCGACCCGCTTCTGGTCGGCGCTGTTCTCGAAGACGCCATCCTTCTTGAAAGCTGTTCCCACGACGGCGCCGTCGGCGATCGCGAGCTGTTGCTCCGCGGTGTCGACGCGCATACCGGTGTTCACGAACACCGGGACGTCGCCGGCGTTGGCCTTGACCGTCGACAGCGCCGAGCTGTCAGTCGGGGCACCCGCCGTCAGCCCGGAGACCACCAGCGCGTCGGGCCGGGCATTGAACACCGTCGACCGGGTGATCGAGGCCAGGTCGCGGTCGGCGACATAGGCCGTCGCCTCGGGAACCACGTTGAACAGCAAGCGAACTCCGGTTGCGTCCACGCGCCGGCGGTGGCGTGCCGCCGCACCCACGTTGGTGTCCCACATACCGAAATCGCTCGCGTACACGCCCGTGAAGATCTCGCGGACGAACGAGGCCCCGGTCGCCGAGGCGAGGTCGATGGACGCAATCCCGTCCCAGAGGACGTTGGCGCCGTACGGAACTCGGATGTCGTCATGTATCTCACCGATCACCCGCGCCATCGCGATCGCGGTGATGGGCTCGGTCTTGGTGAGGTACGGCAGGCTGAACTCGTTGGAGATCAGGACTGCGTCAACACCACCCGACTGCAGCGCATCCAGATCGCGACGGGCGTCGTCGACGATCTTGCGCATCCCACTCGCGGTGTCGTACGCGGGGTCGCCGGGCAGCGCCCCCAGGTGGAGCATCGCGATGATGGGCTTACTGACGCCGAACATCTCGTTCAACCACTGCATTTTGGTGTTCCTCCTTGATTAGGCGAGTTGCTGGACGGTGACGGTCTGCGTGTCGAGATGCACGCGACCTGCCTCAATGTCACCGGCCGTCTCACGATCGAAAATGTGGTAAAGGGTGAGTTGCTCGGGTTCGTGGCCAAGTGCGATCACCTTCATCGCCTGGCGTGCGGCCTTCTCGATGACGGTCGCGGTGAACAGGGCATCCGCGATGTCGACACCGAGAGCAACAGCACCATGCCGCGACATCAGCGCGGCCTTGCTCTGCGCCCCAAGCGCCGCCACCATATTGGCGCCGAGCTCGTCCGACGCCACGATGCCGAACTTGCCGCAGCGGATCGGACCGAAGCCGGCCCGCGTGTAGGAATCGATTGTGGCCGTGGGGATATCGCGCTCTGTCGCAGCGAACACCTGCGAATCCTCTGCGTGGGTGTGCACAATGGCGTTCACTTCGGGACGCGCGCGATAGATCGACAGGTGCATCGGCAGTTCTACAGTCGGATCCGTCATCGACTCGGGCTGCAGGTTGCCGTGCTCATCCACGATCGCGATGTCCTCGTACCGCACGTCCTTCCACGTCCTGATCGGAAGCCGGGCCGAGGGCGACGGCAACGCGTAGATCAGCCCGTTCTCACGGTCGAAGACCGAGATGTCGCCTGAATCCAGGCCTGTGGTGAGACCGAGGTCCACCATCCGCCAGGCACCGTCCACGACGGCCACCCGGTACTCGTCTCGTATGCGCATTTCCCTCTCTTCCAGCGGGATCGGATTGCAATTCAGGCGACCGGCCGGCGTTGAGCCAGCGCATGCGACACCGGAGCCAGAGCGTCACCCGTCTGCCGCCACAACCGATACGCCTCGTCGTAGACGCCAACCCGGTGCGGATCCGGGGTGAAGGTGGGGTCGATGCTCAGGAAGCGCGAGGAGTCGTCGACGGTCAGGTCCCCCGCCCCGACGCCGGCCAGGATCGCCGCACCGAGCGACGCTCCGGGATGGTCACGCACGGGCAGCAACTCGGTGTTGAGCACGTCGGCGTGAATCTGTTTCCACAGTGTCGACTTGCTGCCGCCGTTGGTGACGCTGGCCTGCGCATTCAGGGTGATGCCTGCGCCGGTCATCGCCTCGACGTTGTGCCGGAATCCGAAGGCTATGGCTTCCAGCACGGCCCGGTACATATCGGCCCGAGTGTGTTGGAGTTCGAGACCGACGAACGCGCCGCGAAGTTCCGGGTCGTGAATCGGTGACTTCTCACCGAGGAAGTAGGGCAGACACAGCAGTGACGCGGGGCGGCGACCGGCGGCCTCCTCATCGAGCTCGGCGAGCGCCGTGCCGCCGATAAGTGTTTGGAACCAGCGGATCAGGCTGCCGCTGGTGGCCATGCACCCGTTGGGCAGCCACACACCGGGCCGCGGATGCGCGTCGAGGTAGAGCCGTTCATCGACCACCGGGGTGTCGCAGGCCGTCAGGATGTCGCCTGCGCCACCAAGCTTGATCAGCCAGTCGCCCGGACTGTCCACGCCCGCGGCATACGCCGACAGCACGTGGTCCGCACCGCCGACCACCAGCGCCGTTCGAGGGTCCAAACCGGTTTCGGCTGCGAGCTTTCCGGAGATGGTTCCGACCTTGGTACCCGGTCGCACCGGATTGCTGAGTAGGTCGCGGTTCAGTTTCGCGGCGTCGATTCCCGCGTCATAGGGCGCACCGTCGATGGTGAACAGGCCAGATTCCAGCGCCCAGTTCTGCTCAACGTGTACCGGCGCGCCAAGCGCAATCAGCAGGTAGTCATAGGAGCCAACGACATGCTTTGTCCGAGAGAAGGCTTCGGGCTCGTGCCGACTGAGCCACATCAGGGTCGGAGCCACCGACTGCTGAGTGAGGGCCGAGCCTGTTCGCGCGAGCATGTCCGAACCGTCGAGAACCGCTGACAGTTCCGTAATTTCGTCGGTCGCGCGGGCGTCGTTCTGAAGAATCGGGCGTCGCACCGGCGCTAGCTCAGAGTCCAGGCACACCACCGCCGGAACCATTCCCGTGGTGGCGATGGCAGCCACCGCGGCAGGGTCGACGCCGGAGTCGGCGAGAACCTGCTTGATACCGCTCACGGTGTTCCGAATCCACACCGCGGCGTCCGCCTCGGCATACGCCGGGCCCTCGGAGAACATCGGCGATTCGAAATTGGCCTGAGCCACGATCCCGTCGGTGCGCTCCAAGATGACGGTCTTGGTGCCGGTCGAGCCGACATCCACCCCGATGTAGTACGTGCGCGGCAATGCACTGCCCTCCGCTTGCTCCTGGTGGCCTCATGGCGAGGACCACCGCGTCGATCGACTTGAATGTTATTTAATCACAGTCGATTTGTCGAGTATTCACATTTCTATGCCGGGTCAGGTCTCGATGCGGAGTGCCGATGAGTTTGCTGTCGGCCGAGTAACCCGGAGTCCAGCCTGCTCGGCGATGACGGCCCCGGCGGCCCAGTCGTACTCCGCCAGATCGGTCTCGACATAGCCGTCAAGTGCACCTTCGGCCACCGCGCACACCGCAAGCGCGGCCGACCCCAGCGCCCGCGAATCGGTGTAACCAGCCATCAAGTCCGCTGTCATCGCGAATTGCGACGCCCGGATCTCCTCCGAGTATGAGTAACCCATCCCGAGCAGCCTCGCCCCCGTCTCGCCCGTTGGGCCGGTCAGCCTGCGGACGCCGTCCTGATCGGCGAGCCAAGAACCACCACCAACGGAGCCGAAATAGGTCTTGTCCAGCGCGGGAGCCACCACCGCGCCGACGAGCCAGGTGCCGTCCGCGCCGACGGCACCCACCGACGTGGCGTAGTAGGGAATCCGCCGGGTGAAGTTGGTGGTGCCGTCCAACGGATCGATCGACCAGCGCACGAGCGCCCCACCACCGTCGAACTCGGGAAGCTCCTCACCGGTCACCTGATCTGCAGGTCGTCGTGCCAGAAGCACGTCACGCACGGCACGTTCTGCGGCCACATCCACGTCGGTGACCAGGTTGCCCTGTTCGCCCTTGACGTCCACCCGCAGCGCGCCCCGCGCCCCATCTTGGAGCACCGCCGCACCCGCGCGGGCCGCCGCCAACGCGACATCCAACAGCTCGGCGATGTCCAAGGATTCCAAATTCGTTGCCATAACTTCTTCCATCGGTCGGCGGGTGTGTGTTAGACATTAACAACAGATGCGGTGGCTTGGCACACTATCGGACAGTTAAGGGGCCTCTTTGTGTTAACGGATCACACCTCGATGGCTGAATCAGGTCCGGAGTCGTGAACGTCGAGGAGCGGCGAGCGCGCATCCAACAGCGCCTGATCTCCGAGGGTGAAGTCGACTACGCAACCCTGGCCACAATGCTCGACGTGTCGGAGATGACGATCCGTCGCGACATCGAGGTGCTCGAGTCCCAAGGCGTGGTCCGCCGGGTCATCGGCGGCGCGATCTCGTTCAACGGTAAATCTGAGGAACCGGCCTTCGAGGCCCGCGTCGAACAGGCCGCACACGAGAAGGCCCATATCGCCAAAGCCGCGGTGACCCTGCTGGGGCGCCACGAGACCGTCATCCTCGACAGCGGCAGTACGGCGCTAGCCGTCGCTCGAGTCATCCGGGGACGCGACCTCGGCCTAACGGTCATCACGCCGAGCATGCTGGCCGCACTCGAGCTCGTCGACGAGCCGAACACCACGATCTACCTGACCGGCGGTCGTCTCCGCCCGGGAGAGTTGAGCCTCATCGGCGCAGACGCCGAGGCGACCTACCGGCGCTACAACTGCGACACCTATGTGATGGGCGTGGCTGGCGTGGACGCCAAGCGCGGGCTGACCGACTATCACGGCGAGGAAAGCAACGTGAAGCGCACCGCGATGGAGTCGGCGGACCGGGTGATCCTCGTCGTCGACTCCCTCAAGCTCGGCCGCGTTCAGTTGGTGAACATCGCACCCCTCGCAGCGGCTCACACCATCGTCACCGACGGGCCCTCCGACCATCCCGTGCTGGAGGCCGCACGTCAGCAGGGCGTCGAGGTCGTGCTCTGTTGACCATCGCCGGCCGTGTACGCGCAAACCACCAACCAAGTAGAGGAAGGCAATGACTAAAACCGTAGTAGTCACCGGAGCCGGGTCAGGCATCGGCAAGGCAATGGTGACCGAGTTGGCCAAGCGCGACTGGCGTGTGGTGGTCACCGATGTCGACCCCGACGCGGCCCGGGACAGTTGCGCAAGCCTCGACCGCAGCAGCGGCCAGGAACACGAACACGCCAAGCTCGATGTCACGAGTCCCGAGGACGCCGCGCGGGTCGCCGAGGACGTCGCCGATCGGCTCGGGCTCGATGCCTGGGTCAGCAACGCCGGAATCTCGTTCATGCAGTCATTTCTCGACATGCCGCTGGACCGCGTCGACCGTACATTCGAGGTCAACCTCAAGGGCGTGTTCGTCTGTGGACAGGCCGCCGCGCGGGCCATGGTGCGCACCGGAAAGAAGGGCGCGATCGTCAACACCGCGTCGATGGCCGGTAAGGCGGGCAACGTGCCCTACCTCGCCGACTACGTCGCATCGAAGTTCGGGGTCGTCGGCCTGACCCAGGCCATGGCCCATGAGCTCGCCGCCCACGGCATCACCGTCAACAGCATCTGTCCCGGCTTCGTCGCGACGCCCATGCAGGAACGCGAACTCGAGTGGGAGGCCTCGCTGCGCGGGTGCACGCCCGAGGAGGTCAAGCAGATGTGGATCGCCGCCACACCGCTCGGGCGCCTCGAACTGCCCGAGGACATCGCCAAGGCCGTGGCGTTCCTGGTCTCCGACGACGCCGGGTTCATCACCGGGGAGGCTCTCGCCGTCAACGGCGGCGCATACATGGACTGACGCCGTCAGGTCCGTCACACAACAACGAACAGATTGGAATCTGCTATGTCGATCAAGAGGTGGGGCGCCGTTGCCTCAGCCCTGTTGGGGACGGTGGTGTTGACACTCGCAGGCTGCTCGAGCCCCAGCGAGAGCAACAGCGGCACCGGCGCCGGAGACATCCCGTCCGACACCAAGGGCACCGTGCGGATCCTCATGGAGGACGAGCACGACACCGAGGTCGTCGAGGGCCTGCTCGACGGTTTCAAGAAGGCCTATCCCAACATCAATCTCGACATCGAGAAGCTCGCCTACGACTCGATGCGCGACAAGCTGGTGGCGTCGTTCCAGTCGCCGCAGCCGACCTACGACTTGATCATGGTCGACAACCCGTGGATGGACGACTTCGTCGATGCCGGCTTCCTGCAACCGCTTCAGGACCGCATCAACACGACAACGGACTATGACTACGACGACTTCTACCAGTCGATGCGCGACATCACCGAGGTAGACGGGGTCGCCTACGGCGTGCCGATGTACAACTACGGCATGGGGTACATCTACCGAGATGACCTCCTGCAGCAGACCGGCCTGCCGGTTCCGACCACACTGGACGAACTCGTCACCACAGTCGACAAGCTCACGACGCCTGAACATGCCGGGATCGCGCACAGCCCGCAGCGGGGCTACAAGATCCTCGAGGAGTGGTCGAACTGGCTACTGGCGGCCGGCGGGCACATGTTCGACAAGGACGGCAAGCCGACCATCAACACGCCCGAGGCGCATCGCGCACTCGAGGTCTACATCGAGACACTGAAGAAGAACTCGCCGCCCAACAGCGCAAACTGGGCCCAGGACGAGACGATTCGCTCACTGTCCACCGGTGGCTCCGCCTCGATCGTGGGCTACAACTGGCTGCTGTCGAGCCTGAACAAGTCTGACGACGGCGCGCTGCGCGGCAAGTTCGCACTGGCCCCGATGCCGGGCGGACGCAGCTCGCTGGGACTGTGGTCGTGGGCCATCCCGGCCAACTCGGGCGACTCGGACGCCGCGTGGGCCTTCACCTCCTGGGTGACGTCCAAGGACGTCGAGAAGGAGCGCGTGATCGCCGGCGGCGCACCGATCCGCCAGAGCGCGGTCAACGATCCCGAGGTGCGTAGCAAGGGTCTTGGCGAGGGCTACTTCACGGCCCTCAACGAAATCCTCGCCAACTCCGAGCCAATCGCGCAGGGAGCAAACGCCGAACAGCTGATCCAGGAAGTCGGAACCCAGCTCAACGAAGCAGTCATCGGAGCCAAGAGCATTGATCAGGCTCTGGCCGACGCACAGACTGCTGCCGAGGAAATCTCGGGTCGCAAGTAGCGGCCCGGTTCTCCGGGGCCGGCGCACCCCCTCCCCCCCTCACGCCGGCCCCGGAGGACACACCTACACAGGGACACTCGTACATGAAGACCTTCCGTTACGGCATGCTGGCGCCGTTCGCCGCGGTGTTCGTCATCGCCATCGGCTTCCCGCTGCTGTACGCGCTGTACCTGAGCGTCACGGACCGAAAGCTCACGTCGCAGAAGCCTCCGAACTTCGTGGGCGCCGACAACTACACGACAGCGCTGGGCGGCCACTTCCTGTCCTCGCTGGGCACCACTTCGATCTACGTCGTCATCGCGGTCGCGGTTGAGTTCGTGCTCGCGCTGATGATCGCGCTGGCGCTGCAACGCCAGCGGTGGATGAAGGATCTCACCCGTTCGGTGTTGCTGATCCCCATGTTCATCACCCCGATCGCGGTCGCGCTGGTGTTTCGGTTCCTGCTCAACAGCCAGCTTGGCCCAGTGCCGCACACCCTTTCGGTGTTCGGCATCGACATTGACTTCTTCGGATCCGGAGTCGCGCTCTACACACTCGTCGCCATCGACGTGTGGCAGTGGACTCCGTTCCTGGTGCTGCTCATCCTGGCCGGCCTCGAATCGATGCCCAAGCAGCCGCTGGAGGCGGCCAGGGTGGACGGTGCGTCGAGCATTTACACGCTTTTCCGCGTGACGCTTCCGCTGCTGTCCCCCGTGCTGACCGTCGCGATCATGCTGCGTGCCCTCGACGCGCTCAAGGTGTTCGAGTACGTATACGCAACGACCCGCGGCGGCCCCGGCACACAGACCGAGACGCTGCAATACCTCATGTACCAGACCGGAATTCAGTTCTTCCGGCTTGGCGAGGCGAGCGCGATCGCCTGCATGATGCTCGCGCTGGTGCTGGCCATCGTCATCATCGTCTACCGCCGGATGGAGAAGGTGGCCTCATGAGCTCCCAACGTGCCTTCAACGCAGGTCGCGTTGCGCTGCTGATCCTTGCCGTCCTGGTCGTCGCCGTCCCCCTGGGCTGGATCACGTTGGCCAGCTTCAAGACCCCGGCACAGATCAACGACCCGGGCTTGATGTTGTTCAGCCCCACCACGGACAACTGGTCACAGGTGGTCAACAGCGGCATCGTCAGCGCGGTCAGCCGCAGCGCGCTGGTCGCGCTGGTCTCCGTGAGCGTCAGCATCGTGGTGGGCTGCATGGCCTCCTACGCGATCAGCCGGTACCGGGCTGGTGGTTCCGCCACCAAGTTCGGGATGCTTGCGGCCCAGGTCCTCCCGCCTGCCGTGCTGGTGTTCCCGTTCCTCACGATGGCGTACTCACTGCGCTTGAGCGGCACCCTGATCCCGGTGATGCTGGCGCACATCAGCTTCGTGCTGCCGTTCGTCACCTGGTTCATGATCGGGCTCTGGGAATCGGTGCCTGCCTCCCTCGAGGAGCAGGCCCTGGTCGACGGGCTGACCCGGTTCGGCGCCTTCCGGAAAGTGATGGTGCCGCAGGTGCTTCCAGGCCTCGGCGCATCAGCCATCTTCGGGTTCACACTGTCATGGAACGACATGTTCTACGGACTGATCCTGGCGCCCAACAAGAACCAGTTACTTCCGGTCGCGATATCGTCGTTCAACACCTTTCGCGGTGTCGACCTCGGCACGATGAGCGCCGCGATCATCATCTCCGTCGTCCCCGTGATCATTGCCGCCTTCTTCGTGCAGCGCCGGCTCATCCAGGGTCTGGGCGGCGGAGCCGTCAAGTTCTGAGAACCTGAGCAAACAGAGAGAATCCATGGCCACCATCACTTTTCGCAACGTCAGCAAGACATATGGCCAAACCCATGTCGTCGAAAACCTGAACCTTGACCTGCCCGACGGCTCGATGACAGTACTGGTCGGCCCGTCCGGCTGTGGCAAGTCGACGTCACTGCGCATGCTGGCGGGACTGGAGAGCGTCAGCTCGGGCGACATCTTCATCGGCGATCGCAACGTCACCCACGTAGACACCCGCGATCGCGATATCGCGATGGTGTTTCAGAATTACGCGCTGTACCCCCATCTCGACGTGCTGGGTAACGTCGCATTCCCGTTGCGCGCCAAGAAGATGAAGAAGGCCGACGCGCATCGCAAGGCGGCCGAGGTCGCCACGTCGGTGGGGCTCGGCGAGCTGCTGGGCCGGCGGCCCAAGGATCTCAGCGGCGGACAGCAACAACGCGTGGCGATCGCGCGCGCGATCGTCCGTGCACCGGCGATCTTCCTGTTCGACGAGCCGCTGAGCAACCTCGACGCGAAGCTGCGCATCGAGACACGCACCGAACTGCTGCACATCCAGCGCAGGCTGGGAATCACCTCGTTCTACGTCACGCACGACCAGGAAGAGGCGATGACGATGTCCGACCGCATCGTGGTGATGCGGGCAGGCGGCGTCGCTCAAGCCGGCACACCGTATGACGTGTACTCCAAACCCGTCGACACGTTCGTCGCGACCTTCGTCGGCAGCCCGAAGATGAATCTCATCACGGGGGCTGTCGAGAACGGGGTGTTCCGGGCCGACTCCGGTGCCGAGTTGGACGCCACACCTCCGGTCCGCGGGCCGGTGGTGCTCGGCGTACGGCCCGACGACCTGCTTCTGACCCCGCAGGCCGGGTCGAACGCAACCGTGACCCTCGTGGAACTGCTCGGTCCCCGCGCGATCGTCACCGTCAGCGTCGGCGACACCGAACTGACGGCCGTCGCCGAGGTCAACCGGCTCAGCGGCATCGAGCCCGGCGCGCCCGTAGCACTGACCGTCCGCCCTGGCTCCGCGCACTACTTCGACCACGAATCCGGAAAGCGAATCGAATGACCAGCACCGCTGCACTGCCCGCCCGCCCGATTCTCGGCGTCAACACCTGTTTCGCCGTCAAGCGTTGGCCTGAACCGTACGACTGGGCCCGCATCGTCAAAGAAGACCTCGGTCTGGACGTCGTTCAGCTGAGCCTCGACCTGTTGCCTGTCGGCTTCGACCCCGCGGCAGCACTCGGCTACGCGCGGCGCGCCAAGAAGGCCGCCGAGGAGTTCGGCATCGAGATCCACAGCGTGTTCACCGGCCTTGGCGCCTACTCGTCCGGGCTGCTGCTCTCCGACGACGCAGGCGACCGCGCCGCAGCCTACGGATGGTACGAGCGCATGATCGAGGTGACGGCCGAGGCCGGCGCCCGCGGACTCGGCGGACACCTGGGCGCACTGTCCGTGCCCGCGGCCGCCGACCCGGCCCGGCGCGCGGCGCTCATTGCGGACGAAATGTCGCAGATGCGCCGCCTCGCCGATGCGGCAAAGGCGTCCGGGCTGGACCATCTTCAGTTCGAGAACCTGGCCGTACCACGCGAATACGGCCACTCCATCAGCGAGGCTCACGCCATCGAAGATGCTCTAGCAGACACCGCCGTGCCGTGGCGGCTATGCCTGGACCTCGGGCATCCGGCGGCGCTCGACGAAAGCACTCCCAGCGGGCACGCGGTCAACTGGGTCACCGAGACCTGGCGCACCACGCCCGTGGTCCAGCTCCAGCAGTCGCCCCGCGGTGCCGATCACCACGGACCGTTCACGGCCGCGGCCAACATCGCCGGGACCGTCGACGCGAAGGCCGTGCTCGGCGCGATCGCGGAGTCCTGGCACGGCGATGTTCCGCTGTTCTTCGAGATCATCCATGCGCACGAGCATCGCGACAGCGACGTGGTGGCCGACGTCCGCGAGAGTGTCGACTTCTGGCGAGCGGCGATGGCAGGTGAAACGCAGTAGGGGCCGATCAGGCTCAGGACTGTGAGTCCTGGCCCGCGCCCGAACGATCCGACTTGCTCACGGCCGATGTGAAGCGACTGACGATGCCGTAGTAGTGAGTGGGCGCGACCCTGCCCAGGAAGTCGAACACGAAGGCGTCGGGTCCGACCAGGATGCGCGCCTTACCCCGCTCCACGCCGCGGTGAATCACCTCGGCGGCCTTATCGGGCTGAGTCAGTGTCAGCGCGGCGAACTCGGTGACCATCTGCTGGTGGGTGCGTCCGCGGCCCTCCGGATCCTTGCGGAACCGGGCGTTGGCCACGATATTGGTGTTGATCCCGCCGGGATGCACGTTGATGGCGCGCACGCCGGTGCCACGGAGTTCCTGACGCAGCGAGTCGGTGAAGCCGCGAACGGCGAACTTGGCTGCGCAGTAGGCACTCTGGTGGGGCATGCCGACCAGGCCGAAAACGCTGGAGGTGTTGACGATGGCGCCGGAGTCCTGGGCGACCAGGATCGGCAGGAATGCCCTGGTGCCGTTGACCACGCCGTGAAAGTTGATGTCCCACAACCACTGGTCGTCCTCGACGACACTGTCCAGCACACTCGACGACACGGACACGCCGGCATTGTTGAACACCGCGCCCAGCGGCGCAGGCGCCCAGTCTCCGACCTCCTTGGCGAAGTCGAGTTGCGCCGCGGCGTCGCGGACGTCGAGCACCCGGGTCAGTGTCGGCCCGGTGAGACTCGCCTCGGTCTCCTTCAGCGCTTGCTCATTGACATCGGCGAGTGCCACGGGACAACCGTGCGACGAGAGCCGCTGTGCCAGCGCCCGGCCGATTCCGGATCCCGCACCGGTGATGACGACCGTTCTGCCACTGATGACATGTGCCGGTGACTGGCTCATAGTCGCTCCTCTGCGATGTCGGGTACTGAACTGCGGATGTGGTCGGTGATCAGGTCCCGAAGGTGACCCCAGGCGCCCGTCGGTAAATCGTGGCCCATACCGACGACGGTCCTCAGCTGCGCGCCAGGTATGGCGCGTGCGGTGGCCGCACCGCCGGTGGGATTCACCATACGGTCGCGGTCGCCGTGTATGACCAGAGTTGGGACATTAATCTGCCGGAGTTCGGCGGTGCGATCGCCAGAGGCGAAGATGGCGGCGAGCTGGCGGGTGACACCGTCGGTGGTGGGGTCGCGGTCCCAGGCGGTACCTGCCTTATCGCGCACCCACTCCTCGTCGAACGGGTATCCGTGCGAACCGATGTGACCGAACATCCGCACCGCCGTGTCGACGGCCTCGGCACGGGTACGGGCGGGTTTCGCGGTCGCCATGCGCCACCACGTCGTGGCCGCGGGCCGCCCGATGCGCGCCGCGCCGGTGGTCGACATGATCGAGGTCAGCGTGCGGACCCGACCCGGGTAGTGGGCGGCGACGGTCTGGGCGATCATGCCGCCCATCGAGACGCCGACGAGGTGGGCGTCGCGGCGGCCGAGCGCATCCAGCAGACCAACGGTGTCTCGCGCCATGTCCCCGAGGTGATACTGGCGTTCGTGGTTGCGTCCCCGCAGCACGGCCAACGTGCTGGGTGCCGGGAAGTCCATATGCGTCGAACGGCCGACGTCCCGATTGTCGAAGCGAATGACCCGGTAGCCGCGGGACGCGATGCCCGCGGCGAGTTCGGCCGGCCAGGTGTGCTTCTGCTGGCCGAGCCCGGCGATGAGCACGACCGTCTCGTGGTTCGGGTCGCCGAACGCGTCATGGCACAGGGCGATACCGCGGCCGACGGGTACGACGGCCTCGGCGTCCGTCACGCCGTGGCCCTGCCCGCCGCGGCGGCGACCGACGCGACGGGTGGCGAGACCGCGCGGCGGTAGACGACCGCACGCCCGCCATGGCCCGGCGCCGTCGCGACACCCCGTGAATGAGGGGGCTCGCCCGCGGCGTAGGTGGTGCCGAACTCGAACTCCTGCAACAGCGTCCGCAACGTCACCAGCATCTCCATGTTGGCGAATGCGGCGCCGATACACCTGCGGATGCCGCCGCCGTACGGAATCCAGGCGTGTGTGTCGGGCGGGTTCCCGATGAATCGGTCTGGGTTGAACGTCTCGGCGTCGGCGAAGCTGCGCTCTCCTGCGTGCGCCAGCGAGATGCTGACGAGCATGACGTGCCGCTCCGGAATCACCCACTCCCCCAACCTGATCCGCTGTTTGCTCATCCGGGCGGTTCCGTTGATCACAGGGCGGGTGCGCTGCACCTCGAAGATGGTGGCCTGCAACAGGTCCGACCCGCCGGCGTCGACCTCATCGGCGAGACGATTGCACAGCCGAGGGTGCCTGCGGATCCGCTCGACTGCCCACGCCAGAGTGGTGGCCGTGGTCTCGTGACCCGCGGCGAGCAGGGTCAGCAGCTCATCGGCGACGTGGTCGTCGGTGATCGGCGAGCCATCCTCGTACCGCGCCTGCAGCATCAGCGCCAGTACGTCGCCGCGCTCCTCGAACGACGGATCCCGCCGCGCGTCGGCGATGAGCGTCGCGACAATCGCGTCGTAGCGGCGACGAAGCTTCTCCACCCGCCCCCACGGGCTCAATGGACCGTGGTCGCGGCGGAAGGCGGGCGGCATCACCGCGAGCCGCGACGCCTTCAACACCATCGTGGGCAACAGGTCTCGCAGTTCCTCAAGGGCCGCGCCGTCCGCACCGAACACCGCGCGAAGGATTGCGTTGAGCGTGATCCGCATCATCGATGGCAGCGTTTCGAACTCCTGCCCCTCGGGCCAGGAGGCAATCTCGCGCTGCACCTCTTCGGAGATGATGTGCTCGTAGCCGTGCATGCGCTTGCCGTGGAAAGCCGGGACCAGCAATTTGCGACGCTGGCGATGCGCGGTGCCGTCCAGGCTGAACGTCGAACCGGGACCTAAGACCTCGCCGAGCGTCCCTGCGCGGGCAATCAGGTCGCTGTTCATCGTGAACAGTTCCTTGACGAGTGCGGGATCGCTGATGACAACGGTGGGCCCGAAGATCGGCAGGTTCAGCGTGAACTCCGATCCGTAGCGCCTGGCCACCGCCGCGACCGCCTTGTCGCGGTTGGCCAGGAACGCGATGCCCTGCACCAGCTTCGGTATACGCGTGCTCGGTGGAAGCCGTACTGGATCAGTGGTCGCCCCGCCCACGTCGAAACCTCCAGAGTCGATACTCAGTTCGACCTGCGACGGTACGCCTCAGTACCGGAGGGCACAACCCCCGTCAGCGATGCTCCCGCCAGAAGTCCACGACCACCTTGGCGGTCCGCGCCGGATCCTGCGTCATCCACCAGTGCCCGAGTCCGTCGAACACCACGACGTCGGCTCCGGCCCTGCCCGCCGCACGTCTCCGCTGGTCCAGGGTGCCGACGTAGGTGTCCTCGGTCGGCAGCAGTGCCAGACCTGGCCGTGCAGCGGCCTTGTGCAGATGCTCACCCGCACGGTCGGCGACGATGGGCTGGGCGGCCGAGCGGTACAGCGTCAGGATGCAGCGGCCCATGGCCTCGTCCACACCCGGCGCGACCCGTTCCGCCACGTCGCCGGCCATCCCGGCGGCGGTGAGGAACGCGGTGCGGTCCGCGACGGCGGCGCCGGCCAATCCGGCGACCACGGCCTCTCCCACCTCTGGCGTCTGCCACTGCTGCGCCATGTCGTGCCAGACGTAGTCGGCGTCGAAAACGCCGAGCACGTCCGACACCCACGTGCGAACGAGGTCCGGTCGCGTCATCGCGACGTTGAGCACGTGCCCGCCACCCCAGTCGTGGCCGAACAGGTCGACCGGTGCACCGATCCTCTCGAGTTCGCCGACCAGCCAGGCGTGGTAGCCGTCCATCGTCGCCTCGAACCCGTCGGGCACCGGAGCACCGAACCCGGGTGGCGAAAGGCGGACGACGTCGGTCTCCCCCAGCTGGGCGAGTTCGGAGACGAATGGGTCCCACACCGCCGCCGTCTCGGGTACGCCATGGACCAGAACCACCGTCATCGAAGCCTCCATCGTCGCGACTGCTGCACGACAGGCAACCTACGCCCGTCAGAACAGGGTCGGTTGCAGCGCCGGCCCCACGACCGGAGCGGCAGGTGGCGCACGGAAGGATCGCTGGTCTCCGGTGAGGCCGTGTCGACGCACCAGTGGCGCGGCCCGCTCCCGCAGCATGTCGCGGTAGCTCTGCGGGAGATACGCTCCGCGGCCATACAATTCGCGGTAGGGCCGGACGAGCCGCGGGTGGTCTCGGGCTAGCCACGACATGAACCATCCCCGCGTCGACCCCCGCAGGTGCAACCCGAATATCGTCACACCGGTGGCGCCGGCGGCGGCGATGTCGGCGAGCAGTGCGTCGAGTTGCTCGGCGGAATCGGTGAGCATCGGCAGTACCGGCGCGACCATCACATGAGGGTCCAGGCCGGCTTCACGGATGGCGCGGATCAGCCCGAGCCGCGCCCGCGGCGTCGGCGTCCCGGGCTCCACCTGCCGGTGCAAATCGAGATCCCCGACGGCCAGCGACACCGCCACGCTGACGTCGACGCGACGGGCCGCCTCGGCGATCAGCGGCAGGTCACGTTGCAGCAGTGTGCCCTTGGTGAGGATCGAGAATCCGGTGCCCGAATCAGCCAGCGCACCAAGGATTCCCGGCATCAGCGCGTACCGCCCCTCCGCCCGCTGATAGGGATCGGTGTTGGTGCCCAGCGCCACCGTCTCGCGTGTCCACGACCGACGCCGAACCTCCCGAGCCAGCACCTCGGCGACGTTGGTCTTGACGACCACCTGCGTGTCGAAGTCGGCACCGGAATCGAAGTCCAGGTACTCGTGGGTTGGCCGGGCGAAGCAGTACCGACACGCGTGACTGCATCCGCGGTAGGCGTTGACGGTGAATCGAAACGGCAGGTTCGCCGAGTCGGGCACCTTGTTCAGCGCCGACTTGCACAGAATCTCGTGGAAGGCCATGCCCTCGAACTGCGGTGAGCGGACCGTGCGCACGAAGCCGAGGCGCTGCAGTCCCGGCAGCGCGCCGTCATCGACACCGACACCCTGACCGTCCCACCGCACACCTAATTCGAACGCCCGTTCGATCAATTGTCAAGCGTCACGTCACAGCAGTGAGGCGATCACCACGTTGGTGAGCGTTCCACCGACTATCGACAGCAGCAGATTTCGCCGCCAGAGGTGAACCCCGACGGTCACCGCCAGTGCCGCCAGTGCGGCCCACCGCTGCAGTCCATCGGCCGTCGGGATCCCCCGCAGCGTGTAGAACGCGAGGATCACCATGACCCCGAGCGGCATGTGCAGGCTCAGATAGCGCACCACCACCGAGCGTCGCAGCGGTGCGAGTGCCGCGAACGGCAGCGCGCGCAACGCCCACGTGATCACGGCACTGACTGCCACCATGGCGGCGATGTGTGCCGGGTCAGCCATGGCCGTGTCGCCACTTCACCAGAGTCAATCGGCCGACCAGGATGGCGGTGTACCCGGCGAACGCGCTCACCAGCATCCATTCGGGCGTGACGAGCCACGCCACGATCGCGCAGCCTGCCGCGCACACCGCGAGGAACACCTCCGGCCTGACCCGGTAGGCGTCGATGGCGAGCACCACGAACAACGCGGTCAGCGCGAAGTCCAGACCCTGCACCCGTTCGATCGGGAGTGCCGAGCCGGCCAAGGCGCCGATGGTCGCCCCGAGCACCCAGGCAACCTGGAATATGACCTGCACGAGCAGGATTCGCCGAGAGGTCCAGCCCGCCGGCTCAGCGGAGGTGACCGCATAGGCCTCGTCGGTCAGTGCGTAGGTGCTGTAGACCTTCGCGAGCCGTCCGTTGACCCGGTCGAGCGGGAAGGACAGCGCATAGAAGACGTGGCGCAGGTTAACGATGAGGGTCGTCGAGGCCACCACGGTCAACGGCGCCGCAGCCGTCGCAAGCGGAACCAGGAGGAACTCCAGCGAGCCGGCGTAGACCACCGCTGTGAAGACCGTCGCCCACCACCAGGGCAGGCCGGCGTGCACGACGACGAGTCCGAACGCCAGGCCCAGGGAGAACAGCCCGAGGCCGACGGGTGCGGCGATCGCGGTCACCGGGCTCCGTCGCTCCACCCTGGCGATCCTAGGAGCGAGGTGTCAGCGCGCCCGCGCCGCGGTCAATCCCGCGGGCGGGTGCGTGACTGATGTGTCAGTTCCAGGAGCGCAGCTGGCACTGCGTCGCGAACGGTCCGGTCTGCTCCACAACGATCTGACCGTCGACCGTGATCTCGCAGCGCACGTTCGGGTCGGCCTGCATCGCGTGGGCGGCACCGCTCGCGGAGACGAAGGCCCACTGCGAGTCGGGCAGCGTGGTTTCGAAAACCCACGGTGCTCCGGGCGCCAGGTTGATCTTCTCGCTCTTCACGAACGCATTCGGGTCGGCGTGGTATGCCTCCAGGCTCGGGGGCGCCGCGAACGCGTAGTAGAGATTGAAGTCTCCCGGACCCACCGATGTCAGCGTGTACTTGACCTGGTGCTCCGCGGGCTCGGCGTTGGCTGTGCCCTGGCCTAAGGCCAGTGCCCCCGCGCCCATCATCACGATCGAACCGCAGGCCGCCAATATCTTGGTTGTCGCTGTACGCATGATCCTCACATCGGCGCACGGTACCGGAACGTTACATTCGTCGGCCATCCGTGTTGTCCGGGCCTGCTCGAAGCCCCTAATCACAGCGGAATCTCCCACAAACGTCCGGGGTACAGCGCGGGAACTCGTCGTTAATTTGTTCGTGACGTACAGAAATTCCACAGAAACAAAGCCTCTCTAACGTCCCGATTCGACGCCTCACGGCGTCGCAAACTCCTGCGCTCGCACACCGACAGTCATCGGTGCGGGAGTCCTGCCGGTTCGACGAAAGGTTGTTCATGGGGTTGTTCGAGGGGCGCATCACCCGCGCAAGGGTGAGCAGATCGGCGCTGGTCGCGGGAAGTTTGATAGCCACGTCAAGCCTGTTGCTGGCGGGCTGTGGCAGCAAGGCCAGTGACACCGAGGGCGCCAGCGCCGAGTCGTGCGTGGACACCGCGGGTTCGACCATCAAGGTCGGTTCGCTCAACTCGCTGTCGGGCACGATGGCGATTTCCGAGGTCACCGTGCGTGACGCGATCAAGCTCGCGGTCGACGAGATCAACGCCTCCGGCGGCGTAATGGACAAGCAGATTCAGATCGTCGGCGAGGACGGCGCATCCGAGCCCACCGTGTTCGCCGAGAAGGCCGAGAAGCTCATCAGCAGCGACTGTGTGGCCGCGGTGTTCGGTGGCTGGACCTCGTCGAGCCGCAAGGCGATGCTGCCCGTCTTCGAGAGCAATAACTCGCTGCTCTACTACCCGGTGCAGTACGAGGGCCTGGAGTCGAGCAAGAACATCTTCTACACCGGTGCCACCACCAACCAGCAGATCGTCCCCGCGCTGGACTACCTCAAGGAGAAGGGCGTCAAGTCCCTCTACCTGGTCGGTAGCGATTACGTCTTCCCCCAGACCGCGAACCGGATCATCAAGGCGTACGCCAGCGCCAATGGCATCGAGATCAAGGGCGAGGACTACACGCCGCTGGGCTCGACGGACTTCTCGACGATCGTCAACAAGGTCCGCACCGCCGACGCCGACGCGGTGTTCAACACGCTCAACGGAGACTCGAACGTCGCGTTCTTCCGCGAGTACAAGAACGTGGGCATGACCCCGGAGACGATGCCCGTGGTGTCGGTCTCGATCGCCGAGGAAGAGGTCGGCGGCATCGGCGTGCAGAACATCACCGGACAGCTGACGGCCTGGAACTACTACCAGACGATCGACACCCCGGTGAACAAGAAGTTCGTCGAGGCCTACAAAAAGGCCTACGGCGCCGACAAGCCCACATCGGATCCGATGGAGGCGGCCTACGTCTCGGTCTACCTGTGGAAGAACACTGTCGAGAAGGCGAAGTCGTTCGATGTCAAGGCAATCCAGGACAACGCCGGTGGCGTGACGTTCGAGGCGCCCGAGGGTCTGGTGACCATCGACGGCGAGAACAACCACATCACCAAGACAGCTCGCATCGGCGAGATCCGTCCCGACGGCTTGATCTACACCATCTGGGAGTCCCCCGGCCCCATCGAGCCGGACCCGTACCTGAAGTCCTACCCCTGGGCCGCCGGGCTCTCCGGTTAACACATGGATGTCCTGATCGGACAGCTGGCAACAGGATTGAGTCTCGGCTCAATCCTGTTGCTGGCTGCACTGGGCCTGTCTTTGACCTTCGGGCAGATGGGCGTCATCAACATGGCGCACGGCGAGTTCATCATGGCTGGCTGCTACACCGCCTACGTCGTTCAGCAGGTGGTCTCCAATACGGGTGCCTCACTGCTGATCTCGTTGGTGGTCGGCTTCTTCGTCGGCGGCGCCATGGGTGTGCTGTTGGAGGTCACACTGATTCAGCGAATGTATGACAGACCGCTGGACACGCTCCTGGTCACGTTCGGTGTCGGCTTGATCCTGCAGCAGATTGCCCGTGACGTCTTCGGCGCTCCGGCCGTCAACGTGGTCGCCCCCGAATGGCTCTCGGGTGGAGTGCAGATCTTCGGAGCGGTTGTTCCGAAGACTCGCATCTTCATCCTGATCCTGGCCGCGGTCGCCGTGGTGGTCCTGGCCACCGCCTTGAAGACCAGCCCGATGGGTCGCCGAATCCGGGCCGTGGTGCAGAACCGCGATCTGGCGGAGACCAGCGGCATCTCGTCACGCAAGACCGACATCACGACATTCTTCATAGGCTCCGGACTTGCCGGGGTCGCGGGCGTGGCGTTGACGCTCATCGGTTCGACGAGTCCGACCACCGGTCAGAGTTACCTGATCGACGCGTTCCTGGTCGTCGTGGTCGGTGGGCTGGGCCAGATCAAGGGCACGGTCATCGCCGCGCTCGGTATCGGCTTCCTGAACTCGTTCATCGAGTACAACACCACGGCATCGCTGGCCAAGGTGATTCTGTTCGTGATCATCGTGTTCTTCCTGCAGGTCCGCCCGCAGGGACTCTTCACGGTTCGGACGAGGAGTCTGGTATGAGAAGCCTGATCGGTCGCTGGCAGACGTGGGTCGGTTTCGCCGTCGGCGCCATCGCACTGTTCGGTATCGCGCCGGCGGTGCTTTCGGACTTCCGGCTCGGCCTTCTGGCGAAGTTCCTGTGCTTCGCCATTGTCGCCGTCGGCATCGGATTGGCATGGGGCCGTGGCGGAATGCTGGTGCTCGGCCAGGGCGTGTTCTTTGGGCTCGGCGGCTACATCATGGGCATGCATCTGAAGATCTCCGATGCGGCGCTGGCCAAACAGGCCGTCCCGGACTTCATGCAGATCGCCGGGGTGAAGCAGTTGCCCGCGTACTGGCAGCCGTTCGAGTCGCCACTGGTGACGCTGCTGGCCGTCTTGCTGGTGCCCACCGCGCTGGCGGCGCTTCTCGGCCTCGGCGTGTTCAAGCGCCGTGTCAAGGGCGCCTACTTCGCCATCCTGTCGCAGGCGCTGGCAGCAGCACTGGCTATCCTGCTGATCGGCCAGACCAGCATCGGTGGCAGCAACGGGCTCACCAACTTCCGGACGTTCTTCGGCTTCTCGCTGAAGGACCCGGTCAACAAGCAGATGCTGTACTTCATCGCCGCAGCCGTCCTGCTGCTGTCGGTGGCGGTGGCGCGTCAGCTCATGCAGAGCCGCTACGGGGAACTGCTCGTCGCGGTCCGCGACGGCGAGGAGCGGGTGCGGTTCCTGGGCTATGACCCGGCCAACATCAAGGTCGTCGCCTACGTCGTCGCCGCACTGTTCGCCAGCATCGCCGGTGCACTCTTCGCGCCCATCGTCGGTTTCATCGCGCCATCGCAGGTGGGCATCCTGCCGTCGATCGCCTTCCTGATCGGTGTCGCCATCGGCGGCCGCACCACGCTGCTCGGTCCGGTGCTCGGCGCGATCGGCGTGGCGTGGGCGCAAACCCTGTTGTCCGAACGCTTTCCGTCCGAGTGGACCTACGCCCAGGGGCTTCTTTTCATCGTGGTTGTCGGGTTCTTCCCCGCGGGTCTCGCCGGGCTGGGCGTGTTCCTGCGCCGCCGCCGAAAGAACAAACCCGACGACGATCCCGAACCGGTCGCTGTGCCCGATCCCGACCCGGAACCGGAGCCCGAGAAGGCCGGAGTCAACGCATGACCGATCAGATCGAAGCACCTCCCGAACCCGCTGCCGGCGGCAACGTCGGTATGGGGACGCAGTACCTCGAAGTCCGAGGCCTGACCGTCGACTTCGACGGTTTCAAGGCCGTCAGCGGCGTCGACCTGACCCTGTTCCAGGGTGATCTGCGCTTCCTCATCGGACCCAACGGTGCGGGCAAGACGACGGTGATCGACGCGATCACCGGACTGGTGTCCGGCTCCGGGTCGGTCAACAAGTCGGGCGTGGAACTACTCGGCAAGAAGGTGCATCAGATCGCCCGGCTCGGCGTCGGGCGAACCTTCCAGACGGCCAGCGTCTTCGAGCAGTTGACGGTGTTGCAGAACCTCGACATCGCCGCGGGCGCAGGACGATCCGCGTGGACACTGCTTCGCCGCAGGTCGGGCGTTCTGCCCGCCATTGAGGAGGCTCTCGAGATCACCGGCCTCGCCGACCTCGCCGAGAAGCCGGCGGGTGTGCTGGCGCACGGGCAGAAGCAGTGGTTGGAGATCGGCATGCTGCTGGTGCAGAACGCCGACGTGCTACTGCTCGACGAGCCGGTGGCGGGCATGAGCCACGAGGAACGCGAGGAGACCGGAAACCTATTGCGGCGCATCGGCGGTGAACGCACGGTCGTGGTGGTCGAGCATGACATGGATTTCATGCGGGCCTTCGCGACGTCGGTCACGGTGTTGGCTCGCGGGCAGGTCATCGCGGAGGGCTCAGTGGCCGAGGTGCAGGCCAACCCGAAGGTCCAGGAGGTGTACCTGGGTACCGCTGCCGCTGGAACAGAGGGTGTGCCCGAAGAACTGCTCGAGGAGGGCTGATGCTCGAACTCATCGACGTCCGGACCGGTTACGGCCGTTCCGAGGTCATCCATGGGGTGAACCTCGAGGTGCCCTCCGATGGCGTGGCCGCTGTCATGGGCCACAACGGGGCGGGGAAGACGACCCTGCTGCGGGCGGCGGTCGGACTGCTGAAGTGCTCCGGCGGCAGAGTGAAGTTCGATGGCGAGGACATCACCAAGCTGCGGCCGAGCGCCCGCGTGGCGCGAGGGTTGGCCTACGTTCCGCAGGGCCAGCAGTCCTTCGGTCAACTGACCACGGCCGAGAACCTGCAGGTGGTCGCCGACGGCCGCAAGAACGGCAAGCAGCTCATCGATGAGCAGCTCGATCTGTTTCCTGCGTTGCGGGAACTGCTCACCCGGCGCGCGGGTCTGCTGTCGGGCGGTCAGCGCCAACAACTCGCTATCGCGCGAGCGCTCATCACGACACCCAAGTGCCTGATCCTCGACGAGCCGACCGAGGGCATCCAGCCCTCGGTCGTCGCCGAGATCGAGTCAGCCATCACGACATTGACCGCTCGCGGCAACCTCGGGGTGCTGCTGGTCGAACAGCACATCGGATTCGCACTGGAGTCATCGCAGCGGTACTACATCCTCGAATCCGGACGTGTGACCTCCAGCGGCACGGGAGGTTCAGCGTCGGAGGCCGACGTGCGCGCCGCGATGGCCATCTAGACCGCCGAACGGGCAACCCCGCGGCTTCAGGGGGCCGGTTGCCCGTGCTGCATCTCCCGCATGGCCTCAATCACCTTCGGCTGCTGTTCCGGGCACACGTAGCTGACTCCGACGAGGAGCAGCGTGGGGTCGACGGCGGGATCGACCATCTTGACGGCGAGGTCGTCGACGGTGCCATCACAATCGTCGACGGCCGCTCGGTAGACGTCGGCCATGTCCGGATCGCTGGCCGCCGACGGCCAACCCACGATGTCGGCACGCCACGACTCGATGTCCACCTCTTCCAGGGATTTGATCGAGATCCCGGATGCGCATCCGGCGAGCACCAAGGCTCCCGCCACCAGCCCGACCGTGATCCGCATGGGTTGAGCCTATGGCCTCACAGCTCGAGAAGCACGGTCACCGGGCCGTCGTTGACCAGTTCCACCGCCATATCCGCGCCGAACACGCCCGTCTGCACGTGGGCGCCCAGTGCCCGCAACGCGCCGGAGAACGAGTCCACCAGCGGCTCGGCCACCGCCCCAGGGGCCGCGGCGTTCCAGGACGGTCGCCGTCCCTTCGCCGTATCGGCATACAGCGTGAACTGACTGATCACGAGAATCGGGGCGTCGAGGTCTGCGGCGCTTCGCTCATCGTCGAGAATTCTGAGCCGCCAGAGCTTTTCGGCCATCCGGACGGCGATGTCGATATCGTCGGTATGGGTGACGCCGACGAGTGCGAGCAGACCCTGGCCCAGTGGCGCGATCTCCCCTACCACCTCGCCGTCGACTGTCACCCGTGCCGAGCTGACCCGTTGAACCAGTACCCGCATGGTCGCAGATGGTGGCACACTCCGGGCATGGCTGCACCGGTCGAACCCCGGATCCTCGCCGAGGTCGGTGGTCTCGCGGTGGCCGAACAGGGCCCGCTGGTCGTGGTGGTCGACCGTGGCACCGGACCGTGGGCCACCTTCGCTTTCGTCTTGGCCGTGCTGGCCCTGGTTTTCGGCGGGTTCGGCGCAGTCACCCTGGCGTTCGCCGCCGCCGGCACGACCGTCGTGCCGTGGTGGCTCAGCGCGGTGTTCCTGGCGGCGGGCATCGGGGTCGGACTTGGAGTGCTTGCCGTTGTGCGCTGGATCCGACGCATCTGCGCGACACAGTTGAGCACCTATCGGCCGGTTGCGGTGTTTGACCGCGCCCAGCGCGTGTTCACCGACGGTGATGGTGTTGTCATCGCACCGCTGGACCACGTCCGGTTCCAGCGCCAAACCCAACTCGCGTCGAGTTCGGAGATGCTGGTGGCGGTAACACCAGCGGGTAGGCGGATCATCAAGCGCGGCAACCCCTTCAACGGCGGTCTCGGAAACCTGGAATCGGTTCTGACCGCGGCCGTGTTCGGCCCAACGGGTTAGGGACCGCCGCATCGACTGCCGTCATCCACGGACGGGTCGTCCTCGGGTGGCTCGTCCTCGGGTGGGCGCAGCATGTGTTCGGGGTGGTGGAAGTCGTTGACGCGGGCTTGGCCGGTGTCCAGGTGTGGTGGTGGGATCCATTCGGTGCGGCCGTCTTTGCGTTTTCGGGTGATCCAGTCGGTGCATTCGATGAGGTTGTTGTCGGGTCCGCAGGCCAGGGACAGCTCGTCGATGTCGGTCTGGCCACCGTTCTTCCAGTCCGCGACGGCGTGGTGGACTTGGCATCGGTAGCCCGAGGCCATGCAGCCGGGCCGGGTGCACCCGCGGTCCTTGGCGTAGAGCACGATCCGCTGCGCCCCGGAGGCGCACCGCTTCGTGCGCCCGAGGTGCAGGGCTGCGCCGGTGTGCTTATCGAACACCGCCAGGTAGTGGAATGCGTGGGCGGCCTGTGTGATCAGGTCAGCCATGGGGAGGCGGGTGCCGCCGGCGGTGATGGCGTGCCCGGCTCCGGATTCCAGGTCCTGCAGGGTGGTGGTGACGATGATGGTGGTCGGCAGCCCGTTGTGCTGGCCCAGCTGTCCCGAGCACAGCAGGTTGCGACCCATCGCCAGCAGGGCGTCGTGGCGGCGTTGGGCCGGGGTGCGGGAGTCCTTGTCCACGGCCTCGGTGTTGGGTTCGCCGTCGATGGTCGGGTTCTGATCGGCGGGGTTGCACATCCCGGGGGCGCCCCATTTGGCGACGATGGGTTCCAGGGTGGCGGCCAGCTCGGGGGTGATCCACCCGGTGAGCCGACGCAACCCGTCGACACCCTGGTTGCCGATGGTGATGCCGCGGCGGCGGTCGTGTTCAGCGTCGGTGAAGTCCCCGTCGGGGTGCAGCAGCGCCAGCAGCAGGTTGGTGGTCTGACGCAGTGCCTCGGGGGCCTGTTCAGCCGCGACGCGCACCACGTCGGCCTCGACCTGTTGGCGGGTCGGGGCGTCGACGTGTTCGGGGAGTTTGGTGAAGAACTCCCGGATCACCTTGATGTGCTCGGTGTTGATCTGTCCGCGTTCCTGGGCGGCGGCGGTCTGCTCGAGCACTGGGGGTAGGGGTTGGCCGGTCAAGGTGCGCCGGGCGCCGAGGTCGGCGGCGGTGTGCAGGCGCCGGGCGGCCTCGGTGGCGCTGATCCGCAGCCGAAACGCCACCACCTTGCCCAGGGTGGTGTGGCCCAGCTCCAGCGGGTTGGCCTCGGCGGCCAACCGGTTGAGGATTCGATGCTCGATCACCGGTGCGCGGCGGGTGTCGTGCTCGAGCACATCGAGCAGATCCAACAGCTCTGGGTGGGTCAGCGTGTCGATGTCCAGGGCCGCCACCGCGTCCCGCGCGGCACGCAGCGCGTCCACAGCGGCGGTGACCGCACCCGAATCCATGCCTCGAACATACGTTCGGCCACTGACGGATTCTCCTGCTTTGTGACCAGTGAAACCAAAGGGGCAGAAGAGAATTCACCCATTTCGCGAGCGCGCGCAAAGTTGGCTAAACGCACGGCGTGTCGCCCGCAAACACGCGCACTCGCGGGCAGAGGAGGCTCGGTGAGAAGAGAATCGCACCTAGATCAAGCGGACCATTCCCAGCCGGGACAGCACGGCGCTGACGGCGGCGTCGGTCGCGACGTCCACCTGCTCACCGTTGGTGAGGTCCTTCACGCCCACGGTGCCGGCCTCGATGTCACGGTCCCCCGCCACCAGCGCGACCGATGCACCCGAACGGTCGGCGGCGCGCATCGCACCCTTGAGTCCGCGGTCACCGTAGGCGAGGTCGACCCGCACACCCGCCGCACGCAATTGTGCGGCCAGCTTGGCCAGTTCGAGCTTGGCGGCGGATCCGAGTGGTACCGCGAACACGTCGACGCGCGCCGTCTCACCGACGACCTTGCCCTCGGCCTTCAGCGCCAACACCGTGCGGTCGACGCCCAGCCCGAATCCGATGCCCGACAGATCCTGTCCGCCCAGCTGTTTCATCAGCCCGTCGTAGCGACCGCCGCCACCGATGCCCGACTGCGCGCCCAGCCCGTCGTGCACGAATTCGAATGTGGTCTTGGTGTAGTAGTCCAGCCCACGCACCATCCGCGGGTTGATGACGTATGCGACCCCGAGCGCGTCGAGATGCGCGAGCACGGTGTCGAAGTGCGCCTTGGCCACCTCTGACAGATGGTCGAGCATCAACGGCGCGTTCGCGGTCATCTCCCGCACGTGAGGACGCTTGTCGTCGAGCACCCGCAGCGGGTTGATCTCGGCCCGCCTGCGAGTGTCCTCGTCCAGATCGAGTGTGAACAGGAACTCCTGCAACAGTTCCCGGTACTGCGGCCGGCAGGTGTCATCGCCAAGGGAGGTGATCTCCAGCCGGAAACCGTCGAGCCCCAACGACCGAAATCCGCTGTCCGCGATGGCGATAACCTCGGCGTCCAGAGCCGGATCGTCAACGCCGATGGCCTCGACACCCACTTGCTGAAGTTGGCGGTACCGCCCGGCCTGCGGCCGTTCATAGCGGAAGAAGGGGCCCGAGTAGCAGAGCTTGGCCGGCAGCGCGCCACGGTCGACGCCGTGCTCGATAACCGCCCGCATCACCCCGGCCGTGCCCTCCGGCCGCAGAGTCACCGACCGGTCGCCACGGTCGGCGAAGGTGTACATCTCCTTGGAGACGACGTCGGTGGACTCGCCGACACCGCGTGCGAAAAGCGCCGTGTCCTCGAAAATCGGTAGCTCGATATAGCCGTAGCCCGCGAGTCGGGCGGCGTCGAGCAGACCGTCACGCACGGCCACGAACTGCGCGGACTCGGGCGGCAGGTAATCGGGTACGCCCTTGGGCGCCTGAAACTGTGTCATCTAGGACAAACCTTCGAGGAATGGGTTCAAACGGCGTTCGGCGCCGATGGTCGTCTTCGGGCCGTGTCCCGGTAGTACCACGGTGGCATCGTCGAGCACCAACAGTTTCTCGACGATCGAGGTGATGAGGTCGCGGCCGCTGCCGCCGTCGAGATCGGTGCGGCCGATGGACTCCTTGAACAGCGTGTCACCCGTGAACGTCAGGTCCACGGGCCCGTCGGTCACCCGGAAGCACACCGATCCCCTGGTGTGGCCCGGCGTGTGGTCGACGGTGACGGTCATCCCGCCGAGTTCGACCTTGTCGCCGTCGCGGTCTAGTTCGACCACCTGACGCGGCTCGCCGAAGAGCGAGCCGACGGCGAACTGCGCCAGCCGCGGACCAAATCCCTTGATCGGGTCGGTCAGCATGGCCCGATCCTCGGGATGAATGAAGGCCGGGCACCCGTAGGTGTCCGCGACCTTCTGCGCCGACCAGATGTGGTCGATGTGTCCGTGCGTCAGCAGTACGGCCGCGGGGGTCAGCCGGTTGTCATCGAGAATCTTGCGCAACCGCGGCATCGCCCGCTGGCCGGGGTCGACGATGATCGCGTCCGCCCCCTGGCCGGGCGCCAGCACGTAGCAGTTGCACTGCAACCACCCCGCCGGGAAACCCGTGACAAACACATCCCCAGTTTCCCACCTCCTGTTTTTGCGAGTCGCGCCACCCGCACTCAGCATCTGCTGGCACACTCGGTGCCGACTATGCGCTGATGTCGCCGACACGGCGGGCTCAGCACTGTCGCCGTACCGGCGACTAGGCCAACACGAGAACGACCACCTCGAGAATGGAGTGCGGCGGTGCCGACCAACGAACAGCGGAGAGCGACGGCAAAGCGCAAGCTCGACCGGCAGCTGGAGCGCCGAGCTGCCCAGGAGAAGCGCAAGCGTCTCTTCACCATCGTCGGTTCGGCGGTAGGCGCGGTCCTGGTGGTCGTGGCGGTGGTCGCGACCGTGATCGTCACCAATCGCGACTCCGACAGCACCAGTGCGTCAGCGTCCACCACAACCCCCGCGACGTCATCGGCGACTGACACACCCCCCGGGATTGCCCCGCTGCCCCCGTTCGCCGCACCCGCTGACCTCGGCGCCGACTGCCAGTACCCCGCCGCCGAATCCGCGAGCAGGGAGGTCAACCCCCCGCGCACCGGCAAGGTCCCGACAGAACCCGCACAGGTCAGCGCCAGCATGACCACCGATCAGGGCAACATTGGCCTGCAGCTGGACAACGCCAAGGCCCCGTGCACGGTCAACAGCTTCGCCAGCCTCGCGCAGCAGAACTACTTCAACGACACCCCGTGCCACCGCCTGACCACCGGCGGTCTGGCTGTC
This sequence comes from Mycolicibacterium sp. 624, assembly GCF_040548615.1. Lineage (NCBI taxonomy): Bacteria > Bacillati > Actinomycetota > Actinomycetes > Mycobacteriales > Mycobacteriaceae > Mycobacterium > Mycolicibacterium sp. 624. Next base: position 761,385 of record NZ_JBEPRZ010000003.1, read on the forward strand.
CTGCAATGCGGTGACCCGACAGGTAAGGGCACCGGCGGCCCGGGCTACGAGTTCGCCAACGAGTACCCGACGAACCAGTACCAGCCCGACAACCCAGCGCTTTCGCAGCCCGTGATCTATCCGCGCGGGACGCTGGCGATGGCCAATGCCGGACCAGGCACCAACGGCAGCCAGTTCTTCCTGGTCTACCAGGACTCGCAGCTGCCGCCGAACTACACGGTCTTCGGCACGATCGACGAGACCGGGCTGGCGACCCTCGACAAGATCGCCGCGGCCGGCGTCGAAGGCGGTGCCGGCGACGGCGCGCCTGCGCAGCCGGTGCAGATCAAGTCCGTGGCGCTGGACTGATCGACGTCTGCGGCGGACCTCTGACATGACGCTGACATGACGGTGCCGCAGGCACCCGAGGAGTACCCGCCGCTGCCGTCATCGGGCGAGTACTACCCGCCCCCGCCGCCCCCGCCCCACTACGGGGCGGGCGGCGGCTACGGAGGACCCCAGCCGACAAACGGCCTGGCGATCGCCTCGATGGTCTTCGCGTTTCTGTTTGCGCCGCTGGGCATTCTGTTCGGCCACATCTCGCTGTCGCAGATCAAGCGCAGCGGCGAGGGTGGCCGCCCCGAGGGAGGCCATGGTCTCGCGGTCGCCGGGCTGGTGATCAGCTACCTGATCACGGCGTTCGCAGCCCTCGCGATGGTGGTGGTCGTCGTGCTGGCCGCGCTAGCGATTCGCGTCGCAGGAGATTCGGGCGATTTCTTCATCAACTACCCGTCGGGCGCAGCGGCACCCCTGCCGGAGACCCCGCTGCCATCGTTCGCCCCACCGGCGACGCTGGGCGCGAACTGTCAGTACCCCGCCACAACCGAGGCGGCCAGCAAGCCGACAAAGCCGCCCCGCACCGGCAAGGTGCCAACCACCCCGGCGACGGTCGACGCCACCATTGTCACCAGTGACGGCACGATCGGCCTGCAGCTGGACAACGCCAAATCACCGTGCACGGTCAACAGCTTCGTCAGCCTCGCGCAACAGGGATACTTCGATGACACCCCCTGTCACCGCCTGACCACGTCGGAGATGCTGGGCGTTCTGCAGTGCGGCGACCCCACCGGCAAGGGCACGGGCGGCCCCGGTTACCGCTTCCCCAACGAGTACCCGACGAACCAGTACCGGATGAGCGATCCAGCTCTGCAACAGGCGATGCTGTACCCGCGCGGCACGCTTGCGATGGCCAACGCGGGCTCGGGTACCAACGGCAGCCAGTTCTTCCTGGTCTACCAGGACTCGGCGCTCCCGCCGACGTACACCGTGTTCGGCACCATCGACGAGACGGGGCTGGCGGTGGTGGACGATGTCGCCGCCGCGGCAGTCGCGAACGGCACCGACGACGGGCCGCCGTCGAATGCGGTGACCATCGAATCGGTGCGTCTGGACTGAGCCGGCTCGGTCAGCCGGCGACCTCGCGGTTCGCCTTCCCCACAACGGACTTCAGCAGGCCTGGCACCGCGGCCTCGACATCGTCTTCCCGAAGTCGCTGGTGTATCTGACCGTCGATCGCCAGCCGCTCGGTGAGGCCTGCTTCTCGCAGGATCTTAAAGTGGTGCGTCGCGGTCGATTTGTTGATGCCGTCGTAGAGCAATGCGCACTGCGTCGGCCTGCCCGCGTTCATCAGCCTGCGAATCATCTCCAACCGAACCGGATCGGCGAGGGCCGCGAGGATCTGATGCACACCGGCAACGGCCACGGCCTCGACCTGGTCGACGGCGCTGACACGGTCAGCGTGACGCAGTGTCACGGCCCACACTCCCCGGAAATCGGTTTGATGCTCATCAAACCCGAGCGTACCCTCGATCAAGTTCGATGTTCGTCAAACCCGAATACGCTTTGGAGGGACAGTGACGGTGGTCGCGGTCGACCGATCGACTGGCAATGCGCAGCGTGGGGCCTACTCGCTGCTGCTCGTCCTGTCGGGTGTCGCCCTTGGGGTCTCCGGTCTGCCTGCACCGCTGTACCGAATGTACGAAGAGGTCTGGCATCTCTCACCCCTGTCCACCACCATCGTTTTCGCGGTGTACGCCATCGCTGCCCTGGGTGCGGTGCTGGTCGCAGGCCAGATCTCCGACGTGATCGGACGCAAGCCGGTACTCCTGGGCGCGCTGGCGGCGATGATCGTCGGCCTCGGTGTCTTCCTCGTCGCGGACAACATGCTGCTGCTGATCGTGGCTCGCGCGATCCACGGCGCGGCGGTGGGTTCGATCGTCGTCGCGGGCGCCGCGGCACTTCTGGATCTGCGTCCCGAGCACGGCGTGCGCACCGGCCAGCTCAGCGGGGTGAGCTTCAACATCGGGCTGACGATTGCGATCGTGGGTTCCTCGCTGCTGGCCCAGTACGCACCGCATCCGATGCGCACGCCGTACGCGGCTGTTGCGGTGGTCTGCGCCATCGTCGGCGTCGGTGTCGTCGCGCTGCGCGAACCACACACCGCACGGTCACCCGGTCGAATCCGGATCGTCAGACCGGCTGTCCCGCTACAGATTCGTTCGGACTTCTGGTTCTCCGGACTGGGCGTGATGGCATCGTGGTCGGTTCTCGGGGTACTGCTATCGCTCTATCCCACCCTGGCCGCACAGCAGGCCGGGATCCACAACGTGGTGTTCGGCGGCGCGGTGGTCGGAACCACGGCATTCGCGGCGGCGGTGGCGCAATGGTTCGGGGCCCGTGTGCCCGCCCGGCGAGCTGCCATCATCGGTGACGTCGGCATGGCCATTGTCCTTCTCCTCACGATTCCCGCTCTGATGACGCACAGTTGGCCGTTGGTGCTGGTCGCCGCCGCTCTTCTCGGCGCGACGTTCGGCCTGGGCTTCGGGGGTTCACTGCGGCACCTGTCGAACGTGGTTCCCGCCGATCGCCGCGGCGCGACGATGTCGGCGTACTACCTCCTGGCCTACACGGCGATGGCAGTGCCCACACTCATCGCCGGGTGGGCAGCCACGAAATGGCCACTGAGTTCGGTGTTTCCCTGGTTCGCCGTGGCCGTTGCCGCCGCATGCCTGGCCGCAGCACTGGTCGGCGCCATCAACACGCGACGCGCAGGCCGCACAGCGGCGTGAGCCGTGCAGACCTCAGGCCGCCGATGTCACGCGGTAGACGTCGTAGACGCCCTCGACGTTGCGCACCACGTTGAGCACGTGACCCAGATGCTTGGGGTCGCCCATCTCGAATGTGAAGCGGCTGATCGCGACACGGTCGTTGGACGTCGTCACCGACGCCGACAGGATGTTCACCTTCTCGTCGGCGAGCACTCGCGTGACATCGGAGAGCAACCTGTGCCGATCGAGAGCCTCGACCTGGATGGCCACCAGGAACACTGACGACGGCGACGGCGCCCACTTGACGTCGATGATGCGTTCCGACTGTTGTTGCAGCGACTCGGCATTGGTGCAGTCGGTGCGGTGCACACTGACCCCACCACCACGGGTGACGAAGCCCATGATGTTGTCTCCGGGCACCGGGGTGCAGCACTTGGCGAGCTTGGTCAGCACGCCCGCGGCGCCGGGCACCGAGACCCCCACATCGTCGCTGGTGCGCTGGCGGACCGGCATGGTCGCAGGTGTCGACCGCTCGGCGATCTCGTCCTCGGCCTCGTCATCCCCACCCAACTGGGCGAGCAACCGCTGCACCACGTGCCGGGCGGAGACGTGCCCCTCCCCCACTGCGGTGTACAGGGCTGACACGTCGAGGTAGCGAAGCTCGCGAGCGAGAGCTGCCATCGAGTCCGCACTCATCAAGCGCTGCAACGGAAGTCCGCCACGTCGCACCTCGCGGGCAATCGAGTCCTTACCGGACTCCAGTGCCTCCTCGCGGCGCTCCTTGGCGAACCACTGCCGAATCTTGGCCTTCGCCCGCGGTGACACCACGAACGTCTGCCAGTCGCGCGACGGCCCCGCGTTGGGCGCCTTGGACGTGAACACCTCGACCACTTCGCCGTTCTCGAGCTTGCGTTCGAGAGCCACGAGTCGACCGTTCACGCGCGCGCCGATACAGCGGTGGCCGACCTCGGTGTGCACCGCGTAGGCGAAGTCGACGGGCGTTGATCCGGTCGGCAGGGTGATGACGTCACCCTTCGGGGTGAAGACGAAGATCTCCTGCACCGCAAGGTCGTAACGCAGCGACTCCAGGAACTCTCCGGGGTCGGCGGCCTCCCGCTGCCAGTCGAGCAGCTGCCGCATCCACGCCATGTCGTCGATCTCGGCGGTGGCGTGGCCGGCGGGGACGCCGTTGCGACCCTTGGCCTCCTTGTAGCGCCAGTGCGCCGCGATGCCGTACTCGGCGGTCTTGTGCATATCGCGGGTGCGGATCTGCACCTCGAGAGGCTTGCCCTCCGGCCCCACCACCGTGGTGTGCAGGGACTGGTACACGCCGTACCGCGGTTGGGCGATGTAGTCCTTGAACCGCCCGGCGATCGGCTGCCACAGCGAGTGAACGACGCCGACGGCCGCGTAGCAGTCCCGGATCTCATCGCACAGGATCCGCACGCCAACCAGGTCGTGGATATCGTCGAAGTCGCGACCCTTGACGATCATCTTCTGATAGATCGACCAGTAGTGCTTTGGCCTGCCCTCGACGACGGCACTGATCTTCATCGCGGCGAGCGAGGCGTTGATCTCGGCGCGCACCTTGGCCAGATAGGTGTCGCGGGACGGGGCCCGGTCGGCCACCAGGCGCACGATCTCCTCGTACTTCTTGGGGTGAAGGATCGCGAAGGACAGATCCTCCAGCTCCCACTTCACGGTCGCCATACCCAGCCGATGCGCAAGTGGGGCAATGACTTCCAGCGTTTCGCGAGCCTTACGTGCCTGCTTCTCCGGCGGCAGGAAGCGCATGGTGCGCATATTGTGCAGGCGGTCGGCGACCTTGATCACCAGAACCCGTGGGTCGCGGGCCATCGCGGTGATCATCTTGCGGATGGTCTCGGCCTCGGCGGCGGTGCCCAGGACCACCTTGTCGAGTTTGGTGACGCCGTCGACCAGGTGGCCAACCTCGCTGCCGAACTCGGTGATCAAGGCCTCCAGGGTGTACCCGGTGTCCTCGACGGTGTCATGCAGAAGCGCCGCGACGAGCGTCGTGGTGTCCATGCCCAGTTCGGCCAGGATGTTGGCCACTGCCAACGGATGGGTGATGTAGGGGTCACCGGAGCGGCGCAGCTGATCGGCGTGCCGCTTCTCTGCCACGTCGAATGCGCGCTGCAGTAATGAGACGTCCGCCTTGGGGTAGACCTCGCGGTGCACGGCGACCAGCGGCTCAAGCACCGGATTCACGGTGCTGCGCTGAGACGTCATCCGGCGCGCCAGCCTGGCCCGGACCCGCCTCGATGCGCTCGAGGTGGTCTTCGTCGTCTCCGGGACGGCCTGCGCCTCGGGGGTCACCGCGTCCGCGGGCACGACGGGCAGGGGCTGAGTCTGGGTCAGGGCATGATCGTCAGCCATTCCCACCACCTCCTGACCGTCTCACTCCGTCGAGGATATCCCTCACACCACAGTGAGGCTCGTGACCGGTAGCGGTTGGACCCGTTCGCGTCCGCCAAGGGCGCTCAATTCGAGAACCACGGCCGCTGCGGGGACGATGGCACCGCAACGCTCCAGCAGTCGCGCAGCCGCGGCCAGCGTGCCTCCGGTGGCCAGCACATCGTCGATGAGGAAGACGCGACGGCCTGCGATATCGATGCCGTTGGCTGGTATCTCGAGGATCGCCTCGCCGTACTCGAGGGCGTAACTCTCCCCAAACACCGGCGGCGGCAACTTGCCTCCCTTGCGGACTGCGAGAACCCCGGTGCCCAGCAGGGTCGCGACCGCCCCTCCCAGCAGGAAGCCGCGGGCGTCGATACCCGCGACCAGGTCGGAGCCCACGGCAATCTCGGCCAACGCCTTGGTGACGGTGGCCAGCCCGACGGCATCGGCCAGCACCGGCGTCAGGTCCTTGAACTGGATCCCCGGTTCCGGGAAGTCGGCGACATTCCGCGTCAACGCCGAGATCACCCGCGCCACCTCGGAGGTACCGCCGTCGTCCGTCACGTCTCCAGTACCCACCTGTCCATGTTCCAGCCGGCACCCCAGCGTGTCGGATTGCTGCTGACGGCGAACATCTTCGATGAGGTCAGCAGGATGCGCTGCTGACGGTACAGCGGCAGCGTCGGCATATCGGCCCACAGCACCGGAGCGCCGTCGCGCAACAACCGGGCGGTCTCCTTCGGGTCCGCCGTCACCGCGAGGGCGGCGATGATGCCGTCGATCTGCTCATTGGAGTAGCCCGACAGATTGTTGCCGTTGCCGCTGTGCAGGTCGTAGGCGTCCATTGCCGACGACCCGGTTGAGCCACTACCCGTCGCCCCGCCGGTGCTTGCGACCAACGCGTCGATTTGGTTGTCGCGCAGGGATTGTGGGCCGACGTCGGCACCGGCGGCATCGACCACCGTGATCCCCGCCGCTGCGCAGGACTTCGCGATCGTGCCCACGACGGCGGCCAGGCGCGCGTTGGGACTCTGATACCCGATTCGCACGGCCAGCGGCCGGCCATCTATCGCGTCGCGGGCGGCGTCGGGGTTGGCGACGCTGTATCGGTCGGCGTCCAGCCCGCTCTCAGAGGCGGTGAGCGAGTCCTCCGACGCCGGGTTGAGCCGGTTGTTGACGATCGGCGTCTCGGCGTTGCGTGCTATGACGTCACGCGGCGTGCACAGCGCCACCGCACGACGGGCAGCCGGATCGGCGAGTGGGCCAGCGGCGGCGAAGATGATCTGCTCGATGCCAGCCGACGAGGTGTCCGTGCGCACGTACTCGTTGGGCAGCGTCAGCGTGCCCGACGATCCCGCGGCGATGTCCACGACGTCGTAGAAGCCCTCGTTGACCCGATCCTGGATATCGGCGCCGCGCGGCCACACCGTGACCCTTGCGGTGACGGGCTTCGCGCCCCACCAGCGGTCGTTGGCGACCAGGACGACCGCACCCGCCTCTGTCACCTCTTCGAGCTTGTAGGGGCCCGATGACGGGAACTTCTTCAGATCCACACCGGGGGCCAGGTTCCACGTCTGATTCCACGCCGCGGCGATGCGCTCGACGGTCGGCCCATCGCCGGCCTGCAGCGCGGTGGTCACCCCACCGTCACCGAGGCCAAGCTCGTCGGCCAGCACGTGCGACGGCATCATCGACGTCGCCGAGAACAGCTGCCCGAAGTCGACGAAGGCGCGGTCCTGGGCGAACGCCACCCGGGCCCGTTTCTGGCCAGGAGCGCAGTCGATGGTCGCGATGTCGATGTAGCCGGCCCGGCTGGCGGCGTCGAAGGCCGGGAAGCGGCCCGACTGCGCGGCCCAGGCCAACACCATGTCATCGCAGGTGATCGGCTTGCCGTCGGAGTACACGGCACTGTCGTTGATCTGGTAGTCGAGCACCAGCGGGGACCGCCCGACCACGGCGATCGAACCGAAGTCACGATCACCGACGATCTGCCCGTCCGGCCCGTGATAGTTGAACCCGGTGAGCGCCCGCGCGAAGGCCTGCGAGCCGCCCGATGCCGCTCCGACAACCGTGTTGGTGTTGTAGGTGGACAGCGCGCCGTCCACGGCGTAGTCGATGTCCTCTGCGGCACTACCCGAGCACGCGGACAGCGCCAGTCCGGCGACTAGCGACAGCGTTGCCGCCAGGATCGCGGGTCGCCGGAACCGGGCAGTCATAGCGACCTACTGCCTGGGAGTCCGCTTACCCGACGGTCGACCGGTGGGGCGGATCGGCTTGGCTCCGGGTGCGGGCTTGTCAGGTGCAATGGCCGCGGGGGCGGACGCTGTCACGGCGACCGCTTCCGGTGATCCGGTCTCCTCACCGGCGGCAGCCTTCGCCGACACGCCCTTGCGCCGGTTCATCACCTTGCGAGTGTGGTTGCGCACCAGTTCGGTCCGCTCACGCAGGGTCACCAGAAGCGGCGTCGCGAAGAAGATCGACGAGTACGTACCGACGATGACGCCGACCAACTGCACGAGGGCGAGGTCCTGCAGGGTTCCCACACCCAGCAGCCAGACCGCGACGACGATGAGCGCCAGGATCGGCAGTACCGAGATAACACTGGTGTTGATCGACCGCATGAAGGTCTGGTTGATCGCCAGGTTGGCCTGCTCGGCGAACGTGCGCCTGGTGGTGTGCTCGAAGCCGTGGGTGTTCTCCTCGACCTTGTCGAACACGATGACCGTGTCATAGATCGAGAAACCGAGGATGGTCAGCAGCCCGATCACCGTGGCAGGGGTGACCTCGAACCCGACGATCGAGTACACGCCCGCCGTGACGACGAGGTCGAAGACCAGTGACGCCATCGCCGCAGCCGCCATGTAGCGCTCGTAGCGCAGCGTGATGTAGACCGTGACGATCGCGAGGAAGACCACCAGCGCGATGAGCGCCTTCTTGGTGATCTGGCCACCCCACGTCTCCGACACCGCCGAGTCGCTGATCGACTGCTTGCTGGGCTGTCCGTCGGCGCCCTTGGGCTGGAAGGCGTCGAACAACGCCGTCCGCAGGTCCTCGGTCTGATCGTTGGTGAGTGCCTCGGAACGGATCTGCACCGTGGCGGAGTCGCCGGTGCCGACGGTGACCACTGACTCGGGGGCCTCACCGATCGTCTTGCTGAACACGGTCTCGACCTGTTCGGTCGTCACCTGTCCGTGCGAGCCCTGCGCGGGCAGCGACACCTTGGTGCCGCCCTCGAAGTCGATACCGAAGGTGAAGCCACGCACCACGATGCTGATGATCGCGATGGCCATGATCGCACCGCTGATCCCGTACCACAGATTGCGCTTGCCGACGACATTGAATGCGCCGGTGCCGGTGTAGAGCCGGATGAAGAAACCATGCTGGGGCGCTGTCGACGTCGCGGCCGTCAGCTCCTCGCCCGTCGGGACGACGTCGGCATCCGTGTCCAGGGGTTGCTCGTGTTTGGCCATGTCGTTACCGCTCTCCCGTCGATGCCGCCGCGGCCCGTCGTTCGCGCGCGATCTGCTGAACCGCGCCAAGGCCGTTCATCGACGGCTTGGCGAGCAGCGCCGTCTTCGACGACAGGTACACCAGCGGCCAGGTCACCAGGAACACCACGACGACGTCGAGGATGGTGGTAAGGCCGAGCGTGAACGCGAAGCCCTTCACCTGTCCGACGGCCAGGACGTAGAGCACCGCGGCGGCGATGAACGTGACCGCGTTGCCCGACAGAATCGTCTTGCGGGCGCGTGCCCAACCGCGTGGCACGGCCGACCGGTAGGAGCGGCCCTCTCGGATCTCGTCCTTGATGCGCTCGAAGAACACCACGAACGAGTCCGCGGTGGTGCCGATGCCGATGATCAGACCCGCGATACCCGCGAGGTCCAGCGTGTAGTTGATGTAACGCCCCAGCAGAACCAGGATCGCGAAGACCATCGCACCCGCAAGGATGAGCGACAACGCTGTGAGCAGGCCCAGCACTCGGTAATAGAGCAATGAGTACAACAGCACCAGACCGAGGCCTATCGCACCCGCGAGCAGACCGGCACGCAGCGACGTCAAACCGAGTGTCGCGGAGACGGTTTCGGCCTCCGATGACTCGAATGACAGCGGCAGCGAGCCGTACTTGAGGACGTTGGCGAGTTCTTTCGCCGAACTCTGGGTGAACTGGCCGGTGATCTGGGTGTTGCCACCGGGGATGGGCTCGTTGATCGCGGGTGCACTGACCACCTGCGAGTCGAGCGTGAACGCCGTCTGGGTGCCGACGTTGGCTGCGGTGAAGTCGGCCCACACGTTGGCGGCGTCACTCTTGAACTCGAGGTCGACGACGTACTCGCCGCGCTGCGTGTCCAGGCCGGAACTCGCGTTCTTGATGCCCTCACCGCTGATGATCGACTTGTCCAGCAGATAGACCTGGGTGTGGTCCTCCGAGCACGTGACGAGCGGCAGGTTGGGATCGTCGTTGCCTGCCAGCACATCCTCGTCGTTGCACCGGGTGGCCTGGAACTGCAGCGCCAACAGCTGGATCTGCTGTTCGGTGCTCTGACGCAGCGCCTTCTCGTCGGAGATCTGCTGCGCCTTGGCCTCCCGTGAGCCCGGTGCGGGCGCAGGTGGTGCCGGCGGTGCTGCCGGAGGCGGCGTGCCGCCGGCAGGCGGGGCCTCAGCCGGCGGGGCATCGGGTGCTGGTGTCGGCGGCGGGGTCGGCGCCGGCTCCTCGGGGAAGGGCCGCGGTTGCGGTGCTGGTTCAGGTGCGGGTGCTGGCGCCTCAGCGGCGCCCGGCAGCACCGGTTCGCCTGGTCGCGGCGGCACGATCGGTGCCTCCGGTTCGGCTGGTGCGAACAACGGCGGCACCCCCGGGGCGCCCGGCGCGCCGGGCATGCCCGGTGCTCCCGGCATACCCGGAACTCCGCCGGCTGGCGCCTCTGCGGGCGGAGGTGTCTGACTCTGCGCCGGGATCACGTGAATGACGGGCCGAATATAGAGCCGTGCCGTCTGTCCGAGGTTGCGCGCCTCGCTGCTGTCGTCACCGGGCACGGTGATGACCAGGTTCTCGCCGTCGATAACCACCTCGGAACCCGAGACGCCCAGACCGTCGACGCGGTCGCCGATGATCTGTTGGGCCTGGGTCAGCGCCTCACGAGTGGGCGGTGAGCCGTCGGGTGTGCGTGCCGTCAGCGTGACACGGGTCCCGCCCTGCAGATCGATGCCGAGTTTTGGCTTGGCCTGCTTGTCACCGGTGAAGAACACCAGCGAGAAAGCACCGATCAGAAGGACCAGGAAGAGCGTCAGGTAGCGGTACGGGTGCACCGGCGAAGAAGTCGATGCCACGTTGCTTGAATCTCCTCAGGTCGTGCGTCAGCACCGCAAAGGGTACGTGGTGGGGCTGAGTGCTCCGCTGTCAGTCTTTCTTGATCTGATTCGGATCGGCCGTGGCCTCGGTGCCGGTGGTCACATCTGCGACGTCATCGGCGTACTCATCGGTCTCGGTGTCGTCCTCGTCGTACTCATCATCGGCCTCGATACGGTCGCGCACGGCGAGCTTCATCCAGGTGGTCACAACACCCGGCGCGATCTCGAGATCGACGGTGTCGTCGGAGACGTCGGTGATGGTGGCCTGCAGGCCAGACGTGGTGTGGACGCGGTCGCCCACGGTCAGCGACTCGTGCAGGTCGATCGTCGCCTGCATCGCCTTCTTCTGGCGGCGCGAGGCGAAGAACATGAATGCGCCAAGGATGATGAGCAGCGGAAGGAAGACGACGAGGTCCATCTCAGAATTGTCTTTCGTGTCAGTCATGCGTGTCGCGCCCTGACAGACAGTCACAGGCCCGCTTGAACTTCTAGTGTGCCATCACCGCAGATCCCAGCGGAATCCGACACCACTGGAGAGAATCGCACACGCCGGTCCCGCTCCCCTCGACGCGTCGCGACAACCGAATGCGTGGTGATCGACCCGGTTTGATACCGAATCCGCACCCGATGACGACTCATGACGACTATTACGGTTGTGCATCGCGGTCGGCCGACTAGGCTGGCACACGGACGTCGCGGGGCGCCCGCCTCCGTTGGCCGCGCACCGACCGTTCCCCATAATCCCCCCCTCGCAAGAGCACTGCGAACTGGAGTATCAGACGTGACAACCCCAAAGACGTTGGAACAGAGCCGTCACCTCGCCACCGCAATCCCCGGCCCGAAGTCCTCGGCCCTCATCGAACGCAAGGGCGCCGCCGTTGCCAGGGGCGTGGGCACCACGATGCCGGTGTACGCGGCGCGTGCGGGTGGCGGAATCGTCGAGGACGTCGATGGCAACCGATTGATCGATCTGGGCTCGGGGATCGCGGTCACCACCATCGGCAACGCCTCCCCCCGAGTGGTCGAAGCCGTCTCCGCCCAGGCGGCCGACTTCACCCACACCTGCTTCATGGTCACGCCGTATGAGGAGTACGTCGCGGTCTGCGAACACCTCAACAGACTGACCCCAGTGGCCGGCGAGAAGCGTTCGGCGCTGTTCAACTCCGGCTCGGAGGCCGTCGAGAACGCGGTCAAGATCGCCCGCGCGTACACCCATAAGCAGGCCGTGGTGGCGTTCGATCATGCGTATCACGGGCGCACCAACCTGACCATGGCGCTGACGGCGAAGTCGATGCCCTACAAGCACGGCTTCGGCCCGTTCGCGCCCGAGATCTACCGGGCTCCACTGTCCTATCCGTTCCGCGACGCCGAGTTCGGCAAGGAACTGGCCACCGACGGTGAACTCGCCGCGCGCCGGGCCCTGAGCATCATCGACAAGCAGGTCGGCGCCGACAACCTGGCCGCCGTGATCATCGAGCCGATCCAGGGCGAGGGCGGCTTCATCGTTCCCGCCGAGGGCTTCCTGTCCACCCTGCTGCAGTGGTGTCGCGCCAACGGTGTCGTCTTCATCGCCGATGAGGTGCAGACCGGTTTCGCCCGCACCGGCGCGATGTTCGCCTGCGAACACGAGGGCATCGACCCGGATCTCATCGTCACCGCGAAGGGCATCGCCGACGGCCTGCCATTGTCGGCTGTCACCGGTCGCGCCGAGATCATGGACGCTCCGCACGTCAGTGGCCTCGGCGGCACCTACGGCGGCAATCCCATCGCGTGTGCCGCGGCATTGGCGACCATCGCGACCATCGAGTCTGACGGGCTGGTCGCTCGCGCCAAGGAGATTGAAACCCTCATGAAGGGCCGGCTCGACGCCCTGCAGGCCGACGACGACCGGATCGGCGACGTACGCGGTCGGGGCGCGATGATCGCCGTCGAACTCGTCAAGCCGGGCACCCTCGAACCCGACGCCGAGCTGACCAAGGCGTTGTGTGCGGGCGCGCACGCGGCGGGCGTCATCGTGCTGTCGTGCGGCACCTACGGAAACGTCCTGCGCTTCCTCCCGCCGCTGGCCATCAGCGACGACCTTCTCAACGAGGGTCTCGACATCCTGGCGCAGCTGCTCTCCGATCTCTGATCACCTCACCCGGAAGGGGATTCACATCTCATGACCACCGTGCAGAACTTCATCGGCGGAAACCTTGTCGACTCCGTCAGCGGAGCCACGATGCCTCTTGTCGACCCGACCACCGGCGAGACGTACGGCACCGCACCGGTGTCGAACGCACAGGATGTCGACAACGCCTATGAGGCCGCGGCGACGGCGTTCAAGGACTGGAAGCGCACCACTCCCGCAGCCCGGCAGAAGGCGCTACTCGCCTTCGCCGACGACGTCGAGGCGGCCGCCGCCGACCTCGTCGCCGCCGAGGGCCGCAACACCGGCAAGCCCAATCACGTCACCATGGCCGAGGAAATCCCGCCCATGGTCGACCAGATCCGCTTCTTCGCCGGTGCCGCAAGGGTTCTCGAGGGCAAGTCGGCCGGCGAGTACATGACGGACCACACCTCGTGGATCCGACGCGAACCGGTCGGCGTGGTCGGCCAGGTGGCCCCGTGGAACTACCCGATGATGATGGCGATCTGGAAGTTCTGTCCCGCAATCGCCGCCGGCAACACCGTCGTGATCAAGCCCAGCGACACGACGCCGGTCACCACGGTGATGCTGGCCGAACTCGCATCGAGGCACCTGCCGCCCGGCGTGCTTAACGTCGTGGCGGGTGACCGCGTCACGGGCGCGGCCGTCGTCGCGCACCCCACACCGGAGATGGTGTCGATCACCGGTTCGGTGGCGGCGGGTCGAGCGGTCGCGGTCAGTGCCGGCGGGCACCTGAAGCGCACACACCTGGAACTCGGCGGCAAGGCCCCGGTGGTCGTGTTCGCCGACGCCGATATCGCCGCGGCCGCCGAGGGTATCGCGACCGCCGGGTACTTCAACGCCGGGCAGGACTGCACCGCGGCGACCCGCGTGCTGGCGCACGCATCGATCGTCGGTGACCTGACCGCCGCGCTGGCCGAGCAGGCCAGAGGCGCGACCACGACGTTCGACAGGGCGGCCGATGACGAGGACGCGTGGGTGCCGCCGGTGAACAACGCCAACCAGCTGGATCGCGTCCTGTCGTTCTTCACCGACGTACCGGCGCATGCGACCGTGGCAGCTGGCGGAAATCGTCAGGGCGACAAGGGTTTCTACGTCGAACCGACGGTCGTCAGCGGCCTGCACCAGGACGACCGGATGATCCAGAACGAGATCTTTGGCCCGGTCATCACCGTGCAGTCGTTCAGCGATGAGGACGAGGCACTCACGTGGGCGAACGGTGTCGAGTACGGCCTGGCGTCCTCGGTGTGGACCAAGGACGTGTCACGGGCGATCCGGATGTCCAACTCACTGGACTTCGGCTGCGTGTGGATCAACACCCACATCCCGCTCGTCGCCGAGATGCCCCACGGCGGTTTCAAGTCCTCCGGCCACGGCAAGGACCTGTCGATGTACGGGCTCGAGGACTACACCCGGATCAAGCACGTCATGGTCTACACGGGATAGCGGCCTCGTCGAGCGGCGTGCCGACTACCGGGTGATCTTGGCAGAGGCGAAGCCGGCAAGGAGATGGGCTCGCAGCTGTGCGGGCGCATCCTCCTGCAGGAGGTGGCCTGCATTGTCAATCCAGGCCCAGCGGATGGTTCCGCCGTCGGTCGCGAACTCCTCGGGCAACGTCCAGACCATCGCGGCTCCTCGGCTAAACCGCCGTCGGACGGTGCCTGCGGTGGCCAGTCAGCCGACCGCGCCACCCCGAGCGGCGCTCGGCGGGCTCATGCGCGACGGGCGTTGTGACTTCGTTCGAGGCATCGGTCATCGCGTCGGTCCGGCCTGTCCGCACATCGGTCCGGTCGGCGGTCGCGATAGGCCGATGCCCGTACTCGACATCACGCACCGACCGAATCGACAACCGGCCCAGGGCAAGTCCGCCCAGAAACACGATCAGCGCGCCCAAACCGTAGAACTGGGTCAGCTCCAACCACACGCGCTTGGTCTCGGTTGTGGCGACGGGTGTACCCACGTCTCCCAGGTTCAACGGCCCCGCGAACGCCCGCCCCACGACGAACCACGCACCCGCCACGACCGCAAGCCAGCCGCCGAGCATCGCGGTGGCCCTGTTGCGCGATACGAGTAGGAGGAGACCGCCGATCGCGGCGACCGCGCCGGGCAACACCTGCAGCCACCCCCGGCCTGCCGACCACTCCTGCCCGAGGCTGTAGGAGAAGTCGAATGAAGGGCCGACGAACGGTACTGCCGCACCCCACAGTCCCAGCAGGATCAGCAGTAGTCCGCTCGCCGCACCACGGCTGCGGGGCATCCGAAGCCGCCCGCCTTGGCGGCGTCCGTCAACGCTGGTTCTCTCGAGGTCGTTCATGATGTCTCCTTTGTCGCACAGGGCATACCCTCGGGCGCCTCACCTCTAACCTGCGACGATCTGGACGGTTGCGGCTGCTGGGTAGCCTCGACGCCGTGCGCGCCATCGACGACACGACACGGGACCTCCTCGCCGACACCTGGGAACGCTGGGCACGCTGTTGCTCGGATCTGACATCCGAACAGTGGTCTGCTCCCACGCGATGCACACCGTGGGACGTTCACGCTCTCGTTGCCCACGCCTGCCCCGAACTGAGCCTGTTCGACCACATCGACGACCATCTCCTCAATACCGACGCAGCGGTCGGCGACGGCGCCTCGATGCTGCGGACATTCAACGCCCCCGGCGGAGTCGCACACACGACTGCAGACGATCTGGCGCAGACGGCCCTCTCCGAGGCCGTCACTCTTCGCCCGGCGGACGCCGTCACGAGATTCAACGACTGCGCCCGCGCCGCACGGGCGGTGACGCTGCCCGGTCGGTCAACGATCTCCTATCCCGTGGTCGGCAGCGCGACCCTGGCCGCCGTGGCCGATGTCGCGCTGGTGGAGGCAACGGTGCACCTGCTCGACCTGGTGGATGCCGTCGGAGGTGTCGGACCGTCGACGGGGGCAGTCGAGGCGACGCGTGCCGTACTGATCGCCGTGCCCGATCCGACCGCGGCGGTGGAGATATTGGCGGGGCGCGTAACACCCAGCTGCGCGTTGCCCGTCATCCGCTGAATTCCAAGGATGACCAGCAAATAGACTTGGCGTTTTGTACTATCGGGAGGGGGCTCCTCGTGTCGTTGCGTCATGTCATTGCGGGGGTCAGGTTTTATCGCCCGCCACTCCAAAGCGGTCGGGTCGACGATCAACGAAGAGCGAGCACATCACGTGGACTGGATTAGCCGTTGGTGGCGGCAACCCGACCACCATGAATGGCTGTCCGGTTATCTCGCGGCTCGCGATCTGCAACGCTTCACCCAGTTCTTGGTGGCTGGCTGCGTGCTGGCACTCGGCGCCGTACCCACCTTGATGCTGTGGAGTCCGTCGGGCCCGCAGAATGCGACGACCCGGATTCTGTCCATAGTCGTTGCCGCGATGTGCGCCATCATGGCGGTGCTGTGGACGACTCAGTGGCCAACCCGGCGCCAGTCCATCGTGTTCATCGCCACCGCGAGTGTCTGCGTCGCAGTTTCGAGTCTCTCCCAATCCTCGCCGAGTTCCGGTTTGCAGATATGCACTGCGTTCGCCGCGCTCGCCGGATACGCGGCGTTCTTTCACACCAGTCGGGCACTGGCGTTCACGTTGGTCCTGGCATTGGGGACTGCCACGATATGCGCCGTCCAGATCGGTGCCGACTGGGACCCGTTCGGAGCGATCAGCAAATTGCTGGTCCTTGCCGTCGGCCTTTTGGCTGTGCCTTACTCTGCGCAAGTTCTCGTACATTTCCTCGGCAGCGACGCGCTGAAATCCGACACCGATCCGCTGACAGAGCTACCCAACCGCCGTGGTTTCTACAGGTCGATGAGGGTGCTGGCCGGCGAGTCGATGAACAACCGCTCGTCGGTTCTGGGCGTCGTGATGATCGACCTGGATGCCTTCAAGCGGGTGAATGACACCGCGGGCCACGCGGCAGGTGACCAAACCCTGATCGCCGTCGCCGACATCCTCCGCCGAACCCGCCGCGGAGACTCCGTCATCGGCCGCATCGGTGGCGAGGAATTCGTCGTGGGCCTGATCGGCGGTCCGCAGACCGCATCGGGTCTCGCCGAGCGACTGCGGCGCGAGATCGCGCAGACACCCTGGAATGTCACGGCGAGCGTCGGTGTGGCGACAGCCGCCCCGCGCCGCGTTCCCGAGGGCGGGGTCCGCGCCTTCATCCAGGGACTCGTCGAGTCGGCCGACCGGGCGATGTACACCGCCAAACGTGCTGGGGGCGACCAGGTTTTCGTCGCCGGACAGGACCGCGATGCGTACTTCGAGGACGCCTACGCGGACAACCCGATGGCCAGAAGCACCACGGCCACCAACGGAAACGTCCCCTGGACGATCACGGCACGCAGCTTGTCTGGCGCCGACACCAACAGCACCAGCGCTGCCGCCAACATCGACCCCGCACCCGCGAAGACCAAGGCGGCGCCGACCGGGATACCGCCGGAGATCATGAATCCCACGCCCACTCCGATGACGACCGCCAGGAAGAGGTTGTAGAACCCCTGGTTGAACGCCAGGAGTTTGGTGGTCTCGGCTTCCTCCACTGTGGTGCCGAACGTCGCGCGGGTGCTCGGCGCCGTCCATCGGAACGACTCCAGCACAAAGATGTAGACGTGCAGCACGGCCGCCAGCGATGCGAACACGAGCGCCGCGATAACCATCGCCCCAAGACCCATTCCGGTACTCCCTAGTGTTCCAAGTGGCCGACCGCGCAAAGGGCCGACTACTCGAAGAGACCGGGTTGCCCCAGCCCGCCGACCCCGCTCGGCGGTGTCAGTCCCAAGTGCCGCCAGGCCTGGCTGGTGGCGACCCTTCCGCGCGGTGTGCGGGCGATCATCCCGGCGCGCACCAGGAAAGGTTCGCACACCTCCTCGACGGTCGTGGCCTCTTCGCCGACAGCGACCGCGAGGGTCGACACCCCCACCGGGCCGCCACCGAAGCTGCGGATCAGGGCGGCCAGCACCGCGCGGTCCAGGCGGTCCAGGCCGAGATCGTCGACGTCGTACACCTCGAGCGCCAGCTTCGCGATATCGGTTGTGATGACGCCGTCGGCACGTACCTCGGCGTAGTCACGGACACGGCGTAGCAGCCGGTTGGCGATACGCGGCGTCCCCCGCGACCGTCGGGCGATCTCCGATCCGGCCTCGGCACCCAGTTCGATGCCGAGGATGCCCGCCGACCGCAGCAGCACGCGTTCGAGTTCGGCTGGCTCATAGAAGTCCATGTGGGCGGTGAACCCGAACCGGTCACGCAGCGGACCGGTCAGTGCGCCCGAGCGAGTCGTTGCGCCGACGAGTGTGAACGGGGCGACCTCGAGCGGGATCGACGTCGCCCCCGGGCCCTTGCCGACGACGACGTCGACACGGAAGTCCTCCATCGCGAGGTACAGCATTTCCTCGGCGGGGCGCGCGATGCGGTGGATCTCGTCGATGAACAGAACGTCGTGCTCGACGAGGTTGGACAGCATCGCGGCGAGATCTCCTGCACGCTCGAGCGCCGGACCCGACGTCACGCGAAGGGCGGTGCCCAACTCTGCGGCGATGATCATCGCCAGCGATGTCTTGCCCAGTCCCGGCGGCCCCGACAGCAGGATGTGATCCGGTGTGCCGCCACGATTCTTGGCGCCCTCGAGGACGAGTTGCAGCTGCTCGCGGACGCGCGGCTGGCCGATGAACTCATTCAGCGAGCGGGGCCGCAGGCTCGCGTCGATATCCCCCTCGCCCACTGTGAGCGCGGGTGAGACGTCGCGCTCGAGATCCTCGGCCGCGCCGTCGTCGTCACCGTCGAACCGGCTCATTTCCTGCCCAGCATCGATAGGGCGGCACGCAGCGCGCTCTGCGTCGTCGCATCGGGATCACCGGCCAGCACCTTGTCGGTGGCCTCCTCGGCCTGCTTGGCGGCGAAGCCGAGCCCGACGAGCGCGTCCACAACGGGACCACGAATGGCACGTCCCCCGGCCAGCGCGACACCACCGGGCGTCACGGGGCCGATCTTGTCGCGAAGCTCCAACACCATGCGCTCGGCGCCGCGCTTGCCTATCCCCGGAACTCGCGTCAGGGCGGTGACATCGCCGTCGGCGAGGGCCTGCCGCAGGGCCTGCGCGTCGTAGACCGCCAGCGTCGCCAGCGCGATCTTCGGACCCACCCCGGAGACGCCGAGAAGCGTGCTGAACAGGTCCCGCGCGTCACCGTCGGCGAACCCGTACAGCGTCATCGAGTCCTCGCGCACGATCATCGCGATGATGAGCCTGGCCTCGGTTCCACGCCGCAGCGTGGCCAGTGTGGACGGTGTCGCCATGACCTTGTAGCCGACGCCCGCGGCCTCGATCACCGTGTGATCGAGGGCGATGTCAACGACCTCACCACGCACCGAGGCGATCACGTCGCGCTCCCCGACATCCGCGCGGGGGCGGCCTTGAGCTTGGCCTTGTACTTGCGTTTCTGCTCGGCGGCCATGGCCTCGGCCGCCGCCATCCGCGCGATCATCGGGGCCCTCCAACAGTGACAGATCGCCAGCGCCAGCGCGTCGGCAGCGTCGGCCGGTGTCGGTTTGCTCTGTAGCGCAAGGATTCTCGTCACCATCGTGGTGACCTGATCCTTGTCGGCCCTCCCGTTGCCGGTAACCGCGGCCTTCACCTCGCTCGGCGTGTGGAAGTGCACGTCGATATCCCGCTTGGCGGCGGCGAGCGCGATCACTCCCCCGGCCTGCGCGGTGCCCATGGCAGTGGGCGCGTTCTGGTTCGCGAAAACTCGCTCGATCGCGACGACGTCGGGCAGGTGGGTGTCCATCCAGTGCTCGACGGTGTCACTGATGGTGAGCAGGCGCCTGTGCAGCGGTTGATCGGAGGGAGTGCGGACCACGTCGACGTCGAGGGCGGTGACCTGGCGCCCGCGCCCACTCTCGATGACGGACAGCCCGCAACGGGTCAAGCCCGGGTCGACGCCCATCACACGCACGCGATCTCCTCCATCTCTAGAACAGCTGTTCGATAGCCTAACCGCCGGGGGCGACGCTGCCGGGCAGGGACACGCCACCACCGTGCCGATGTGACGTCGGCTGCGGACGCGGCTACCGTCGATGGGGACCCGACCCCGATCCCTGGGAGCTGAACTCACTCGATGCCCGCCGAGACCGATCTCGAGTCCGCAACGAATCTCGCCGTCACGCTGGCCTGGGTCTGCGGTGCCGTGGTGGCCGCCTACCTGCTGGGACTGATTCTCACCTGGGTGCTCGCCCGCCTCGGGCGCCGCAGCGCGCTGGTACGCGATATCGCAGAACTGACGCGCAGACCGCTGCGCGCCGCGTTCATGGTGTTCGCCGCCACGATTGCAGTTCAGCGCACCTCCGACCAGGTGGATGGCTGGCGCGGGTGGGTCGATCACAGCCTGCTGATCCTCCTCATCGCGACGATGACCTGGCTGCTGATCAGCCTGGTGGAGGTCGCCGAGCGCCGGATCATCACCCGCTACGGCGGCGGTGACAACGCCGAGATCACCGACGCCGACCGCCAGTGGCGACGGCTGCGGACCCAGGTGACGGTGCTGCGACGTCTCGCCACCGCCATCGTGGTGGTGCTCGGCATTGCGGCGATCTTCATGACGTTCCCGGCGTTCTCCGATATCGGCACCACACTGTTCGCCTCGGCCGGTGTGCTGTCCGTGGTCGCAGGCCTTGCCGCGCAGACCTCGCTCGGAGCGGTGTTCGCCGGCATGCAGATCGCGTTCTCGGGCGCGATCCGGGTGGGCGATGTCGTCGAACTCGAGGAGGGCCGCTGGTGGGGCCGCATCGAGGAGATCACGCTCACCTACGTCGTCGTCAGGCTGTGGGATGAGCGGCGACTGGTACTCCCGTGCACCTACTTCACCACCACACCGTTCGAGAACTGGACGCGCAGCGCCACCGAGATCATGGGCACCGTCGAGTTCGATGTCGACTTCTCGGTCCCGTTCCACGATATGCGCGCCGAACTCGACCGCCTGCTTGCCTCGAGCGACCAGTGGGACGGCCGGCGCGGCGTGCTGCAGGTGACCGACGCGATCGGCGGTGTGGTGCGCGTGCGGATCGTGGTCAGCGCCCCGAACGCGGGCGCGTTGTTCGACCTTCGATGCGCCGTGCGCGAGGGCATGGTCGATTGGGTGCAGCGCACGGGCGGCGTCGTCCCCACGCAGCGCATCGAACCCTCGACACCGGCGGCCGAGCCCCACATCCGGCGCGACGGCGACGGTGAGACCAAACGCGTTGCCGCGAGCCTGTTCTCCGGAAGCCCCGAGGCCGACGAGCGTGCCAAGGCGTTCGATGAGCGCGCCGATGACGTCGAGGACGACCTCGTCAGGTCCAACGGACGCGGCTGACGTCAGCCGCCAACCGGCGCCGAGACACGGACACCCAGTGCGACGCCGCGATATGGCGCGGCAAGCGTGCGCCCGACGGCCAGCAGTGGTTCGGTGTCGCGCAGGGTGCGCGCCAGCACGAAAGCGCCCTCTAGGCCGCTCACCACGGCGACGGTGACCTGCCGGGCCACGTCACGTTCGAGCCCCCGGGCGACGAAGTACTCGGTGCCGCCGTCGAGCCATGCCGTGAAGATTCCCGCCGAGGCGGTACGCAGTTCCTCGACGGTGTCGGCAATCTCAGCCGCGACGCTGGCCACCGGACACATGTTGGCGTAGCCCGTCGTCGACATGTCCTCGGCGGCCTGGACGAAGACAGCGTCGATCGCCTCACCGAGATCGTCGTGCGGGTCGACGAGCGTGGGGATCAGCAGTCCGTATGCCACACCCGCGTCGACCAGCGCTTCGCGTGCGATCTGGAGCTTGCCACCGGGAAAGTGGTGATAGAGCGAGCCGATCGGGGCGCCGGCCGCCGCAACGACGTCCTTCATGCCGACGGCCCCGTAACCACGGTGCCGCATCAGTTCCGCCGTCGCGGTCAGGATCGCTTCCCTGGTGGACCTTGCCATCGTCGCCTCCTGCAGCCACACTAGAGCATACGTTCTAGAATACTAGTTCTAATGGAGGTCCGATGAGATCCGTCGATGTCGCGGCAGGCACGCTTGAGTATCTCGATGCGGGCGATCCGGCTGGCCCGCCGGTGGTTCTGCTGCACGGACTGCTGATGAATGAGTCGCAGTGGAGCCGAGCGCTGCCGCTGTTGCCGGAGGGGTTCCGCTACGTGCTCCCGGTGCTGCCGATTGGCGGTCATCGAAGGCCGATGAACGACGACGCCGACCTGACGATGCCCGGCATGGTTCACATCCTGGCCGACTTCCTCGATGCCCTCGACCTCACCGATGTCACTCTGGTGGTGACGGACTGGGGTGGCCCGATCTTCCTCACCGACCTTGGCCGCGACGACCGCGTCGGCCGAATGGTGATCTGCCCATCGGAGGCATTCGACAACTTCCCGCCGGGCCTCCCCGGCAAGGTCGTCTGGGCGGGCACCCGGACCACGGGCACCGTGAAACTGGCGTTGCAGCAGATGCGCATCGGCTGGCTGCGCAACCGGTTCTTCATGTGGGGCATGATGGCGGCCAAGCCGATCCCCCAGGACGTGATGGAGGCGTGGACGGCACCTGGCATCGCCGACGTGCGGATCCGGCGCGACCTGCTGAAGTACTCACGCACGAAGATGGTGAAGCACGACCTCATCCGCGCGACCGAGAGGCTCGCGGACTTCGACGGTGACGTGCTCATGTTGTGGAGCCACAATCGGGTGATGCCGCAGGCACACGCGTCTCGGCTGGCGGAACTCACCGGCGGGACGCTGCGCTATGTCGACGACGCCAAGGTGCTGATCATGCTCGATCAGCCCGAGCAGACCGCCCGCGAGATCGGCGCGTTCCTGACCGCGTCACGCGAAAAGCGGCCTCTCGCAACATGAGATGACCCGCGGGGTTCAGTCCTCGTCGAGCGCAGCGGCGACGTCGTCGGGGATGTCGACGTTGGAGAAGACGTCCTGCACATCATCGCTGTCCTCGAGCGCGTCGATCAGCTTGAGCACCTTGCGGGCACCCTCGAGATCGACGGGCACGGTGACCGAGGGCTGGAAGCTGGCCTCGGCGGAGTCGTAGTCGATACCGGCGTCCTGCAGCGCGGTTCGCACCGCCACGAGATCGGTGGGCTCGGAGATGATCTCGAAGGCCTCGCCGAGATCATTGACGTCCTCCGCGCCGGCCTCGAGGACCGCCGTGAGCACGTCGTCCTCGGTCAGGCCGTTCTTCTGCAGCGTCACGATGCCCTTGCGGGTGAACAGGTAGGCCACCGATCCCGGGTCGGCCATGTTGCCGCCGTTGCGAGTCATCGCCACGCGGACCTCACCGGCCGCGCGGTTGCGGTTATCGGTCAGGCACTCGATGAGGATCGCGACGCCGTTGGGGCCGTAACCCTCGTAGGTGATGGTCTGCCAGTCCGCGCCGCCGGCCTCTTCACCGGCACCGCGCTTGCGGGCGCGCTCGATGTTGTCGTTGGGCACCGACGTCTTCTTGGCCTTCTGAATGGCGTCGTACAGCGTGGGGTTGCCCGTCGGGTCGCCGCCGCCGGTACGCGCCGCGACCTCGATGTTCTTGATCAGTCGGGCGAATTCCTTGCCGCGTCGCGCATCCTTGACGGCCTTCTGGTGCTTGGTGGTCGCCCACTTGGAATGGCCGCTCATGCAGTTGATACCTCTTCTTGTCTACTGCGAAGTCAGAGCGTCGAGTCTACGTGGGCGTTCGCGCCGCACCCGCAGTACCTCGGCGATCGGCAGTGTCGGAATGCTCAGCCGAGGTCGCCATCGACATAGTGCTGCAGATTCGGCGCGACCGCCGCGACAAGATCGTCGTCGCTCATCGACGCGATTGGTTCGATGGCCCACACATAGCGCATCATCGCCAGGCCCATGATCTGCGACGAGATCAGCCCGCTGCGAACCAATCGGTCCCGTTCGTCCACACCGAGCTGCGAGACACCCATCAGGCCGGCCTCGACGATGCGACGCAGCTTCCCGCGCGTCGACTCGTCATGCGCCGCGGTCACCAGAACCGCCCGCAGGACGGGCCCGATCTCCTCATCGGCCCAGGCACCCAACATGAGCCGTACCAGTGCCGCGCCCAACTCATCTTGCGGTGTCGACCAGGTCGCAGCGACGCTGTCGAGCCATCGCTGCGGTGGCTCGGTCGCGGCGTCGAGCAACGCTTCCTTCGAGCCGAAGTAGTGGTAGACGAGCGCGGGGTCAACGTCGGCACCGCGCGCGATCGCCCGAATCGTCGTACCAGCCCAGCCATGGTGGGCAAACTCGCCGCGCGCCGCGGTGAGGATGCGCGCTGACAGCACACCGCGTTCGTCACGCGGACCGGGAGGCGGCCTCTTCGGCATGTGCACAACCCTAGCAGAGTTTCACGTTGCGTTGAGACTAGTTTCAACCTACCGTGAGACTCATGTCGCGGAACACCCTGAACGGGCCTCAGACCACCGGCCGCGAATACCGCAATCTCAGCGCGCCGGAGCACGGCATTCGACACGACATCAACGTCGCGGTTCCCGTGCGTGACGGCGTCTCGCTCATGGCCGACGTCCACCGCCCAGACGCGAGCGGCCGCTTCCCCGCCCTGATCGCCGCCTCGCCCTACCCCCGCCAGATCCAGGACCTCGGCGCCCCGATGGGCTTCCTCGAGGCCGTCCCTCCCCTGACCGCGATTTCGGCGCGTTTTGGAGCGCTCAGCGAACGAAACCGCGCCGAAATCGCTAGAGGGAGGCGACGAACAGCTTGTGCACGCGACGGTCACCGGTGACCTCGGGATGGAACGCCGTCGCAATCACGCGACCCTGACGCACCGCCACCGGGTGTCCGGCCGCGCTGGCCAGCACCTGCACATCGGGTCCGACGCGCTCGACCCACGGCGCCCGGATGAACACGGCGTGCACCGTATCGTCCAGACCCTCGAACTCGACATCCTGCTCGAATGAGTCGATCTGACGCCCGAAGGCGTTGCGCCGCACCGTCATATCGATGCCTGCCAGCGGAAGTGCCTCACGGCCTGGCACGCCCGCGTCGTTGATCTCGGTGGCCAGCAGGATCATTCCGGCACACGATCCGTAAGCCGGCATGCCGTCCGCCAGCCGGCTGCGCAACGGCTCGAGCAGATTCAGCTCTCGCAGCAGGTGACTCATCGTCGTGGACTCGCCACCGGGGATGACCAGCGCGTCGACGGCCTCCAGCTCGGCCAGCCGCCGCACGGTCGACGCCTCGGCGCCGGCCTCCCGCAGCGCGGCCAGATGCTCTCGGGTATCGCCTTGCAGCGCAAGGACACCGACGTGTGGGCTACTCACGTGCGCGGAGGCGTGAAGCCACGCTCATATCGGGTCAACCCCTCCTGCATGACGGCCGCGACCATCTCGCCGTACTGGTTGAACAGCTTGCCCTGCGTCAGGGCCCGGCCGCCGCAGGCCGACGGCGACGACTGGTCGTACAGCAGCCACTCGTCGGCACGGAACGGCCGCATGAACCACATGGCGTGATCGAGCGAGGCGATCATCATGTGCTTGCGTTCGTCGGGATGGTTGACCTGGGCCGAACCGAGCAGCGTCAGATCGCTCATGTAGGCCAGCGCACAGATGTGCAGCACCGGGTCGTCGGGCAGCGGATCGCTATGCCGGAACCACACCTGCTGCTGGCTGGCCTTGCCCGGCAGCAGTGCGACCTGATCACGCGGCACGATGCGGACGTCCCACTCGGCGAACTGTGCGAACCCGGCGTCGTCGAACGCACCGCCCGACCGGAAGCCGGGCAGGTCGTCCGGCGGCGGTGCGGCCGGCATGGCGTCCTGGTGCTCGATACCGCTTTGGTCCGACTGGAACGACGCCGACATCGAGAAGATGGTCTTACCGTGCTGGATGGCGTTGACCCGCCTGGTGCAGAACGATCCGCCGTCACGCAGCCGCTCGACGGTGTACACCGCAGGCGCCTTGGCGTCGCCGGGCCGCAGGAAGTAGCCATGCAGCGAGTGCACCTGGAACGTCGGGTCCACGGTGCGCACGGCCGACACCAGAGACTGGCCCGCTACATGCCCACCGAAGGTGCGCTGCAGAAAGCCAGACTCTGGGCTGAAGACACCACCGCGATAGATGTCGACCTCGAGTTGCTCGAGATCGAGTATCTCCTCGATTGCCACCGTGGCGGCTACCAGCCGCGTTCGGCGAGCCGATGCGGCTGCGCGATGTCCTCGACGTTGATGCCGACCATGGCCTCACCCAGCCCGCGCGACACCTTGGCCAGG